>JAQGJP010000088.1 GCA_028290545.1 Rhizobium sp. | reverse complement strand
GCCGGTCTGGCCCCTGTCCCTCAAATAGTGATCGGCGATCGTACATGCCAGCATCGCCTCGCCGACAGGCACGGCACGGATACCGACGCAAGGGTCGTGGCGTCCCTTGGTGCGGACATCGACATTTTTGCCGTCTGCATCAATCGACCGGCGCTCGGCCAAGATCGACGATGTCGGCTTGACTGCAAAACGCGCGATGACCGGTTGGCCCGTGGCAATGCCGCCGAGAACCCCACCGGCATTGTTGGACAGGAATATCGGCTGGCCGTCATTTCCCATGCGCATCTCGTCGGCATTTTCCTCGCCGGTGATCTCGGCGGCGCCGAAACCGTTGCCGATCTCGACGCCCTTGACGGCATTGATCGACATCAGGCCCGCGGCAATATCCTGGTCGAGCTTGCCGTAAATCGGTGCGCCGATGCCGGCCGGCACATTCTCCGCCACGACTTCGATGATGGCGCCGACCGATGACCCCTTCTTGCGGATGCCGGAGAGATAGTCCTCCCATACCGGCACGATGTCCTTGTCGGGCGCGAAAAACGGATTGTTGCCGACTTCGGACCAATCCCAGTTGTCGCGGTTGATCTTGTGAATGCCGATCTGCACCAGAGCGCCACGGACGATCAGGCCCGGCACCACCTTGCGGGCGATACCGCCGGCCGCCACGCGCGCTGCCGTTTCGCGGGCCGAGGAACGTCCGCCGCCACGATAATCGCGGATGCCGTATTTCAGGTCATAGGTGAAATCGGCGTGTCCCGGACGATATTGCCGGGCGATCTCGCCATAATCCTTGGAGCGCTGGTCGGTGTTGTCGATCAGCATCGAGATCGGCGTGCCGGTGGTGACAAACGTTTCGCCATCGGCATCGGGCATGACGCCGGAGAGGATCTTGACGATGTCATCCTCGCGGCGCTGGGTGACGAAGCTCGACTGGCCGGGCTTGCGCTTGTCCATCCATTGCTGGATCTCGGCGAGCGTGAAGCGCAGACCGGGCGGGCAGCCATCCACCACGCAACCAAGCGCCGGACCGTGGCTTTCGCCCCAGGTCGTAACGCGAAAAAGATGACCGAATGTGTTGTGCGACATGAGATCTCTACCGCCGAGCGGGCGCCGCAGCGGCCCCGTTCCCAAAAATTTGGGCCACTCATAGAGCCTGTGCAGTAAAAATTGAAGCGGTTTTCACAAATCGCCACCGCGAAAGATGAAGATACAGTGTTGAACGTTTCGCAAACGATCCAGCCCTGCTTGAAGAACACATTATTCCTGTTAACACTTTAGACTGGGCGGTTTGAAAAATCACTTTCCGGAAAAAAATTTGCCACAATCGAGGGAGAAGACATGGTTACGCGAATGTTGAGGAAAACACCTGAAGGGGGATCAAAGATGCGTATCATTTTCGCACTTCTTCTGGCGGCAGCCGGCTTCCTGTTTCCGATCAACGGTTTCGCCGAGAGCGCCGATATCGAAGGTGTGATCGAGGGTGTCGATGAAGATCACCTGACCCTCGTTCTCAATGACGGCAAGAAATATCAGGCGCCGGAAGAGTTCAATTTCGACGGGCTCAAGAAGGGCGTCAAGGTCGTGGTGTTCTACACGGATACCGACGGCAAGCGCGTCATCAACGATCTTCAGATCGTCGAATAAATCCCGATTCAGTTTGGATTAACAGGCGGCTGCTAGGCTCCGGCGATCTTAATCGCTCGATCGGTGGCCGCTCCATGCTTTCTCAGTTGAAGACCATTGCCAAGCCGCTGATCAAGCGTGCCATCATCTCCTCCGGGCTGGAAGCGGCGGCTCTGATGTCGTCGATGGGCGTCGGCAAGGCTGCGCGTGGGCGCGGGGCGATCTTCACGCTGCATCACGTCCGGCCGCGCGCTTCCAATGCTTTCCAGCCGAACGACATTCTCGATATCACGCCCGAGTTCCTGGAAACCGCGATCCTGGCCCTGAAGCGGGAGGGCTATCAGTTCATCCGGATCGAGGACATCGCAAGCCGGCTTTCCAGCCCGGAGACCACGCCTTTCGCCTGCTTCACGCTGGATGACGGCTATCGCGACAATGCCGAGTTTGCCGCGTCGATCTTCACCAAATATGGCGTGCCATTCACCATCTTCCTGACCAAGGGTTTCGTCGATGCCACCCATTCCATGTGGTGGGAGACGATCGATATGGTTCTCAACCAGATCGACAGGCTGCAGTTCGATTTCGGAAACGGACCGGAAACGGTGGCAGCGGCAACGAATCCGCAGAAGCTGATTGCCTTCAATCGCATCGCCGATTTCATCAACAACGCCGATGAAACGCAGGCCGTCGGCCGGCTCGATGATGCTGCGAGCAAGGCCGGGATCGATCCGCTTGGCATCACGCGAACGCTGACGATGCGGGGGGACGCGTTACGGACATTGGCTGAAAATCCGTTGGTCACCTACGGAGCGCACACCGTCAGTCATCGGGGGCTGGCGCGGCTTTCGGCGCAGGAGGCCGAACGGGAGATCGCCGAATCCGTGAACCGAGTCACCGAGATCGTCGGGGTAGAGCCGAAGAGTTTCGCCTATCCCTATGGCGATCAGCGCTCCGTGTCGCAACGCGAGCGCGGTATGTTGAGATCGCTCGGGATCGATATCGCGGTGACAACGCGGCCCGGCACGCTTGGTCCGCAACATGCCTCGGATCTGACGGCGACGCCGCGTATCTCGCTGAACGGCCATTACCAGAAAGCCCGCTATGTCGGGGCCTTGGCTTCAGGACTGCCGTTCAAGCTGATGGGGTAAACCAAGGACCCCTCCTAAGTCCTCTCCACAAGGGGGGAGGACTTAACTTGGCGAAACGCCCTCGTCCCAAAACAAGACTTTCCAGGCCGGCAAGGTTTGAGATCTAGCGAAGAGATTCAACGCGTTAAGCCCTCCCCCTTGTGAGCAGGGTCGGGAGGGGTCCTGAGTCAAGGATACATCCGCACCTTGTCCCAGCCTTCGCCGTTGCGGCGGAATTCGAGCCGGTCATGCAGGCGGAACGGCCGGTCGTGCCAGAATTCCAACGAGACCGGCTTCAGGCGGAAGCCTGACCAGTGCTCGGGGCGCGGGATCGCACCGATGCCGAACTTCATCGTATATTCCGCCACTGCCTTTTCCAGCGCGAAGCGGCTTTCGAGCGGTCGCGATTGCTTGGACGCCCAGGCCCCGATACGGCTGCCGCGCGGCCGGCTTTCGTAATAGGTGTCCGCCTCGGCATCGCTTACCAGTTCGATATCGCCCCGGATCCGCACCTGCCGGCGCAGCGATTTCCAGTGGAAGACCATGGCCGCCTTTTTCTGGCCGAGAAGTTCCTGTCCCTTCTGGCTTTCATAGTTGGTGTAGAACACGAAGCCGTCCGAATCGAAGCCCTTGAGCAAAACCATGCGGACGTTGGGCATGCCTTCGGCATCGACGGTTGCCAGCGCCAGGGCATTCGGATCGTTGATTTCACAGGCTTCAGCGTCCTTCAGCCATGTGCCAAACAGAGAAAAAGGCTGATCTTCTTCGGTAAAGTCACCGGTTCTTAACTCATTTTCACTCATGATCCGCCTAATGCCTATGTCAATGTTAGAGTCGATCGGGCCGTAGCTATTGGGACACATATCAAAGCCGGTTGGCACCAAAAAGGATTTTATTGCTGCCGTGGCACGAATAGTGGCCGCAGCAGGCGCTCCTCTTTTGCTTTCCGCTTGCATGGGTGACGGTCTCGGCATGCCCGGATTCAATACAACAGACAAGAAGCTGACGACGAGTGCGGTGCAGACCAGCTACCAGGCTCAACCGGACTCGGTATCGGACGAATCGACCGTTCGCAATGCCGTCAGTTCGGCCGACATTTCCAGCCCCGGCGCGGTTTCCATCCCCTGGGCCAATACCAGTACCGGCAGCGCCGGTGTGATCACGACGATTACGGAAGAAAATAACGGCAGCTACACGTGCCGGGTATTCAAGACCACACGCCATTCCTATCGCGGCATTTCGAATTTCGACGGCAAGGCCTGCCTTGTCGGCAGCGGAGAATGGCAGATGATCAATTTCAAAGAAGTCGGCTGACATTCCGGGGGAAGGATCGTGGACATGCCGGCCGACTGCGAGAGGGTAGATTTCAATGCGTGACCCCTATTCCATTCTTGGCGTCAACAAGAATGCCGACCAGCAGGAGATCAAGTCGGCTTGGCGTATGACCGCCAAGGCGCTGCATCCCGACCAGAATCCCGATGATCCGCAGGCCGCGAGCCGATTCACCGAGGCCGGCCGCGCCTATGATCTGTTGAAGGATCCGGACAAGCGCCGGCTGTTCGATCAGGCGCGCGCGCGCGCCGGCGCCGGCAGGGGCGGCAAGGAAAAGACCTTCATGGAACAGCGGGCCGAGCGGGCGCGCGCAGAGGCGGAAGCCCGCGCCGCAGCCGAAGCCCACGCTGCCGCAGAGGCAAGGGCACGCGCCGAGGCCCGGGCAAATGCCGCCGCAGCCGCGCAAGCTGCCAGGAGCGAGCCTCCGGCCGCCGACAAGGATAATGCCGCAGAAGACGTGGTCGCCAAGATTTTCGGAACCCACAAGGCGAATGAGCCCAGGACCGAGCCGAGATCAGGCGCTCCCTTTCCCCCGCCGCCACAGTCCGAGCCGAAGGTGGCAAAGCATGCCGAAGAACCCGCTCCGGCCGCCGAACGACATGGCGAAAGGCCCAACGAGACGGGACACGAGCCGCGCCCTTCCCCCGCGATCGAGCTCATCACCTATGTGATCAAGCGACTGACCGGGAGCGTACCGCCACCGGAAAAGGCGCCCGATCTCTGTGTCGACATCCCGGTATCGATCGAAGACATCCTGGGTCGGGTCAATCCATCGACCACGCTGCCGGATGGCAAGCTGCTCGGCATCACCATGCCCGACGACGCCAGGGACGGAACGCAGATTCGCCTTGAGGGTCATGGTCATCGCCTGCCCAGCGTCAAGCGCGGCGACGTCGTTGCCACGCTGCGCATCAAGCCGCACAGATGGTACCGTCACTACGGCTACGATCTGCTGACATATGTCGATATCGACATCGAAAATGCGGTGCTGGGCTGCGAGGCGAAAGTCGACACGCCGGATGGCGAGATGAAAGTGACGATCCCGCCCTGGACCGGCTCGAACTACAAGGCGACGATTGCCGGTCGCGGGCTGCCGAAGGGTCACGGCATGCGCGGCAATCTGATTGCCGAAGTCCGCGTGCTGCTTTGGGATCGCCCCGACCAGAAGATCATCGATCTGATGCGCTCCCTGCGCGAAGGTCTTTATCTGTGACGGTTCAATGACAGGCTTGTTGAGAAAAGTGCCACGAGCCCGTGCTTTTGCCGGCAAATACACCAAATCTTGCCACTGCTAACATTTGATGATTTGCCCGCGGCTTGAACCGCCGGTCAGCCTGTGCCATAGGCCGAAATAGAGTTTCTGTTTCTGGAGGGGTCTTCATGGTTCAATCTGCCGGACTGATGGCGGGCAAGCGCGGCCTCATCATGGGTGTCGCCAATAACCGCTCCATCGCCTGGGGTATTGCCAAGGCCATTCATGCACAAGGCGGCCAAAGCGCATTCACCTACCAGGGCGATGCGCTGAAGAAGCGTGTCGAGCCGCTGGTAGCGGAAGTCGGCGGTATTCTGGCCGGTCATTGCGATGTCAGCGACGAAGCCACGATCGATGCAGTTTTCCAGGAGCTCGAGGCCAAATGGGGCAAGCTCGATTTCCTCGTTCATGCCATCGGCTTCTCCGACAAGGATGAATTGACTGGCCGCTATGTCGATACGTCGCCCGAAAATTTCGCAAAGACGATGCAGATTTCCGTTTTCTCCTTCACCTCGGTCGCCCGGCGCGCGGAAAAAATGATGACCGATGGCGGGTCGATGCTGACGCTGACCTATTACGGCGCCGAGAAGGTGATGCCGAACTACAATGTCATGGGCGTCGCCAAGGCAGCGCTGGAAGCCAGCGTGAAATATCTCGCAGTCGATCTCGGTCCGAAGAACATCCGCGTCAATGCGATTTCGGCCGGCCCGATCAAGACGCTGGCAGCCTCCGGCATCGGTGATTTCCGCTATATCCTCAAGTGGAACGAATACAACGCCCCCCTCCGTCGAACGGTGACGATCGAAGAGGTCGGCGATGTCGGACTCTACATGCTCTCCGACCTGTCGCGTTCGGTGACCGGCGAAATCCATCACGCCGACAGCGGCTACCATGTGGTTGGCATGAAGGCGGTCGATGCGCCGGATATTTCCGTCGCCAAAGAATAGCTGCAGAGACGGTCGTGACCACGTTCATCATTCGTCACGGCCAGACCGACTGGAATGCCGAATACCGGCTGCAGGGCCAGCAGGACATACCGCTGAATGAACTCGGGCGCCGGCAGGCGACCGGGAACGGCCTTAGCCTGCGACGTCTCGCCGACGATCTTTCCGCCTATCAATTCGTTTGCAGCCCGCTGTACCGGGCTCGCGAGACAATGGAACGCGTTCGTGTCGCCGCAGGTCTCGATCCCGGTGGCTATACGATCGATCAGCGGCTCAAGGAAATTTCCTTCGGTGACTGGGAAGGCTGGACGAATGCGGAAATCGCCTTGACCACGCCCGAGAAAATCGAGGAGCGCGAGGCCCGCAAATGGGATTTCGTCCCGCCGGGCGAGCATGCCGAGAGCTACGAAATCCTGTCCTGGCGCGTCGGTTCCTGGCTGAAGGAGCTTGATCGCCCGACCGTCGCCATCTGCCATGGCGGCGTTATCCGCTGCATTTTCAAGCTCACGGGCACGCTGGACAAATCCGACGCCGCGCGCCTCGACATCCCCCAGGACAAGTTGCTGAAATATGCGGATGGCCGGCTGGAATGGGTCTGACCCCGCAAGGCTCGCCAGACTTTTATTGGGGGAACCGGCCAGGCGTTAGATCTTCGCTTGCGATTCCGCAGATTTATTCCATGAATAGCGATAGGGTAAAGCGGCCAGCTATCATGGCCGATCCATGCGGGGAGCGAGCGGGCGATGAGGAAATTTACAGGCATCATGATGCTTGCGGCGCTGGCGGCATATGGTTTTTCGGGCGCGGCCTATGCGCAGATGAACGACGAGCAATGCGCGCAACATGTTGGCGAAATGTGCGGCAACCAATCGCTCGGCAAGTGCTTTGAGGACGCGGGCATGTGGGACAGAATCCCCCAGGAATGCACTGGCATCACGCAGACCAATATCGAGGGTGAGCGCGAGGCGACCGAACAGGAGCAGGACACGCAGCAGACCAATACTTTCAGCGCCGTCGGCATGGAGGGCTACTCCTATGGCGGCCAGTTGCGCATGGGTCCGGGCATGGAATTCGCCAAGCAAGCCAGCATGGCCAAGGGCGACGCGATCCAAATCATTGAGGATACCGGCGTCTGGATGGACAGCTACAAGTGGTTCAAGGTCAGCAGTTCCAAGGGCGTCGGCTATCACTGGGGCGGAATCTTCTGCGTTCCCGGCCATATGCCGGCAGACGGCGTGCTTGACAATTGCGAGATGCTGAACCAGTAAACCGAAGTCCAGATCAGGCCGGAGCAAACAGCTTGACGCCGGAAAAGCCTTCCAACGCTATGCTGGTGCAGAATTCATTCCATGAACATTGCTCGCAGGCGCGGCGGATTGATCCATCGGCAAACTGCTTGCGCATCATGTCCACATGATTGCGGTCAAGGACGAACGGATCTCCGGAGTGCAGCGGCAGGAGTGGCTTGACCGCATCGCTGGCGAGAAGGTCCATTTCCGATGTGGATGGCTTGCTGCAGTCGTGATAGCAGATCTCGCGGCATTCCGGCGTTAATCCGTTGCAGATATCGTCAGGGCCCTCGATCAGCGTGAGCGGCCTGCCTTGCTCGATCTGTTCGACGATCTCCGACATGTTCTCCACGAATGCCGGCGTATAGCCATGGCCGCGATAGGTGAGAATGCATAAAAAATGGTGCCCGCGCAAACGCACGGGCACCATGTTGGAATAATCGATAGCGTCGCTCTCAGAGCTGGGCAAAGCGGGATGCGCCCTTGATGACGCCGGCGGCGATCAATGTCGCCAGACCCATCTTGACGAGATCGGCGAGGACGAAGGGATAGAGGCCGTAAGCCAGTGCCTTGTCGAAGCCGTATAGATAGGTGAGATAGCCAATGCCGAGACCGAAAATCACCACTTCGCCGACGACCAGCGTCGCCACCATGCCGGCGATAGTCTTAGTGACGCCGCGATCGGCCATAAAGCCCATCAGCGCGGCGGCGAACAGGAAGCCGAACAGGTAGCCTGCAGTGCCGCCGACGAACACGGCCGGACCGAAGGCAAAGCCCGCGAAAACCGGAAAGCCGACAAAGCCCTCGATCAGGTAAAGCGCGACCGTGGCCGTTGCCAGGCGCAAGCCGAATGTCAGGCCAATCAGCATCACTCCGAGTGTCTGCAACGTCACAGGCACCGGATAGGATGGCACGTTGATCTGCGACAGCGCCGCCAGGAACAGGCTGCCGACAATTGTGATGGCAGCCTTGCGGGCGAAGGTACCGCCGACAAGATTTTCAAGGGTTTGCGCGCCTTTGGCAGCAATCGTGTAAGCCATCGGAGACCTCCGTCATATGTGGTTAATATTTCTTCATGTGTCACAAACCGTGTCGGTGTTGTCAATCCGCCATCTGAAAACGCATGTCGTTTTTGGAACGCCGAGGGGGCTGCATAAGCTCCTGTTGAAACTTCCTCTCTCCGATGGACGGTGCAAACCCCAGGGGATATACAGTCAGCCATGACAACGCGGCTTTACGAACATTCCGTCTTTCTCCAGCATCAGGTTCCGGAGGGACATCCCGAGCGGCCGGACCGCTTGCGGGCGCTCAACGCGGCGCTCGAACATCCGCATTTTGCCGCGCTCGACAGGGTGGAAGCACCGACGGCCAACGAGGATGCGGTGTTGCTCGCTCATCCCGAAGCCCATCTTATCCACGTCATCCGCTCGATGCCTGAAGAAGGCATCAAGCAGATCGAGGCCGACACACATGCCGGCCCCGAGAGCCTCAAGGCGGCACTGACGGCAATCGGCGGCGCAATGCAGGCCGTCGACGATGTATTTTCAGGTGCTGCCGACAATGGCTTCGTTGCCGGTCGTCCGCCCGGCCATCACGCCGAACATGACAAGGTGATGGGCTTTTGCCTGTTCAACACCGTGGCGATCGCTGCCCGGCACGCACAGAAGATGCATGGCGTCGAGCGGGTCGCGATCATCGATTTCGACGTCCACCACGGCAATGGCACGCAGGATATATTCTACAACGATCCGAGCGTGCTCTACTGCTCCACGCACCAGATGCCACTTTATCCCGGCACGGGCGCCAAGGACGAGACCGGCGTCGGCAATATCGTCAACGCGCCGCTCCGCCCGTATACGGAAGGCGACAATTTTCGCGAGGCGGTCAACAGTCGTGTTCTGCCGGCGCTTGAGAATTTCCGGCCCGACCTGGTGCTCCTTTCCGCCGGCTTCGACGCGCACCACCGCGATCCCCTGGCGCAGATCAATCTCGTCGGAGACGACTTCGACTGGATCACTGGGAAACTGATGGACATCGCCGGCAAATATGCCTCCAATCGCCTCGTCAGCGTGCTGGAGGGCGGCTATGATCTCGAGGGGCTGGCCGAATCGGCGGGCCTGCATATTGCCCGACTGATGAAAGGCTGAGAATGACTGGCGCACCTGACAAGACCGAGGTATCGAGCCTCTCATTCGAACAGGCGGTCGCCGAACTCGAAACGATCGTCGGCCGGCTGGAACGCGGCGATGTGGCGCTCGACCAGTCGATCGAAATCTACGAACGTGGCGAAGCGCTGAAGAAACATTGCGAAACGCTGCTTAACGCCGCCGAGGCGCGGATCGAGAAAATCCGCCTCGACCGCAACGGCAAGCCGGCCGGCACGGAGCCGCTGGACCGCGGCTGACAGCAGTGCAATCGGAAGGCCGCAGTGGGACAACGAACAACCATAGAACGGTTTTCGAGCCATTTTCCGTCAGGAATCGCGGGTATCGGCTGGATTTTCAGTGAATTTTTCTCGGATCCAACGAAAGACTTATTGTCTAAAGTTTAGTATAAATTAAGTACGAATTGCGACTATGACCGCTTAGAACTCTCCTATGCGAGATCCACAACAATGGCGTCAATTCAGCATAAAGTTGTTATTGCAAGCTTGGCGATATTTGCCCTTTCGGGCGGTGCGACAGGCGTTGGCATCTGGTCAGCGGCAACGTTGACCAACAATAGTGCAGACGTGAGTCTGTCTTCACAGGTATTGCGCAATCACATGCAGGCCGACATGATGCACGACGCCCTCAGGGCGGATGTGTTTGCGGCCCTGCTTTCGGAAAATCCAGCAAGCGGCATCGGTAGGGACAGCGTCAAGGCCGACCTCGCCGACCATGTGAAATCATTCCGGGAGATGATCGTAGCCAACAATGCGCTCGCCAACGATGCAGAGACCCGGCAGGTCCTGGCTGGCGTCGAAGCGCCATTGCTCAAATATATCGACAGCGCGACCAAGCTCGTCAATCTGACCGAAACCGACCCGGCTGGCGCGGTCAAATCGCTCGCGGACTTCGTGGCTCAGTTCTCGGCCCTCGAAACTGCAATGGAAACCGCGGGCGACAAGATCCATGCTGTTTCCGAAGCGGCGTCGAAGCAAAGCTCTGCTACGTCTGATATCATAGACACGCTGCTGAAAGTCATGTTCGGAATTACAGTTCTGTTTGCGGTCGGTCTGTTCCTCCTGTCGCGAAGGATGGTGACCAAGCCCATCCGTGAACTTTCGGACAGTATGGTAGAACTTGCCGGCGGCAACACGGATATCGCCTGCCCCGGGATCGGCCGATCGGACGAGATCGGCTCCATGGCGGCTGCCGTGGAAATTTTCCGACAGGCGGCAAAAGACAACAAACGTCTTGAGCGGGAGGCCGAATCCAGCCGGCTACAAGCCGAAAAGGACCGCATCCTGGCCCAGGAAAGCGCCGAAATCGAAGCAGCGGCGCGTTTGAAGGCAGCCACCGCAGGACTGGCCGCCGGATTGAAGCGGCTCGCGTCCGGCGACCTTGCTTTCCAGATTGATGAAACATTCGCGCCGGATTTCGAGGCCTTGCGCCACGATTTCAACAGCTCTGTCAAACAACTTGGCGATACGCTGGGATCGATTTCCGAAAGCATCTGGGCGATCGACAACGGCACGCGGGAGATCTCTTCCGGCGCCAACGACCTTTCCAAGCGCACGGAGCAGCAGGCTGCCTCGCTGGAGCAGACCGCTGCGGCGCTCGATCAGATCACCGCCAATGTGTCGAATTCCAGCAAACGCACCAACGAAGCCCGCACTGCTGCGACAGACGCAAATCAAAGTGCCGCCAAATCCGTCGAGGTTGTCAGCCATGCCGAAGAAGCGATGCGCCGCATCGAAACCTCCTCGCAGCAGATTTCCAGCATCATCGGCGTGATCGACGAAATCGCCTTCCAGACCAACCTGCTTGCACTGAATGCAGGTGTCGAGGCGGCGCGTGCTGGCGAAGCCGGAAAGGGTTTCGCGGTCGTCGCACAGGAAGTCCGCGAACTCGCCCAGCGCTCGGCGCAAGCGGCCAAGGAAATCAAGGGACATATCCAGAAATCCTCGGCCGAGGTCGAAGGCGGTGTGAAACTTGTGCTCGAAACCGGGATAGCGCTGAAAACCATAGGCGAACAGATCGCCGGCATCAACATGCATATGGACTCGATCGCGACATCGGCCAAGGAACAGGCCACCGGCCTTGCTGAAGTCAACACCGCAGTCAATTCCATGGACCAGACGACGCAACAGAACGCGGCGATGGTCGAGCAGTCGACCGCCGCATCAGCGTCCCTTGCGATGGAGGCCGCCAAGCTGCGTGAACTGGTTTCACATTTCAAGCTTCAGGCCGCCGCTTCGGTTCAATCGTCAGCATTGCGCCAGACGGCGCGAGCGATGGCCGAGCCCGTTCGCCGTGCATCGCCAGCAAGGCAGATGCCGGCTCCAAGAAAGGTCGCCGCGGTTGCCGCGAGAACATCGACCGCCGCAGCCCCGGACAGCTGGGAAGAATTTTGAGCGCAGCGAATCGGTTCCAAGATGACAGGCCTCCGGAGAAATCCGGGGGCCTTGTCATTTGCAGATTGATACCAAATCTCGATGATGACAACCTATCGCGCCGGAGCGATAGGTTGTCATCATCGAGACTTGGTATAATTCGGTTGACCGTCGACTACCTCACCTCATAGCGTGCCCGAAATCGCAATCGGGAGGCCTGCATGATCCGGACCCTTACCTTCGCTCTGATGATGGGCCTTGGTGCAACACAAGCCTTCGCCAACGACACGACCGCACTGCTCAAGACCGGCGGGCTCGAATTCGTCAAGACTTTCGAAATTTCCATGGAGGAGGAGAAGCTCTATATCTCCCCGAAGGAAGTGCGTGTCGATTACATCTACCGCAATACGAGCGAAAAGCCGGTGACCACCTATGTCGCCTTTCCGATGCCCGACATCGAGGGCCAGATGGATGCAATGGTCGATGCCGGCAATACGGCGAGCGACAACTTCCTTGGCTTTTCCGTCGTTCAGGATGGCGTAGAGATCAAGCCGAGCCTGCAGCAGAGCGTCTATGCTGCGGCGATCGATATGACGGACATCGTCAAGGCCGCCAAAGTGCCGCTGAACCCGCTTGGCGATGCGACCCGCGCGGCACTCAAGGCCCTGCCGCAGGATACGCTTGACGACTGGCTGACACGGGGACTGATCACGCAGGACATTTTCGCCGACGAGGGGGCGGTCAAGGCCTATATACCTCTCTGGACCCTCAAATCCGCCTACTGGTGGAAGACGACGTTTCCGGTTGGCAAGGACACCCACGTCTCGCATAAATATCGCACCAGCGTCGGCGGCACCGTCGCCATCACATACCTGGACGAAGGAAAACCAAAGGGTCAATACTACGAGGAATACAGGAAGAAATACTGCGTTGACGACGCTTTCGTTAAAGTTTCGCAAAAACTTTTGGAAGATGCAGCCGAAGGAAAGCCTTATTATTTCGAGAACTGGATTTCCTATATCCTGACCACCGGCAACAACTGGATGGGACCGATCAAGAAGTTCACCCTGACCGTCGATAAAGGCGAGCCGGACAACTATGTCAGCTTCTGCGGCACGGGCGTCAAGAAGACCGGCGATACAACATTCCAGATGACGGCGACAGATTTCAGTCCGGAACGCGAGCTCGACATTCTGCTGCTGGTGCCGAGCGGGGCGCCGTGATCAGGCGGTAACGCCCAGGTCAACGCCTTTCTGGCCGAGTATCTCGAACACTGTCTTGACGATACCCTTGCGGTCGAGGCCGGCAATGGCGTTCATCGTCTCGGGCTTGGCCTGATCCATGAACGTGTCGGGCATCACCAGAGGCCGAACCTTGAGCCGGCCGTCAAGCAAGCCTTCATGGGCCAGGAAATGCAGAACATGGGCGCCGAACCCGCCGATCGAACCTTCCTCGACGGTCAGCAGGACTTCATGATGGCGGGCGAGCTGGCGGATGAGATCCAGATCCAGCGGCTTGGCGAAGCGTGCGTCCGCCACCGTCGTCGGCAGGCCGGCAGCGTCGAGATCTTCCGCCGCCAGCAGGCAATCGGCCAGTCGCGTGCCGAAGGACAGCAGCGCCACCTTCGAGCCCTGCTTGACAACCCTGCCCTTGCCGATCCTGAGGATTTCGCCGCGCACCGGCATTTCGACGCCGATGCCTTCGCCGCGCGGATAGCGGAATGAGATCGGGCCATCGTCATACGCGGCGGCCGTGCGAACCATGTGCTTGAGTTCGGCCTCGTCTGCGGCGGCCATCACCACGAAACCCGGCAACGTCGCGAGATAGGTCGTGTCGAAGGAGCCGGCATGTGTGGGGCCATCGGCACCGACATAGCCGGCGCGGTCGATCGCAAAGCGCACCGGCAGGCCCTGGATGGCCACGTCATGCACCACCTGGTCATAGGCGCGCTGCAGGAAAGTCGAATAGATCGCCGCGAACGGCTTGTACCCTTCGGCCGCGAGGCCGGCCGCAAAGGTCACCCCATGCTGTTCTGCAATACCGACATCGAAGGTACGCTTGGGGAAAACTTCGGCGAACTTGTCGAGCCCGGTGCCGGTGGGCATGGCGGCTGTGATGCCGACGATCTTCGGATCGTGTCTTGCTTCCTCGATCAGCGCTTCGGCGAACACGGATGTGTAGGCCGGCGCATTGGGCTTGGCTTTCGCCTGGGCGCCGGTGATGACGTCGAACTTGTTGACGCCGTGATATTTATCGGCTGCGGCTTCCGCCGGCGCATAGCCCTTGCCCTTCTGGGTGACGACATGGATCAGCACAGGACCATTGCCATTGTCGCGGACATTGCGGAGCACCGGCAGCAGGTGGTCGAAGGAATGGCCGTCGATCGGGCCGATATGATAGAATCCGAGCTCTTCGAACAATGTGCCGCCGGTCACGTAACCGCGCGCATGCTCGACGGCACGGGTGATCGCACGATCGACCTTCTTGCCGAGATAGGCCGTCAGCTTCTTGCCGATTTCGCGAATGCCCAGATAGGTGCGTCCGGACGCGAGACGCGCCAGATAGGCGCTCATGGCGCCGGTCGGCGGGGCGATCGACATGTCGTTGTCGTTGAGGATGACGATCAGCCGCGCATCGAGCGAACCGGCATTGTTGAGCGCCTCGAATGCCATGCCGCCCGACAGCGCGCCGTCGCCGATAATGGCAATGACATTGCGTTTGGAATTGTCCATCTCGGCGGCGACAGCCATGCCGAGGCCGGCCGAAATCGATGTCGAGGAATGGGCGGCGCCAAACGGATCGTACTCGCTCTCGGCGCGCTTGGTGAAACCGGACAGTCCGTTTTCCTGGCGCAGCGTGCGGATGCGGTCGCGACGGCCGGTCAGGATCTTGTGCGGATAGCACTGGTGGCCGACATCGAAGATCACCCGGTCATAGGGCGTATTGAACACCTTGTGGATGGCGATCGTCAGTTCCACCACGCCGAGACCTGCGCCCAGATGCCCGCCGGTCTTGGAGACGGCATCGATCATTTCCACCCGCAACTGTGCGGCGAGTTCCGGCATCTCCCTGTCATCGAGCTTCCGGAGATCCTCCGGGTATGTGACCTTGTCGAGAAGCGGGGTTTGCGGCATTTGACTCACGTATTGTCCTGTCACCGATTATGGCATCGGCGTAAATGTTCTCTGCTGTCAGCCTTTTTCAACTGCAAACGGAGCGGAAATTAAGGCGTGAGGTGTCAAACTACAGATAATCGGTCAAGAGGGCAAAGGTAAACACTTCATTTTTCAATGAATGTGTCGATTTGCATCAGCTTCCGCCCGGATTTAACCCAGAGCATCCCGGATTGCATGGATTGCCGCGAGCGTCAGTTTGGTCCTGCGCGGATTGAGATAATCCGGCCAGGTCGAGAGCTTGACCGCACTGAACTCCGCCGTGTGATCCATGTATAGAAGCTGGCCGAACACACCGCGTGACATCAGTGCGGGCCGGGCGACATCCTCGATCCAGAACTGGTTGTGATAAGCGCCGTTGGGTAGCACGATCTTGTAATCGGCCCCGAACACCGCATGATTTCCGCTCTCGCGGGTCCGTTTCAACCACTCGCCCGGCACCACCTGCCGGCCGTTGAATTCACCACTGTTTGTGACCATCTGGGCAAAACGGCCATAGTCGCGCAGCGTGGCGTTGAAGCCTCCGCAGGCGAGCGAATAGCCGGCCGGATCGACTGTGAACGAGGCATCCTCCTGCGCGCCGAGCGGCGCCCAGAGTTCCTCGCTGACCAGATCGGCGAGCATTCTGCCGGACGCGCGCTGCAGCACGAATGCCAGGACATCGGTCTCGATCGAGCGATACTGGAACGCCTGGCCATGCTGCCGCTCGGCCTCGGTAAGTTCCAGGATCAGCTGCCAGACGGTCTCCGGCCAGTCGCCGCTCTTGCGCTCTTTCCAGCCGCAGGCTGCATCGAGCTTGGCGACATGCGAATCGGCGGCGGTATAGGTTTCGTCGAAAATTGTGCCGCTGGTCATATCCAGCACGTGCTGCACGGTCGCGCCGCGATAGCCGGTCTTTTCGAGCTCCGGAAGGTATTGCGTGAGCGGCGCCATGGGGTCGATAAGGCCGCGGTGGATCAGGATGCCGGCGACCGCGCCGACAACGGACTTGCCGACCGACTGCGACAGATGCAGCGTGCGCGGCCGCATGCCGTTCATATAGGTCTCCGAAATCACCTTGCCGCGATGCATGACGAGAAAGCCGTCGGTGAATGTCGTGTCAAGAAATTCAGAGATGGTCCGCTCGGCACCGTCATGGGTGAAGCGGATCTCGCCGATATCCTCTGGAGCTTCAGGCAAGGACGACGCCGGCCCCGGACCGCGCCAGACTTTGGTCGTCGGCACGAGATCGCTGACATTCTGGAAGGTCCAGCGGTTATAGGGCCCGGTATCCCATTCCGTGCGCGGAATGACCGCTGCGCCGGGATTGCTGGGGTCGCGGTAAAGAGGCAAGGCATTCTCGATCATGATCAATCCTGAACTATCCAAAGTATCAATTCGCAGGCAGCGGAATGAATTCCTCTTCATCGCCCGGCACGATATCGAACCTGCCGGTGCGCCATTCCTCCTTGGCCTGTTCGATGCGCTCCTTGGAGGACGAAACGAAATTCCACCAGATATAGCGCTTAGAAGCCATAGTCTCGCCCCCGAACAGCATGACATGGCAGGGCTCGTCGCCGGTCACCAGATCGACGGTGTCGCCGGGGCGGAAGACCAGCAACTGGTCGGCCTCGTGTCTGATGCCCGACACCGAGAGCGACCCCGAGAGGATATAGGCCGCCCGCTCATCCGCGCCTGCATGGAACGGACAGGCCGAATGCGGCTCGATACGGAGATCGACATAGAGCGTATCCGACGGCACGGGCACCGGTGATGTCAGCCCCTGCCATCGGCCGATCACCACGCGGCCGGAATAGCCGCGGTCGGAAAATTCCGGCATGGTCTCGACGCCTGCATGCAGAAAGGCGGGATCGACCTCCTCATGGCCATCGGGCAGCGCCAGCCACGTCTGCAGGCCCGACAGCGAAAACTCCTTGCCGCGCAGATTTTCCGGCGTGCGCTCGGAATGGACGATGCCACGGCCCGATGTCATCAGGTTGAGATCGCCGGGCTTGATGACCATGCCGGTACCGAGGCTGTCCTTATGGGTCATTTCGCCATCGAACAGATAGGTGACCGTCGACAGGCCGATATGCGGATGCGGACGGACATCGACCGCCTGCCCCGCCCGCAACATTGCCGGGCCCATGCGATCGAAGAAAATGAATGGCCCGACCAGCCGGCGCTTGGCGGTCGGCAACGCGCGGCGCACCTCGAAATTGCCGATATCCGACGTGCGCGGAATGATCAGCATTTCCACCTGATCGGCGGCGTCATAGTCGCCGGCCTCGGGATCGACCCCTGGAAAGAAAGACATGGGATGTTCCTCGCGTCGTTGTTTGTTAAGATAGTATGAGCAAATCGGAGATGAACTCAACCCACGTATCGGTGACCACACAGTTCGAGAATTTGCACATCGCCGCGTTCTTGCGCCGCCCTCTGCGGGTCCGGCAGGCGTAAATGTCTTGCACCAGAGGCCACTTCAGGTCATTGAACCGGGAAAAGAAAGAGTTTCCATGACCGACATGATCCGCCTCGACCAACTCTTGATCAGCCGTGGCCTGTTCGAAAGCCGCTCGCGGGGCCGCGATGCGATCCAGCGCGGCACCGTGCAGGTCGATGGCAAGCCCGTCACCAAGGCCGGCCTGCTGGTTCCGGAGGACGTCGAGATTGTCGTCGACGATCCGGCCCAGACCTATGTATCGCGGGCGGCGCTGAAGCTGATTGCCGCGCTCGATCATTTCACGCTTTCGCCCGGAGGCCTGGATTGCCTTGATATCGGCGCCTCGACCGGCGGCTTCACCCAGGTGCTGCTGGAACGCGGCGCAACCCATGTCGTCGCCGTCGATGTCGGCCATGACCAGATGGACCGGCGCCTGCGCGAAGACGAGCGCATTACCAATCTCGAGGGGTTGAACGCGCGCACGCTCGAACGTGACAATCTCGATGGCCGGACCATCAAGGTCGTGGTGTCCGACGTCTCGTTCATCTCACTCAAGCTCGCGGTGCCGCCGGCGCTGGAAATGGCCGAGGCCGGCGCGTGGTGCGTGTTGCTGGTCAAGCCGCAATTCGAGGCCGGGCGCGACAATGTCGGCAAGGGCGGCATGCTGAAAGATCCGGCTTCCGCGCCGAAAATCGCCGAAGATCTCGAACAATGGCTGAATTCGCTTGGCGGCTGGCAAAGCCTGGGTGTAATTCCCTCTCCAATTTCCGGCGGCGACGGAAACGAAGAATTCCTCCTGGCCGGAAAAAAACAATGAGCACCGAAACCGTCAATATCCAGTTCATCGGCGCGGAAGGCGACGGCGTCGCCCGAACCGCCGATGGTCCCGTCTACGTGCCCTTCACCCTGCCGGGCGAGGATGTCGCGATCGCGCGCGTCAAGAGCGAGAGTTCGGTGATGTCCTGGGCTTCGACCTCGCCGGATCGGGTTGCACCCAAATGTCGGCATTTCGGCCCGGAAGGCGATGGCGGCGCGTGCGGCGGCTGTTCGCTGCAGCATTGGGCCGACCTGCCCTATCAGGATTACAAGCGCAACCTGGTGATCGAGGCGCTGCGGTCACGCGGCATCGAGACCGATGTCAAACCGCTGGTGCCGTGTTCGCCCGGCGAGCGGCGGCGCGTAACGATGACGGCGCGGCTGACCGACAAGGGCATACTGCTCGGTTACATGCAAGCCGGCAGCCATCACGTCGTCAATGTCGAGGAATGTCCCATCGCCCATCCGGCGATCGTTGCCAAGCTCGCCAGCATACGCCGGCTGGCATCGGCGCTGGGATCGGGCTCCGAGCCGTTCCGGATCGTCATCCAGGTGACCACATCCGGCCTCGACCTGAATTTCACCGATCTCAAGAAGCCAGATCCGAAAAAGCGCCCGGCGGCGGTCGATCTCTGTCTCAAGGACAAGGCCATCGCCCGGATTTCGCTGGCCAGTGAAATCCTTGTCGAGCCTGTCAAGCCGATGGTCGAATTCGGCGGCGTCCAGGTCGTCCTGCCACCCGGCGGCTTCCTGCAGGCAACGATCCGGGCCGAAGACGCGATGGCCGAGGTGATATCGGCGCATATCGGCA
>JAQGJP010000072.1 GCA_028290545.1 Rhizobium sp. | reverse complement strand
ATGGCGAGGAGATGCTGCATATCGGCCAGCGCCCCGGCGATGGTCTTTCCATTGTCGTCTCGATGGCCCGCAACGAGGAGCCGAACGAATTCGGCGTGCGCGGCCATATCACGCTCTGCGTCGACGAAGCCAAGCCCGGCAAGCCTGAAGGTTTTGGCAGCCACGGTGGCCTCGGCGGCTTTGAGCGTCATCCGTTCCTTGCCGTCAACGGCGGCGGTTTTGCCCCCGGCACAGTCGAGCACGGCGTCACACGCCTCATCGACATCGCACCGACAGTCCTGCGTTTTCTCGATCTTCCCAGATCCGGCATCGACGGACTGGCTCTTCCCCAGAACTGACCCTCTCCAGAACTCAACCTCCCAGGAGCTCTTATGAAAAAGCTACTTCTATCCCTGGCCGCTGCCCTGCTGATCGGGCAGGCGGCGCCGACCTACGCGGCCGGCCCCGTTTACGGCGGTACGCTGAGAATGCAATGGGGCACGCTGGACACGACGGACTTCCACCGGCACACCGGCGCCATCTTCCTGCCCCATTCCTTCGCCGAAACCCTGACCACGATTTCCAAGGACGGCAGCCCGAAGGGCCTGCTCGCAAAAAGCTGGACGATTTCGCCTAACGGCCTGACCTACACCTTCGACCTGCGTCAGGGCGTAAAGTTTCACAACGGTCGGGTTATGACCGCCGACGATGTGAAGAAGAATTTCGACCGCATCCGCGACAAGGTGAAGGGCGGCTGGCTGACCACCGCCATGGAACAGGTCAATAGTTTCGAGGCGCCCGACGACCATACCTTCGTCGTTCACATGAAGGCTCCCTTCTCACCCTTCCTGAACCTCATCGCCGAGGCCTGGATACTTGCTCCGGAATCTCCCGGCTGGGACACGAACATCACCCATCCGATCGGCACCGGCCCGTTCACTTTCGACAGCTGGACGCCTCAGCTTGTCCTCAAGGGGCACAAATTCGCCGATTACTGGATGAAGGGCCACCCCTATGTTGATGACGTCGAGTTCGACGTCCGCGAGATCGCCGATCCGTCGCTCGGGCTTCGCGCCGGCGACTACCAGGCCGCCCGAATCCCGTTGAACAAGGTGAAGACGCTGAAGGATGCCGGCTTCACTATCGACTTCCTGGGCGGCACCAGCTGGGACTTCATTTCCTTCAACAACCGCCATCCGCGTCCGCCCTTCGACAACATCAAGATCCGTGAGGCCGTTGCCGACGCCATCGACCGTGCGCAGCTCGTCAAGATCATGTACGGCGACTACGGCATCCCCGGCAACCAGATGGTTAGCAAGGGCGACTTCTTCTACGACGCGAAAATGGCGGCCGACGACAAGCACAACAAGCCTGATCTTGCCGCCGCCAAGCAGCTGATCGCCGATCAGCACGTCAATCCGGGTGACTACACGCTCTACATGGTTTCGACAGCTGCCAGCCGCAGCGCCGCGCCCGTAGCCCAGACCCTGCGCCAGCTCGGCTTCAATGTCGACGTCAAGCAGTTCGACGATCTCGGCTTCCAGCGGGCCCTGTCACAATTTGACTGGGACATCTTTCCCGGCGGCTCGGGTGCCCGCAACGATATCTTCCTGCGTTGGGTGCGTCTGATGAGCGATGGGCCGAATCCGGGCCTTTGGGGCGGCATCCAGGATCCGGAACTCGACGCCCTCATCAAGTCCGCGATCTCGACTGCCGACCCGAACCAGACACGTGCCTCTTACCTCAAGGCATGGCAGCGGGTGATGGACAAGTACTACACCATCGGTCTCGGCCAGTCGCCGACGGCCTTCGCCATCAGCCCCAAGGTTCACGATCTGACGGTCGGCTTCAACTACTCGGCCCACCGTGTCGATGGCGGCGTCGCCTTCGCCTGGATCGAGAAATAACGGCCATCGGCCAAAACAAGGAAAGGCCCTGAAATGTCGGTTGAAGCTCCAGCCCGGATCCCCTGCCTCCCGTTTTCGGGCCTCTCCCGCCTGACGATCTTTGCGCTTGCAATCATCGCCATCACCCTGTTCGTCTGCGTGGCCGGATCGTTTCTGGTCACGCAGGATCCCTACAGTTTCAGCGCGGACATGAACGAGCCACCAAGCGCCGCGCATCTGCTGGGCACTGACGACCAGGGACAGGACGTCTATTCACGCCTCATCGTCGGAACCCGCCTCAGCCTTGTCTACGGGGCGGGAGCCGCCTGCGTGGCCCTGCTGCTGGGCGCTCTGGCCTCGCTCCTGGCCATGTCACTCGGCAAGGCCGCCGAAGCCGCGCTGTTTGCCGTCATCGATCTCATCCGGGCGCTGCCGGGTATCCTCTTCGCCCTCACCTGCATCGTCGCCTTCGAGCCCGGCATGGCGTCCGTCATCCTGGCGCTTGGCGTGTCCTTTGCTCCCCATTTCGCGATGATGACGCGCGCCACCTACAAGAAGCAGATGGCCCAGCCCTACACGTCGGCGGCCAAGGTGCTTGGTGCCGGCAAAATGCGCATCGCCATCGTCCATGTGCTCCCCAATATCCTCGGAGCCCTGATCACTCAGTTCGCGATCGTCCTGCCCCGCTGCATCGTCTCCGAATCCGTTCTGAGCTTCCTGGGACTGGGCGCCTCCCCCGAAACGCCGACGTGGGGCCGCATGATCGCCAGCTCCACGCCCTATATCGAGCAGGCGCCGTTCGTGGCTCTTGCACCCATCATCGTCCTCTCTCTGGTGACATTCGCCCTTGCCATCACCGGCAACGCAATGCGCCAGCGCTTCGATGTATCCCGCAGGAGTGTCACCCTATGAACCGCCATCGTCTTCGGCTGTTTGCCAGCATCGGCGCCGATATTGCGAGGTCCTTCGCCATTGCGGTCGGCATCGTCGTCTTCACGTTCTTCGTCATCCGGATGATCCCCGGCGACGTGGTCGATCTCAAGGGGATCGAAGGTTCGCTGACCTATTCCCAGCAGACTGCGATGCGCGCGGAGCTCGGCCTCAACAAGGACTGGATGACACAGTTCTTCGAGTGGGTCTCCATGCTCGCCTCCGGCAATCTGGGCGTATCGTCGCGCTACAACATGCCGATCTCCGGCTTGCTCGCGACGGTCCTGCCCTCGACGCTGAAGCTGGGAGCCGCCGCCCTTGCCATCGGCACCACGCTGGGAATCGGACTGCCGACGCTGGCGCGCCTCTATCCGCGTTCTATCTTCGTCGGCCTGGTCGAAGCGGTCACCATCTGGTCGATCACCATGCCCACCTTCTCCATCGGCATCGGCTGCGTGATCGTCTTTGCCGTGTGGCTGCACTGGATCCCCGCGATCGGTAATTTCATCGTGCCGGCGATTATCCTGGGGCTCGACATGACCGGCACGCTTTCCAAGCTGCTCCACGAGGATATGAAGGACATCGAGTCCGCCGAGTTCATCCGCATGGCCCGCGCCAAGGGCCTCAGCCACACGCGCATCATCCTTCGCCACGTGCTGCCCAACGCGCTCACCGTCATCGTCGCCATTGGCGGCCTCTTGCTGGCGGGCGTCTTCACCGGGGCGATCACGATGGAAGTCGTCTTCGGCCTGCCCGGGCTCGGCACGCTCGCACTCCAGGCGATCCAGGGTCGCGACTATCCGGTGGTGCAGGCTGTGATCATCTGGCTCGGCTTCGCCGTCATCACGGCCAATCTCGCCACAGATATCGTTCAGAAGCTTATCGATCCCCGATTGAGGAACGCATGACCCAACCTTCCCTCCTCTCCGTCCTTGATCTGAACGTCACCATAAGCGGTCGCTCCGGATCGGTCAGTGCCGTCGCCGGCGTCTCATTCGACATCGAGCGGGGCCAAACCCTGGCCCTGGTCGGGGAATCCGGATCGGGCAAGTCGATGACCGCCATGTCGCTGATCGGCCTGACGCCGGTGGGCACGAGGGTCACAACGTCCGGGCGAGCAATGTTTTCGGGCCGCGACCTTCTCGCCCTGCCAGAGGCGCAGCTGCGGGCGATTCGCAGCCGCGAGATCGCCGTTGTCTTTCAGGATCCGTCGGCAGCGCTCAATCCGCTGATGACCGTTGCAGCCCAGATTTCCGAGGTCCTGCCGCGCGACGTTCGGCGAAAAAGCGATGCAGAGCGGCGCATCGCCGAACTGTTGGCGGAGGTCGGCCTTGACCGGGTTCCAGACGCTACCCGACGCTACCCGCACGAATTGTCCGGCGGCCAGCAGCAGCGCGTGGCCATTGCCATCGCTCTGGCGGGCAATCCGTCGCTGCTGATCGCCGACGAGCCGACGACCGCCCTCGACATGACGGTGCAAGCCCAGATCCTGCAATTGCTCAAGCGTCTTCAGCAAGCGCGCGGCATGGCCATGCTGCTGATCACCCACGATCTCGGCATCGTCGCCAATCATGCCGACGACGTCCTGGTTCTGCAAAAGGGCAAAACCGTCGAGCAAGGCCCCACCGGGGAAGTGCTGACGGCGCCGCAGCAGGACTACACACGCATGCTCCTCGATGCGCGCCCAAGCGTGCGGGCGCCGGGAACGCGCCCGTCCCTGCCTTCGCCAGCGAGCTCCGGAGCACGACCGGAAAATCTGCTGTCGGTCGGCAATCTCCTCGTCACCTATCCCGGCCGCGGTCCTTTCTCCCGCCCGGTCATAGCGGTCGACGGCGTCACGTTCGACGTTCCCAAAGGCAGCGCGCTCGGGATCGTCGGCGAAAGCGGCAGCGGCAAGAGCACGGTCGCCAAAGCCATTGTCGGCCTGTCGCGCATCGAATCCGGGACCATCCACCTTGATGGTGCGGCGCTGGCCGACCCCGCGCGGATGCCGGCCGCCTTTCGCGCCCGCATGCAGTACATTTTCCAGGATTCCTATGGCGCGCTCAACCCGCGCCTCACCGTCGAACAGGCAGTCGGAGAGCCGTTCGCCATTTCCGGCATGGCCCGTCCCAAGCGCCGGGATGCAGTCGTCGCCTTGCTTGAGGAAGTCGGCCTGTCGAGCACGCATCTCAATCGGCTGCCCCGCGAGTTGTCAGGCGGCCAGCGCCAGCGGGTCAACATCGCCCGCGCTCTCGCTTTGTCGCCGCAACTGTTGATCTGCGACGAGATCGTCTCCGCGCTCGACGTGTCTATCCAGGCGCAGGTGCTCAAGCTGCTGAAGGAGCTGCAGCGCACGCGCTCCCTGACCCTCATGTTCATCAGCCATGACCTCGCCGTTGTCAGCGAGCTGTGTGACAGCGTCATCGTCATGCAGGCCGGAAGAGTGGTCGAGAAGGGTGCGGCAGCCGATCTCTTCAGCACGCCGACTCATCCCTATACGCAGGGTCTTCTGGCTGCAGCCGCGGCGCTGGAACAGATCGGGTCGCTATCGTCGACGGTTCGTCAATTGCCCCGTATGACAGAAAAGCGGCACGAACCGACCCTATGAGGTGTTAGGCAACTGTGTATTGGCACCAGACATCGAGCCCCCGAAAACAGCATTATCCGTTGAATTAATTGCGATATCGAGTTTGGTGAGCCAAGATCGGAGCCGATCGTGACCCCACCGTTTTCCAATTCGCGTTCCGGCGCTCGATCGCGTCAAGATGCGGAAACAGAAGGCGCAGGAAGGCCTGCGGACAGGTGGCACTCGTGGCGCACGACCATGTCTTTTGAGATGGGTCGCATGAGACACCCACGGAACAATCTCCATGAAATGGCGCAAAGAGGCTTGTTTTTGTCGTAAAACCTCGGCAAGAGGGCGCGGCAAATCGCATCGGCAAAGCAAAGTTGGAGAAAACATGGTTTTTCGTCTCAAGGAGCGGATCGGCCGGAAATTCGACGAGGAAGTGAGGTTCTTCAAGGGATGGCAGAAGGACAAGAAGGGCGTTGGCGCGATTATTCCCACATCGAGCTTCGCCGCACGGCGCATGGCAAGCGTGATCAATACGCACTCCGGACTGCCTGTACTGGAACTGGGTGCCGGTACCGGCGTCATAACCAAAGCTATTCTGGAAAAGGGCGTGAAGCCTGAGAACGTTGTTTCCCTGGAATATTCACACCACTTCTACGTTCATTTGCGAGCCCGTTTTCCAGAAGTCGATTTTCGGCATGGTGATGCCTTTAATCTGGACGAAGCTTTGGGCGAACGCCGGCACCAGCAGTTCGACTGCGTCATATGTGCCGTGCCGATGCTGAGCTTTCCCATGGAGCGGCGGGTTTCGCTGCTGGAGGATCTTCTCTCACGAATACCAGCGGGCCGGCCGGTGATCCAGATCACTTATGGCGCGCTGTCGCCGATCATGGCCATGCCGGACCGCTACACGATTTCCCATTATGATTTCGTCGTCCGCAACATTCCGCCCGCCCAGTTGTGGGTCTACCGCAGGGCGGTGGACCTGTGCTTGCCGGAAACCGCAAAATGATGATGGTGTCGGCCTGCTGCGGATTGTTCGTCGGCTCAGTTTAAGGCGATATTCTTGGCTTTGTCGTAGGCTTGTGCGAAAAGCGCACAAGTCCAACATGCAAGGCAAGATTGATGGAATCCGTGACAGGCTATTTCGCCCACGCCGAACTGACCGCAGTCCTCGTCGCGGTCACGGGTGACCAGCCGCGGGTGATGACATTGCGCAAGGGGGAGGTACTTCCCTCCGGCCCCTTCGAGATGGGCCATCGCACCTTGCAATCGGGTCTTCGCGAGTGGGTCAGGGAAAAGACCGCCTATCCGATCGGTTACCTCGAACAGCTCTATACCTTTGCCGATCGTGATCGCGGGGCGGGCGCCCATGGTGGCCGGAGGATCTCGATCAGCTATCTCGGGCTCGTCCGTGAGCGGTCTGCGCCAGCCGAAGCGCAAACGGTTTGGCATGGATGGTACGAATACTTTCCGTGGGAAGACCGCCGCCTGGGTCGACCCGCGCAGATCGCTGATATCTGCAGCAAGCTGGAGGTTTGGGCCGCAGCGAACAGCGGGCACGTGGATGAGCTGTTGCGGAGGATCGCGCTGACATTCGGTACCGGCGGAAATCGCTGGAACGAGGATCTCGTCCTGCAACGATATGAGCTGCTCTACGAAGCCGGCCTGCTGGCCGAGTCCGGCAATACCGGGGAAACGGGCCTCGGCCGCCCGATGTTTGCCGATCATCGGCGTATTCTTGCAACGGGGATTGCCCGCCTGCGGGCCCAGATCAAGTATCGACCTGTGGTCTTCGAACTGATGCCGGAGAGCTTCACGCTTCTCAGGCTCCAGCGTACCGTCGAGGCCTTGGCGGGGCTTACACTGCACAAGCCTAACTTCCGGCGCCTCATCGAACAGCAGGATCTTGTCGAGGAAACTGGCGAGACCGAGAGTGAAAATGCCGGCCGGCCTGCAAAGCTTTTCCGCTTCCGGCACGCCATTCTCGAGGAGCGGGCGCTTTCCGGATCGAAGCTGCCTATCTCCCGCAATTGACATATTCTCAAAGCGAGAATAAATAAGCCGCCTAATACTCGTATCGAGTATAATATGGAGGCCTGCATGAATGCACCATTCTTGACATCCGCTCTTTACGACCGTGTCCGCCACGTCATTCCCAAGGCGGCGTGGCTGACCTTCGAAGACGATATCGCCGCGATCCTCGAACTCAAGCGGCAGCGGAACGCGGTCGTCCTCGCCCACAACTACCAGACGCCGGAGATCTTCCATTGCGTGGCCGACATCGTCGGCGACAGCCTGGCGCTGGCGCGCCAGGCGATCGATGTCGAAGCGGACGTGATCCTGCTGGCCGGTGTGCATTTCATGGCGGAGACCGCAAAACTCCTGAACCCGAATAAGACGGTGCTGATCCCGGACACCGAAGCGGGCTGCTCGCTCGCCGAATCGATCACATCGGACGATGTGGCGCTGCTGCGGCAGGCCCATCCCGGCGTGCCGATTGTTACCTATGTCAATACCTCGGCTGCCGTGAAGGCGGCCTCCGACATCTGCTGCACGTCCGGCAATGCCAGGCAGGTGGTGGAATCGCTCGGCGTGCCGCGCGTGTTGATGATCCCGGACGAGTATCTGGCACGCAACGTGGCGCGGGAAACCGATGTCGAAATCATCGCCTGGCATGGCCGCTGCGAAGTGCATGAACGGTTCTCGGTCGACGATATCAACGAATTGCGGGAAAGCCATCCCGGCATCACCGTGCTCGCCCATCCAGAATGCCCGCCCGAGGTGGTAGCGGCGGCGGATTTCTCCGGCTCGACCGCAGGGCTTTCCGACTTTGTCGCAAGGGAGCGGCCGCCGCGCGTGGTGCTGCTGACGGAATGTTCGATGAGCGACAATATCGCGATCCACTATCCGGATGTCGATTTCATCCGGCCCTGCAATCTCTGCCCGCATATGAAGCGGATCACGCTTCGCAACATCCGCAAGGCGCTGGAGGAAAACCGGCATGAAGTGACGCTCGATCCGGCAACGGCGGTTGCGGCGCGGCGCTCGATAGAGCGGATGCTTGCGGTATGATCGAAGATTTCGGGCCGACGGTATCGGACATCGAGCGGATGCGCGTATCGATTTCGCGAACACACTGCCGAGCGGCGACCGAACCATGCTTGACTCTATCCGATGCGCTCGACCTTGCCCGGTCGATCGTTCCGCTAGACTTCGCCAGGAGCGCCTGAGATGACACTCGTTTCCCCTTCACGTCTTATCGTCGAACCCGTGGTGCGGGCTGCGCTTCTGGAGGATCTCGGCCTTGCGGGCGATATTACCACCGATGCCGTCATCCCCCGCGATCATCGATCCTCGGCGGTCATCGCCGCCCGTAAACCCGGCGTCATCGCTGGTCTTGATGTTGCCGAATTGATTTTCCAGCTGGTTGATCCGGCGCTGGTGCTGACGCGACGCGTGGACGACGGCGCATCCGTTGCCGCAGGCGACGTCATCACCGAAATCCATGGGCCTACGCACGCAATCCTGACCAGCGAACGCACGGCGCTCAATTTCCTCAGCCATCTTTCCGGCATCGCGACGGTCACAGCGAGAATCGCGGAGGCCGTGAAGGGAACGGGCGCAGCGATTGCCTGCACGCGCAAGACGACGCCGGGCCTGCGCGCGCTGGAAAAATATGCGGTCAGGGCCGGAGGCGGCTTGAACCATCGCTTCTCGCTCGCTGATGCTGTACTGATCAAGGACAATCACATCGCCTTTGCGGGCGGGGTGGCGGAGGCTATTCGCCGTGCCAAGGCTGGCGTCGGCCATATGGTCAAGATCGAGGTGGAGGTCGATACGCTCGATCAGTTGGCGGAAGTTCTGACTGAAGGCGTCGATGCCGTGCTGCTGGACAACATGACAACAGATCAATTGCGACAAGCGGTGTCGATTGTGGCCGGACACGCGATCACCGAGGCATCCGGCGGGATCACGCCGTCCTCTGCCGCAGCGATCGCCGCAACGGGAGTTGACCTGATCTCTGTTGGCTGGCTAACGCACAGCGCGCCAACGCTAGACCTTGGGCTCGACCCATATGACGATCGCTGCAAGGTCCCCGGCCTGGGGATAGCCAATGGAGGCGGTAAGTCGGAGATGTAGGCGCTCATATCAGAGCCGTGAGCGAAGGAGAGCCGGACGCGGTGCAGAACCGCAATTGCATTCTCCAGTTTAGCGACATCAATTCCGGCAAAAAGCTTCTCCACAATCTGCCATGGCTTGTGCTCTCTGACGAGGATAGGCGTGGTTGTGATCCCACCAAATTCGGCGATATCGCGATTGATTCAACAGGTGCTTTTTCCCGGAGGCAATGCCTGGTGCCGGTTCACCAAAGCGAAACGGCCAGCCCTGATGGACTGGCCGTTTCCTCATTTTTAACCTTCGCGATTCCCACTACTGGGAGAAGCCCAGGTTCTCCATGTGCAGGCTGAGCGTGGGGGTCACGGCAGAACCGGTGACGTTCTTGTTCATCAGATAGTTCAGCGTCTCGTAGTGCGTGAACACGATCGGGGCGTCCTTGCTGACGATCGCGCGGATCTGCTTGTAGAGGTCCTTCCGCTCCGCCTCGTTGACGCTCGCCGCTGCCTTGTCAATCAGGGCGTCCACGGCGGGGTTGGAATATTTCGTGGTATTGATCGGGCCGCCGGATTTGATCACGAGTGAGTAGAAGTTATCCGGATCGATCGTCCGCTCCTGATAGGCGCTGGTGATCTGATAGTTTCCGGAGACATAGCCATCGTACCAGACCGACACGTCGACCGGCTTGATCGTCATGTCGATGCCGATCTGCTTGAGCTGGTCGCGCACGACCTGTCCGGTCTTCAGGAGTTCGGGATATTGCGGCAGCCCGAGATACTCGACCGCCAGGCCGTTCGGATAGCCGGCGTCTGCCAGCAGTTGCTTGGCCTTGGCGATGTCGGCCTCCGGCGCGAAGATGCCCGAGGGGTCGTACCAGCTCGAGCCGGTCGGAACCTCTTCGAGACCGAGTTCGCCGGTACCGAGATAGGCGACGTCGCGGATGTCGGCTCGGCTGATTGCAAGCGCCACCGCCTGCCGGACCTTGACGTTGTCGAACGGCGGCTTCTTGGTGTTCAGGGCCAGGAAGTCTGGGATGCCGGCCACAGGACTCGTGACATAAGTGAAGCGGGGATCGTCCTTGAGCGCCGTTACCTGCTGCAGGGGGATGGCATCGGCCCAGTCAAGTTCGCCGGCGGACAGTGCGTCAATCCGGCTCTGGTCTACCGGCAGGAAGCGGAAAGTGACCGAATCGAGATGCGGAAGGCCAGCCTTGAAGTAGCTGGGGTTCTTCTTGACTGTGATGTGATCGCCCTGCGTCCATTCGACGAATTGGAAAGGACCGGTGCCGACCGGGTTGCGCGCCGGGTCACCACTCTCGATCGCCTTCTTGTTCACGATCTGGCCGTTGGTGGCGAGGTTGGTGAGGAAGGGGCCGAACGGGGACTTGAGGTGAAAGACGGCGACGGCGGGATCGGTGGCATCCACGGATGCGATCTGCGCGTATAGTCCGGCATAGGCGCTGGCGGTCTTGGGATTGAGGATACGCTCGAAAGTGTATTTCACATCGGCGGACGTAAATTTTTCGCCGTTGTGGAATGTAGCGTTGGTCACGAGATCAAACTTCCACGTTGTCGGATCGACCTGGGTCCACGATGTGGCAAGATCCGAGACGAACTTGCCAGAGGCGTCCATGTCGATAAGCTTGCTGAAGATGCCTTCGTAGACCTGCGCTCCGGTATAGATCGAGGAGGTGGCAGGATCGAGGACATCGGGCTCGCCGGTCAGGGCGGCGCGCAGGTCGCCGCCCGGCTTGATGTCGGCTGCGTTTGCGACTGTGCCGGAGACTGCCACGAGCAATCCGATCGAGAATGCGGCCAGAGCGCGGATAAACGGCTTGGCGCCGCTCGGGCGATTAAGGCTATGCTGTATAGGATGCATGGAATTCCCCTCTTTTTTATGGGTTTAGCGGGACTGACTGCGGACGAAATCGAGGAAGGCTGCGTTGAACGGGTCGGGAGTTTCCCACAGGCACGCATGGCCGCCGGGAACGGTCGCCCATTGCGAACCTGGGATCGCCGCCTGAAGCTCCTTCGAAAGCCGGACGGGAATAAGGATGTCTTCTTCGCCAGCGAGCACCAGTGTTGGAACGCTGATCTTGCCGAGGCGATCAAGCACATCGTGCTGCTGGATGACGGCGAGCTGCGCCAAATAGGTATCAACCGACATGTCGAGGGAGGCCATGGCTGCGGCGAACTCGGCGGCTTCGGCTGGTCTCTCGCTGAAGAACGGGCCGGTAAATGCCCAGAGCGCCACGTCGCGCATGACGAAGGGCACGTCGATGGCCTTTGCAAGGTCCGCCCACATGGCGAACATGGTCTGGCAGAAGGCATCCGCTTTGCCGTAAGTACAGGCGAGCGTCAGGGATCTGAGGTCGCCGGGATAAGCGAGAGCATACTCTTCGGAGATCATGCCGCCCATGGACACGCCCATGAGATGGAAGTCGGTGATGCCGAGCAGGTCGACCAGCGCCTTGGCGTCGTCGGCGAGCATCCTGGAGCTGTAGGGGCCGGCGGGCTTGTCGCTCTCACCGATGCCGCGATTGTCGAAGCTCAGCACGCGATAGCCGGCATCGACCAGCGCCGGGGTCTGGAAGCCCCAGGACAGGAGGTCGTCGGCAAGCCCGTTGATGAGCACGATGGTGTCGTTGCCGGCGTCTTCCCCATCGATCTGATAGTTTATGTTGATTCCGTTGACGTGAGCGGTTGGCAAGTGAACCTCCTTAGCGTGGGTGTGTTGGCGCGGGGCGGGGGACGGCGGCGAGCAAAGTGCGGGTATACTGGTGCTCCGGTCTCATCATGATTTGGTCGGTATCGCCCATTTCGACGATCGAACCGTGAAACAGCACCGCAACGTCGTCGCTGACATGCTCGACGACGCCCAGATCGTGGGTGATGAAAATGCAGGCGACGCCAAGATCCTCCTGCAGGTCGAGCAGCAGGTTGAGGATCTGTGCCTGCACGCTCATGTCGAGCGCGCTGACCGGTTCGTCGGCGATGATGAGCTCCGGCTCGCTGGCAAGTGCCGCCGCAATCGCGACCCTCTGGCGCTGGCCGCCTGAAAGATGGTTTGGCAGCCGGCCGGCAAGGCCCGGGTTGAGACCGACCCGCTTGAAGAGATCAAGCACACGCCGGTCGCGGTCGGCCGGCGTGCCTATGTGAAAGCAGTCCAGCGATTCCCGTACACTGCGGCCGACCGTCCAGCGCGGGTCGAGGCTGCCAAACGGATCCTGGAACACTGGCTGTACGCGGCGGCGGAAGTCCATGAGTGCCCGCCCGGAAAGGCCCTGCACCTCGACGCCGTCGAATATGACCTGACCGCTGTCCAGCTTGGTCAATCCCAGGATGCAGCGGCCGAGCGTGCTCTTGCCGCTGCCCGACTCACCCACGAGGCCGAGCGTGCGGCCACGCTGGACGGTGATCGACACATCACTGAGCGCCGCAACCTTGCTGCGGTTCCATGGCGGTCCGCCGGTGATGAACGTTTTCCTGAGATTCTCGACACGAAGCAGGTCAGTCATGCGTGGCCTCCTCGACGGGCGGCAATTGTCCCGTGCGCAACCGCTCCGATTGCTGCAGGCTCTCGACGCTCCATTCCGCCGGGATGACAGGCAGGCGGCTGCGTCGTGGCGCACCGGCGGGATTGGCGGCCAGAAGCGCACGCGTATAGGGGTGGCTCGGCCGTGCGAAGAGGTCACGCGTGCTCGCCACCTCGAGCAGCCGGCCGCCATGCATCACCGCGACGCGATCACAGACCTGGGACACCACGCCGAGGTCATGGGTGATCAGCACCACGGTGGTGCCGTGTTCGCGCCGCAGCCGGTCGATCAGCTGCAGCACCTGCGCCTGGATGGTGACGTCCAGCGCCGTCGTCGGTTCGTCGGCGATCAGCAGCCCGGGATTGTTGGCGAGAGCAGCGGCGATGACGATGCGCTGGCGCATGCCGCCCGAAAAGCGGTGAGGAACGCTGCCATAGCGGGACGCGGCATCGGAAATGCCGACTTCGGTCATCAGTTCGATCGCCCGCGCTTTCGCGTCGCGCCGGCTGATCGTACGGTGAGCCCGCACGGTCTCCGCGATCTGGTCGCCAACCGGCCAGGTCGGATCGAGGCTGGCGGAGGCATCCTGAAAGATCATCGAGACCTCGGCGCCGCGGATACGGCGGAGTTCGTCTTCGCTGAGTCCAACGACCTCGCGCCCGTTGACGCGAATGCTGCCGGTCACCGCTGCATTGGCCGGCAGGAGGCCCATGACCGCATTGGCGAGCGTGCTCTTGCCGCTGCCGCTTTCGCCGACGATGCCGAAGATCTCGCCGCGGTTGACCTGGATCGTGACGCCATCTACCGCCGGCGGGGGCGCCGTGGCATCGTTCGTGGCGAAGCGGATGCCGATATTGGTGATGGAGAGGACAACACTCATCCCGCGACACCCCTCGGATCAAAGGCGCGGCGAAGGCCTTCGCCGATAAAGCTGAAAGCCAGCACTGCCACGACGATGGCGAGCCCAGGGAAAATTTCGACCCATGGCGCCTGAATGAGCACGTCGCGCCCGTCGGCCAGCATGCCGCCGAGCGAAGGCGTTGGCGGCTGCGTGCCCAGGCCGAGGAAACTCAGCCCGGCCTCAAGCTGCAGCGCGAAGGCGCAAAGAACCGAAGCCTGCACGATCACCGGTCCGAGCGCGTTGGGTGCGACATGCTGCAGCAGCACGCGCAGATGGCTCGCGCCGCGGGCGCGTGAGCCTGCGACATATTCGTTGCGCATGATGACGAGCGTGCTGGTCCGCATGACGCGCGCGAGGATGGGAAGGTAGATGACGGCGATGGCAAGCGTTGCGACGACGCTGCCCGGCCCTAGAATCGCAATGAAGGTGATCGCAAGCAGCATCGCCGGCAACACCAGGATCATGTCGACCGTGCGCGAGATCGCGCTGTCCACCCAGCCTCCGAAATAGCCCGCAAGCAGACCGAACGGCACTGCGAGGACCAGCGAGGCGGCAACCGCCGAAACCGAGACGAGCAGGCTGACGCGCAGCGCGTAGATGACACGGCTCAGCACGTCACGGCCCAGCACGTCCGAACCGAACAAGTGCTGCAGGTTCGGGGCGCCGAGCACGCGGCGTACTTCCACAGCTTCGGGATCATGCGGCGCGATGATCGGCGCCGCGATGGCGACAATTGCGAGCAGGGCGAGCATGGCGCCGCCGATGATCATGAACCGCGTGGCCGAATTGCGCGGTAAGCGCGCTGGCATTTTGACGACTGGTCCGAACGCTGGTGTCGTCATGTCGCTTCCCCATCCGAAACGCGGGGATCGAGCCAGCCGATGATAATGTCGGTCAGCAGTGAAACGACGATGAAGATGGTGGCGATGGCAAGCACGCCCACCTGCACGACCGGATAGTTGCGCTGGTTGATCCCAGTCACCACCAGTCGGCCGACGCCGGGGAGCGCGAACATGGTCTCGACAATGATGGCACCGCCGAGCAGCACGCCCACCTGGATGCCGATCACCGTCGCGATCGATGGCCCGGCATTGCGGAGCGCGTGACCGAAGACGATGCGGCGTTCACTGATCCCCTTGGCCCGGAGGAACGTGACGAAGGGACGGCCCATCACCGCTGCGACCGCACTGCGGGTGGTCCGCAGGATATAGGCCGCTTCGCCGACGGCAAGCGTCAGCACGGGCAGCGTCATGTAGCGCAGGTTCGCCAGTGGATCGGTGCCGAAGGGGACATAGCCCGAAGGTGGAAGCAGCATCAGCGTGCCGGCGAAGACGAGCACCAGTATGATGCCGAGCCAGAAGTCCGGGATGCTGATGCCGAGGACGACGAACCCCTCTGTCAGCCGGTTGATCCACCGGCCTCCGGTCGCGGCTTTCACCCCGAGCGGCACGCCGATCAGTACCGCAAGCAGCATCGACAGTCCAGTGAGCTCGAATGTGACAGGCAGGCGCTGCGCGAGCAGTTCCGCGAGGGGGGCGTGGCTGACAATGTCCGTGCCGAGGTCGCCATGGAGAAGGGCGCCGACCCAGTTCACATACTGATGGAAGAGGCTCTGATCGAGGCCGAGCTGGCGGCGCAGTTCGGCGACGTTCTCGTCGGTGGCGCGGAAGCCGAGCATGGTCCGTACCGGATCGCCCGGCACCAGCCGGATAATCAGGAAAACCACGATGCTCATCACGAACAAGGTCGGGATGGTGAACAGCACGCGCCGCACGACAAAAGTCAGCTGGCTCATGACTTTGCCCCCGCATCCGCGCGCTCCGCGCGCTCCACCAGTTCGCGCATCAGCTTTTCGGACAGTTTGAAATGCATCGCGGCGATCTCCGCCGCATCATCGGCCCGACCCTCGGCCACCGCGGCGACAAGCTCCCCGTGCTGCTCGATGGCCTTGCGGCGCACCGCGTCGGTATAGGGCTCGGCACCCAGATTGAGGCTGATCCTGGTGCGGAGGTCAACCGACAGGGCGACGAGGATCGGATTGTGCGTCGCCTCGGCAATGGCGAGATGGAGACTCGAATCCGCTCGCCGCGATGCGTCGCGGTCGGGGGCATCGAGATAGGCCTGCAGGGCGGCATGGATGGGCACCATGTCGGTCTCGGTGCGTCGGACAGCCGCCGTGCGGGCAATCAGCGGTTCGATCAGGGTGCGGGCGTCGAAGATCTGCTCGAACTCCGACCAGTTCGCGATAAGCTGACGGCGCACATGTTCGGCCGAAGTGGGTCCCCAGTTCGCCAGCACGAAATAACCGCCGCTGCGGCCGCGACGAACCTCGAGATAGCCGGTATCGGTGAGTTCTTTGAGCGCTTCGCGCACCGAGGTGCGGGAGACACCAAGCATGGCGGCAAGCTCCCGCTCGGTGGGAAGCTGCTGGCCCGTCACGTAGAGGCCGAGCGCAACCGCCGTGACCAGACGGTCGACGACGTCGTCGGCGATGCGGCGGTTGACGATGGGCGCACCCAGATTCTGCCCGGCAGGCAGACGTGGCGCTGCGTCCGATGCAAGGCCCGATGGCGTGGACTCGTCGAAGGCCGTCATTGCACCTCCATTGCGCCGAACCGCATCAGCAGGAAGCGGGCGAGGGTGCGCGCCGCATCGACGATGCTCTGCAGTTCGACGTTTTCATCGATTCCGTGCAGGTTGTGGCCCACGGCGCCGAAGCAGATCGCCGGTATGCCGAAATCCCTGAGATAGATGCGGGCGTCCGAGGTGCTGCCAAGCATGAACGAGGCGGGGGCGACCCCGTGCGCCTCTGCATGTGCAGCCGCAAGATCGCGGGCGAGCGGAGCGTCGGCTTCGAGCAGATGGCCCTTGGCCCGGAAGCCGGTGAGCGTGACGGTCGGCTGAACGGGAAAGTCCGAATCGTCCGCCACCAGCGCGGCGATGGCCTTGCGGACCTGTTCCTCCGCCACGTCCGGCGTCCACGCCCGTGGAAAGCCGACGCGCATACTGAAAACCGCACTCGACGGGGCGCTCGATGTCCAGTCGCCCGAATGCACCTTGCCGAGATTGATGTTGTAAGGGCTGGCATCGGGACCCATGCCCGGCTCGGGCACGGTTCGGCGAAGCTCGTCCGACCACCGGCGCAGCCCCTCGACCAGCCGCATTCCCAGTTCCACGGCATTGACATTGACGTTGGCGGAATGGGCGTGTCCGGCCGAGCCCACGACCTGGATGTCGATCCACAACACGCCGACGCCGCCCAGCAGCAGTCCGAGATTGGTCGGTTCGAGCAGCACGACCTCGGGCGCGACGATGCCGTGCTCGACGATCGAACGGAGCGTCCCGTTGCCGGTGCACTCTTCTTCAATGACGGCCAGAAATCCCAGGCGACGCGAGGCGAACAGGTCCGGCGCCACGTCACGCAATGCCTTGAGCGCGAGTACGCCGATGGCGAAGCCGCTTTTCATATCCGCAGCGCCGCGGCCGTAGAGCCGCCCTTCGCGCCGCGCGGGCTCGAAAGGCGGCGTGGTCCAGAACTCGGGGGAGGCAGCGGGCACCACATCCATGTGACCATTGAGCAGCAGCAGCAACTCCCCATCGCCTGGGGTCGTCGCGAGCACCTGGTAACGGTCCGGGCTGAGCAGTGCGGCTTGCGGCGCGACGCCGGCGCGCGGATCCGCCATCGGGGCGTTCGGGAAGGGCAGGCGCTCCACTGTCAGTCCCAGCGCCCCGGCTTCGCGCGCGAAAACGTCGAGCGCGGCCTGTTCCGAGCCAACTATACTCGGCTCGCGAACGAGAGCTTCCAGAAGGGCAAAGGCCGCCTCGCTATGCGCGTCGATCGCGCGGTCCAACTGATTCCGCATATGATCCCTTTTTTGGTCTATAGTCCAGACCATATACCAAATGACTGGGGATGCAAGGCACTTCGCCGGCTAACACTGTATGGGTGGATTTGATCCGGCTTTGCTGGATCGACTTCCGGTGGAGCGACTTCGTTGAAGGAGTGTCGGGCTGGGTGGGACCAATTTTGACCCCATTGACGGATCGTTTCATACAAAACAGCGATGCCGCGTTCCGACGTGACATCGCCACACCGCCTATTTAAGGTTGCGCTCAAGCCGCAGCATGCTCTAATCGAGGCTGATATTCGGGACGCTGGTCGCGCGCATGGCGACGGTGAGCCATAAATAGCCGCCACTGGTTCGAGACCCATAGCGAACATAGTTTCGGTCCCGGCGAAAGGCAGTAAGCCGATCCCGGGTATCCGGGATGATCGGCCGTTTGGTGAGCAAACACCACCGGCAGCTCTCTGCTATGCGCCCTCGCGATCGACCGCAGGAGAGCTTGCCACTCGCAGTTGAGCGAGGGGCCTGGATGCGGGCCGGGCGAGCAAGACGGTCGCGCGGTTCCTAGATCCTGGCGCCGGCAATAAGAAAGACATCGAGATGGCTTTCGCCATACAGATCCCGCTCAACGGCGATCTGCCCGGATACCTCTAACTGGTTGATCGCGGATTCGAGGGCACCGAAGACTGTCCCAAGTAATGTTTCCCTGTCGATCTTGCCGTGCTGCTCAATGGTGGCGACTAAGGCATTGAGAAAATAGTCTACGGTCAGATCGTTCTGGAGGTTAGTATCCATTACACTGAGTCCTTATATAAGCCGGGTTCCCGTTGGCAGCCAAGATGCAATCGAAGACGTGCGGATGAGTTCCCGCGGATGATGCTCGACCCAACCCGGTTGCGGATGACATCGGCGTCACGGCGCACGCCCAGGCAAGCGAAGTCATCACGCCGAAGGTGAGAGCGGGGGCGTGGGGGCAGCGGTGTTGGGCCACCCATCCCGGACCTCCCTGATTGCCGCCGCCTTTGGTGCAGAACTGTCATGCGTCCTGATGAAGTCCGATGATTTCCATTGCCGCATCCCGGCGTACACTGGATTTTTTTGTCCGGCATCAAAACTCCTCCCATTCCTTTGCCGCTGCTGCGGTGGCAGTCCTGGCACCGAAAGCGCCGGCGAGTTTCTGGCCGAGGGCACGGGCAGGGGAGGCGACGTTCTTGTTCGCGTGATTGGCTGCGCGGGCAGGCGATTGGCCGCCTTCGAGCTTGAAGCGGGCAATCAACCGTCCGAGATTGCTGGCATCCTGGGCCAGGCGGTTGGCGCCGGCAGTCGACTCTTCTGCCATCGCCGCATTTTGCTGCGTCACCTGGTCCATCCGATAGACAGCCGTGTTGACTTCGGAAAGGCCAGTCGATTGTTCCTTGGCTGCTATCGCGATCGAATGTACATGCTCGTTGATCTTGGCCACGTGACCCTGGATCGTGGCGAGCGCTTGCCCGGTCGCCGTCACGAACTTTACACCCGAGTTGACTTCCCGGCCCGACTTGCCGATCAGCGCTTTGATATCCTTGGCTGCTCCTGCCGACCGTTGGGCAAGCTCGCGCACCTCTTGGGCGACCACGGCAAAGCCCTTGCCCGCCTCACCGGCACGCGCGGCTTCAACGCCGGCATTCAAGGCCAGGAGGTTCGTCTGGAAGGCGATCTCGTCGATGACGTTGATGATCTGGCCGATCTCGCCCGACGCCTGCTCAATGCGGCCCATGGACGAGATCGCGTCCTTGACCACTGAGCTCGATTGCTCGGTGCTCCGACGTGCCTCGTCGACCATGTGGGAGGCTTCCAGCGCACGCTCGGTCGAACTCTTCACCGCGACGGTAATCTCTTCAAGCGCCGACGAAGTTTCTTCCAGTGATGCCGCCTGTTGTTCAGTGCGCTTCGAGAGGTCGTCCGCGGCCGAACGCATCTCGCCGGTGCTGCCGTTGATCGTGTCGATGGCAGCACTTACCTCGCCGAGGATCGAGCGCAGGTTCGCCATCGTAGCGTTCACATTCTGCTGCAGTTCGCCAAAGGCACCTTGGAACTCACCGCTCATGCTATCGGTCAGGTCACCGCCCGCAAGTGAGATTACCACTCTACGAGTCTCGGCAATTCCCTTGTCCACCGAGGCGACAAGCTCATTGACGCTCGCGGCAAAGCGGTTGAGGTCGGCGTTTTCATATTCTCTGGTGATGCGTTGCGTGAAGTCGCCGGCAACTGCCGCCGAGACGACCGTGCCTATGCTTGACTGCAGATCGGCAACCTTGCCCTGAAGGATGGCTTCCTGCGCGTTCATCTCGCGCACCTTGATGCCGTTCTGCCTGAATACCTCCACAGCCCGCGCCATCTCGCCAAGTTCATTGCGGTGGTCCGTATAGGGAATGGCGACGTCCAGATTTCCCTCGGCCATGGAGCGCATCACCCCGGTCGTGCTGCCGATGGGCAGAGCGATCGCGCGATAAAGCCCAAAGCCGCTGACAATCGCAAATCCGGCCATCAGCACCAGCCCGCCGATGCTGACCCAATCCGAGGATTCGATCGCAGCGCGTCCCGCGTCCCTTCGTTCAACCATCAGCGCCCGCTCGGTTTCGCTGATTTCGGACACCAGTTTGCGGATGCCGTCCATCGATGCCTTGCCGGTGCCGCGCTGTTCCATTGAGATGGCCGCCTCGACCTGGCCGGGCTCCCGCATAAGCGCTATTTCCTTCTCCGCAACCTCGGTTCGCCATTGCATGGCCAGGGCGTGAATATCCTCAAGGCGCTTGTGCTGAACCGGATCGTTCGAGGTCAGTGCCTTGGCCTCTGCAAGAGCATCTTCGTAGAGTTTCTGGCCTTCATGGTAGGGCGCGAGGAAGCTCTCGTCTTTCGCCACGAGATAGCCGCGGATACCTGTTTCTTGATCGACCATCCCTGTGAGAGTGAGATTCACCGCCGCAAGCACCTCGTCGGTGTGCTGAATCATCGCATTCGTTCGCTCGAGGAAATGGATGCTGCGGTAGTTGAGGCCGTTGGCCATGCAGGCGACAATGACCAGGATCGCGAAGGTAATGGTGATCTTGGAGGAGATTTTCAAGTTGCTGATGTGTGACATGGGTCCGTCCTTGGGCGGATGGCAAAAGGACGCATGGGCCGCTTTTGATCCAAAAGCAGCTCGTTGCGCGACGGGAATGCGGGCACAAAGCCGCGTGGCTTTGTGTTACTGTCTGAAGCTGGGCTCCGGCGGAAAATTGTCGGATGGGAAGCAGCAGAGCGCTGCCAGGCTTGTGCTAACGATCATCACTTCGGGCGTTGATCGCAGCGTTGCCGCCGACGCCGAACGCACCGTTATGTCGAATATAAATAGGGCTCAAAGGTTAATGCCAAGTTACTCCGACGCACGTTCACGCATTCGTGAAACCACTTGAGATTATAACACGGAATCCCGGTTGTCAGACATTCAGTGTTCTCCAACTCAAGCTGATCCCCTCTCGCCTGCGCGAGACTTCGAGAAAAGCGGGTCAAACCGGTGGCACTCGGTCCATCTGCAGAACGACGGATTGAAAGGGCAGGAGGACGGGCGTGGCGAGAATGCATCAGCCCTTTGTTGCCGGCGAGTACATAAATCTCTATCGAAATTTCGACTAATGCATTTTGTCCACCTCAGCCATGTCAAATTGGCATCTCGCGTTCCGCGTCGCTTCCGCGAGAGATTGAATGTCGAACGAAATTGCAGAAGCAGGCCAACTCGCGGTGCCCGGCAGGCGGTAAATGACGACAACAGGTTGGATGTAGCTGGGGAGTCGCCGCACACAAATCTGTATAATAGAAAGATCTGTATAATAGAAAGATAAGATACAAATTAGCTGCAACAGCAATGAATTGGAGAGCTTGGAAATTTGGCAGGTCGAACTGTTCGTCCGCAGCACGCGGTGGGGTCAACCTGACCAGGAGAATGCGGAGGCCCCTGTCATCAGGCTTTACTCCGCCGGGTCCAGGCTAATCCGACAGGAGTTCACGCATTCGTGAACCTTCAGCTAAATTTGACCAGACTGCCTGAGAGTCGTGCATATTAGCGCCCGGGTTCGTCCGGATCGACTGTAAGATTAAAACGAATTGTATCATATTCTATGCCTGAGGCGTCTGCGGTTAACATTTTCTTAGTAACTCCACCCACCTTTTAGCGATGCTGTCGAAACAGCGTTTCCGCTTCTCACAGCAATCTCATCCCCAACTTTCATACGAATAAGGCTAAATATGTTTTCAGGGATTTCGCGGGCTCATGCCCCGGGCCGTCAACCGTCGCGTCGTGTTCAGCGTCGGCGCCTTCGCGACATGCTCACCCTTCACAGGTTCGCCGATATCCAAACGCGATTCTGGTACCGCGGCTTCGTTGGTCTCCTGTTGTGCTTTGTATTTTATTGCGCTTGGGCAATCGACGTGGTGGTCGGCCAAGGAGCGATGAACTCTAGGCAAGCCAATGCAGAGCTTGATAAGGCACTCATGGGCGCAGTTGTTATCGCTATAGGGCTGCTGACAATCGGATTTAAACAATATTACTCGCAAAAAAAGGAAATCGAGCGGCGGGTGAATGCGGAACATTGTGCTCGTCACCTCGCCCATCACGACGCGCTGACAAGCCTTCCAAATCGCCGCCTGTTTGATGATCATCTGGGTGGGGTGATCAAAGCACTTCCGCCTCGCGGACCGACACATGCCGTGCTCATGCTCGATTTGAATGGTTTCAAACAGATAAACGATGTTTACGGCCACGATGTTGGTGATCAACTCCTGAAAATTCTGGCTCAGAGAATGCTTTCATGGGCACGCAGAGGAGATATCGTCGCGCGTTTTGGCGGTGATGAATTCGCCGTACTGGCCCTGGATGTTGCTGATGCGGAAAACGCCGGCAGGATCGCATCGGGGCTGATCGGAATATTGGAAGATCCTGTCGAAGCCGGCGGTGTCTGTCATTCGATCGGGGCTTGTGTCGGAATAGCGCTGATGCCGGACGATGCTTTGGCGGGTGACGACCTGCTCCGACTGGCCGACATAGCCCTTTACCGTGCCAAGTTTGAAGGTGGAAGTCGCGTCCGTCTATTTGAGGCAAGCATGGAAGAACAGCTCGTAGCGCGTCAAGCGCTCAAACAGGACTTGGAAACCGCGATAGAAGAAGGCGAGTTCCGCCTGTTTTACCAGCCATTGGTGGACCTCGAATCAAATAAAATATGCAGCTGCGAGGCGCTGCTTCGCTGGCAGCATCCGACGCTGGGTCTCATAGCGCCCAGCGAATTCATTCCGCTCGCTGAAGAAACCGGGCAGATTTTGCGTATAGGCGAGTGGGCCCTGGCGAAAGCGTGCCATGACGCGGCAGCATGGCCGCAAGAGATTTCCGTCGCGGTCAACGTCTCACCGATTCAGTTTAGAAATGCGATGCTCCCTCAGGTGATCGCTCGGTCGCTGGAGGCGTCGGGACTGAGGCCAGCTCGGCTCACCGTGGAGATCACCGAGTCGCTGCTGCTGCAGGAGAATGCCGCGAACCTGGAATTGCTTGAGAGAATCAAGCGGCTGGGCGTTGCGGTCGCACTTGACGACTTCGGCACCGGCTTCTCGTCTCTGAGCTATCTGCGAAGCTTCCCATTCGACAAGGTGAAAGTCGATCGTTCCTTCATCGAGAGCATCGGTTCATCGAAACACGCCGAGGCGATCACCCATGCTGTCGGAGGACTGTTGCGATCGCTGGATATGATCATGACTGCCGAAGGCGTGGAAACGAATGAGCAGCTGAGGTGGCTGAAAGCTGAGGGGTGCAACGAGGTTCAGGGGTATCTTTTCGGTCGGCCGGTTGCGCAGGAGCAGCTATCGTTCTTGCGCTATCTAAACGTTGGATGAGACGAAAAATGATTTTACAGAAAGTGGGTCTTTGCATAGACCACCACAGCGTCCGGTGGGCGAAGCGGTTTTTGGACGTTAGTGGCGTGTACGAATATGGCTGTGGTTCCGTTTTCAATTCTAGAACCGGGTGTGTTGGATCCTTTCCCGGATCTACAATCTTTGCCAGCACACAGGCATCTTCGGCTAAATTTCTTGACAGAGACGCTGCGGGAAGCGATCGCGTTTGACTATATCGCCATTGGCGGACTGGATATTGATGGGTTCCAGTTCAGCACGGGCCGATCGGTCGATTCCGATATGCCACCGCTTATGCTGGAGTCATATTTTGGCAGGGATTTCTACCTCGGGGACCCCGTTGCGATCCACAGCAGGCAGCGCGGAAAAGTTATAACAGAAGAAGAGGCATATGATCTCTCTACGCCGGCCTCAGGCCTCAGGGATTTGATGCAACGCTTCGACATTCACAACCGCACGGTCTTCCCGATCAGCCGGGGCGACACGGTCTATGGCTGTGTTGTGCTTACAAGAAATGTTCGTTTTAGCAATGATGAGATGCAATTCCTGTCATTCGTCGCTCAACCGCTGCACACCGCGATGACGAAGCCATTAATGAAGCGGTTCGCCGCCCAGCAGCACAATTTGTCGTCCGGCGAGATTTTGTGTCTGCAATATGCGAGCGATGGCTTGACAAGTGAAGACATCGCAGCGCGCAGCGGCTACCAGATCATGACGGTCAATAGCTATATCAAATCGGCGGTGAAGAAGCTGAACGCGGCAAATCGTTGCCAGGCGGTCGCAGAGGCGATCCGACGCGGGCTGGTCGATTAGGCGGCTTTGTGAACCGGATCGTGTTGGCTTTGCCCACCACTGCGAGTTCTTGGTTGGCACCAAAGAAGCTCCGCGTTTCGCCATCAAACCATCGGCGGCACTTGGACGGGCATCTCCATCGATCTTTGGCGGCAGATTGCCCAGGATATCAACCTTAAGTACCGGCTGGTCGAGAGAGCCCTCGGTGCTAAGTCTCACCGGGGCCACAACAAGGTGGAACTACGATCTCTCGGTCGCGGTCGAACGCAATTGGCCGCTGGTTGTGGCCGTGCCGCTGTTCAGAGGCATGGCCGGCAAACCGGGCGAGGTTTACTCGCTGAATCAAGGGTGTGACCCCACACCCTTGATTCAAATATGGTTATTTGTGAAACAAATCCTGTTCGATATTTGCCGTCTCAAACAAATAGTCGCGGGAGGCGACCAGTTTTGTACGCAGTCCATCGATATCTGCGTCGAGCAACTGCCCCTGCCATTTGCGAATTTTGCCAGCAACGATCACTGTCTCGACGTTGGTTCGGTCCATCAGCGTCACGACAGCACCGGGAACACTGTTGATGGGAGCGACATTGAGCGCGGTTCCGTCCAGGAGCACAATATCAGCTTCCTTGCCGGGCGTCAGCGTGCCGACTTTATCATCCAGCCAGAGTGCCTTGGCACCATTGACCGTGGCGAATTCTATGACGTCCCGGTCGGTGAGCAATGCTGGCAGATCATTTTTTCCGTCGATCGCCGCTTGGTTGACGAGCGCCCTTTGCAGGGTCATTGCCGATCGCATTTGCGTAAAGAAGTCAGCCGACATTGTGCATTCGACATCAGTGCTGAGCGATGGTTTCATTCCCATCGATACAGCCTTTATGAGCGGCGGAGTGCCGTGACGCATCGTCATCTCAATGGGTACGGCAAAGGACAGCCCGACCCCCGTGTCTGCAGCTATCCTCCAAGCCGCGTCATCTTGACCTGTCATGTGAAAGAACAGGTTATCGGGTCCAAGCTTGCCTTCTCCCGCCATCTGCTCGAAAGGCAGATTAATCGCACCACCAACGACATGTGCCGCGATCGGCAGGTCGAGTTCCCGGCCCAGTTGCCAGGCCCGCTCGAAATTAGGCAGGTAGACTTCACCGCCCATAACCAGGGTCATCAGCTGGTCCTTGGAGCCAAAGTACTCATCTTTTATGCGGCGCACATCTTCCGGATGGCGCATGTCCTTGCCCTGCCCTTCAAAATATCCAAAAGCGGCGCGCCGACCCGACTCGCTGATGCCGCGAATGGCCGCATCCGTGTGCGCCGGCGAATGATGGATCTGAGAAACGTCGTGGACGGTCGTGACGCCAGCGTCCAATTGGCTGAGAGAGCCGAATAGCTCCGAGATATAGACGTCTTCCGGGCGGTAGACCTTGGCAAAGCGGCCGAGGATGTAGTCCATATAGTTGACCGAGCCGTTTTCCTGCCCGTTGTCTGCCAGCAGACCATTGGACAGAAAACTTCTCAGCGCAGTTTCAAACTGATGGTGATGTGTATCGATGAAGCCAGGCATGACGACGCGGCCTGCAGCATCGATTACAGCTGCGTCGCCCGCGTCGATATGGGGCGCGATAGCCAGGATCTTCTTTCCTTCGATCAGCACATCGGCAACATCGTGATCACCGACTGCAGCGTCCATGCTGAGAACGGATCCACCGCGGATGAGGTAACGCACCCCTTCCGCGCCCGTCTGCCGTGGCAGGCTGGCGGTCTGGGCCAATGCGGCGGAAGAATTCGAGAAATAGGACATAGCCCCCAGGGCACCCAGACCGGCTACACCTTTGAGCAGACCTCTGCGCGATATATTCAAGCTCGATTCATTTGCCGATCGACAAAAAATACACATTCCCAACGTCCTTAACAGTTACTTTGTTTTGCTCTTGCATTTCAGGTTTGAGCCGCGCCGCAATGCAGGCCCGATGATTTCTTCAGGTTTTCGGTCGCGTCTTCCCTCAGCGAGGGTACTGCGGCTGACGCTCGATGCCGGAGGCACCAAGCGCATGACATCTTTCGAACAGATGGCTTTCCTGGGCACCGTGGGTAGCGATGCCCAGGTCGACCATCGAACGACTTTTTCTTTGCAATGGGTTCCGAATTGCTATTTACAAAGTTGATGCTTGCTAAATAGATGAGATTAATATGTCAAGAAACATCTTGGAAAAATATGAGCGTCGAACGATACGAGCTCCCGCCGAGCGTCTTCTCCTGTTGCTAAAGACGCGAGGGCCGCAGACGGCATCGTCACTGGGCAGTGCTCTTAAAATCAGTTCCGAAGCCGCGCGCCAGCAACTTGTGCAACTGGCTGCAGAAGGTTTGACCGACAGCTATTTCGTTTCCCGGGGGGTCGGACGTCCTTCTCAATTCTGGCAGCTGACTCCGAAGGCCAGTAGTCAGTTCCCCGATACCCACGCGGAGCTGACCGTAAAACTTTTGCAAGCTATCCGCACTCAATTGGGGCAGGAAGCACTCGACGCACTCATCACCACCCGCGAGAATGAAACCATGGAAACCTATGGCAATGCGATGCGCCAGATTCCGGAACTGGCCGACCGAGTGGCGATTCTGGCCGAACTGCGGACAGAGGAAGGTTATATGGCCGAGGTCCAGGAAGGGGAGAATGGAGACTTGATGCTGGTGGAAAACCACTGCCCCATCTGTGCTGCCGCAACCGAATGCCAAGGATTTTGTCGTGCGGAACTGCAGATATTTCGCTCGCTGCTCGGGCCGCAGGCCACAGTCGAAAGGACGGACCATATTGTTCAGGGATCTCGCCGGTGTGCCTACAGGATCACCAAAACAGAATGATAAAACGTCTGGATGGCAACCGTTTGCAATGCCCCGCAGGTCCGGTCCCAGGGGCTCGCTCCCCACGAGGCGTATGAAATTTGAGGGTGACATAATTCCATTATAGTGGCAGGCTGGTCTCCATGAACACCAGATGCGGCGCGTATGTGCGGACAGCGCAAACGAAATCGACCGAGCCGTCGCTGTTGTGCCCCACCACGTCGAAGCCAAGCCGCGTATAGAAATCCGCTACCATTTGATTGCGTTCGGTTGGTATGTACCGTGCATTAATGCGCACGACCCCCTTTTCGGAGGCCTTGGTGAAGAGATTGTTCATTATGCATTGTTCCACGCCGCGCTCCAGCACCCGGCATGATTGCAGCCAGGTATCGATCTCCCACTCGCTGGTCTCCTGACGCACGATGACGACGCCAATCATCCCGTGCTGGGCGAACTTGTCGTCGAGACGAACCTGCCACCCCAAAACGTTTGCATCCTGTTGCATCCGCCTGACATCCTCCTCGTTATAGCGACGGGTCGTCAGGTTGAATTGATTGGACTTATTGATGAGTTGGACGATGCGTGGGCACCCCACGTCATCGAACGGCGCAATCGTCATGCGCATTTCGAGGGATTTCAGATAATCCTCATAATTTCCTATCCGCGCGCGGATGTCCGCCACTTTGGCGCGGCCCTCATAGCTGTTCGCCCGCGCCAGATCGTCGGAATTCAGCGGCAGGTGGTCGAACAGGCCGGACTTTGAAACCCGCTCTATGAAAAAGGAGGGATCCTCGCCTACCTCGATGGTGGAGACCAACGGAAGTTCCTGTCGGACGCGCTCGCGCTCGGCGGGATTGTCGTCGACATAGGCGAGCGACTCCAGACCCAGGTTGAGCGTTTCAGCAATCGAGCGGATGTTGGTTGCCTTGTCATTCCAATTGGCCTGAAAGACGGCCATATGCTGTTCTTTCAGGATCATTTCGGGATGATTGAGAAATGGCCCGCGCGCGACCGCATCCGTATTTTTCGAACACACCGCCAGCACTATGCCGCGTTCGCGCAGCTTCAGCACGAAATTCTGAAACGCAACGAAGGCCTCGCCCTCGGCGGAATTCTGACCGAGCCTGATTCCGGAAATCCCGTCGTCGCCAATGACTCCGCCCCAAATCGTGTTGTCGAGGTCGAGCACAAGCGCACGCGCGGTCTTACCCTTCATCGCCGCCAGCAGCGCCACTATGCTGTCTGCCGCTTGCGGACATATCTGAATGTTGAATGGCACTTTCGCTGAATGGAAGGAGATCGGATCGATCCATCGATCAAGCCCCACCCGTGCCGCAAGCGACGCCTGATCCCATATCAGCCACCTTCGCTGCGCGGCTCCGTCAGCAAGCATTAAATTGAACCGCAGTCTGAAACGGGCGTCCGAACCTGGTGTGGCAGTTTCGGCCGAGGCGATCTGCACAAGCGGCGGCAGGGTGGCAATGATTGCGGGGCAACCGGTCTTGGATCGCGTCGCTTTCGCGATCTCGTCAACGAGCATTTCCGCCTCCTGCACAGCCTCGTCTTCGGCCGCAGCATTCAACAGGAGACGCGAGCTCTGAAACGCACTTTCATCCAGGATGATAAGAACGGCATCCAGCTGCCGCTCGAAACAGTTGTTGCTCGAGAAAGCAAAGCTTGCGACCCGATCATAGGGCGCTTCGTATGGCGACACCAGCAGTCCGCGCGCCAGGCCTGCGGCCCGCAGCGGAGCGGAGAGGTAGCTCAGTGTACGGCTGCCCAGCAGGCCGATTTCAAAGCGTGTGAATCCCTTTCCGTCAAGCTTGCCGATACGTTCGGCCAAACGCTCAATCTTCAGCTGCTCACGCGCGCCCAACTGCTGATTTGCGACGGCCTTGGTGAGCGCATAATCCGGCATCCCGCCGTTGCCGATGGCGGCTTCGATCTCTGCGACCTGTGCAGCCCAATTCGCGTCGAGCGGCTTGCGCCATGGAAATGGGTTGGTCATGCGCGCTCCTGCTTGTTGCCATCATCGAGACTTGGTATTACGCCTCCCAACACGAGATGCCCGTTCATCTGGCTTCAATCAGCCTTTGCGTTTAGCGACCGCCTCGATAAGGCTTCCGAGATTCTTAAACCCCTGAACTTCCGCGGTACTAAAACGCACATCGAACTCCTGCTCGATGAGCATCATCAGCCTCACATGCGAAAGGCTATCCCACTGAGGAATATTCCCGGCGGTCGTTTCCTCAGAGATCGGACCGTCGTATTCGTCGAAGAGATCACGGATCACATCTGCGACCTGGGCGAGGTAGGCTTCATGATTTGACATGCGTACAACCCTATATTGATGACGGCCGAACCAACAACGCAACGGGAGTCGGATATTTCGCATATGGTGAGAGAATGCACCGAGCGCACGATACGCCATTCTCCAGACTTCGATAGCGCCGATATTGCCCGGACGCTTTCAGCGTCATCCTACTCAGTTCCCTTCCATGTGGTTGAGTTGCTGTTTTTGATGACGTAGTTCTTCACTTCCGTCCTGATACGGCGCTCATATTCTCCAATATTTGCACGGTTCAGCATATTCTCGCCCACTGAAAGTGATGTCAACGTTCGCTTCAGCACTTCCGCGCTGTAGACGTGACCGGGGTCACGGAAATTTGCGAGATCTCCGGCGATGGCGGGATCATCATCGAATGCGAAGACACGTACGTTGGGCAAGCCGTCCACGGCCTCGACGAGACAACGCCGCGAAATCAGCACCTCGTCCAGGAGTGTGGGACTGATAGCACTCATATTAAAATAGTAGTTGGCATAGGATAGGATGGGCATCACCACATCGATCTTGACGCCCTTCTCCGCAAATCTCCGAATTCTCGGGACGAGCTGCTCGTCTACGGCATTGAAACTGGCGCAGGACCTGCCACTCGGAGTGTCAATTACCGACCGGTACTCCTTGATGAGCGCGCGAAGTTCAGCCATTCGGGATGGCTTCTGGAACGTATTATACTGCTGCACCACGAATTTAGCATACCGTTCGCCGTCTCGTGAATCGTATTTGGTTTGTCCTGCCAGAACTTTGAGCGTGCGGCGGACCGCTTCAAAGTCGACCATTCGAATATCGTCCGCGACCTCGTGATCATAGAGAAACTCTGGAAACCCGTCGCGCATCGTCTCAGGATCCAGGATGTACATCCAGTCAAAAGTGATGATGATGCGCTGGCTATGGGAATTTGCGGCGAGTTGATCCAGAACTATGTCGCGATCCATCGGGCGAGGGCCACCATAACTGAGATTGTAGGCCACCGTCTTTCCGCCGAGCACCTCTTCGATGTCATCGGGAGAATACATGGCCGTGGTCGAGCCTCCGACGAGAAACGTATTGATATCCGATTTCTTCGTTACCGCGTCGATCCAGCGCACGACGTTGTCACGGGGCACATCGTTCGCGGTGAGTTGCACCATCGACCCCCAGCGGTAAATGTCATAGGGATCCGTCGCCACTACGGTTGCAACGGTCGACAGGTAGACTATGCAAATGCTGCCAAACACTGCGAGCATTGGGAAAGCAGCACGCAAACGGCGGGTTCTATAGCTGTCGGGCGGTTTGCTGTTCGACAGTCCTCCCGACCGCGCTCCGATCCACCAGCCTACCTTCGACTTGGCATCCTGATTTGTGGTTATGACAAGTGTTTTGCCGATCATTGCCTAAAATCCCTGATAGAGGAAAGGCGGTTGCCGCGATACATAGAATAAAGAAGAGATTGTTAGAATCGCAGCAAATGTGGCCCAGGCCCAGGATGGCCGCCAGATATTGCGCAGGAAAGCGACGCCGTAGCTCACATTCTCGTACGTCATGATGGCAGGGCGGTAACGGCGCAGGAGTTCAACGCTGTTTGGCATCAAGTAAATGATTGAGAATCCGCAGAGGAGCATAAATACCGGCTGGCGCATCTCGAAGGCCGACGGAGCGCCGGTCGATGCTCCAAACATCTGTGCATAAAGGTGGAATGCGGCACCGACGCTTTCCGAGCGGAACATGGTGAGGCTGAGGCAAAGCAGTAGGAAGAAAATAGCTCTTTCAAAGATCAGCCGGATGATCGGCGATGTTGTCTTGCGCATGTTCTTATATCTTTTGCTTGCCCGAAGCTGCACCTCCGACGCGTACCACAAGCCGTGCATCACGCCAAAAACGACAAAGGTCCAGGTGGCGCCATGCCAGAGACTGATGATCTGGAAATTTATGATGATCGGCAGCCACAGGCTGAGAATCTGCGTGGGCAGCGGCGAAAGTCGGCGCTGGACGCTGTAGCGGGTTCCGGCGATAGACAAGGGTGTATACAGGAAGCGCGCGATGACGCGCGTCAGTGTCATATGCCAGCGCCGATAATAATCGATGATGCCGGTCGCCTTGAAGGGCGAAAAGAAGTTTATCGGATAGCGCAAGCCGAACATGCGGGCAAGGCCGAGTGCCATGTCGGAGTAGCCGGAGAAATCAAAGTATAGCTGCACCATGTAAGAAAGTGCGCCGATCCATGCATGGGCAGGGTCTATTACTGCCCCGACTTCGGCCGCTCCGAAAACAAGGTCGACGGTTTGAGCCACGTTGTCGGCGATGACGACCTTCTTGAACATGCCTATTGAGACGAAAGCCAATCCAACGGCAATATTCACAGGATCGAAGTGCAAAAACTTTTTGGACTTAACCTGCGGATGGAATTCGTGAAGATAGGTGATAGGTCCGATAATCAGCTGAGGAAAAAAACTTACGAAGGCGCCATAACGACAAAATGACCAGAAATTCTTTCTGAGCGATCGGTTGCCTTCGAAAAACTCCACGACGCTCTTTTCGCGCACATAAGCATCTGCCAGAAAAGCTGCCTGATGAAAGGTATAAAAAGAGATACCGGCCGGAATTGCTACACCCGCTACATCAGTAAAGAGTCCACCATGGCCTCCCAAAAGAATAGAAACGATCTTATATTTGAAGTAGAAAAGAGAAGCTATATTATACGTTTGCCCGATGCCATACAATATACGCCGATAAGGGTGAGCGTCGCCCAGACGCAAAAGGGCATTGGCTACGCCGAAATTGACGAGTAGTGCCACAAGAAGCAAGACAGCGGAAGAAATGCCATATGGTATATAGAATATCAGTGATGCAATAAACATGACGAGAAGCGCTTCGTTTCTCCCCCACGCCCACATCGCCAGGTAAAATGCAAGAAGTGTCGTAGGTAAAAAGAGAAACAGAAAGACCGGATCGATAAAGATCATGTCACCCCCTCGTTACTTTTAGTCTTTCGGCAATTCCGCGAGCGCTCCGAAATGTCTCCATCCGCATTCTAACATTGGTCTGGCCGGGGTTTCAGCGCTCAGCCACGTCCCATCGGTCAATCCTCACCTCTTCACGGACGACTTTGCACGGATAATCAAGTGGACTGGTCACGCCTCGTTTAACTATTGTTGCATTTCAACCACATATATTGCAAGCCACTGGCTTCTATAGGTCTGCAACCACTGCCTCCTCGCAGTCGTTTTAGTTGTCGCTTATTAAGTAAACATCTTATTAGGGAGTTGTAAACAAATTTTTGGGGATCAATTCAGTTGGGGACGGTGGGGCTGCTTGAAATTTCCCTCGGCTCATCGCTGACACTTTTGATACAGGTGACAACACTGTGACCGGACCATGGAAGCAGAACGAAACGATGGAGCTCGACACCGGCAAACTCGGCCTGGGAACCAAAGTGCGATTGGCTTAATACCAGATCTCGATGATAACAACCTGTTGCCTGGGACCGGAAACGAACTCCGGCCTTGTCGAAAATCCTCGATGGAGGAACAGCTCCATCTGCGGTTTTCTCCTCGCCGGGAAAGCCAAGACCGCTCCGGCGCCTGCCTGGCGACGTCTTCCGTTTGGTCACGCGTTTTCGCGGCCAACACTCTTTCATCGCCCAGTATATGCTCATCCCGTGTGTCAAAAGTTACCGGACGGCTAGGATGCGACATGGCGTTCGCTGTTCAGGCACCGCCCGGTAGCTCTCGAGAGCCTATCAACGCTACTCTTATTCTTAAGCAATACAATGCGCGTTTCTAGACAAGCTTCATTGTTTCTACACCCGAAACTTACATCGATTCGCGTAGCGATCGGCTCTCGTCCATAAACTTGCGGTAATACATTGTCTCTGCCGAATTTTGGATATATGGCTGCCTGCTTGTTGATTTCTTGCCGGGAGGTGTTGCAGGGACTGTGCCCGTCCGGAGCAGTGATCAAATCAAGACTATTTCTAACCAGCGTATGTTTGGATCCCCCGGTGAGCGCAAGCCTACAACGGTATAGTTCCGACAACTTCAATAGATCCTGCCTCACAGCTAGAGGTTCAATCATGCCATCCAGTAACTGCGCTTGCGATACTATCGCGGGGCGCTTAGGATCATCATTCAGATGAGTCAGAAATTTCGAGCTTCCCACTGCCAATCTGTATCGAGTGATTTGCCAACCGACTCGATCGAGCATTGCGGAACCTCTGCTCGGGGATCCTGAAACAATGCGCATCGCTCTTGTCGGCACCGTCGAGGGAACGGAGATTGCATTCAAGTCGCTGGTGGAAGCCCAGCGCCCTCCGATATTGCTCGTGACGCTTCCGCTGGAAGCGGCCGGCCGTCATTCGGATTTTGCGGATCTGACCACCCCTGCTCGGAACCTGGGCATCGAAGTCCACAACACCACCAATATCAATTCGCTCGAGACGATCAAAGTGATGACGGACTCGAAACCGGACCTGACGCTGGTACTCGGCTGGTCTCAGATCTGCCGCCTGCCATTCCGCGACATTGCAAAAACGGGAACGGTGGGATTCCATCCCGCTGCCCTGCCTCGCCTGCGCGGGCGAGGCGTCATTCCGTGGACCATCCTGCGCAACGAGCCGACGACCGGCTCGACACTGTTCTGGCTGGATGAGGGTGTCGATTCCGGTGATATCCTTCTGCAGCGGCTGTTTCCGCTCGATTCCGCGGAGACGGCGCGCAGCCTTTACGACAAGCACACGCGCAATATGCGGGAAATGGTTCCGGAAGCAGTATCGTTGATCGAAAATGGCGTATCGACAAGATTGATACAGGATGAAAGTGAGGCATCTTACTGCGCCAAACGTACGCCAGAAGACGGTTTGATCGATTGGCATGCGTCCGCCGCCTCGATCCTTCGATTGATTCGTGCCGTGGGCGATCCCTACCCGGGCTCGTTCACCTGTCAGGACGGCGAGAGGATACGAATAGACGAGGCCGTTTCCGTTCCGCACTCCGAGCGTTTTATCGGCATCGTCGGACAGGTGCAGGTGCATACCGCTCTGGGCTTTATCGTCTTGTGCGGCGACGGAGAATGCATTGAGGTGAGAAAATGGCATTCGGCTTTCAGCCGAAAGCCGCATATTCACAGCAAGCTCAAATGACGATATCCCATGCCAGTCCGGCATGTTTCAGAGGACGAGAAGATGACAGCTAAGCCATTTAAAATTCTCGTTTCCTCAGCGGGCCGGCGGGTCGAGCTCATTCAATGCTTCCGCAATTCGGCAATTGAGGCGGGCCTTCCGCTTCATATCGTCACTTGTGACGTTGCTCCGGAAATGAGTTCAGCCTGCCATATGGCGGATAGCGCGTTTGCCGTGCCGCCGTGCGACAAGGACGAATTCACGGGTGCCATTGCCGATATTGCGAGGCGCGAAGGCGTTCACCTGATCGTGCCAACGATCGATCCAGAGCTGCTTCCCCTCGCAATCGCTGCCAGTGAATTTGCTCGTTTCGGAACGAAGGTGCATGTCAGTGGGGAAGAGGTGATCAACGTCGCGCGTGACAAGCTGGAGACCATGCGAGTGCTTGGGCAGGCCGGTGTTCCCGTTCCGCGAACCGTTGATCTGGATGATATGCGTGGTCAGCACGAAGATTGGCCGTGGCCTCTGTTCGTCAAGCCAAAGGGAGGTAGCGCAAGCCGTCTTATCAGTGTGGTGAATAGTATCGAAGATTTGCCGGCCGAACAGAGCGAGCCGATGATCGTCCAGGAGTTTCTGGACGGACCGGAATTCACGATTAACATGTTTATCGATGCGAGCGGCGAGCTGAGATGTGCGGTGGCTCATCGCCGGCTGCGCATCCGCGCCGGAGAAGTCGAAAAGGGGCGGACCGAGCGGCATCCGGCCCTTATCGATATTGCCAGAGGGATCGCGAAGGCCCTGCCGTTGGCGCGAGGCGTTCTTTGCTTCCAGGTCATTGACGACAGGAACAATGGTCCCAAGGTCATCGAGATCAATGCTCGCTTCGGCGGCGGCTATCCGTTGGTGCATCATGCCGGCGCGACCTTTACCCGATGGTTGCTCGAAGAGATCGCGGGCCTTCCCAGCACCGCCCATGACAGGTGGCGGGAAGGCGTGCTGATGCTGCGTTATGACGCCGCCGTTTTTCAGGGCTGAGTCCATGTCCAATGACACTGCCGTCCTGGTTTTCGATCTGGACGATACGCTCTACCTGGAACGGGATTTTGCGCGCAGCGGGTTTCGGGCGACGGGTGACTGGCTGAAGAATACGATGGGCATCGACTCGCTCGCGCAA
>JAQGJP010000056.1 GCA_028290545.1 Rhizobium sp. | reverse complement strand
TGGTGCCCGGAGGCGGATTTGAACCACCGACACGCGGATTTTCAATCCGCTGCTCTACCAACTGAGCTATCCGGGCATCTTGCTTTTGGCTCTTTTCAGAGCCTCCAGAGGTTTGGTGTACCCCGGAAGCGAGCGGGGTTATAGCATCTTGTCGGAGAGGCGCAACCCCTGTTGCCGATTTTTTTCATTAATCCACAACACCATGAAAAGACTGAATTTTCAGTCCTGATCGCGGTTCACGGGATTGTCCTCGTCATCCTCCTGTGAGCCGTCGTTGACCACCGGAATGGCATAGGAACCGGTCAGCCAGCGCGAAAGGTCGAGATTGCGGCAGCGTTCGGAACAGAAGGGATAGGATTCGCGCGTCGAGGGCCGGTTGCATTCCGGGCATGGCCGGGCTTTCCGCAAAGGAGCGACGTTGGAGGTCAAGCCGAGCCCTCCTGCCATTTTTCGTGGAACTGGAAACCCTCGCCCACAAGCAGCTGGACAGTCTCAAAGAGAGGCAGGCCGACCACGGCGCTGTAGGAACCCACAAGCTTCTGCACAAACGTGCCAGCGAAGCCCTGGATGCCATAGCCGCCCGCCTTGCCCCGCCATTCGCCGGATGCAAGATAGTATTTCAATTCCGGGCCGGTCAGGCGTTTGAAGCGCACCTTTGTCTCGATGACCTTGAGCCGCATCTGGCTGGCCGGAGTCATCACGGCAATGCCGGTATAGACCCAGTGGCTGCGGCCGGACAACAGGTGCAGCGCCGAGGAAGCCTCCTCCAGATATTCCGGCTTGCCGAGAATGCGACGCCCCACCGCAACCACGGTATCGGCGGCAAGGATATAGCTGCCCGCCCATTGCGGATCGGTTCTGATCCCCTGAAAAGCCGCTTCGGCCTTCTCGGCGGCAAGACGCCTGGCGAGCGAACGCGGGTGCTCGGCACGGCGCGGCGTCTCGTCGAGATCCATCGGCATCAGCTTGTCCGGATGAATGCCGGCCTGAGCCAGAAGATCCAGGCGCCTCGGCGAGCCCGATGCCAGTATCAGCCGTTGTGTCAGCACGTCGGGTATCCCGTGATATCTGGCAATCGATTACTTGAAACGATAGGTGATGCGGCCCTTGGTCAGATCGTAGGGCGTCATTTCCACAAGCACCTTGTCGCCGGCCAGAACGCGGATGCGATTCTTGCGCATGCGTCCGGCGGTGTGCGCGATGATCTCATGCTCATTTTCCAGCTTCACGCGGAAGGTGGCATTGGGCAGCAATTCAGTCACGATTCCCGGAAATTCCAGTACTTCTTCTTTCGGCATATTTGGGTTATCTTCCTAGATGTTTTCTGGCGAGGCGCCGACAGGCACCCCGCGAATTGGCGCGGAAACTACACAAAAGCCAAAGCTTTGTGAACTGTCCGGCGGCCGCTATTTAGGCTTAATTGACGTGCCGCGCAAGAAAAGCACACGTTTTTTCATGCGGTCTCGGTATTTGCCGCGGCAATATGTTTGAGGATCCGCCTTGTCAGGTGATCGCGGACCTCCCTGTAGGCATTGAGGATCTGCTCGCGCGTGCCTGTGGCCACCGTCGGATCAGGCGTCGGCCAGTAGACGACATCGGCAGCCCACGAACGCGTCATGTCGAGGGCGACATGGTGAGCCTCCGGCGCCAGCGTCACGATCATGTCGAAATAATCATCCTCCAGATCATCGAGCAGGTGCGGCTGGTGGCGGTCAAGGCCGAGGCCGATCTCCGCGAGCACGATATCGACAAAGGGATCGCGTTCGCCGCGCCGCACACCTGCCGAGGCGACATAGACGCTTTGCGGCAGATGATGCCGGGCGATCGCTTCGGCCATCGGCGAGCGGATCGAGTTCATGCCGCACATGAAGAGCACCGCGCCGGGCAATCGCGTCGGCGGAATCGCGTTCGGCCCGTCCATGCCGCTTAGCCCCGCCAATAGAGCACGCAGACCAGCGTGAAGAGCCGGCGGGATGTATCGAAATCGAGCCCGATCTTGCCTTTCAAGCGATCTTCGAGCGTCTGAGAACCTTCATTGTGTATGCCGCGCCGGCCCATGTCGATCGCCTCGATCTGGCTCGGGGTCGAGGAGCGGATCGCCTGGTAATAGCTCTCGCAGATCATGAAATAGTCCTTGATGATCCGGCGGAAGGGCGTCAGCGACAAGATATGCGTGGCGACCTGGTCGCCTTTCTCGGTCATGATCGTGAAAACAAGTTTCTGGTCGATCAGCGAGAGCTTCAGATGGTAGGGTCCGCCGCCGTGGCCTTCGGGCACGAACGTGTTGTCCTCCAGCAGATCGAAAATTGCCACCGCCCGCTCATGCTCGACATCCGGCGTCGATCGTCCAATCGATTCATCCAGCGTGACATCCGAAAGCCGATAGCCGCTGTCCGCCATCCATCAGGCCTCCGGGTTGAGCCGGATGGCGACGGACCTGGCATGTGCGTCGAGCCCCTCGCAATGGGCGAGCGCAATGGCGGAAGGACCGAGTATGCGAAGCGGCTCGGCGCCAAGCTTGAGGATCGAGGATCGCTTCATGTAGTCGAGCACCGACAGCCCCGACGAGAACCGCGCCGAGCGCGCCGTCGGCAGTACGTGATTGGATCCACCGACATAATCGCCGATCACTTCAGGCGTGTGGCGGCCGAGGAAGAAGGCGCCGGCATTGCGGATCTTCGCCATCAGCGCTTCCGGATGCTCGATCGCAATCTCGACATGTTCGGCGGCAATCCGGTCGGCGATCGGCACCGCCGCATCCATGTCCGGCACGAGGATGATGGCGCCGAAATCCCGCCAAGACGCGGAGGCGGTTTCGGATCGCGACAGCGTCTTGAGCTGCCGTTCGACCGCCGCCTCGACCGCCTTTGCGAAACGCTCGTCGTCGGTCACCAGGATCGATTGGGCGCCAGTGTCGTGCTCGGCCTGGGCCAGAAGATCGGCGGCAAGCCAGTCGGGATCATTGTTGGCATCGGCAATCACCAGAACTTCGGACGGACCGGCGATCATGTCGATGCCGACAGTGCCGAACACATGCCGCTTGGCGGCGGCGACAAAGGCGTTGCCCGGTCCGGTGATCTTGGCCACCGGCTGGATGGTTTCGGTGCCATAGGCAAGGGCTGCGATGGCCTGCGCGCCGCCGATACGGTAAATTTCGTCAATGCCGGCGATGCGGGCTGCGGCAAGGACCGCGGGGTTGATCGCGCCTTCGCGCGCCGGCACGACCATGACGATACGAGGCACGCCGGCGACCTTGGCGGGCACCGCGTTCATCAGCACCGAACTCGGGTAGCTCGCCATGCCGCCGGGCACGTAGAGGCCGACCGCCTCGATCGCCGTCCAGCGCGAACCCAGCGTCACGCCGAGCGCGTCCTCGTAGATATCGTCCTTGGGCAATTGCCGCCGATGATGCTTCTCGATCCGGTCGGCGGCAAGCAGCAGGGCATCGCGAACAGGGGCATCGATCTCATCGAAAGCCTCATCCAGTTCGCCCGGCTTGACGCGCATGGCAACGCGGTCGAAGTCCAGCGCATCGAAACGGAGCGAATATTCCTTGAGCGCCTGGTCGCCACGCGCGACAACATCGGCGATGATCGTGCGGACCACCGCGTTCACATCTTCCGAGACTTCGCGCTTTGTGGTCAGAAACGCTGCAAACCGCTTTTCAAAATCCGCCGACTGCCGGTTGAGCCAGATCGCCAAGGAACGCACCTCACGAATTCAATATTGTCGTTCTGCGGTGCGAGCCGCATCGGCCACCGCTTCAGGCAGCGCCTGGATGACGCGGCTTCATTGTCGTTTCCCACGTGCCGCCGGTATCTGCAAGCTGAACTTCGACACAGTCCACACCCAGCAGGATCGAGCCACCGCCGGCCAGCACCAGTTCGATCGAACCATCGGGGCCCTCGCTTTCCTTTTCGAAGAGAACGGCGAGCAGCGACAGCACCTTTTCCTTGGCCTTGCGGTCTATGCCGATCGAGCGGACCGAGGTCACCTGCTTGAAGCAGAGCGCGGCGCGGCTGCGCTCGAAACCCTTGGCTTCACGGTCGGCGGCTTCCCAATCAAATCGGTTGGCAGCAATCGTCAAGCGCTTCTGCCGTGGCTCGTATTCGACATCGGCGATGCGGAAAACCGCATCCTGCATATGGGCCGAGATGACGGTCAGATCTTCATCGTCGAGGGCAAGTAGTTTCAGAGGCATGTGGCTATCCATCCAGCAATTATGTGACCTCGCCTGGCATATCGCCGCGAGTTTTCCTTAACGCTTCAGATAAGATGGGCGGCCCGCTTCTGCAACCGCCCGATGTTTTCAATAGCAGGGCTTATTCGCTGACGCGCTCGACATTGGCGCCGCAACGCGTGAGCTTTTCCTCCAGCCGCTCGAAGCCGCGATCGAGGTGATAGACGCGCGATACCATGGTCTCGCCTTCGGCCGCCAGACCGGCGATCACCAGCGATACCGAAGCCCGGAGGTCGGTCGCCATGACCGGAGCACCCTTGAGCCGCTCGACACCCTCGATGCGGGCGGTCTGGCCGCTCAGCGTGATCTTGGCTCCGAGGCGCGCCAGTTCCTGCACATGCATGAAGCGGTTCTCGAAAATCGTCTCGGTGATGTGCGAGGCGCCGGTGGACTTGGTCATCAGGCCCATGAACTGCGCCTGCAGATCGGTGGGGAAGCCCGGATAGGGATCGGTGACCAAGTCGACCGGCCTTATGCCGCCGCCATTGCGGCGAACGCGGATGCCGCGATCGGTGATCGTGACATCGGCACCGGCCCGGCGGACGGCCTCAAGCGCGGTTTCAAGATACATGGCATCGGTGTCGACGATCTCGACATCGCCGCCGGTCATGGCAACAGCCATGGCATAGGTGCCGGTCTCGATGCGATCCGGCATGACACGGTGGCGGGCACCCGAGAGCGAGGTGACGCCCTCGATGGTGATGGTCGCGGTGCCGGCGCCGGTGATCCTGGCGCCCATGGCATTCAGGCAGGCGGCGAGATCGACGATTTCGGGTTCGCGGGCTGCATTGCCGATCACTGTGGTGCCGCGGGCAAGGCTGGCGGCCATCAGCATCACATGCGTGGCGCCGACCGAGACTTTCGGGAAAGTGTAGCGGGCGCCGATCAGGCCGCCCTTGGGGGCGCGGGCATTGACGTAGCCGCCGTCGATCTCCATTTCCGCGCCCAGCGCCTTCAGGCTTTCGAGGAACAGATCGACCGGCCGCGTACCGATCGCGCAGCCGCCCGGCAGCGAAACCCGGCACTGGCCTTCGCGGGCCAGAAGCGGGCCGATGACCCAGAAGCTCGCTCGCATCTTGGAGACCAGTTCGTAAGGCGCTGTCAGGTCGGCGATGGTTCGGCAGGTGAAATGCACGGTGCGGGCATAGGAACCGTCCTGATGTTCGCGTCGGCCATTGACGGAAATATCGACGCCATGATTGCCGAGGATGCGGATCAGTTGCTCGACATCGGCGAGATGCGGCACGTTTTCCAGCGTTAGTGTGTCGCTGGTCATCAGCGAGGCGATCATCAGCGGCAGGGCCGCATTCTTGGCGCCGGAAATCGGTATAATACCATTGAGCGGCTGCCCGCCGACAATTCTGATGCGATCCATGAAGCAACGTCCCCTAGAGGCGCAGAATAGCGCCAGTGTCTACGGCCATGTAGCGAATTGTCGCCTACGATTCAAGGAATGGCCGATGACGCGGTTAAGACGGGAAATTGGGGGGAAATTTAGGCGGCCTACGCATCGCCGGATTTAGCATCCGACAGCAGTTCGCCCGGCCTGTCGTCTTCCGCCCCTTCGCGGCGTGCGCGCGCCTGAAGTTTGCGGCGCGCAAGATTGGCGCGCAATTCGGCTTTCAATCGTTCAGCGCGGCGATCGGCTGGAGATTGCCTGGGCTTTTCATGGTCGTCATTGGTCATCACACCGTCATAACGCATAATCGATTGCCGGCAAAGCCGGTCGGATTGTTCCGAGGCTATTCGAAGTTTTTTCCGGACACATGAACTGGAGGCGCAAGCCGGGTGTTCTTATGCGGAGGTATTTGTAGTCTGGAGACCGGAATGGTATTCATCGGGACCGCTGGCTGGAGCATTTCCAGACCGTTCGCGGATCGCTTCCCCTCGGACGGCTCGTCGCTGGCGCGATATTCCGCCGTCTTCAATGGGGTCGAAGTCAACTCGTCCTTCTACAGGCGTCACAAGCCGGACACCTGGCAAAGATGGGCTGACAGCGTGCCGCCGGCCTTCCGGTTTTCGGTGAAAGTACCAAAGCACATCACGCACGAACTGCGGCTGGCCGATGCCCGATCCGCGCTGCTTGAGTTCCTTCAGGATGTCGCGCGGCTTGGAGAGAAGCTGGGGCCGGTTCTGCTGCAATTGCCGCCCAACCTGGCCTTCAATGTGGAGACGGTGACGAGCTTCCTGAATGATCTTCGCGGGGTGTTCGAGGGACAAGTCGTCATCGAACCCCGTCACCAGAGCTGGGCGAGCCCGGAAGTTTCATCCCTGCTCTCGGCATACACGGTGAGCAGGGTCATCGCCGATCCCGCGCCGGTCTCTGGGGCTGAACAGGAAGAGTCCGATTTCAGTTATCTGCGGCTGCACGGCTCGCCCAGGATCTACTATTCGGAATATCAACCTGACGAACTCCGCAAGTATGCCGCCCTGCTTTCAAAGGCGCGCGCGGACAGCTGGTGTATTTTCGACAATACCGCGTCAGGGGCAGCGCTATCCAATGCGCTGGAGATCAAGGATTTGATGGGCACGTTGCCATAAACGAAAACGCACCCGCCATGGACGGGTGCGTTTTTCAAAGTCGTGCCGCGAGCTTAGAACTTGTAGCCGACGCCCAAAATGACGGAATGCTGCTGCGGATCAAACTCTACGCCCTTGATCGACTTGCTGGTGTAATCGTTGAAACGATATTCAGCACGCACAAACATATTGTCGTTGAACTTGTAATCGACACCAGCGCCGAGTGTATAGCCGTTCAGAGCCTTGGTGCTCTTGCCGCCTGTCGGCGGATCGATATAACCTCGCGTCACGGTCCAGCCTGCCGCACCATAGATCAATGCGTTGTCAAATGCATAACCGGCGCGTGCGCGGACGGAGCCGGACCAATCGGTTCCCGCCTCGTAACCCTGAACAGTCTTCTTGTTCCAGTTGTAGCTGACATCACCTTCGATACCGAGGACGAAGTTATTGTCGAACTGCATGTTGTAGCCCGCGAACTTGCCTATCAAGCCGCCGCCCTGCGTGCGCGAGGCGCTGGTTGCGCCGAAATCGTACCGGCTCTTGAGCCATTCGGCGCCGCCCATCACACCGAGATAAGGGCCATCCCAGCCAGCCGGAACGACAGTTTCTTCGACTGCTTCCGGTGCTGCCGGAATTGAATCGATTGCGTCCGCTGCATATGCCGCCGACGATGCGCTCGCTATCACAGCGGACAGCAACAGTGCTTTTTTCATTTCATTCTCCTTCAACATTTGCCTCAACATTTGTCCTGAGGCTGATGCAAATGGTCCGCTAGCACTACCACGCAGTACGCATAGCCCCCGCAGATCACGATGGTTACAAGGGATACTCCCCAAGTCCTCAAACAACTAAGGGGCATTTGTGTTCCAAATGAGCTAATAAAAAAATTCGAATATTCGACGAGATTTATTGAATCGTCGAGAAAATCACCGCTTTGAAGGTGATATCAACAAAGCGAATGGCTGTTCTGCCAAAATTGCAGTGAGGGAGATTCCGCCATTTTCAGGGTCAATCGCTTTTCCGGCACTGTCCTGGAATGACAATTCCTTCAGGACATCCGGCAAAATCACGCGGGTTTTCCGCCAGATTTCCGCAGTTCGAATTGCATCATTCCGCACGAACCCCAGAACCAGGCGGGGCGCGATAACAATGGCGGCATCGTCCTGGTGGACGCGCGCGAAAGCGATGACATGCTCGGCCGCCGGTCCCTGAACTTCAAGAGCAAGATATCGGCCTTCGGTGAACAGTGCACGATGCGCTTGCCGCAGGCGCAGGACCATTTTGATAAGGCGCTGCTTGTCGGCGGCGATGCCGGTGTCCGATTGGACTTGTTCAATATCCACAATCCGTCGATTGTCCGGATCGACAAGGCTGAGGTCCAGCCCTTCGCTACCCTGATAGATATCCGGAACGCCGGGGACGGTGAGTTTGAGCAGCGTCTGCGCCAGACTGTTGTATCCGCCTGCCTTGATGAAGGGCCGCAGCGTCTCGTTGAAGTCCCGGAGGAATTCGGCGTTGTCGATCGAGAGAAGATGTCTGGCGTATTTCGCCACGGCCTGTTCATATGCCTTGTTGTTGTCCGTCCAGTTGGTGCGCTGCTTGGCTTCGCGCAGCGCCTTTTCGACGAATGCCAGAAAGCGTTCGCTGAGTGCCGAAAGCTGTGCCGGATCGTTGGTGTCGATCCGGGGCGGCCAGATACCCGCCAGCCCCTGATAGAGCATCCACTCGATGTTCGGTTCCGGCGCCGGACCATCCCCAAGATCGGCAATCAGATGAAGGTGCATGTTGCGCCACCATGCGACGGCTGTTTCCCAGACCGCCGGCGCCTCGCTGATCGCATAGAGTCGCGCACGGGTATCCTCGCCGCGCTTGGTGTCATGGGTGGACGTGGCTGTCAGACCCGTGGGCTGGCGCTTCTGCCGCTCCTGCATCCGCGCATGAAACCGTTCGACCGAGCCGTCGCGCGCCAGTGGATCGCCACCGACTTCGTTCAGCGCGATCAGACGATTGTACCGGTAGAAGAACGTGTCTTCCAGAGCCTTGGCCAGCAGGGGTCCCGTCAGATGCTGCATGCGGGTGCGGAAATGGATGGCTCTGTCGCCACCGACAAGCCCCTCGAGAACGGCGTGAAGGAAGCCCAGAACGGTTTTCTGATCCGAATCAGCGACATCCAACAACCCATCGAATATCCTGTCGAGCACTTCCCCGTCGGCGTCATCAAGACCACGCGGCGTTCCATAGGTGCGATAGACCGGGAACGCGACCAGTACGGAGCGAACGGCAGTGTCGATCGCGTCAGCCGCGAAGGCCCCACCTTCAGCATCGGCGATTTCACGTGCCAGCTGCTGCAGCGCTAAAACCTCGCCGCGAAAATTCTGGTCGACCATCAACTGCTTGGCCTTCCGCAGTTCGCCGCGCGCATCGACGCTCTCCGGGCTGATCTGGCGGTAAGCGGCGTCGAGCGCCGTGCTGCGATGATCGACCAGCACATCGGCAAGCGAAGCGATGAATTCGTAGCCCGTGGTGCCGTTGATCGGCCATTTCTCAGGCAGTTGCTCATCCCGTTCCAGGATCTTTTCGACCACGATGTAGAAATCCGGCCCGACTGCCGCACGCAGCCGGTCGAGATAGGCTTCGGGATCGGCAAGGCCATCGATATGATCGATCCGCAAGCCATCGACCTGGCCGCGCCTGACCATGTCCAGCACCGTCCGATGCACCGCGTCGAAAACCGCCGGCTCCTCCACCCGCACTCCTGCAAGACCGGTAATCTCGAAGAAGCGGCGGTAGCTCAGTCCGTCTGGCGCGTCCCGCCATCCAATGAATTGCCATGGCTGGAGATCCAGAATGCGCCCATCCGTCAAGACAACGCTGTCGGATGAAAGCGGATCATCCAGGCTGCCGAGCGTCTCGCGGTATGTCGCGGGATGCAGCGGATACAGGCTGCCGAGGTAATCGATGGCCAGCGCTGCCTGTTCGGCATCGATGACCAGCTTGATGTTTCCAGCCTCCAATTCGCTTTCCACCGAGCCGGAAAGCATCGGCAGCGTCAGTTTCTTCGACCAGTCGACATCGAAATAGCCGGCGTAGGGGCTTTCCGCACCCAATTCCATAATGCTTCGCCACCAGGGATTTTCCAGAGAAGCGGCGAGATGGTTGGGAACGATGTCGAGAATCAGGCAAAGCCCTGCTTCCTTGAGTGCCTTGGAGAACTGATTGAAGCCATCCTGACCGCCAATCGCAGGCTCCACCATATTGGGATCGATGATATCATAACCGTGGGTGGATCCTGCCGTGGCGGCAAAGATCGGCGATGCATAGACGTGGCTGATGCCGAGCGATTGCCAATGCGGAATGAGCTCGATTGCCCGCTGGAACGTCATGCCGTTGCGGAACTGAAGGCGATAGGTGGCAGTCGGGATTGTCATCTGTTCGTCCAAGGTTGAATTCAAGCGCTGATAGTATGCGATTGCCGACCAGGTTTCTCCTGCCAGCCAGCGGATTCCGCCACTTCGCAGTCTACCGTCGCCAGCAGCGGCAGATGGTCGGACGCGACACGCGCCAGCGGATTGTCGATGACTTGCACATCCGACACTGTCAGCCGTTTGTTGGTGAAAATATGGTCGAGGCGCAGCAATGGCCAGAGAGAGGGAAATGTCGGCCTTGCGCGGCGGCCATTCGCAGGCATGCCAATTCGCAGCCTGCCGGCGAGCAGCCGATAGGCCATGGACGAAGGCACCGCGTTGAGATCACCGATGAACAATGTCGGATGCAAGCGGCATTGTTCGCTGCCCAGCCAATCCGCGCCCAGAAGCGCTGTCGCCTGCGCGATACGCTCGCGCCGCCACAGGCCGAAATGGGTATTGACCACCTGAATGGCCTGCCCGGCAAAATCGACTTCGGTCCAGATCGCCCCGCGCGGCTCGCCGGTCGAGGGAAGCGCCGCCGCCCTGACGAGCCGTGACGGCAGGGCGGTCAGGATCGCATCGCCATATTTTTCCTCTTCGACATGAAGTGCGGGATGAAAATGCGCCTGCATCTTCAGATGGTCCGCGATCACATTGGCCTGGTCGATGCCGCCGGTCCGCACGCGGCCGACGTCGAGTTCCTGCAGGGCGATGATGTCGGGCGAACAGCCGGCGATAACCTCTGCTATGCGCGCCGGATCATGGCGGCGGTCGGTGCCCCTGCAGCTATGGACATTGTAGGTGAGCACGCGGAGGGTTTGCGTCGCTGGGCCGGAATGGAAGCGGGAGACTGTCTGCATGCGCGAGGAACCCTTGGGAGCTGAATTCGTTCCATCCGACATATCGAGCAGGAAGGCATGCCAATGATTCTCCGTCTGTTGTTCAAAGTGGTGCTGGTCGCGGCGATCGCCGGAGCGCTCTACCTTCTCTATACTACGCTTAAACAGTATTCCTTCGATGAGGTAGCCGACGCGGTGCGCGCCATACCCGCCGGCAACCTGGCCATGGGCCTTGGCTTCGCGGCCTGCTCCTATTTCTGCCTCGCCTGCTCGGATGCGATGGCGGTGCGCTATGCGGGCAAGCCCCTGCCTTTCCACCAGACCGCGCTCGCCTCGTTCACCGCCCTGTCGATCGGCCATAATGTCGGGGTCGCGGCGCTCAGCAGCGGCGCGGTGCGTTACCGCTTCTACTCGCGCTGGGGGCTGACGGTCGAAGATGTCGCCAAGGTGATCGTCTTCTGCGGCATGACAGTCGCGCTCGGCATCGCCACGCTGGGCGCGATCGGCTTCTATCTTCGTCCCGACGACGCCGCCAGGATGACCAAGCTGAGCCCCGAAACGATTTCGTGGATCGGCGCTGCCTGCCTGCTGTTCCCTATCGTCTATAGCCTGCTTGCGGCATTCGTGCGGGCGCCCCTGCGCTTCCGCAACTGGTCATTCAAAATTCCCAAACTGCATCTGGCCATCGGCCAGGTGATTGTCGGTACCGTCAATTTCGCCTTTGTCGCGGCAAGCCTTCATCAGATGCTGACGGCCTTTGCGGAAGCTGGCTACCTGAAGGTGGCCGCAGCATCGATCACCGCCAATATCGCGGCGATCATCAGCCATGTGCCGGGCGGATTGGGCGTTCTGGAAGCAACGATCGTGCACATACTGCCGGGCGCGGAATCGATCGCCGCGGTGATTGCCTTCCGCGTGGTCTATTATTTCATTCCGCTGGCCATCGGCCTGCCGCTGCTGATCGCCAGCGAGATTTACTACCGCGCCGAGTCCGAACCGGAGCTACGTGAAAATATTCAGGAAACGTGAGGTCAGTGTATCGACCCCGGCGCGGAATTTCTGCAGCGGCCAGTAGGGCTTCTTGGGATCGACAAAGTCCGTGCCCCAGACGGGACTGATCTCGCCCTTCTTTCCGACGTCGAGCGAACGCAGGCCGCGCGCCCTGGTGTTGAGTTCGTCGATCGTGTCGATCATCGAGGTCGTGCGCGCCAATGCCTGTTCCACGGCATCAATACTCGCCTCGACATGTTCGGCAATCAACCGGTTGCGCAGGTTGGCAATCGCCTGACGGCAATTGCCGTTGACGGCCTCGATGGCGATATCGGATTCGGTGTCCAGGCCTTCGGAACGATTGTTGAGATTGGAGGAGCCGAGCCGCAGGAAGTAATCGTCGATGACCATCAGTTTGGAATGAATGATGACATCCTGCTCGCCTCCATCCTCGGCGGGCACGACCGGATAAAGCACCCTCAGGCGATTGTGCCTGTCGGCGCGCTTCAGACGGCGGATCAGGCGGTCGCGATTGTTGCCCATCATGATTTTCTCTAGAAACCCGTGCGAGATACGGGTGACGATCACGACGATCTCCGGACCATCCGGCTCGGCAAGCCGCCGTTCCAGGATTTCGGCGATGCCGAACGATGCCAGATATTGGGTTTCGATATAGATGTGCCTGCGCGCCGCGGCCATCGCATCGATCGTCATGCGGATCGCCTCACGCCGGCTCTTGCGGCCGGGAAAGCCGGGTTCGGTGAGAGCCAGCGCGACGTCGCAACCGCCAAGTTCGGACGGCAGCGATTCAGGCCAGATCGGGCCACCTTTTTCGCCGGCCTCCACGGTCTTGCCGGTTGCGCGTTGCCAGCGGCGTCGGGCCAGATCGCCGATCATCGCGGCCGCCTCCCCAGTCACTGCCGCCTGCAGATCATGCACCGGTTCGTAACTGTCGCCTTCCGGCGTGACGCGCATCGGATTGACCGCCAGATGTCGGCTGTCGTCCCAGCGGCGGGCGGTCACGTCGATCCCGCCGAGGAAAGCAATCGTCTCGTCGATACACACGAACTTCTGATGATGGGAGCCGCGCAGCGGGTGCTTGGAATCAAACTTCAGATGAATGCGCGGATGTGTCGACCATGTTTTCTCGCTGAACAGCCTGAGGGACTTGCCGGAATAGACAGGTCCCATCGCCCAGACCAATATGCGAATCTCGAGATCCGGGTTGCGCTCAGCGAGCGACAGAAGCAGTTCCCCCAGCGTCTCGTCCGGCCGATCGGGGCGCAGGTAGATGTCCGGATTGAAATCCCAGCCGATGATCCAGATCGTCTTGACTGCGCAGCGCAGCGCCTCGTTCAACCGATCGAAATAATCCGCGCCATCGATGAGAAATGCGATCCGATCGGCTCTGGCCGATCGCCAGGCATTGGCTCCAACCTTGATGATATTTTCCGCGACCGGCGCATTGCATGCGCTCGCGGACCCTTGCTCAACTGTCAATTTGCCCATTTCCCTACCGATGAGATCCAATTCTGGTTCAACTCGATCCAAACACGCAAGCCCAGCAGATGTTCCAGAACAGGCCGGTGGACATCGGTCGCCAATGTCAATCTCATTGCCGAAAGCCGGAACAATATTTGCTCCCGCTCCTTATATTTCCAAAGAGAGCAGGAGTGACTGACATGGAATCCGACAGCGAAAAAGAAACAAGACAACGAGCGCTCGCCGCGGAAGGTGCTCTTTTGATTCTGGTCGATCGTCTGGCTATGCGCGGCGCGATATCCGTGGACGAGGGGATCGATATTCTTCAGGTCTTGTCACGCAGCTCGAGCATCTCTGCGGCGCGGGTTTCCCAATCGCTCAACCTGCTTTCACAGCTGCAGCGACTGAGGCGCGGCGATAGCACGATCGCTCCCGGAGCCCCCGCCACCGGCCCGGTCGTCATTTGAATTCAACCTTCGAGAGGATCGCATGACCGAAACGTTCAAGGATAGGGATGAGCATCGCGGCAATCCTGCACCGCATCTTGGTCAGGATCACTATGAGAAATCCAAGGTCGAATCTCGTGCCGCCGGGCGCGACAGCGGCCCGACATTCACACCCGAAAACAAGCCGGAATATCGCGAGCAGCCACAACAGCCCGCCGATGCCACTTATCGGGCGCAGCGCGACATCGAGGCGGGAAGTACCAGGCATCGCGACAAGCGGCCGGATGAAATCGAAGAAGCCGTCGAAGACCTCGATAACGGTCTTGCCATCAAACCCGATTGAAGCTCAAGCCGCTTGGCTGTGCAGCCGATTCCGGTGCCAAATCGGATCTCGACGGCGTGCGCGTCGCATGATCGCTTTCATTGTTGCAATTCCGGGGCTAACTTTCGACATTCACAATCTGTCACAGGCGCAGCTGTCTCAAAATGACGACGGATGACATCCGGAGCGTTCATACTGGATGTCCAAAATCGGGACAATCGTTCTGATCCAAAACGAAATCTTAGGCATGACAAAAGTCAAGCGAGTCGCCAAAGAATACGCCTGCATCCATAAGCAACATCACATATTCGCGAGAATTGCGTCTTTTCTGTTGATTTTGGGGCCCTTTGGGCATTCCTCCTATACATGCGAGAATTTTCGTTTATCGTATCAGTTGAGGATTTCAACTGGTTCAACGGGACGCGCCGCCGCACCCACCGTATCTTTTTTTGAGGTGAAGCATGTCAGTAAAGTCGCCCAACCCCATCGATACCTTTGTCGGCGCGCGCGTAAGGCTACAGCGTCAGGTTCTGGGAATGAGTCAGAGCACCTTGGCCGGCGCGCTGAACATAACATTCCAGCAGGTCCAGAAATACGAGAAGGGCACGAACCGCATCGGCGCCAGCCGCCTGCAGGAGATTGCCCGCGTTCTGGGCGTTCCCGTCAGCTTCTTCTTCCGCGACGGCGATGATCTGCCAGCCAGCACCATCGGCATCGAGCTTCGCAATGCCGAAAGCAACACGGTCATGCAATATCTCGCAAATGCAGACGGCCTCAAGCTCAATCAAGCCTTCGTTCGCATTAAAGATCCAACTGTTCGTCAGTCCATAATTACATTTATTGAGTCGCTTTCGCGTACCGAGCTTATGATCACGGCGGACCCTGCCGGTCAGTCGCGCATACTTTCGCTGCACGGAACTCGAATTTCATAGCACTTTTATCGGGAGGGTTTTTTGGTCTTTCGATTGGTTACATCTGGTGACCTGCGGCTGACCGATTCCGTCGGCAGGACGGTGCCCTATCCCGAAAAAGCGCTGATCACCATTTGTTATCTTCTGACGACAAAGGGATCAGTGCGGACCCGCAGCGACATTGCGCAATTTCTCTGGGAAGAGGTCGAACCCGCCCGCGCCTCGGCGAACCTCAGGACGCTTCTTTCCCGTGTCAAGGGCCATCAAGCCGAGCTTGGAACCGAACTGCTGATTGCGACCGACGCGACTGTCAGCCTGAACATCAGCGCCATCGATAGTGACTCCGCCGCCATGGAGACTGCGCCAGCGGATCCTGTCTTGCGGCTCGGAGTCTTCATGGACAATTGCCGGGGGCAATTTCTCGCCGGCGTCGATCATTTCTCGGATCGCGGTCGCGGCTGGATTGAAGCACAGCGTGCCGTTGTTCTAAGCCGCTTCACCGCAGCGCTGGAAGGGGTTGTCGCCGACGATATTGTCGCGCACAATCAACTCGTCAAGGAAGGGGCATTCCGCCTGCTGCAGATCGACCCGCATTGCGAGGCAGCCGTTCGTATCCTGATGCAGGCCTATGCTGCGATCGGGCAACTCAATCCGGCCCGGGCAGAGTTCGCAAGGTGGAAGAGCCGCTTGTGGGACGACCTGCAGGCCTCCCCTGAAAAATCGACGCTCGACCTTCTGCGAAACATCTCGGCCGTCGAACCGCAAGCCAAGCCGATCGTCGAAGCTGCCGATAACCCGATCAGCCCAGGCTATAAAACCCATTTGCCGCGTGTGGCGCTCATGCCACCAACGAATGCCGGAACCGAAAGCTTTGTTCCGGGACTGCTGGAAGACGTGACGCTCGGCCTTTGCACATTCAAGACAATCTCCGTCGTGGCGCCGCATACGTCAGGCCGCATTGCGATCGAGGCCGATCGGGCAAAGGCTTATGATCTGCACAGGATCTCCTATGTTCTCGATACGAGATTGAGTGCGCAAGGCGGCGACCTGCTGTTTGCCCAACTCGTGGATGTCAGAAATGACTCGACTGTGTGGGCGGAGCGCTTCGATGCGCGGCTGGACACGCTTTCGCAACAATATCATGCAATCGGAAGACGGATCGTGGGATCGGTGGCGGCTCAGGTCGAGCGAAACGAACTTGAGCGTCTCGGCGTCGAACAGCATCCCAATGCCTATCAGCATTACCTGATTGGACAGAGACTCCTCAAGAGGATCGACCTGCCCGAGACAAGAGCTGCCCGAAAAGCATTTCGCAGGGCCGTCAATCAGGATCCGCATTTCTCGGCTGCACTGGCGGGACTTGCCCGCACCGACCACATGGAATGGCTGCTGACCGCGCGTGGCGATCACGAATTGCTCAAATCCGCCGAGCAGTTCGCCGGCCATGCCATCAACACCCATGGCGAAAGCGCCGGCGGCTATCGCGAACTTGGCGTCGCCAAGCTCTTCCAGGGGCAATTCGACGAAAGCATCGCGGCATTCGAAAAGGCCGAGGACGTATCTCCCTGCCACGCGGATCTGATTGCCGACTATGCCGATACCCTGATCCACTCGTCCGACCCTGTACGGGGACTTGCGAAAATCGAAATGGCGATCCAGCTCAATCCGCTGGCGCCGGATGTCTATCACTGGACAGCCGCAGGCGCCAATTACTGCCTGGAGCGCTATGATGAGGCGCTCGCCTGCCTTGCCCGGATGGAGGACCAGTCGCATATTTCGCGCGTGGCCGCAGCGTGCTGGGGGATGCTCGGCGATCGCAAGAAAGCCCACGCCTACAAGCGCCGGACCATGGCGACACATCCCGATTTCGAAATCGAGAAGTGGCTGTCGATCATGCCGATCCGCGAGCAATGGCAGAAAGATCAATATCGCGAAGGCCTGCGCAAAGCAGGTTTTTCATAGCATCAACATAGGAGGGTATGCATATGTCGAAATTCGTGGTTCTTAAACTGAGTGATGAGAGCGGCTACTGGCTTGTGGATTTTGATAACGGGTCGGTAACCGCGATGGATACTATCGTTCCTGATCCGTTTGGCTATACCGCAGCGGCAAATACCAGCGGGGCTGCCTATGTCAGCGGTGTCGATGTCGCCGTTGCAACACTCACCCGCGACGATGCCTTTGCAGGCAAATACGATACCTGATCCCACTGGAACCAGCGAATTCGGGGCACTCCTTGGTCTGGATTCCGCCTCTGCCATGCGTGGCGAGGCTGAAGTCGGACATCGGCAGCACTACTCGGATCGCGCCTGCTCATCCAATGACACATTCGCCAGAGTTTCCCCTCTGCTCGCCCGATATGGCGTAACGCGTGTCGCGCGGCAGACGGGACTGGATCGGCTGGGCATTCCGGTCTGGAGCGCAATCCGGCCGAACTCGTTGTCGCTTGCCGTCAATCAGGGCAAAGGCATCGACGACGCCGACGCCAGGATATCGGCCGTCATGGAGGCCTTCGAGCGTGCGGTCGCCGGGGCGCCGCAAATAGCTGCGCACACAGCGTCGCTGGCCGGAATGCAAGCCGCCGGCCGGGCCGTCGATCCTCTGAACTGCCTGATCGCCAGGGGAAAGACGGCAATCGCCGAAAGTGACATGGTCTGCTGGGTCGAAGGCTATGACCTGATCGGCGGGCGACCGGTCTGCGTGCCATTGGAGGCGGTGATGCTGGATCGCACGGCGGAGGCGCGTTTCTGGCAATCGTCCGATGGCCTGGCCTCGGGCAACACACCTTTGGAGGCGACTTTCCACGGTCTTCTGGAACGCATCGAACGCGATGCGGAAGCACTCTGGTCATTCGCAAAGCCGGGAGAACGGGCGGGGAACTGCGTCGATCCATCAGGTTTCAATGATCCGGTCATCAGCGCACTTGCGACGAAAATCCACCAGGCCGGCCTTTTGCTGCGGCTTTTCGATGTAACCAGCGATATCGGCATTCCATGCTTCTCGGCACTGATCGGACCCCATGATATCCGGCAGCGGCGGAATATCCTGTATGCCGAGGCCGCCAATGGCAGCGGCTGCCATCCCGACCCGGTTCGCGCCGCCATTCGTGCGATCACGGAGGCGGCACAATCGCGTCTGGCGCTGATCGGCGGTGCCCGGGACGATATCGCGGAAGAGCTCTACGCGCGGCCGATGCCATCGAGCCTGATCGAGGATTTCGCTATCGAACCGGTTATCGTCAAGTTCTGTCGATATGCGAATAACACCTTATCCGGGAAATTGCGGCTGACTTTGCAGGCTCTGACGCGTCAGGCGGTCACGTCAGTCGTCGTGGTACCGTTGAACCCATTGGACGCTGCTTTTTCCGTGGTCAAGGTGCTTGTGCCGCAGCTCGAAAATCCCCCCGGAGATCGCCGGGCGCGTTTTGGCGGACGCGCTCTGTCCCGAATGATGAGGCGCGAATGAAGATCATCTTTGCTGGCCCAACCCTGCGCGGCATAGCGCTGGACGGGTATCGCAACCTTGAGTTTCGCCAACCCGCCAAACGCGGCGACCTGATCCGCGCCGTCAGGGATGGCGCGTCGATCATAGGGCTGATCGACGGTGTATTCGAACTGCAACCTTCGGTATGGCACAAGGAAATCCTCTTCGCGATCTCGGAAGGCGTGGCCGTGCTGGGTGCCGCCAGCATGGGGGCGCTGCGCGCCGCCGAATGTCATGCCTTCGGCATGATCGGCGTGGGCCAGGTATTCCAGGCCTATGTCGGCGGGGAGGCGCAGGACGACGGGGATGTGGCCCAGTTGCATGGTCCGAAAGAGCTGGGTTACCTGCCGCTGAGCGAACCGCTGGTAAACGTCATTGCGACTTTGCGAGAGCTTCGGACCAGCGGGCACATCGACCAGCAAGAGCATGACGGCTTGGCGGCAACTGCACGCGCGCTGTTTTTCAAGGATCGCACCTATAGGAGAATTGTCGAAAATGCCGATTTGTCGAATGCAAGAAGGGCCGATCTCTCGGCCATCTTGAAAGCAAACAGTGTCAACGTGAAGAAGCAGGATGCAATTCTGCTCCTCCAGATGATCGAAAGCGAGGGAGCGTCGTCCATTTTTGACTTTTGTCAACCGCAATGGTATTTGTCACGAACTCGGTCGTTGGATGAATTGCTACAGAATGACAGAGACAGCCAATACAATCATATGGAGAAGCGTCCTGTAACGCTGATGTGACGCTCCATCTGTATTACTTTTCAATGCAATCGCAATTTTCTGGGATGGCATGAATAGGGGGCTAAATTGACCAAGGATCTCTCGACAGTTAATGAAACCGACTTCGCGAAGGAACTCGCAGCATTGGCGCGAATGGTAACCCACGCACGCCAGAGCGCCAGCGAGTTGCGGATCGACATGCCGACCTATTGCCTCGACATGGCGCTGGCCGCGATTTTGGAGGAAATGGAATTGCATGGCGTCGATCTGCAGAAGGTGACCAAGAAAGACAAGCTCGGCGTGCCGGCTGCTTTTCACTGAAACGATTTTGACGGAAACCGATACTGACCTCACCTCGCCTGCAGGCGAGGTTGATTTCATCGGAGCCCAGACTGAATTTCCACCCGACGACCGTCCGTATCGAACAGATGCAGATGATTGCCAGGGAAGCTGACGCCCACTTTCGGGCCGGCGTTCAACGCCGCGCGGTCCAGCGTAAAAACCTTGAATGGCAGGCCACGCAGCGACAGATGCACGATGATGCCGAAACCGGTCGGCTCGATCAGTTCGACGCTGGCTTCCGCGCCCTCCCCCTTCATAAGCACATGCTCCGGCCTGATGCCGACGGTCACCAAAGAACCCGGTTCAATCGCCTTCGCCCTGCCGATCGGAATCAGCGTCCCGTCCGACAGCCTCACATCGGCCTGATCGCCGGACAACAGGTAGCGCCCCTCCAGGAAATTCATTCCCGGTGAACCGATGAACCCGGCAACAAAGAGATTGGCGGGGCGGTCGTAAAGATCGAGCGGCGAGCCCACCTGCTGCACCACCCCACCATGCATGGCGACGATCCGGTCCGCGAGCGTCATCGCCTCGATCTGGTCATGGGTGACATAGATCGAAGTTGCCTTGAGGTCGCCATGCAGTTTCTTGATTTCGGCACGCATCTGCTCACGCAGCCGCGCATCGAGGTTGGAAAGCGGCTCGTCGAACAGGAAGGCCTTGGGCTGGCGGACGATGGCGCGGCCCATGGCGACGCGCTGGCGCTGGCCCCCGGACAATGCTTTCGGGCGGCGCTCCAGCAGCGGGTCAAGGCCGAGCTTGGAGGATGCGGCCGCCACCGCGCTGGCGATCTTCTCCTTTGCCATCTTCCTGAGCTTCAGGCTGTAGCTCATGTTGCTGGCGACATTCATATGCGGGTAGAGCGCATAGGACTGGAAGACCATGGCGATGTCGCGATCCTTGGGCGCGAGATCGTTGACGCGCTTGCCGGCAATCGAGATATCGCCGCCGCTGACTTCTTCCAGACCCGCAATCATCCTGAGCAGCGTGGACTTGCCACAGCCGGACGGACCGACGAGCACGATGAACTCGCCATCCTCGATTTCAAGATCCACGCCATGCAGCACCGGCACCTTGCCGAAGGACTTCTGTACGTTGCTGATCGTGATCGATGCCATTTGACTAACCTTTCACAGCGCCGGCCGTCAGGCCCTGGACGAGATAGCGCTGGATGAGAAGGAAGAAGAGACCGGCGGGAACGAGCGCCATGACGCCAGCCGCCATCATCTGCCCGAAATCGACCGAGAATTTCGAGACAAAGGTGAGGAGGCCGACCGGAAAGGTTGCTGCATCATTGCCATTGATCAGCATCAGCGCGAAAAGGAGTTCGCTCCAGGCGGCCGTGAAGACGAAGCCGAGCGTCGCAGCGATCCCCGGCAATGTCAGCGGCAGGATGATCTGGCGGAAGGCGATGAATTGCGTGGCGCCATCGATCATCGCCGCCTCTTCCAGATCCTTCGGAATGCCGTCGAAGAAGGACTGCATCAGGAAGGTCGCAAACGGCACGTTGAAGGCGGTGTAGACGATCACCAAGCCCGTCAGGCTGTTGGTCAGTCCCAGCGGCGACAGGATCCTGAAGATCGGAGCGACCAGCATGACCAGCGGAAACATCTGCGTCAGCAGCATCAGCGCCACGATCCAGTATTTGGCGCGAAAGCTGAAGCGCGACAGCGCATAGCCCGAGAGCGATGCACAGATGGTCACGGCGATTGCCGTCGATGCCGATACGATCAGGCTATTCTTGAAGAAGGTCGGAAACGCGCTGTGCTGCAGCACGAATGCGTAGTGCTCCCACGTGGTCCGTGACGGCCACATCCGTACACCTTCGCTATAGAGCAGGTCATTGGGCGTCACCGACACTTTCAGCAGCCAGTAAAGCGGGAACAGGGAAAAGACGATATAGCAGAGGATCGCCAGTCGATGCGCAACGGTTGGAATTATGATCCCTCGTCTCATCGCATCAGTCCTTGTTCAGCAGCATCTGCCGCAGCAGGATGATCAGCATGGAATAGGCGAGCAGCAACGCCAGCAGCACCAGAGCGATCGCCGATGCATAGCCGAAATCCAGCCGCTTGAAGGCCATGGTGAAGATGTAGCTGGCGACGATCTGCGTCCTGTCGGCTGGGCCGCCCGAGGTCATCACGACAATCAGATCGGCGAAGTTGGAGATCCACACGGTGCGCAGGAGCACGGTGATGGCAATGGTCGGCGCCAGGAACGGCAATGTGATGGAGCGGAACCGCTGGAACCAGCCTGCGCCGTCTATCGACGCCGCCTCATAGAGATCGCGCGGGATTGCCTGAAGTGCTGCCAGCAGCGTGATGGCAAAAAACGGAATGCCCCACCAGACATTGGCGATGATCGGGCCCCACATCGCATAATGCGGATCGGAGAGGATATTGCCCGGTTCGCTCATCAGGCCGAGAGCGTATAGCCAGTGCGGGATCGGCCCGATCACCGGATTGAACAACCAGGCCCAGTTGAGGCCGGCAAGAAAGCTTGGCACGGCCCAGGGGAGGAACACCAGCGCCTGCACGATGCCCCTGCCCCGGAAAGGCTTGTCGAGCAGCAGCGCCAGGATCAGCCCGAAGATGAATTGCAGGCTGACGGACGCGCCGGTCCACCAGAGCGTATTCTTCAACGCGCCATAGAATGCGTCGTCCTTCGACAGTTCGCGAAAATGGTCGAGCCCGACGAAGCCGCCCGAAAACGGATTGAGCAGCACGATATCGCGGAACGCATAGGAAATGCCGATCACAAGCGGCACAAGCATCACGCCGGCGATCAGGATCAGCGATGGCGCGCTATAGAGGTAGGGCGTCGAAGCATCGGCAAGACGCTGCGGCCACGGCCTGCGGTCACGACGCCTATCGAGCGTATCGGCAGAAATGGTCATCGGCCAAGCGTTCCCTTATGCAGCGACTTCGCGCTGTCTTTTTTATGCGGCGCTTTGGCGCCGTCATTTCTTATGCAGCACTTTTCGCACCGTTGCATTATTCCGAAATGGGCGGCGGATTTCTCCGCCGCCGGAGACGGCCCCGCCGGCTATTTCTTGCTGGCGAGGAATTTCTGCTGCGCTTTCGTCAGGTAATCGGCCCATTGATCGGCCAGTTCCTTCGCAGTGATGTCGCCGAGCAAAGCCTGTTGCGACGATTTGATCGCAATCGAATCCTTGAAGAAGGCGAACTCCTCGAGATAGGTCGGCATCACGGTCGGAACCGTATTGGGGTCGGCCAGTTCCTCGAACCAGCCCTTGAACTGGTCACCGGCGTAGAAAGGATCCTGTTCCGCCGATGTGTAGGCCGGCAGCGCACCGATCCGCTTGTTCCACTCGAGATTGCCTTCCTTGCCTTCCAGTGTCGCGATCAGCTTCCAGGAAAGCTCCTTGTCCTGGGTGGTGGAAAACATCGACCAGCCGGCATAGCCGATCGTCGGGAAAGATTTGCCAGCCGGCCCCTTCGGCAGCGGCATCACTCCGAAATCTTCCTTCTTCATCCGCTCGGCGATGGCGATCAGCGCATCCGGATCCTGGTCGAGAAAGGCACAGGTGCCGGAATAGAACCCAGCCACGACCTCGTTGAAGCCCCAGTTGACGCTGTCCTTCGGCGCATAGCCCTTCTTGTAGAGATCGACCATCCATTCAATCCCCTTCTCCCAGCCTTCGCTGTTCATCGTCGAGGTGCCGTCCTCCCTGAAATAGCTGTTGTCGCCGGCCATCGAGGCGGCGAAAATCATCCAGCCATTCAGACCGCCCGGGCCGCCGCGCATGCAGTAGCCATACTTGCCGGGAAGCTTGGAGACCTTCTCGGACGCGGCGGTGAATTCCTCCATCGTCTTCGGCGGGGCGCTGACGCCGGCTTCGGAAAGCAGTTTCTTGTTGTAGAACATGGCGCGCAGATAGAAGCCGTAGGGCAGCATATAGGCAGTGTTCTTGACATCGCGGCCGAGTTCGAGCGCACGCGGTGTCAGTTCCTTGGTATGTTCCCACTTTTCGAGCCAGGGCTCCAGGCTTTCCAGCATGTTGTTGTTGGCATAGAGCGACAGCCAGGTGTCGGGCATTTCCATCACGTCAGGCGTGTCGCCGGCGGAGACCATGGTCGCGAACTTCTGGAAGGCTTCGTTCCAGGGCAAAGAGATGATATCGACCTTGGTGCCGGGATTGGCGGCTTCGAACTTGGCGACGATCGATTTCAGCGTTTCGGTGCGCTCGGGGCTGGTGATCACCTCCACGAGCTTCAGCGTCGTGTCTGCAAGTGCCGTGCCCGCCATCAGTGCGGCGAAAAGCGCCGCGGTTATCAGTGTTTTCATGTTCCTTCTCCCAGTTGTTATCTTGGTTTGCCGGCTTTACGAGGCGGCGGCGATTGCCCCCTCGATATCACTCCACAACGGCTCGGTTCCTTCGAGGCCGATATGGAGGCGTACGGACCGCGCATGGATACCGAAGGCATGCGCGGAATTCGGCTGTGCTTTCTGCTGCAGCACGACCTCGCCCGGTACGATCAGGCTCTCATGTCCACCCCAGCTCACGCCCAGTTTGAACAGATCGAGGCGATCGGCGAAGGCGCGGATATCGACACCCTCGCGGAATATGAACGAGAACAGGCCCGACGTGCCCTTGAGGCCGTTGGGCAGGCGGTTGGCGAGGCCGGGATGGCAGACCTGCTCGACGAGATCGTGATTCTGAAGACGGCGGGCGATTTCCATGCCGGATGCCTCGTGCGCCCGCATGCGGATCGGCAGCGTGCGCATGCCGCGGATCAACAGCCAGGCGTCGAAGGGCGACAGCTTGCCGCCGAGGTAGGGATAGGCCTCGGCCTTGATCCTGGCGATCATCTCTTTCGAGCCGGCGACGACGCCGGCGACGACATCGCTGTGGCCGCCGAGATACTTCGAGGCCGAATGGACGACCAGATCGACGCCAAGCTTGATCGGCTGCTGGAAGATCGGGCTTGCCCAGCTGTTGTCGATCATGGTGACGATGCCCTGCTGCCTGGCGAGGGAGGCAAGGGTGCCGACGTCGTGGGCATCCATCACCCAGCTCGTCGGGCTTTCCATGTAGAACAGCTTGGCGCCGGGCAGCGCCCTGGCGACGGCCTCCTCGTCGCGGCCATCGACATAGGTCACCTCGACCTTCATCTTCTTGAGGATGGTGCCGAACAGCCTGAAGGCGTCGGGATAGACATGCTTGACGGCGACGATCCTGTCGCCGGGCTCAATGAAACTCAGCACCGTCGAGGAGATTGCGGACATGCCGCTCGCAAAACCGAGCGCGTCCTCGGCGCCTTCGAGTTTTGCCAGCATCTCCTCGAACATCCGCACCGTCGGGTTCAGCCCACGCGTGTAGATCGGCCGGACCTTTTCGCCGCGATAGGACGAGATCATGTCGTCGTAGTCCGAAAAGGTGAACAACGACGTCTGGAAGATCGGCGGCACGACCGCTTCCGCATAATTGCCCTCGTCATGCGCGACGATCAGCGAGGCGAGATCGAACGGGTCCAGGCCGTCAGTCATTTCGACATTTCCTTGATATCTTCCTCGACCACGTCGAGAATCTTGAGTGTCTCGCGGCGCGCGGCTTCGGTGTCCTGGGCGGCGATCGCGTTGAAAAGCGTACGGTGAAAGGGAAAGGACCGGCGGGCGAAATCCGACCGGTCGAACGGCGAATCCCAGAAGCGTTCGAAAGCGCCGCGCATCTGCTCCAGCAATTGCTTGAACAACGGATTGTGAGTGGCGTCGTAGATCGCCAGATGGAAGGCCAGGTCCTCGGGACCCGATGTTCCCTGCGCGATATGCACCCGCTCCATCTCGTCGAGTTTCTCCTCGATGGTCATCAGATCCTTGGCGGTCCTGCGGCGTGCGGCGACCATGCCCGCCTCGCATTCGATCCCTCGCCGCACTTCCAGCGTCTGCAACAGCACGTCGCGCAAATGCGTTGCATTGAGCGACAGCGGCATGTGAATGGTGGCCAGGGAGACCGGCTTCAGCAGATAGGTGCCGCTGCCCTTGCGGGTTTCCATGACGCCGAGCGCCTGGAAATGGCTGATCACCTCGCGGATCGTCGAGCGGCCAACGGCCAGCGCTGCCATCAGTTCGCGCTCTGCCGGCAGGCGATCCCCGGCCTTCAGGCTGGCGCTGTCGATATAGGTCGCGAGCGCATCGATCACCTGCGCCGCCCGGTCCAATGGCGGCAGCGGCGCGATCTGCGGCCTCTCCTGCACGTCTGCCGTCATGCGGCAATTTTCCCCTGTCGCTGCCAGCTTCTCGAATTGGTCTGACGTCTTAGCATTTCTCAAACATGGCCAGGTGTCAAGCACTGCAGAAAGCGTGTCGATTACCCGGATATGCGCTCACAAGCCGTTGGAAGCCGCCAATGTCTCAAATGCCGGATTCAACGCACGCTTTCCGTATTGCGCCGACCCACCGGATCAAAAATACTCTCCGTCAACAAGAAAAGGGGGAGGAAATGCAGGTCGGCATCAATTTGCTGTGCCTCACCGGTTATGTCGAAAAGCAGCACCTGCCGCACATTCGGCGTCTTCGTGAGCTCGGCTATGACGGCGTGGAAGTCCCTGTCCTTCGCGGCGATCCACGCCATTACGAATGGCTGGGCGCGGAGCTCGACGCCGTCGGCCTGCGGCGAACGACCACATCAGTCATCCCCTCTCCCGAGGCCAACCCAGTGTCCGGCGATGCCGATATTCGCAAGGCGGGAATAGCGCATCTCGACTGGGCGCTGGATTGCGCGATTGCGCTGGGCGCCGAAAGCGTCGGCGGGCCGTTTCATGCCCCGATCGGCCATTTCACCGGTTCGGGCCCAACGGAGGACGAACTGAAACATGGCGCGGAAGCACATCACCGCATGGCAGAACGCGCGAGCCAGAACGGCATCTATCTCAGCCTCGAGCATCTCAACCGCTTCGAGACCTATTTCCTCAACACAATGGAACAGGCCCGCGCTTATGTGGACCGCGTCGATCACGATGCTTTCCGGATCATGTACGACACGTTCCACGCCAATATCGAGGAACGCAGCCAGGTTGCCGCGATCGAGACCATCGACGGCTCGATCGGAATCCTGCATATTTCCGAGAACGATCGCGGCATTCCCGGCCGGGGCCATATCGATTTTGACGAGATTTTCGCGGCGGTCCGCAAGACCGGCTATGACGGCTGGGTGACGCTGGAGGCCTTTGGCGCAGGCCTGCCGGAACTGGCGGCGGCGACGCGCGTCTGGCGGCCGCTGTTTCCGGATTTCGAGACGCTGTTTTCGGAATCGATCAGATTCATCCGCGATGGCTGGGAGAAGGCGGCATGAGCGGCGCGATCCCGGTCATCGAAATGGCGCATATTTCCAAGGCATTTCCCGGGGTGCGGGCGCTCAGCGATGTCGGATTTGCCTGCCATGCTGGCGAAGTGCATGCGCTGGTCGGAGAGAACGGCGCGGGCAAGTCGACGCTGATCAAGATCCTTTCCGGCGTCTATCGCGCGGATGAAGGCGATGTGGTCCTGAACGGCCGGAAGACGTCCTTCAAGCATCCCGTTGAAGCATTGCGCGCGGGGATATCCGTCATCTACCAGGAATTCTCGCTGCTGCCGGAACGCACGGTGGCGCAGAACATCTTCCTCGGGCGCGAACCGCGCAGGCATGGAATGCTCGACAATGCCGCGATGCGGGCCGAAACCCGCCGCGTGCTCGATCTGTTCGGCGCCGGTGCCCGGGTTTCGCCGGATGCGCTGGTGGCCGACCTCGATGTCGCAACCCAGCAGATGGTGGAGATCGCCAAGGCAATTTCGCTCGATGCCCGCGTCGTCGTCATGGACGAACCGACCGCAGCCCTCAACGAGGCCGAATGCGAGGTGCTGTTCCGGACGATCGACAAGCTGCGCGAGCGCGGTACGGCGATCATCTACATCACCCACCGCATGCGCGAAGTGACCCGGCTTGCCGACCGCGTCACCGTGTTGAAAGATGGCGAAATCGCCGCCCGTTTCGATACGCCGCCCGCACCCGACGCGATCGTTCGCGCCATGGTCGGCCGCGATATCGCTGACTTCTATGCACCGCCGGCGACCAGAAATGAAATCGGCGACATTGTCCTTTCGGTCCGCAATGGCGGAAATGCCGCGCTCCGCAATATCGACCTCGATCTGCGCGCCGGCGAGATCACCGGATTCGCCGGCATCCAGGGTGCGGGACGCGTGGCGCTGGCCATGGCTATCTTCGGGTATCTCCCGTTCACATCGGGCAGGATGCAGCTCAACGGCACGGACGTGTCCTTCGCCTCGCCCCGCGACGCCATCCGCGCCGGCCTCGGCCTTCTGCCGGGCGACCGCAAGGCCGAGGGGCTGGTGCTGATGCAGTCGGTGCGCGACAACGGCATGCTGACAGCCCGCGCCTTCGGCAATCTCGCCGCCACGCACAAGTCCAATCCCCATACTTCACTCACTGGCATGGGCGAGTTGCTCGATCGCATGGAGGTGCGCGCAGCTTCCTACGAACAGGACATCAAATTCCTGTCCGGCGGCAACCAGCAGAAGGCCATCGTCGCCCGCTGGCTGGCGCTGAAGCCCAAGGTGCTGATCTTCATCGAGCCGACCCGCGGCATCGACGTCAAGGCGAAGGCCGGCATCTATCACCTGATGCGCGACCTCGCCCGCCAGGGCACGGCGATCATGATGATCTCGTCGGACCTGCCGGAAGTGATCGGCGCAGCCGATCGGGTGCTGGTGATGCGCGGCGGCTCGATCGTCGCCGAGTTCCCGCATGGGCCGGAAGAGACCGAGATCATGCTGGCGGCGACCGGAGAAAGCGAGGTGGCGGCATGACCGTTATCAGCCTGCCGCCGCCGAAAGCCGGTTTCCGCTTCGACCGCTGGGCGCCGGCCGTGCTGCTCGGCTTTGCGCTGCTGGTCTATGTCGGCATCGCGGTCGGCACTGGCCAGACGCAATATCTGACCTTCGCCAACCTGATCTCGATCATCGGCCGCTCGATCGCGCTCGGCATCACGGCCATCGGCCAGACTTTCGCGATCCTGGTCGGGTCGATCGATCTCTCGGTCGCCAGCGTCATCTCGGCAACCGCCGTGCTGGCATCCGTGGTCATGGATGGCAATCCGGCCATGGCCGTGCCCGCGATCCTTGCCGTGCTGGCGCTTGGCGCCGTCGTCGGCCTGATCAATGGTCTGCTGATCGTGCGGCTCGAGGTCAATCCGCTGATCGCCACGCTGGGCATGAGCCTGATCATCCAGGGGGGGCTTTCGGCCTTCGTTTCCAATTTCGCAGGCTCCGTGCCGCAGGAATTCCAGGTCTTTGCCTATGGCGGCATCGGCGATGTGCCATACAGCCTGATCTTCCTGCTGCTGCTCGCCATTGCCGCCTGGTTCGTGCTGCGCTTCACGGGTTTCGGCTCCAACATCTATTCGGTCGGCGGCAACCAGGATGCGGCCCGGCTTGCCGGCATCAAGACCAGCCGCGTGATCATCGGCGCGCATCTGATCTGTTCCCTCTGCGCATCGGTGGCGGGGCTCTATCTCGCCAGCCGCCTGCGCTCCGGCGCGCCCTGGATCGGCAGCGACGGCGTCTACGATCTCGAATCGATCGCCGTCGTGGTGATCGGAGGAACGATCCTTGCGGGCGGGCGCGGCGGTGTCTGGGGCACGCTCGCCGGCGTGATCATCTTTTCGCTGATCGATTCCATCTTCAACCTCGCCGGCGTCGATGCCTTCGCCAAGCAGGTGCTGCGCGGCATCATCATCATCGCTGCAGTCGCCTTCTATGCCGTCCGTTCGAAAAGGCTGGTGGCATGACGGAACACGCCTTCGCCCATACCGGGAAGGAAAAGCGCAGATCGCCGCTGCCGCAGGTCAACCCAGTGTATTTCGTGCTTGCCGCGCTGATCGTGGCGATCATCTTCCAGAACCCGGCCTTCATCGAACCATCGGGATACATGAATTTCCTGAAGCGGGCTGCACCACTGGCAATCCTTGCCGCCGGCCAGCTCTATGTCATCGTTTCCGGCGGTTTCGATCTCTCGGCCGGTTCGGTGATCACGCTCGTGGTGGTCGGCTCCTCGATGCTGCTCAACAACGACCCGAACGCCACATGGTGGGTCATCGGGGTGATGTTCGGCATCGGCGCCGTCGTCGGCATTACCAATGGCCTTATCGTCTGTTATCTCAAGGTGCCATCGCTGATTGCCACGCTCGGCATGATGATCACGTTGAATGGCGTCGCCTTCATGTGGTCTGGCGGCTCGCCGCGCGGCTATCTCGCGGACAGTTTCCGCTTCTTCGGCCGCTATAATTTTACCGGCCTGCCGTTCATCAAGATCCTGCCGGTGGCGATCATCGTGCTCGTCGTCCTCGGCCTTCTCCTTTACTGGCTGATGCACCGCACCAATCTCGGCCGGATGATCCATGCGATCGGCGACAACCCGCGTGCGGCCCAGCTTGCCGGCGTGCCGATCAATCGCGTGCGCATCATCGCCTTCGTGGTCTCGTCGCTCAGCGCCGTCGCCGCCGGCATCATGCTGGGCGGATTCGCGGGTGTTTCGACCGATGTCGGCAATGGCTACGAGCTGCAGGCGATCACCGCGGCGGTGCTGGGCGGCGCACAATTGCTGGGCGGACGCGGCTCGGTGGCTGCCACGATCGCCGGCGCGCTGACGCTGAACGCCATGTTCACGCTGCTCAACTTCCTGGGCCTGCCGCAGCCGGTCCGGCAGGTCGTGCAGGGGCTCATTCTCATCGCCGCCGTGGCCGTCGCCATGTACCGGCGCAAGCATACGGGGCGCTAGCCGCGTCCCGGATCGAATTCGCGCGGCAGGAGGATATCGCCGCGCGGAGGGACGACCACCAACCAAATGGGAGGAACCTATGAAGAAGATGCTGTTTCTTGCGATTGCCGCAGGATTGACATTCGCGACCGGCGCATTGGCGCAATCGCCCAATTTCGACGACCCGAAGGAATTCGCCCGGCAGAAGGAACTGCTGACCGCGACCCCGAAAGGCCCCGAGGGGAAACCCTGGGAGCAATATCTGGTCGATGGCATGAAGGATACCGCGCAGTACAAGAAGGACGGACCATACACGATCTGCTTCTCGAACGCGGGTGTCAATAATCCCTGGCGCGTTGTCGGCTACACCAACATGCAGCAGGAAGTGAAGGAGCATCCGGAGATCAAGGAACTGATCCATGTCGATGCGGAAGGTTCCGATGACAAGCAGATCGCCGATATCGACGACCTGCTCGCCGGCGGCAAATGCGATGTGCTGATCGTTTCGCCGAACACGACGGCGGCACTCACCCCGGCCGTCGAAAAAGCCTGCGCAAAGCTGCCGGTCATCGTCTTCGACCGTGGCGTCAATACATCCTGCCCCGTGACCTTCATCCATCCGGTCGGCGGATATGGTTTCGGCATTCAGGGTGCCGATTTCATCGCCAGCAAGGTTGCCAAGGGCGGCAATGTGCTGATGTTGCGCATCCTGCCCGGCGTCGACGTGCTGGAGAACCGCTATGCGGCCGGCAAGCGCGTCCTGACGGAAGCCGGCTTCAACATCATCGGAGCCGAATTCACCGATGGCGACAATGCCAAGACCAAATCGATCGTCGAGGACTATCTGCAGCGTGGCAAGATCGATGCAGTCTGGATGGATGCGGGCGCCACGGCGGTTGCCGCCATCGAGGCTTTCCAGGATGGCGGCTATGATGTGCCGGTATTCGTCGGCGAGGACCAGCAGGATTACCTGCAGAAGTGGAAGGAAATGAAGTTGACGGCGATTGCACCGTCCTATCCGACCTATCAGTGGCGGACGCCGATCATTGCCGCCCTGCACGTGATGAAGGGCGAGCAGGTTCCCAGCCCGGAATGGATTTTGCCGCAACCGGCAATCACCCAGGACACGCTGGACAGCTACATCAACAAGGACATGCCGCCGCTGCATTACGCGCTCTGCGGCTGCGACAAGATGCCGAACTATCCGGCCGCCTGGAACAAGAAGTAACCACGTTCGGAGGGCGCCTTTCGAGGCGCCCTTTCAACTGCGGGAAATGGTCTCGGCCAGCAGTCCGGCAAGCGAAGACTGCATGTCTCCAAGACCATTGATCACAGTCATGTGGTTAAGCACGGGAAGCACGAAGCGCCGCGTCCGCGTGCCGCGCGACGCAAGCAGCGTGGCGTAGTCCTCCGCCTGTTTGTGAAAGGGCACGGTTTCATCGGCGCCGACGACAAGCGTCAATGACACATCGGGTTCCGGCCTGGCGTCGAGAGGTGACCAGCGATCGACCTCGGCTGCCGTCAGCATGATCTCGGGCTGCAGGAAGCTCGTGGTGATCGGCTGCAACTGGTAGATGCCGCTGACCAGCAGCAGCGACCGCAAGGGCGTGGTCAGCGCCTTGGTTTCATGAGGCCCTCTCGCCGCGAGATAAGAAGCCAGGTGGGCACCCGCCGAGTGACCGCTGGCGGAAATCCTCCGGGGATCGCCGTCGTGACCGGCGATGTTGGCGGCAATCCAGTCGGCCGCGCGCCGCACCTGCCTGACGATATCGGCCATCCGCACCTTGGGCATCAGCGAGTATTCGACAACCACGGCGATTGCGCCGGCTGCGGTGACCGTTTCCGCCACGAAGGCGTAATCTTCCTTGCGGTTGGCGCGCCAGTAGCCCCCATGGATAAACATATGCACCGGCAAGGGCCCTTCGAGTGCTTCGGGGAAAAACAGATCGAGCCTCTCATCCTCATGCGCGCCATAAGCGATATCGAGGATATTGCGGCGCGAGGCGCGGGTCGCGTCGCTGCGGGTCGCATAGCCCTGAGCGATCGCCTCGAAATCGGGGACAAGCGCACGAATCTTGAATGGATCGACGGTCTCGTTCACGCTGCGGTTCCCTGTTCTGCCAGATGAAGTTCGAGGCTCATCCGGACTCGTTCGAAATCCGCTGATATCCTCTGCCGCTCGATCTGGCTAGTGTGAACCCGCCATGCCAGCCGCAACCGGGCTTGCTCCATGCCGTTTCGGTCATGGACCGGAGTGTCCAGAGCGACATCGGACTGCGGCTTGCCGAAGGTGATGAGCACCGTCTCGCTGACCACGAGTTCCACGAAGGCATCGCTGCGTTCATGCAGCCAGCTCAGCAGCGTCTCGGCCGGACCGGCAAGCGAGGCGATGCCGAAGGCGGCAAATCCCAGCGCCGTCGCCGCAGGTCCGGAAGCGACCGTACCGTCGATATCGCGACGCACCAGTCCCGCTGCGGCAAGGCGACGAATGATCTCGAACGACGTCGTGCGGGATACGCCGGCCTTGACAGCGAGGCCTGCGACGGTTGCAGCTTCGCCCTCTCCCAGTTCCTTCAATATGCGCGCCAGAGCCGCAACGCCCGATGTGTCCTGCACGCTCATTGGATCGCCCGCGCCGCCGACCGGTTATAGCTGTTGCCGGGATAGTGGATCCGGAACGTCCGGGGATTGTAGCCTTCGCCCAGCCCCGAATGGAACACCAGGTCGTCGGGCAGATCCCAGCGGACGCGATCTTCCGCCCAGCAGTCGGGCTTCAGCGAGCGGGTGGCCGCGCCTTTGGTGATCGCCACGCTCAGCGGAACATCGACGCGGCTCGGAACCCATTGTCCCCGAAGCGCCGCATGCAGGATATCCATGGCGCGGTAGCCCATCGCCGCCGGGTAATCGACGGCCGCAAGCGGCACCTGATGGCGGATGGCCAGCTTGTAGGCAAGATTGAGATCGCCCCCCGTATGCGGCGGAAACTCGCCGCGTGCGGTGCCGAAATCGTTGAATGCCTGCAGCGAGCCGACACCCTGCAGGCCGCTGTCGCACCACACGCCGGATATCGGCGCCATCCGCAGGAGATGATCGGTGACGATTTCGCGGGCGCGCTGGCGGTCCCAGCCGGTCCATTCCACCGGCAGGATCTCGATCTCGGGGAAATTGGCGAACATCAGTTGCGCTGCTGCAAGCCGCTTTCGCGCGGGCTCCGCTTCGGAGTGCCCCGGAAGCATCAGCACCGCACCCTGCCCCTTGAGCCGCTCGCAGAGCCAGAGCGCCGATAACCGGCCTATTCCGGCGTCGTCGGAGCAGACGAAACTGGTGTGCGGCACATGCTCCGCTACGCCACGGTCGACCAGCACGACAGGTATGCCGGCGGCCATGGCGCGCGCCACTGCCGGACCGACGATATCGGGTACCACCGCACTGACGATCAACCCGTCCACGCCCTCGGAAAGCAGGTCATCGATATCGGCGATCTGCTGCGCCGCATCTTCGTTGGCATGCCTGATGGTGAATTTATGGACCGCGCGGCCAAGTCGGGCGGCGGCGAACTCGACGCTGTGGACAAGGGCAAACCGCCACGGATTGGAAAGCGATGCATTGGAAAAGCCGATTCGATAGCGGCCATTGCGTCGCGAAACCAGTGGCGCCGACAGCACTATCGGGCCGCTCTCTGCTTTTTCCCGCGATCTTTCCGACGGTGTCAGCCGGTGTGCGCCTGGGTGCACATGCTTGCGCTGCGGTTTTGCCTGCAATGTGGCGAATGCAGCGCCCGCCGGGCCGACGATCAGCTTGCCGCGCGTGCGGCCCACGAGGCCGGCATCCGCGAGAATGCGGGCGATGCGATAGAGGCTGGCGCGGGCAAGGCCGCATTCCTTGACGAGCAGAGCGACCGGCGCCTCGCCGTTATGCCGTACGAGCGCCAGCAACAACGCGATCGCGCCATCGATTCCGTTCTGATATTTGCCCATACCGCCTCCCAACGACTGGACCCGTGACGCATATTAGGCCCTGCTCACACCCTCCAAGTCAAGCCATTCGTCTCAAATGCCGGATTCGCCATAAAACATCGCCGTGGGACCCGGTTCTTTCCGCGCCTATCATCGGTGGCATCGAAATCGGCCGCTTACATTTGCCGGCCGCGATGATGATGGAGGAGGAAACATCATGACAGCTTATCTGCTGACCAATGTCAGCGTCTGGGATGCGATCGAGGACGAGTCCTATCGCGGTGAAGTCCTGGTCGAGGGAAACCGTATCAAGACGGTGGCACGCGGCAACAACCAGATCGCCCGCGAGAACGCCGCCGAGATCATCGACGGCCGGGGACAATTCCTGATGCCGGGTCTGGTGGAAGGCCACTGCCACCTGAGTTTCACCAATCCCAGCCGCAACCAGGATCTCGGCGAAATCCCGCCGGAAGAGCACCTGTTGAAAACCATGCGCAACGCCACGCTTCTGCTCAATTGCGGCTTCACCTCGGCCTATTCGGCAGCATCCGCCAAATTGCGCATCGATGTCGTGGTTCGGCAGGAAATCGAGGACGGCTATCTCGCCGGCCCGCGCTACAAGGCTGCCGGCCCGGAGATCACCGTCACCGGCGGGCTCGGCGACGAGCGCAAGCACCATGGCAGTTTCGAAGGGTTCGGCATGGTCGCCGATGGCATCAGCGAAATCCGCAAGGCGGTTCGCCTCTGCGTCAGGGAAGGCGTCGACAACATCAAGTTCAACGTTTCCGGCGATGAATTCACATCGAATATCCGCGCTGAACTGGTGTCGATCAGCCAGGAGGAACTCAACGCCGGGGTTCAGACCGCTCATGATTTCGGCAAGCGGGTGGCGACCCATGCCCGTGCGGCCGAGGCTGTCAAACGGGCAATCCGGGCCGGCGCCGACTGCATCTATCACTGCGATTTTGCCGATGAGGAAGCGCTCGACATGCTGGAGGAAGCCAAGGATCGGGTTATCGTCGGCCCGGCCTTCGGGCTCGTGCACAATTCTGTCTTTGAAGGCGACGTTGTCGGCATGACCAGGGAAGTGGTCGAGCGTATGGGCCTGCCGCGCAAGCTCGAACACACGATCGCCACCTATCATGAAATGCGCAGGCGCGGCATGCGCGTCGTCGTCGGCGGCGATTATGGCTTTACCGTCACGCCGATGGGTCAGAACGCCCGCGACATCGGCCATTTTGTCAAGTTCTTCGGCTATTCGCCGGCCGAGGCGCTGCGTTGCGCGACCGCTGTCGGCGGCGACCTGATGGGCCACAAGGGCGAACTGGGCGTCATCCGGCCGGGAGCGCTCGCCGATCTCCTGCTGGTCGACGGCGACCCGCTCAAGGATCAGTCGCTGCTGGTCGGTCCCGACCATTTCTCGATGATCATGAAGGATGGCGTTATGTATAGAGATCCGCGCAAGACGGAATGGAGCCGGCAGCGCGTTGCCGCGGAGTAGCGACGACAAAGCCGACATGAATGATCCGCTCGCGCCGAAAAGCATACCCAGAGGTATGGGCCGCCTATTCCGGCTTCACCTCTTTCAGCATGGCACGGTCGGCAATGTCCATGCCAAAGCCCGGCGCATCCGAAATTCTCAGCTTGCCGTTCTCCGGTAGCGCCTCGCCGGTAAAGAGCTTGCCGAACACCGGCAGGATCGAGCGGCCATCAGCACTCGCCGCCACATATTCGCAGAAGGGCGAATGCGGCTGCGAGGCAATGAAATGATAGGAATAGGGACCGCTGCCGTGCGGGATGACCGGCAGGTCATAGGCCGAAGCGTGCGCCGCGATCTTCAGAAGCTCCGTCAGCCCGCCGACCCACATGACATCGGGCTGGAGGATATCGACCAGCCGGTTTTCGATCAACCTGCGGAAGCCGTAGCGGGTATACTCGTGTTCGCCGGTGGTCCATCTAAGCTTGGGATGCGCCGCCTTCAGATGCGCGAACCCCTCGACATCATCGGGATGAAGCACCTCTTCCCACCAGTAGATATCGAGATCCATGCATTTTTCTGCCAGCCGGATCGCATAGGGGACGGTCAGCGCCATGTAGCAATCGACCATCAGCGGGAAATCCGGACCGATCGCCTCGCGATGCGTTTTGAGGAACTCGTAGTTCTTGCGGATGCCCTCCTCACCATCGAAAGGTCCATAGGGCAACGGCACCTTGCCGCCCCAGAATCCCAGCGCCTTGACTGCCTCGGGACGCGGGCCGGTACAATAGAAGCTGATCTCCTCGCGGCAGAGGCCGCCGATCAGGTTATAGACCGGCTCGCCGCGCGCCTTGCCGATCAGGTCCCAGAGCGCCAGATCGACCACCGAGATCGCTGCGATCGGCATGCCCTTGCGGCCGTAGAACATCGAGGCGCGAAACATCTGGTCCCATATGAGATTGACGTTGCGTGCATCCGCCCCGATCAGGAAGCGGTTGAAATGCTGGTTGATCAGCCAGGCCGCCGGCGGACCGCCGAAACCGGTCGCCACGCCGGTGAAGCCGCCTTCGGTCTCGATCTCGACCACGATCGAGCCGAGCACCGACACGCCCCAGGAGGCGCGGCTCGCCTGGTACTGCTTGTAGCCCGACATCGGATTGGCGATCACGGTATCGATCAGCCAGTGCCCCTGCTTCTGGCGGAAGTAATCGCCGCCGCCGCTTTCGGTATCCATTGTGTAGACGCTGACGCGGCTGATCTTCATGCTTTTTGAATTGACGCTCATGTCAGCCTCTCAAAATCCCGTCGATGTGTTCGGCTTCATCCGCTCACTCCAGATGGAACATCTTGACGAGGGGAATCTGAACAGGCGTATTGTCCGGCTCGACCCCCATGACATCCGCCATGTAGTCCCACCATTTGCGGACGATCGCCTCTTGCGGCAGCGCATCCATCGTGTGGTCCTTCGGCCGCTTGAGGATGGCGAAGAGATGGTTGGTCTCCTCGTCGAGCCAGATAGAATAATCCGAGGCGCCGGCCCGCTTGAGCATGGCCGCGAGTTCCGGCCAGATAGCGTCGTGGCGGCGCTTGTATTCTGCCGCCTGGCCCGGATTGAGGTTCATGCGGAAGGCAATTGTTTCCATGACTGGCTCCTATTGCAGATTGACGAACATGCCGCCGTCGATGAGCAGGCCGGCGCCGGTGACGTAGCGGGCCATGTCGGAGGCCAGGAAGACGACGCAGTCGCCGATGTCGGCGGGCTCGCCGAAGCGGCCGAGCGGTATGCGCTTGGTGAAATAATCGCGCTTTTCCGGGTCGCTGAGGTCTTCGACATTGAGGTCGGTGAGGACCGCGCCGGGCATGACGGAATTGCAGCGGATGCCATAGGGTCCGAGCGCGATGGCGCAGGATTGCATCAGCGAATGCACGGCTGATTTGGTCGGATTGTAGTGTGTCTGCATGCTGCCGCCGACCAGCGCGCCGATCGAGCTGGTCGCCACGATCGCGCCGCCGGTGCCTTGCGCCTTCATCTGGTTGGCCGCCGCCTGGGCGGCGAAGTAGACGCCGTGCAGGTTGACATCGGTGGTCTGCTTGAGAATGTCCGCCGGCATGTCGAGAAAGCTGTGGAACTGGCAAATGCCGGCGTTCGCGGCGAGCACATCGACCTTGCCGAAATGCTTGACGGCAGCATCCACCAGCGCCTTGCTGGTCTCGGGATCGGCGATATTGCCTTCGAGAGCCACGGCCTTGCGACCATGCGCCTCGACCTGTTCGATGATGCCGCCGATCGCACTGCGTTTGTTGTACATGGCATCGTTGTCGCCATAATAGTTGATGACGACATCGGCGCCGTGTTTCGCACAGGCGACGACGATCCCCGAACCGATCCCGCGCGATCCGCCGGTGACGATAACGGTCTTGTCTTTCAGCAGCATTCCATCCTCCCGCTTTTACTTCGGCTGGCCAAGGGTTTTCATGGCGTCATAGGTGGTCCGGGCAATACTCATCAGATGCGTGCGCATGGCCTCGGCCGCGCGGTCGGGATCGCGCGTTTCGAGCGCCTTGACGATCGCATCATGTTCGGCGGCGGAGCGCGCGATGACACCCGGCGTCTCGGATGCAACACGACGATATTCGATGCCGAGGTCATAGAGCGAGCGCGCGATGCGCTCCAGGAACGGATTGCCGGATATCTCCATAAGCAACTGGTGGAACTCAAGATCCAGCACCCGGAAGCCCGTACCGTCGATGGCAGCCAGCTCATAGCCCGCCTTGACCATTTCCTTCAGTCTCGCAAGCTGGATATCGGTGACGCGCTCGGCGGCAAGCTTGAGGATTTCGCCCTCCACCGATATGCGCGCCTCATAGAGCGCATCCACATTGCTCTCGTCGATGGCGATGACCATCTGGATCGGTGCGACAAGCCGCGAGGGCGAGAGGTCGGTGACGTAGCAGCGGCCACCCTGCCGGCTCTCGACGATGCCGAGTATGGACAGGCCGCGCAACGCTTCCCGCACCACCGGCCGCGACACCTGCATCGCCGCCGCGAGCTCGTTTTCCGTCGGCAGCTTGTCGCCGGCCTTGAGGTTGCCGGTGCGGATAAGCTCCAGCAGCCGGTTGGCGACACGCTCGGACACCGGCTTGCGGCTGAAGGGTTCGAGATCCTCGAAAACCTTGATCGTGTTCATCATTTCTCCTGGATCTGGCGGCGGACCTGATCGACGCCAACGGCGAGCAATAGCACGACGCCGCGCGTGACATCCTGCCAGAAGCTGGAAACATCGAGCAACGTCAAGCCGTTGTTGAGCGTGCCGAGGATCAGCACCGCAACCAGCGTGCCCCAGACGGAGCCGCGCCCGCCCTGCAGGCTGGTGCCGCCGAGAATGATCGCGGCGATGACGGTCAGAAGATGCGACGCCGCGGCATTCGGCGCCGCCGCGCCCAGCATGGCGGCGAGCATGGTGCCGGCAACCGCGCCGCTCACGGCCGAAATGATGTAGAGCGCGATCTGTACCGGTTGCACGGGCAAGCCAAGCAGACGGCTCGCCTCTGCATTGCCGCCGGCGGCGAAGACATAGCGGCCAAAGCGGGTGTTGCGCATGACCACGGCGAGCAGGATATAGACGACCACCATCAGTACCGCCGGCACAGGAACGCCGAACAGCCGGCCCGAGCCGATCCAGTTGAAGCCATCGATCATCAGCGGTTTGGTGAGGCCGCCCGTCAGGATCAGGGCAAACCCGGAGACGATGCTCATCGTGCCGAGCGTGACGATCAGCGGATTGAGCTTGAGGAAAGTCGCGAGCAACCCGTTAACCGCTCCGACACATGCGCCGATCAGCACGGCAATGAGGACCGCGATCCAGACCGGGACGCCCAGCGAATAGAGTACGGCGATGACCACGCCGGTAAGCCCGGCGACTGCCGCGACCGACAGATCGAGCCCGCCGGCAATGATCAGCGGCGTTCCGGCCGCCGCCATCAGGCCGATGAAGGCGACGTTGGAACTGATCGCCAGCATGTTGCGCAGCGTCATGAAATAGGGCGACAACACGGAAAAGACGACCAGCAGCACGACATAGAAGCCGAGCAGGATCAGCACGCTCGATGCGGTCGGCGATTTGAGGATGCCTTTGAACATGCCGGGGCGCGCATCGTGCGTGGACATGGATGGTTCGACCTTGCTCATGTTTGCTGTCCGTTATGCGCGGGTGTGGCGGTGGCTTCCATCAGGCGGCCGGCTTCGACGCCGTCATCGAAACGGGCGACGATCGTGCCACGGTCGATCACCAGTGAACGGTCGCAAAGCCCTGCGACCTCCTCGACATCGGAGGAGAGCACCAGGATCGCCAGGCCCTGTTTTGCCAGCTTTGCAAGCTCGAGATAAAGTTCGCGGCGGGCGCCGACATCGACGCCACGGGTCGGCTCCTCGAGGATCAGCATCCTGACCGAGGGATCGAGCCAGCGGGCGACGCAGACCTTCTGCTGGTTGCCGCCGGAGAGCGTGCGCATTTCCTGCTCGGGACCGTTGGTCTTGATCCTGAGGTTCCTGATCCAGTGTTCGGTCTGGGCAGTCTCGCGAACCTTGGATGTGAACAGGCCGCTGCCATGGCGCCGCTGGAAGGGTGCGACGAGGTTCTGCCGCAGGGTGAGATCGGCGATGATGCCATCTTTCTTGCGTTCCGCAGTAACGAAGCCGATACCGGTCTTCTTGCCGTGTTGCGGGCTGATCGCCTCATAAGGCCTGCCGTCGAAGATCATGGTGCCTGAATAGCGGCCGCCATCGGCACCGAAGATCGCCCGGCCCAGTTGCTCGACGCCGGAGCCGACCAGGCCAAAGACACCGACGATCTCCCCCTTGCCGACCGTCAGCGAGATGTCGTCGAGGCCGTTGCGGGTGATGAGGTTCCTGACCTCGAGCAACGGCTGCGGGCGGGCCGGCCCCTGGGTGTGATCGGAAAACAGTTTGCCGGCCACGCGGCCCAGCATCGCCTCGACCACCTTGCCCGGCGTGGTCTGCGATGGAATGAACGAGCCTGCATTCCTGCCGTCGCGCAGCACTTCGATCCGGTCGGAGATTTCGAACACTTCCTTGAGGTAGTGCGAGATATAGACCACCGAGGTCATCTGCGTCTTCAGCCGCCGGATGATACGGAAGATCAGTGCCGCTTCCTGTTCGGTCAGCGAGGCCGTCGGCTCGTCCATGACCAGGATCGAAGCATGCGATGCAAGCGCCCGGCCGATCTCGACGATGCGCCGTTCGGCGACGGAAAGATCGCCGACATAGGCGTCAGGGCTGATATGCGGAAAGCCGAGCTGACCGAGGATATCGCTGGCGATACGGCGGGCATGCCCCCGGTCGATCACATTGAAACCCAGGCGCTTGCGGGTCGGAAGTCCGGCGATCGAGATATTCTCGGCCACCGTCATATCCGGAATGACCGATATTTCCTGCGGCAGGAAGCTGATGCCACGGCCGGCCGCCTCGCGCGGCGTCGCCGCATCGATCACCTCGCCGTCGATGGCAATCGAACCCGCGTCGCGGGTATAGACGCCGGTGAGAATTTTCATCAGCGTCGATTTGCCGGCGCCGTTCGATCCGAGCAGCGCCACAACTTCGCCGGGTGCCACTGAGAAAGCAACGTCGGCCAGGACGGTGACGCCGCCGAAGCTCTTCGAAATATCCGACATCGCCAGCCGCGGGGCGACCCCGCCGATAATTGTCTCGATCGCTGCACTCAAGTTGGAAGTCCCGGATCAGGAATGAATTTCGGCAAGGCGCGGAGCGGAAACATTCCGCGCCTTGCTTGCGGCGACGTTATTTCGTCGGCACGAGGTTCTGCACATCCTTGAGCGTCGGATCGTCCTTGAGCGTGGCGAGATAGGCCTCGAATTCCTTCTGCGGGAAGGTGTAGCTCATTTCAGGATCGGTCGAGCACTTGTAGTCCTTGTAATAGTTGCAGATCGTCTGCTTGTTGACCATCACATGGTTGATCAGCACCGCATCCGGGATCGCCTTGCCGGCAAGTGTAGACAGAGCGATCGGGATCAGCGCATTGCCGTAGCGTTCGGGAAAGGACCCCACGGACGCCACGAAATTCGGCTCGTTGGCCAGCGTATCCTTCTCATCGGCGCCGAGGCCGACCACCAGCACGTCCTTTTCGCGCCCACCCTGCTTGACGGCGCGGAGAATGCCGGTCGTCGCCTGGTCGTTGATCGCAGTCCCCATGATCGGCACGTCGGCCGGGATCTTGCCGAGCAGCGAATTGGTCTGGGTGAAGCTTTCCTCCAGCACGTTCTTGGAATCGAACTTCAGCACATGCGATGCATCGAAACCGGGAACCGACGCGAGAAAGCCCGCGACCTGGCCGCCGGTGCGCATGGCCGGGATCGGGCCGGATTGCGGCAGTTCGCCTTCGATGAAATAGCCCTGCTTGACCTTGTCGAGGCCGAACCTGGCGATCGCCGCCTGGGCCAGATAGGCGCCGCCCATGAAGCCCGCACGCGGATTGTTGACGCCGAAGAAGGTGGCACCCGGCATCGGAATATCGATGGCGACGACCTTGATGCCGGCATCGTTCATCTTCTGCATGATCGTCGCGCCGAAGGCCGCGTCGGTCTGGAACTCGATGACGAAATCGACGTCACGGGTGATGAAGCTCTCGGCATTGGTCAGCGCGGTCGCGCCGTCCAGCTTGTTGTCGGCAACCACGAGTTCGATGCCGGCGGCTTCGGCATTCTCCTTGATGCCCTGCTCGACCAGTGCGCAGAACGGAACGTCGCGCGCCAGGTTGGCAAAGCCGATGACGTAGTTCTTGCCGTTCTTCGGCGGCGTGACTTTCATCGTGTCGGTGACCATGGCCTTGAGATTTTCGGCCGGCAGCATGGCACTGTCGAATGTTGCGGGATCATAGCCGTGGAAATCTTCGGCATAGACGGGCACAGCCGACATCAACGTGACCGCGAGCGCGGCCAGAATGCTTTTCTTCATGATTTTCTCCTCCACCGGCCGTCCTCCGACAGCCAGCAGAAAAGTTAGTGGAAACCGGCAATCCTGTCAACTTGGCTTACAACTACACCTGTCTGCGGCATAGTTGCTTTGCCGCGTGTTTTCACTCGCGAATGCTGACAGGGAAGGAATAAGAATACGCCATAGTCTTAAGTAAGCGGTCCGGACGGCACCCTCTTGCTTATGACCAAAACCCATGCTTAATCGATTTAGGCTGGGAAGGCCGCACGCTCGGGGGGGTGTTCATGAAAGTCATTCGTCATACGATTTCAATGCTCGTGGTCGTCACGCTGGCGTGGCTGGCAGCATTGAGCGCGACCGCTCATGCAGGCGGCAAGCCGCCCGAGGATGTACTGAAGAACTGGTACAAACTGGTTCTTGAACTTGTTCGGCACACGCCCACATATTCGCCCCCCGTCGCCAGCCGTGCCTTCGCCTATCTCGGCGTCACCTCGTTTGAAGCGACCGCGACCGGCTCGAAAGACTTGAAATCGCTGGCTGGCCAGTTGCACGAGCTGACGCCGGTGCCGCAACGCCAAACCGGCAAGACCTATGACGAGAGCGTCGTTCTGAACGCGGCAATTTCGTTTGCCGTGCAGAATTTCTTCACCCATACCGGCCCGACCGGGCAGCGCGCGCTTGCCGCCATGTCGAAAAAGATGAAGGCGAATGTCGCGAAGGGCCTTGCCGCCGATGTCGTCGCGCGCAGCGAGGAGCACGGCAAGGCGGTCGCCGAGCACATTCTCGCCTGGTCCATGAGCGACGGCGGCGCCAGAATCGAGAACATGGGCTTTCCGCTGGAATACAAGCTGACGGCCGGTCCGGCGCACTGGGTGCCGACGAGCAAGATCGCACAACAGCAATTCCCGCTGCTTCCCGGATGGGGCAAGAACCGCACATTCGCCACGCCCAACGGTGCGACATGCCCGCTGCCACCTCCGCTGGAATACAGCGAGGACAAGAATTCCGAGTTCTACAAGGAAGCGCTCGAGGTCTACGACACCGTCAACACATTGACGCCGGACCAGCGCGCCATCGCCCGCTTCTGGTCGGATGACCCGATGCTGTCGCCGACGCCGCCCGGCCACTGGATTTCGATCGCCATGGCGGCTCTTGAAAAAGACCATGCCGATGTCGAAAGGATGGTCGAGGTCCAGGCGCTTCTGGGTGTCACCGTGGCCGATGCGTTCATCGGCTGCTGGGATGCCAAATTCAAATACGACCTCGTGCGGCCGATCAGCTACATAAAGCGGCTGATCGATCCGAAATGGGAAGCGCTGCTGATCACGCCGCCCTTCCCGGAATACCCGAGCGGCCATTCGACCCAGTCGGGAGCGGCGGCCGTGGTGCTCGCCAAGCTGTTTGGCGAAAACTACGCGTTTGAGGACCATACGCACGAGGCCGATGGCCTCATCCCTCGCAAATACAAGAGCTTCTGGGACGCCGCCGAGGAAGCCGGGATCTCGCGGCTCTATGGCGGCATCCATTACCGTGCCGCTATTGTTCAAGGCCTGCAGCAGGGCAAATGCATTGGCGCCTATACCAATGCACTCATCACCAGGAGATAGTCGATGCGCATTGTTTCCCTTAGCTTTGCTGTGTTGGCCATGGGTCTGGCAGTCCCGGCAGTCGTGCAAGCCGCCGAAGGCAAAGTGGCCATTCCGACCTTTACTGAGGAAACCGCGAGCGCCGGCATCGACAGCATTTATGCTGGCGACTGGCAATACATGGTCGGCGGCGGTGCAGCGACCTTCGACTGCAACGATGACGGCTTTCCGGACATGTTTCTTGCCGGCGGCGAAAAGCCGGCCAAGTTCTATCGCAATGCCAGCAGGCGCGGTGGCGCGCTGAAGTTCGTGACCGAGAAGAGCGGCCTCGAACTCGATGCTGTGACCGGCGCCTATCCGCTGGATGTCGATGCGGACGGGCTCACCGACCTTGTCTTGCTCCGGGTCGGCGAGAATGTCGTCATGCGCGGGCTGGGCGGCTGCAGGTTCGAGCGCGCCAACGAGAAATGGGCCTTCAACGGCGGCGACTTCTGGTCGACGTCGTTTGCCGCCACATGGGAGCGCGGTTCGGACTGGCCGACGCTTGCGATCGGAACCTATGTCGACCGCAATGAAGACACCTATCCCTGGGGCACCTGTACCGACAACTGGCTGATCCGGCCCGATGGACAGAAATTCGCCAAGCCTTTGGCGCTGAAGCCCAGCTTCTGCCCGCTGTCGATGCTGTTCACCGACTGGAACCGCTCGGGCACGCCGAGCCTGCGCGTTTCCAACGACCGCGAATATTACAAAGGCGGCCAGGAGCAGATGTGGAAGATCGAACCGGGCAAGCCGCCTGCGCTCTACACGCTCGCCGAAGGCTGGCGATACCTGCGCATCTGGGGCATGGGCATCGCCGGCTACGATCTCAATTTCGACGGCTACCCGGAATATTTCCTGACATCGATGGCCGACAACAAGCTGCAGTCGCTGGCCGACATTCCCAAGGACGGCAAGCCCAAGCCTTCCTATGCGGACATCGCCTTCGCCAAGGGCGTCACCGCTCACCGACCCTATACCGGCGGCGACTGGCATCCGAGCACCGCCTGGCACACCCAGTTCGAAGACGTCAACAATGACGGCATGGTGGACCTGTTCATCGCCAAGGGCAATGTGGCCGAGATGGAGGATTTCGCCAGGAAAGACCCCAATAATCTTCTGCTGCAACTGCCCGACGGCAAGTTCCAGGAAGTCGGCGACAAGGCCGGCATTGTGAGCATGAATGTCGCCCGGGGTGCTGCGGTCACCGATTTCAATCTTGATGGACTGATGGACCTTGTGGTCGTCAATCGCTGGGTCGATGCGCAGCTCTGGCGCAATACCAGCAGCAATGCCGGCAACTGGATCGAGATGAAACTCCAGCAGCCGGGTGCAAACCGCGATGCGATCGGCGCCTGGGTCGAGGTCAAGTGCGATGGCGTCACCATGCGACGCGAAATCACCGTTGGCGGCGGCCATGCCGGTGGCGAACTCGGCTGGCGGCATTTCGGCATCGACAAGCTTGCCAGGACCGAGATCCGGGTCATCTGGCCGGATGGCAAGACGGGCGAGTGGCAAGACGTCAGCGCAAACAGCTTTTATATCATCGAACGCGACAAGCCGGTAAAGGCATGGACGCCGAAGTAAAGTTCGCTCAACCCGCCAGCTTCGGGGTGAGCCATGTTGCAATGCCGGCAGCGGCCGCGGAAAGCGCCGATCCCCAGATCAGGTCGGCGATCGTCAGTGTCGTCGACCAGTTCTTGAGTGTCGCCTGATTGGTCAGGTCATAGGTGGCATAGGCAACGAAACCGATGGCGGCGCCATAGGCAAGCGCGGTGCCGATGCTTCCCTCCGCAATCGCCGGGCGAACCGCGAAAAAGGTCAGTCCTGCGACAAAGATCAGGTAGAAGATCACGGCTGGCGCCACACGAAACTGTGCCGCCAGCATATCGCCCATGGTCGGACGATAAAGCACATTCGCCATGCTGCTGAGCCAGATGAAATCAATGGCCACAAACGCGATCAGCGTGATGACATAGGAAACGATGTAGGTTTTCATCTGCGCTCCGGTTCAACAGACCTGCATCACTTGATCTTCGTCCAGTTGACGCCCTTGCACAGCAGGCCGCCCAGAACACATCCCTTTGTCGTCATCGTGTCGCCGTTCAGGGTCAGGGTGATCTTGTAGTTCATGTTGCGCTGCGGATCGAAAGCCGAGCCGGAATACTGAGAGTCCGATACCGGCGCGACCTTCATCACCAGCACGTCGCCGGCCTTTTCGCTTGGCGTTCCCGGCTTGATCCAGGTGTTGGTCGCACAGATGTTGGCACCGCATTGTGCAAGCCGGACTTTGGCATTGCCATCTCCGCGTGCCCATTGGCCCATCGGCGATGCCGCCTGTGCCACTCCTGAAGCAAGCGGGAAGGCGATCGTCAGTGCAACGGCAAGCAACTTTATCATCATGCGTCTCCTTGTTGATGCGGCGGAGTGTCATCCGCTCGCATGTTCGATTGTATATAGGCCCACATTGATGGAGCCTTCTTCGAAACCGGCCTCGCAATAGCAGAGGTAATATTCCCAAAGCCGGTGAAAGCGCTGGTCAAAGCCCAGAGGCGCGATCGCCGGCCAATGTGCCTTGAACCTGACGCACCATTCGGCGAGCGTTTTGGCATAGGACTTGCCGAAATGCTCGACAGCCTTCAATTTCAGACCGGCCTTGGCAATTTCAGCTGCGAGCGCAGAATCGGACGGCAGAAAGCCGCCGGGGAAAACGTATTTCTGGATGAAATCCGTCTCCTTGCGATAGCTTTGATACCGCTTCTCCTCGATCGTTATGATCTGCAGAACCGCCTTGCCGTGGCGTTTGAGACAGTTTCCCAGCGTCTGGAAATAGCTCGGCCAATAGGCTTCGCCAACCGCCTCGAACATTTCGATGGAAACGATACGGTCGAACTTGCCATCGACATCGCGATAATCCTGCAGGCGCAGATCGACCTGATCGGCCTTGGATGTCTTTGCAACGACACCTTTCGCCCATTCGAGCTGCGATGGCGACAGCGTGATACCGGTCACCTTGGCGTTGGCCTCGGCCGCGAGAGATGCAGCCAGGGCGCCCCAGCCGCAACCTATTTCCAGAACAGTCTCGCCACCGTTTAGTTCCAGTTTATCGCGTATTTTCTTGAGCTTGAGTGCCTGAGCCGCTTCCAGCGTCTGTGTATTTTCGTCATAGACCGCGGACGAATAGAGCATCGATGGATCGAGCCACTGCTTGTAGAAATCATTGCCGAGATCGTAATGCGCCTCGATATTGCGCCTGCTGCCGCGCTTGGAATTGGCGTTGAAGAGGTGGCCGATGCGGTGGAAGAACCGCACGACGGGCGATCCCTGAACGGCTGGCGCCAGCGCTTCGGTGTTCCTGGCTGCAAAACGGATGACCTCGGTCAGGTCGGGCGTCGTCCATTCGCCATGCATGAAGGCTTCGGCAAAACCGATATCGCCACCCAGTATGACCCGACGCAGCATCCGCCAGCGCTTGATGACAATCGTTGCTTCAGGACCTGCTTCGGAACCGGATTTTTCGAACACCGCGCCGGAAGGAAGCACCACCTTGAGACGGCCATAGCGCAGATCGGCAAGAAGCTTGCGGAGAAACCTTACACCCAGTCCGCCGGCCGGCTCTCGGGCGGTATCGCTGGTTTCGGTTGCGGCAAACGAAAAATCATCAAGCTGGCTCATGAACCGGGGCTTCCTTGGACTCGACAGTTTTACGGACGACGGAAACAGAATGTTCCGGCGGGGCGGAATGGACACGCAACCTGACGCCTTTCAACCAGATTTTCAATGCCTCCCAATGGATGCCGCCAACAACGCGCAAGGTGAGCAGGGGAATTGTGAAAAATGCCTTGATCAGCGCGCGATCGGTGAGTTCCGTGCGACGCGCCAGATGCCGTGCGGTAAGCACCAGCCCTTCCGCATCGAAAGTATCGATCCTGATCGACATCAGTGCCTCGGGCGGCGTGACGCGAAACACGTAGCGCAGGTCCATGTCCATGAAAGGGGAGACATAGAATTCCTTGTCACAATGTTGCACGATCTCGCCGCCCTCTCCCGGCTCGACCGGGATCATGTAAGCGTGGCGTTCGCCGAACGTGTTGTCGACTTCCCAGAGAATGGCGGCGAGTGAGCCGTTCGTCCGGTAGCAGAAGAAGGTGCTGAGCGGATTGAAGGTCCAGCCCAGCAAGCGCGGCATGGTCAGCAGCCGGATCGGTCCGCCATCCGGTTCGACGCCGGCTGCGCGCATCGAGCACTCGACCTGGAGCCGGAGGTCGGAGCCCGACCGATCGCCCCGATCCTTGCGATTGAAGGAGAACAGATTGAACCGATCGACCGAAAACCAGCGCAGGCGCCGGTCGAGGTCGTCCAGTTCATCGAGATCGAGCAACAGCGAATAGATGCGATAGGCGAGCTTGTGCACTTTCGGCCGGAGACGCGCATGCGTGACATGGCCGGGATAGAGCGCCGATGCGAGCGTGCCGCTCATGCCGATACTCCTCTCATGCAAGTGCCTCGACGCCAATGGGATAGACCACCGGTTTGCGGACGATGCGGGCGCTGTCGGTAGCGATCTGCCAGGGCCGGCGAACGCCACCCAGATCCTCGGCGACCGCAAGGCCCGCCTGCAAGCCGTCCTCGTGAAAACCGCTGCCGAAATGCGCGCCGCAGAACCATGTGTTGCGCGTGCCCTGCAGCGACCAGATCTCCTGCTGCGCGCGCTCGGTGCCGATATCGAAGACGGGATGTTCATAGATCTCGCGGCTGATGATGGTCTCCTGGCGCGGGCTCACGCATGGATTGAGCGTTACGAAGGTCGGCGGAGCCGCGCCAAGCGGCTGCAGGCGGTTCATCCAATAGGTGATCGAAGGTTGTGAATGGCCTTCCTTGCGATCGGACAGATAGTTCCAGCTTGACCAGGCAGCCCGGCGTTTCGGCATCAGGCTGGCGTCGCCATGCAGGATCGCCTCGTTGCGCGAGTAGCGGAAGGCACCGAGCACCCTGCGTTCATCGGCGCTCGCGTCGGTCAGCATGGCCAATGCCTGGTCCGCATGGGTGGCGATCACCACATCATCGAAATGACGGGTGATGCCATGCACATCCGATATCTCCACGCGGCCCGCCAGCCGCCGGACACGTCCGATCGGCGTCGAGGTTCGGATGCGATCAGCAAAGCGCCCGGTCATTCGCTTGACATATTCTCGGCTGCCGCCCTGGACCGTGCGCCAGATCGGCCGGTTCCAGATTTCCAGCAGGCCGTGGTTGCGGCAGAATTTTACGAAATTCGCGGCCGGATAATCGCCGACCTCCATTGCCGGCGTCGACCAGATCGCTGCGGCCATCGGGTAAAGGTGGTCCTCGCGGAACGCGCGGCCATAGCCATTCCCGGCAAGATAGTCGTCCAGCGAGATCTCTCCCATGGTTGGCAGGTCACGCGGCGCATTGCGATAGAATTTCAGGATATCGCCCATCATCTTCCAGAAGCGGGGACTGAGCAGATTGGATTTCTGGGCGAACAGGCCGAGCCCGGTGCCGCCGGAATATTCGAATTCACCCTGATTGAGCGAAACCGCGAAGGACATGTCGGAGGCGGCCGTCGGGACATCGAGCGTGCGGAACAGTGCCGTGAGATTGGGATATGTAACTTCGTTGTAGACGATGAAGCCGGTATCGACGGAGACGCGGCCGGCGGGGCTGTCAAAATCCACGGTGTGGCTATGGCCGCCGACGCGGTCGGCCGCTTCGAAAACCGTTACATCGTGACGTTGCGAAAGCAGCCATGCTGCAGACAATCCGGAAATACCCGTACCGATCACCGCAATATTCAGTGGTCGGCCGCCGCCGTTCCGATCATGATAACCCATGAAATCCCTCCACGCATCATTAGCCGGCTGCCAAACGCCGTGATGCTTGTGGATACGGACGCCAGCGTCAAAAGGTTTCAAAGCGCCAAAAGGTTTCGTATTTTTTCCGGTAAATCCGGATTATTTTGGATATCCCGTGCAACCAAGGCCTGTCGAAAAGCGTAGAGTGGTCAGGAACGCGAATTCGCCGCGTTGCCACGTGGGAGCCACATGGACTTTATCTTGCTTGCCTGGATTGCCGTGGGGCTCTCGTTTGTGATGGCATGCGCCTGGGCGGTCCAGCGCATGACCGGCGCCAGCGGCTGGATTGATACGATCTGGTCCTTCACCGTCGGGCTTGGCGGCATCGCGGCGGCGATCTGGGCGGATGGAGATTTCGAGCGCCGGATTGTCGTGCTGGCGATCATCGCCGTCTGGTCCATCCGCCTCGGCACCCATATCGGCGTCCGTACCAGAGGCGGCGGCGAGGACCCACGCTATGCGAAGTTCATCGAGGAATGGGGCGCGTCGGCTGCCTGGAAGCTGTTCGTCTTCCTGCAGGTGCAGGCTATCGCCGCCTTCGTTCTCGTGCTCGCGGTTTATCTGGCCGCGGCCAATCCAGCGCCTTTCCCGAGGTTTCTCGATATAGTCGCCATCATGACAGCAATCGCTGCGATTGCCGGCGAAGCGGTGGCCGATGCCCAGCTTGCCCGCTTCCGCAAAAGCCCGGAGGCCAAGACGGGTGTGTGCGAAACCGGTCTCTGGCGATACTCGCGCCACCCCAACTATTTCTTCGAGTGGCTGATCTGGTGCGCATGGCTGCTGTTCGCGATCGATTTCCACGGAGTGTTCAACTGGGGCTGGCTTGCCCTTTTGGCGCCGCTGCAGATGTTCTGGCTGCTTGTGCATGTGTCCGGCATTCCGCCGCTAGAAGAGCACATGCTGAAATCACGCGGCGAAAAATTTCGGGCTCTACAGGCTCACGTCAATGCCTTTTTTCCGGGGCCCCGCCATTCCGGTGCAAATTCGTAAGAGGGAGATCTAGCGATGGACATGCTGGCATTCGCAATCAACGCCGCCGAACGCGCGCCGTTGCCTGATGGACTGACGCTCGCGGGCATCGATTTTCTCGTCGGCCGGACCAAACGCAAACTGAGTGTCGCGACCGCCGAAACCGAGGCGGTCTTCACCACTGCGATGAAACATTATCCGGTCGCCATCCATACAGACGAGGCGAATGCGCAGCACTATGAAGTGCCGTCGGAATTCTTCGCGCTGGTCCTCGGCCCGCAGCGGAAATATTCGAGCTGCCTCTATCGGGACGCATCGACAACGCTGGCGCAGGCCGAGACCTTCGCGCTGGCTGAAACCGTTCAGCACGCGGATATCCGGGACGGCCAGGCTATTCTTGAACTGGGCTGCGGCTGGGGGTCGCTGTCGCTCTATCTCGCCGAGCACTTCCCCCAGGCCAAAATCACCTCGGTCTCCAACTCGACCTCGCAGCGGGAATATATCGAAGGTCAGGCGCAGGAACGCGGACTGACCAACCTGACGGTCCTGACTCAGGACATGAATGTGTTTGCGACCGCCGAGACCTTTGACCGGATCGTTTCGGTGGAAATGTTCGAGCATATGTCGAACTGGCGCATTCTGCTGGAACGCGCCCGCACATGGTTGAAGGAAGACGGCAGGATGTTCCTGCATGTGTTCACCCACAAAGATCGTTCCTATCGTTTCGACACGTCCGATCCGTCTGACTGGATCGCCCATCATTTCTTCACCGGCGGCATCATGCCGGCCTTCGACCTGCCGCATCGCTTCGACGACCTGTTCACGGTCGAGCAGCAATGGCGTTGGTCGGGTACCCATTATCGCCGGACGGCGCTCGACTGGCTGGCGAATTTCGACCGCGGGATCGACAGCGTCGACCGCATCCTGAAAAGGGTATACGGCGCGGATGCGGTTTTGTGGCGCCGTCGCTGGCGGCTATTCTTCCTGGCGACAGCGGGGCTGTTCGGCCATGAGAATGGCGATGTCTGGGGCGTCGGACACTATCTTCTGTCGCCCGCCAAAGCGTGAGCTGTGACTACGCCCGCAAGGCCGCCGCTCGATCCGCTGACGGCGGCGACGGTCACCATTGCCTGGGTGATCTTCGCCAACAAGCCGTTCTATCCGCTCTATGTCTGGTGGCTGACGAGCAGCGGTGTCGAAGCTTCGCTGTGGACCTTGCTTTCTGCGCCTTTCTTTTTGGCGATTCCCTTTATCGCGCGCCGCTCCCCGCTGGCGGCACGCATGGCCCTGCCGCTGGTCGGGACGATCGATACGCTCTTCGAGGCCAAGCTGTTTGGAACGGGATCAGGCACCGAACTTTTTCTGGCACCCTGCATCATGCTGGTGGCGCTGTCCTTCTACGCGGAGGAAAAGTGGTGGCAGCGCGGATTGGCGTTTTTCATCTTCTGCGCCTTCGTTGCCGCGTATGACCGACTGGGCACGGCGCTGCATGTCTGGAGCGACGGGGACCTGTCAGCGCTTCTCAACCTCAATGCCTTCGCGGTGGCGAGCCTGATGGCGTTCATTGCGCTCAGGTGGCCAGGCTCAGCCAGGCGCGGATAATTCGGTGATTGCCTGCCGCACGTGGGCGGGAGATTCGGCGGTCGCCTGCGCGCAGGTAGAGGCGTTGGGACGTCCGACGCGAATGGAATGGCCGCCCCGGGCGTTGGCGACGGCGAACATCGATTCGTCGGTCAGGTCGTCACCGATTGCCAGCGGCAGCCGGTCGAGAAACGGCTGTTCTCCCAGAAAGCGCTCCAGGGCGTCACCCTTGCTGGCCCGCGACGGGCGGATTTCGAACACGAACTTGCCCAGTTGCAGCGCCCAGTCGGGGCCGGCGGCATGGGCGTATTCCTTCATCCGCTGGTCGAGTTGCGCTTCGAATTGCGGCGCCAGCCGATAGTGAGCGGCCACCGCAGCGCCCTTGTCCTCGATCAATACGCCCGGCATGCTTTCCGCCTCGCGCATCAAGGCGTGTTTCAGGGCTTCAAATTCGGCGGTCGACTTGACGAACAATTCCCGGCCGTCGGGACCCCGGATTTCGGCGCCATGCAGGCCGGCAATTGGAAAATTGAAAGGCCTGAACAGCGCATCCGCGTATCGCAGGGCACGACCCGTCACAAGCGCCACGGCGCCGCCGAGTTTCTGCGAAAGCCGGTCGATGTCCCGCGCCAGTGTCTCGGGAACCACGATACTATCCGGCGTCGGCGCGAGATCAAGCAGCGTGCCATCGATGTCGAGAAACAGCGCCCACTGGTCCGGTCGCTCGAGAGCACGGGTCAGTGCCACCCTCGTGGAATGGTCTTTTTGCAAAGCATCCTGAGATGCAGCCTGTTGCTGTTGCTCCATGTGTGCTCACCACTCGCTTTTCGGTACAATCTGCTCTAAACGTCATCGCGAACTTGATAGTTCCTGTGCCGGGCCCGGAACATCCGTCCGTCCCCGACGTTCTCCAATGCCAGCCGCGCCGCCATGTCACCGCGGCGGCTGTGACAAATGGGGAGACTCTATGGCGCAAGGCAAATCTGTAAAGCACGAAGCAACAGGAGCGCCGCTCACGCATGGGGCCGACGATCTGCCTTCGGTCACCGTCGATGACTACAATATCGAACTGAAGGACAAGGACGGATTCATCGGCGACAAGGCAAGCAAGTCCGCATTCCAGGACAAGCTCAGCGAGTGGCGCAAACGGGTGAGGAACGGCGGCGATGACCCGCTCGGCGATACCCCGACCCAGGACCTTACCAAGAAGCAGATCGATGCTCTCCTGAACGGGCCGGACAAGGAAGCTGCCGCCCTGATCATCGGCGCTGTCGATGATTACGCCAAGGATCTCGCAAAAGTCCTTATCCGCTATCTCGGCCGCGCGAGCTGGAAGGATACCGGACGCATCGCGGTTGGCGGCGGCCTCAAGCAAAGCGCGGTTGGCGAACTGGCGATTGCCCGGACGATGGTGCTGCTCAAGGCCGAAGGATACAAGACCGAACTGACCCCGATCGCCCATCATCCCGATGATGCCGGGTTGATCGGCGCGGCGCACCTCATGCCCGCCTGGATGCTGAAGGGACACGAGGCGATTCTGGCGGTCGATATCGGCGGAACCAATATTCGCGCCGGGATCATCGAACTCCATCAGAAGGCCAACGCAGACCTTTCCCAAGCCCAAGTGTGGCGGTCGGAGCTCTGGCGGCATGCCGACGATGCACCGAGCCGCAGCGCGACCATCGAACGTCTCGTCGCGATGATCGAAAAGCTGGTTGCCAAGGCGAACAAGGCGAGCCTCGTTCCCGCGCCGGTGATCGGTATCGCCTGCCCTGGCATCATCAAGGCCGACGGCTCGATCGATCGCGGCGGCCAGAACCTGCCGGGCGGCAATTGGGAGAGCGAGCATTTCAACCTGCCGGAAGCACTGATGAAGGCCATTCCCGAGATCGACGGTCAACCGACCTTCGTGATCATGCACAATGACGCTGTCGTCCAGGGGCTTTCGCAGGTGCCTTTCATGCAGGACATCGGTGGCTGGGGCGTGGTGACGATCGGCACTGGACTGGGCAACGCCCATTTTACCAACAAGACGCCAGGGAAACCCAAGCGGGGTGCCGCGGTTTCGAAGTGATCGTCAGTCGAACAGGCGCGCCAGTTGATCCAGGCTCAGCCGGGCGCCGGCATCGTTGTCCTCCGGCTTCACACCCGGAGGCAGGTTCTCGAACACCAGGGTTACCTGGGTTCCATCAGCCACCGTTTCTAAGGTCGCGGTCATCGTCATCTCGCCCATCAGAGCCGGATCGATGGTGTCGAAGGTTATGGCTTCGACTATTTTGACCGGTGGCGTCAGTTCAAGGAAGCGCACATCGACCCTGTCCTCCCGGTCTGCCGTCTTGCCGCGGAATTTCGTCTCCGATTCCGGATAGAACAGCGACATCCGGTAGCCGCCGCCCACGCGTCCGTCGAAGGCATGAATCTTGCCCGTCATCTCCGCCGGCGGCAACCAACTGACGAGGATCGCGGGATCCATGAAGGCTCGGTATATCTGCAGCGCCGTCGCCTTCACGAATTTCGAGGTTCGGGTGGATGCTTGCCTGTTCATAGCAGTCTCCCGGGTCAGCCTTTCAAAATCGCGGAAAAGCGCGGATCGAAAGCGCGGCTGATCGGCTCGGCCGCGGCGCCCAGCGCCACCGACCATGGATCAGTCATGCCGAGCTGCAGGCGCGGCAGCGTGCGGTCGCGACGCTCCGCGTTCGAGGGCAGGAGCGGCTGCATCGCCGCGATCAGACGGCTGGCGAGCGGCGCCGGCGAGCCGCCACAGAGGATAATCGTCTGCGGATCGAAAAGGTTCTCGATCAGGTGCACGCTCCAGCGCAGGTCCTGTGCTGCCTCCCCGATCCAGGCAAGCACGCGGGGATCATCGGCTTCGGCCAGGTTGGCGATCATCTGATAGACGCCGGCGCCCGCGGGATCGATATCGAGATACTCATAAAGCGAGGCGAGCGCCGCCTTGTGTTCGAGCGGTGTGGTTTTCCCACCCGCCGAGAGCAGCGCCATGCCGATCTCGCCGGCATTGCCATGTGCGCCGCTATAGAGCTCACCGCCAAGGATCAGCCCCGCGCCGATGCCGTATCCGAGATACAGACAGACGGCATGGTCGAGACCGTGGGCGGCGCCCACCATCCGCTCGGCGGTGGCACAGGCGGTGGCGTCGTTCTGCAGTCCGACATTGAGGCCCGTACCGGCGGCAAGCGTTTCGAGCAGCGGAAATTTCTGCCACGCCGCCATCATCCAGGGATCATCGCCACCACCCTCGATGCCGAACGGACCCGGCATGGCGGCACCGAGACCGACCAGGCGCTTTTCCGACTGCGACGCGATGCCAGCCAGTTGCCCGCGAACCTCCTCGACGAGATCGAGAATGACCTTCGCTCCCTTGGATGGTCCGTTGACGGGCAGGTTCGCCTCCGCACGTGCGAGGATATTGCCGACCAGATCGACAGCGATGGCCCGCGTTACGTGACGGTCGATCTGCAGGCCGATCGCAAAAGCGCCTTCCGGCACCAGCCGATAGGGCGTCGAGGGCTGTCCCCTGCCCTTGCGCACCGATTCCTGCGAGGCGACAAGGCCATCGCCTTCCAATTCCTCCATGATGTTGGAGACCGTCTGCTTGGTCAGCCGGGTCGCCCGAGCGAGATCAGCGCGTGACAGGGCACCGTTCATCCGCAAGGCATCGATGATCACCCGCCGGTTATGGGCACTGGTTCCCTCGTGATTGGTACCACTGGTGGCCCGGATCGGTTTGATATCGTTCATGCGCAAATGCCTCTTGACTCGAATAGAATATTGAACAAGAAATAAGTCAAGACATTTGACTTAATAAGGAACCGAAGAGTTCCTGGGAACCAGACGGGTCGGAAAGCGGCATCAATACAGATCTGGCTTGCGGATTTCCGCATGCCTGTTCGACGGCGGGGGCGACAGCGAGGCGCCACCGGAAATGATCAAATATCGAAAACTGGAGGCTTCAATGTTGAAATCCGTAAACAAACTTCTTCTCGGCGCGGCGCTGCTCAGCATCGCTTTTTCGACGCATGCATCGGCGGAAACCAAGATCAATGCGCTGTTCATGGCGCAGGCCGCCTATAGCGAAGCGGACGTCCGCGCCATGACCGAGGCCTTCACCAAGGCCAACCCGGACATCACGGTCAACCTCGAATTCGTTCCTTATGAAGGCCTGCACGACAAGACAGTCCTGGCACAGGGTTCCGGCGGCTATGACGTCGTGCTGTTCGACGTGATCTGGCCGGCGGAATATGCCAGCAATAACGTGCTGGTCGATGTATCCGGCAGGATTACCGACGACATGAAGAAGGGTGTTCTGCCCGGCGCCTGGACCACGGTGCAGTATGACGGCAAATCCTATGGCATGCCGTGGATCCTCGACACCAAATATCTGTTCTACAACAAGGAAATCCTCGAAAAGGCCGGCATCAAGGCGCCGCCGAAGACCTGGGCCGAACTGAACGCACAGGCCAAGATCATCCAGGACAAGGGCTTGCTGAAGACGCCGATCGCCTGGAGCTGGTCGCAGGCCGAAGCGGCGATCTGCGATTACACCACGCTGGTCAGCGCTTTTGGCGGTGACTTCCTGAAAGACGGAAAGCCCGATTTCCAGAATGGCGGCGGTCTCGAAGCATTGAAATATATGGTCGACAGCTACAAATCCGGCCTCACCAATCCGAACTCCAAGGAGTTCCTGGAAGAAGACGTCCGCAAGGTGTTCCAGAATGGCGATGCCGCTTTCGCGCTGAACTGGACCTATATGTACAATATGGCCAACAACCCCAAGGACAGCAAGGTTGCCGGCAAGATCGGCGTCGTGCCGGCACCGGGAGTCGAGGGCAAGAGCACGGTGTCCGCCGTCAACGGCTCGATGGGCCTGGGCGTGACAACGGCCAGCCAGCATCCTGACGAGGCCTGGAAATACATCACTTTCATGACGTCGCAGGCGACGCAGAATGCTTACGCCAAGCTCAGCCTGCCGATCTGGACTTCGTCCTACGACGACCCGGCTGTCACCAAGGGTCAGGAAGAACTGGTCGGCGCGGCCAAGCAGAGCCTGGCCGCCATGTATGCGCGCCCGACAACGCCTAAATACCAGGAGTTGTCGACCGCCCTGCAGCAAGCGATCCAGGAATCGCTGCTGGGATCGACTACTCCGGAAGACGCGCTCAAATCGGCTGCCGACAACAGCGGCCTCTAAGCGTGAACGACACCCGGGCGGCATATGCCGCCCGGCCTCCTATCCTCTGATCTAGCAAGAAGAACCGCCCTATGTCCGGCACCTGGATGACAACCCGCGCGTGGCTCCTGATGCTGCCGCTCCTCGTGGTCATGATCGCCGTCATCGGATGGCCGCTCTACGACACTATCCGGCTCTCCTTCACCGATGCCCGGCTTGTCGGCACCGAGGGCAACTATGTGGGCGCCGCCAATTACGTGAAGATGCTTGCCGGCGCAAATTTCCAGCGGACGCTGATCACCACGACCTGGTTCGCGGTGATCTCCGTCACCGCCGAAATGGTGATCGGCGTGCTCGCAGCGCTGCTGCTCAATCAGGAATTCCGGGGCCGTTTCGTGCTCCGCGCGCTGCTGATCCTGCCCTGGGCGCTGCCGACCGTGGTCAACGCGACGCTCTGGCGGCTGATCTACAATCCCGAATACGGCGCGTTGAACGCCGCGCTGACGCAGATCGGCATTCTCGGCGATTATCGTTCCTGGCTCGGCGAACCGGGCACGGCGATGACGGCGCTGATCGTCGCCGACTGCTGGAAGAACTTTCCGCTTGTGGCTCTGATCGCCCTTGCCGCGCTGCAGGCGGTGCCCCGCGACATCACCGCGGCATCGCTGGTCGATGGTGCGGGCGCCTTCAACCGGTTCCGGTTCGTGATCCTGCCCTATCTCGCGGGGCCGCTGATGGTGGCATTGGTGCTGCGGACGATCGAGGCCTTCAAGGTGTTCGACATCATCTGGATAATGACCCGTGGCGGGCCGGCCAACAGCACGCGAAGCTTGTCAATTCTCGTCTACCAGGAAGCATTTTCCTTCCAGCGGGCCGGGTCCGGCGCGTCGCTGGCCCTGATCGTCACGCTTCTGGTGACACTGCTGGCGCTCGGATATGCAGCACTCGTCCGCAAGACAGCCGGGAGCGCCGCCTGATGGAACGCAGGAACCCTGTTTTCACCGCCTTCATTTATGCATGCGCGCTGCTGCTTGCGGCAGTGATCCTTGCGCCGATCCTCTGGCTGTTCATCATGAGCATATCGCCGGCCGCCGATCTCGCCGCAAAACCGCTGCGCTGGTGGCCCCAGACCGTCGATTTCTCGCGCTATCGGGAGCTTCTGTCGACGGTCGAGAACAGCGCCGGCGCCGCCTTCGTGTCCTCGCTGCAAAACAGCATCCTGGTTGCCGGCATGGCGACGATCGCGGCGATCGCGCTTGCCATCCCCGCCGGCTGGGCCGTGTCGCGCACGCCGTCGGTCGGCTGGTCGCTGTCGATGGTGATCGCCACATACATGCTGCCGCCGGTGGCGCTGGCCGTTCCTCTCTACATGGGGCTCGCCCATCTCGGCATGCTCAACAATGTCTTCGGGCTGGCGTTGGTCTACCTGACCATCCTCGCGCCGTTCACGACCTGGCTGATGAAATCGGGCTTCGACTCCATCCCTCGCGAAATCGAATCCGCGGCGATGATCGATGGCGCAAACCTGTTCCAGACACTCAGGATCATCACCCTGCCGCTCGCCATGCCTGTCGTGGCGACCTCGGCACTGTTCGCCTTCCTGCTGGCCTGGGATGAATTCTTCTATGCGCTGCTGTTCACGTCCGATCAGCGCGCCAAGACGCTTACGGTTGCCATCGCCGATCTGGCGGGCGGCCGCGTTTCCGATTACGGACTGATCGCCACCGCCGGTGTGCTTGCCGCCCTGCCACCGGTGTTGATCGGTCTTTTCACACAACGCGCCCTGATTTCGGGGCTGACCAGCGGCGGCGTCAAGGGATAAGCATGAGTTCAAACGACAATCGCCCGGCGGGACTGCTCGCCATCGATCGCGAAATGGCCCGCCAGCACGCGGATGCCGTCGCCTCGTACAAAAGCGCGACCGAAATGGCTGCCAAGGCTGCGGCCTCGTTGAAGAAGACCGGCCGGTTGCTGCTGCTCGGCATGGGCGGATCGCATGCGGTCAACCGCGCCGTCGAACCGTTGTACCGCTCGCTTGGCATCGATGCGATCGCCCTGCCGCTGTCGGAGCAATTGGGCCAGCCGCTTGCGCTGGAGGGGCGGACAATCTTGGTTGCCTCGCAGTCCGGCGAAAGCGCGGAAGTCGTCCGGTGGTTCAGCGAGATCGGCGGCACTGCCGACACCTTCGGCCTGACTCTGGAGGCCGGATCGTTTCTGGCAAGAACGGCGCCATCGCTGATTGGAGCCGGCGGCACGGAATTGGCCTTTGCCGCGACACGCAGCCTGACGGTGACCTTCGCGCTGCACCTGGCGATTTTTGCCGCGCTCGGCGAAGATCCGGCCGAGGCACTTGCCGCGCTGCATGCGCCTGAAGAGCCCGATATCGAACCCGCGCTCGCCGCGCTGGACAATGTCGCGACCGTCGTCACATCCGGCCGGCGCCTTCAGGGGATCGCCGAGGCTCTGGCGCTGGGCCTGACCGAACTTTCGCGGCTTCCCTGCTTTTCGCTCGAAGGCGGGCAGCTTCGCCACGGGCCGATGGAAATGCTGGGGCCGCAGATCGCCGTCGTGCTGTTTCGCGATACCCATGAGACTGCCGACCTGGTGACGGCGATGGCGATTTCGGCGGTTGAAACCGGCGCGCCGGTCATCGTATTCGACGCTTCCGGCAAGGCGCCGGTCACGGGCGCGCATACCATCCTGTTCAAGCCTGCGACCGGCCTTGCGGCGATCTTCGCCATGCTGCCGGTGGCACAGCGGCTGATGACCGCTTTTGCCGATGCCGTCGTCGACAACGCCGGAACGCCGGTCCGCTCGACCAAGATCACCCGGAGCGAATGAATGAGACCGCTGGCAGTCATCGGCAATGTCAATGTCGATCTCATTCTTGGACCGGCCGAGCCCTGGCCGAAGGCCGGCACGGAAGTGATCGTCGATCATGACGAGTTGCGCGTCGGCGGCCAGGCGGGCAACAGCGCGCTGGTCTGGAACGCGCTGGGCGTCGATTACGCGATCGCCGCAAGCGTCGGCAATGACCAGTTCGGCCGTTGGTTGAGCGAGACATTCGGCGCACATGGGGCGAGATGGCCGGTCAGCCGGGAAAAAACGACGCTATCGGTCGGGATCACCCATCCGGACGGAGAGCGGACCTTCTTCACCACGCGTGGCCACCTGCCGCGCTTCAGTCTCGCGGATGTATTTTCGGTGATCGACGGCACCACACTTGCGGGCGGCTACGCTTTGGTGTGCGCCGGCTTCCTGACCGATGATCTCACCAATGAATATCCGGCGCTGTTTGACTGGGCGGACCAGCACGGGATCACCGTGGCGCTCGACACCGGCTGGCCTCTCGATGGCTGGACCGAGGCGAACTGCGCGGCAACCCGCTCCTGGCTCTCCCGTTGCGGAATCTCGCTGTTGAACGAGATCGAGACCACGACGCTTGCGGGGATGGCGGACCCGATCGGGGCGGCGCGCGAAATCCGCTCGCATATGCCGGATGGCGCGATCGTCGTCGTCAAGCGCGGCCCTGAAGGAGCGATCGCCATCGGCGCCGATGGCCTGCTGGTTGCGGTCGATGCGCCGGTAGTCACAGTGGTCGACACGATCGGCGCCGGCGATGTCTTCAACGCCGCATTCCTTGCCGCGCTGGCGGCGAACGAGCCACTTGAGGCCTGCCTGAAGGCCGCGACCACCATCGCTTCGCGCGCTATTTCCACCCTTCCCCGCAGCTATGGCGGACCAGTCTTCTCCGAGGAGGCGTCTCGATGAGCACGCTCGAAATCCAGGCCATCCGCAAGCAATACGGGCCTGTGGAAACGCTGAAAGGCATCGACATCGCGCTCGAGGATGGCGAGTTCCTGGTGTTGCTGGGCTCATCGGGATGCGGCAAGTCCACCTTGCTCAACATCATCGCCGGCCTGGCGGATGCGACCAGTGGCGATGTCAGGATCGCCGGCCGCTCGGTGCTGGGCGTCCACCCCAAGGATCGCGACATCGCCATGGTGTTTCAGTCCTATGCGCTCTATCCGAACCTGACGGTGCATCGGAACATCGGTTTCGGGCTGGAAATGCGCAAGGTGCCGCCGGCGACCCGCGACAAGGCGGTGCGCGAGGCGGCGAAGCTGCTGCAGATCGAGAACCTGCTCGAGCGCAAGCCGAGCCAGCTTTCCGGTGGCCAGCGGCAGCGCGTGGCGATCGGCCGGGCGCTGGTGCGCAAGCCGCAGGTGTTTCTGTTCGACGAACCGCTGTCCAATCTCGACGCCAAGCTGCGCATGGAAATGCGTACCGAACTCAAGCGCCTGCACCAGATGCTCAAGACCACGGTCGTCTATGTCACCCACGACCAGATCGAGGCGATGACGCTGGCGACCCGGATTGCGGTGATGCGCGACGGGCGGATCGAACAGCTGGGGACGCCGGAGGAGATCTACAATCAGCCGGCAACGCTCTATGTCGCCACCTTCGTCGGTGCGCCGCCGATGAACCTGCTGAAAGCGACTATCCGGAACGGATCGCTGTCATTTCCGGGGGCCGAGGGGGTTATGCGCTTGCCTCCGGGGCTGGCGGCAAGGGTGAGCGAGGGTCAGGACGTCATGTTCGGCATTCGGCCGGAATCGTTTCATCTGAATGGAGAGTCGGGGCCCTCCATCACTGCCCGATGCGAGGTGGCGGAACTGACGGGACCGGAATTGATCGTAACCGCAGCCGCTGGCGGACAGAGGATACTTGCCTCGCTGCCGCCTCGCTTTCGCTTCAGCGAGGGGCAGAGCTTGACACTGTCCTTCGACGAAGAAGCGATACACCTGTTCGACACGAAAACGGATCGACGTATCGGCACGTAGGCCGATGGCAGATACGTCTGGCAGCCGGCCCCATATCCGGGGCCAGCTGCCGCCTTAGATTAACCTTATCTCTCGGCCAGTGTCGAAACTGAAACCTGGAGTGCCGCTGCAATGCGGTTCAAGCGCCCCATATCAGCATCCTGACCTTCTTCGATTTCCAGGATTTCAGCATGGGTCAGGCCACAGGTCTCGGCGAGATCGTCGATACTGTAGCCGACCGTCTGGCGGATCGATCTGACCCTGCTGCCGACGAGCGAAACGTCGATCGAATCCTGCTCGAACTGGTCCAGGCGTTTGAGTGAAATGGTCATATAGGGTCCCTTCGTTATCATATCTGACGAAATTGACAGACTTCCACTTGTCAATTGACCGTCCAACGGACGAGCGGAGTTCTATGGGTCGTGTAGCCATGGAACAAGAACGGATAGGTAGAGTGAGCGATAAATTTTATTGCGGTTCCGCACAAAAAAGCGTTTTTATCAATATTTTTCAATAGGATGCGTCTATTTTAACGATTTGGTCATTTTGACGCATCGCAGCATTTATTTTACAAACATCGGTCTGTTTTTCGAGCGAGCTACCTGTCGCACACAGTTATATGTCTGATCTGGGCCGGCGATGTCCAGACACTTCAGCGCCCGCATCGTCCGGCAACTTGAGAAATCTGAGCGAGGACAATATCCCGATAACACCGATTGCGATGAACGCCCAGCGGAAATCTACCAGTGCCAGCGACGAGCCGTGGCGCGCAAGCTGGGAGACATTGAGTGCGGCGGCGGCCACGGCGATGCCGAGCAGCATCGCCAGTTGCTGCAACATGCTCGACAGCGTCGAGGCGGAACTCTGTTGCGCGGGCGTGATATCAGCGAAACCGATGGTGTTGAGCGCCGTGAACTGCATCGAACGCGACATTCCGGCGACAAACAACAGGGCATAGATGAAAAGCACGGATGTGCCCGGCGAAATGGCCGCGCAGGCGACAATCGAGCCGGACGCGATGACACCGTTGACGACCAGCACGGTCCGGAAGCCAAACCGGCGTAGCGTTGGGGTGGTGATGGTCTTCATTGCCAGGTTTCCGGCAAAATAGACGAGCATGTAGACCCCCGTCTCGATGGCAGGGAGCCCGAAGCCCACCTGGAATAGCAGGGGTATCAGGAAGGGCGTCGCATTGAACGCCAGCCTGCCGGCGGTTCCGGCTGACAGGGTCGACATTGCGAAGGTCTGGATCCTGAATGACGAGAGATCCAAAAGCGGGCTGGAAGCCTTCCGGAAATGCCGCACCGCGAGTATCGAAAAGACCACGCCGCCCGCCAGCAGCAGGATAATCCACGGAGTTGCCACCGTGCCCTGGGTGAAGGCTTCCAGCGCCGCGAGAACCAGCGTCATGCCGGCAGCAGACAGGATGAAGCCCGGCACATCGAGCCGCCCGGCATTCTCCGCCTTCTGGTCCGGCACGAATTGCCACACCAGCACAAGGCCGACCAGGCCGATTGGGATATTGATCAGGAAGTTCCAGTGCCAGCTGAAATAGGTGGTTATGAAGCTGCCGAGCACCGGGCCGATGACCGGCGCGATCAGCGCCGGCCAGGTGATCAGCGCAACGGCATTGACCAACTCCGATTTCGGCGCGTTCCTGAGCACGATCACACGACCGATCGGGTTCATCAGCGCGCTTCCGAGCCCCTGGAACGCACGGGCGACGATGAACTGGGTCAGTGTTCCCGAGAGGCCGCAGAACAGCGAGGCCACAGTGAACATGGCGATCGAGACGAGGAAGACATTACGCGCGCCATAGCGGTCCCCAAGCCAGCCCGAGATAGGAATGAACGCCGCCATTGTCAGCATGTAGACCGTCAGGCCGATGCTCATCGCGATCGGCTTTATACCGAACGACGCAGCCATCTGCGGCAGCGACGTGACGACGATGGTCGAATCCAGCAACTGCATGAAGAAGGAGACCGCGACCACCAGGGCCACGAGCCGCGACCGGCTCGATGTCTGCAACGATTCGGGATTTTCTGCTGTGGTCACCATGGGCGCTATTTAGGTTCAGTGACCGGGAGACGAAACCGGATATTCAAATAATAATGGAGGGTGCGACGTTACGTCCACTCAGGCGGCCGACATGGCTTGCGCGCCCTTGCCACGTTCCGTCATCAGATGGACGAGGACGCGATTGACCGTCAGGCCAAGCGCCAGGATGACCGCCGCGACCTGTGCGAAAAACACAGCCTGATAGGCGGTCGTCACATCCATTCCGGCAAGCTTGGCCGACTGGAAGACGATCTCCATGATCTCGATACCTACCTCGGTCCCGAACATGATGACGAATGCCGGCGCCAGCATGACCAGCTTGTTGCCGGCGCTTGCGGCCACCGCGGCGGCGACGATCACCGTCGTTGCCATGCCCATGCCGGCGGCGGAAACCATCTTGGAGACGTAGAACAGCGGCACATCCGTACCCTGATAGCGGTAGAAGACCGTCGCCACCGCACCGGTCAACAACAGCAGGATCGCCAGTCCGAGCAGGCTATTGCGCATCGACGGCCACCGCGCGAGGATGGCGCCACTCGCAAACACTGCAGCAATCTGGCTGGCGGCGCCCATTGTCGCCCGGTCGGTGATCAGATCCGACGAGCACAGATGCCGCAGGAGATAGGCGGTTTCATAGAGGCCGGTGGTGGGAATTTCCAACAAGAACAGCACCACCAAGAGGAAGATCGCCGTCGATGGAAGCTTGGTATCGCGCGGCACCCATTTGCGGCGTTGTGACAGCATGAAGCCGGCGATCACCAGAAAGACTGCCATGAGCGAGAGGCTGATCACGCTGTCGATGCCGGCAAAACTGTTGGATGTGGTCCAGGCCTCGAAAGCCATGATCGCCAGGATGAACAGCACGACCGGCTTCCAGGGCACGCTCGAGCGAACGCCGGTCTCCTCGATCTGCTTGCCGTCGAAGACGAAGGGAACGATCGCCAGGAACAGCAGCGGCAGCGCGGCCAGGATCAGAAAATAATTTCCTGTGCCGATATCGAAGGCGACGTAGCGCACGAGCTGCGGCGCGATGAGAAAGGCGATCGGCTGCGCCGCAGTCCAGACGGTGGTCAGGATGGCGCGTTTGCGCTCTCCGTCCAGCATGGCAATCGAAAGCTGCGCCAGCGGCGCGAAGAAGGCGACGGCAAAGCCGCCGAATGCGAAGCTGGCAACCACGATCATCTCGCGCAGATCCAGCGAGGGATCGATATGCATGGTGATGCCGATCGCGCCGTAGCAGGCAGAAGCCAGGAATGCGGAGAAGGTCGCCACGCGCCTCGCTCTCTTCATCGAGATCGCGAATGGCGCCAGGGCAAGGGCGATGACCGCGCCTCCCAGCAGAACCTCGACCAGTATATCGGTCTTTTCGACAGAAATATTGAGAAAGCTCGCGAACTCGCCTTGTGACACGGCAAGCGACATGGTGCTGATCGACCGGATGCCGTTGCCGAGCAGCACGAACAGGCTAAGGATCAGCGTCTGGATCGCAATAAACTGCTTCACGGCGTTGTTCCTTCAGACTGGTCCATGAGGGATCCGGCCATGTGGTTCGCGGCGCGGATCGCCAAGGCGGCGATGGTGAGCGACGGCGCGTTGACAGGCGTGGTGACGTGGGCGCTCGAGCCGAGGATATAGAGATTGCGGTGATCGTGCGAGATGAGATCCCGGTCGACGACGGACGCCCTGGGATCGTAGCCCATCCGCGTCGTGCCGCCGATGATGGCGTTGGAGAGGTAGGGGTCGTTGGACTTGACGTCCGTGGCGCCCATCGCCTCGAAAATCCGGCGATTGATATCCAGCCCGGCCTTCAGCCCAGACTTGGTGTAGTCGTCCATGCGGAAGGTGATTTTCGGCTTGGGGATGCCGGCTGTATCCCTGACATCGGCGAGCTCTATGCGGTTGTCGCGGTCCGGCAGCACTTCCGCCGAGGAATTCAGCCGCAGGTGGCGCGACACAGTGTCATTGATTCGCCGTGACAGCTCCTGCCCGAATATGCCTTGCGCAATCAGCGTCTTCGCCAGCGCCGTGGCATCCGAATTGCCGGACCAGCCGCTGTTCATGAACGATGTGCCGATTGCCGCCTGCTGGCTGCGGAAGGGGCCGTCGCGCATCTCGATCAGCCCGCCGGTCTGCTGTGGCCCCCGATAGGGAAATACCGGCTCCGGCGTCAGTCCCCAGCAATCCTGATTGGCCTGGGTCAGCAGATAACGGCCGACATTGCCGCTGGAATTGCCGACGCCGTCGGCAGCGCCCTCCTGCGCGGAATTCAGGAGAAGCCTCGGATTTTCGATCGCATGGCAGCACAGTGCGAAGACCGACCCCTCGACCCAGAATGTCTCGCCATCGGGCCGACGCACTTTCAGCCGGCTGACTTTATTGTCCTTCAACTCTACGAAAGTGACCAGCGCATCGGTGATCACCCTGGCGCCCGCCTTCTCCGCCTTCTCGGCATGCACCGACGCGTCGTATTTCGCGCCGATCGGACAGATCGGAACGCAGGTATTGTTGCCGCAGCAGGCGGGCCGGTTGTCGAAGATCTCCGAATTGCGGGCGTGCGAGAACGGTCCGGCGGTCAGCCCGAGCTTGGCGAGCGCCTTTTCGACCTGAAGGTCCATATAGCTCATCGGGATCGGCTTCATCTGGTAGCCGGTCTTGCGCGGCGCGCCCCAGACGAAATCCGGATCGCCGGAAACGCCCCAGCGCTTCTCGGCCTCTTCATAATAAGGAACGAGCAGGTCGTAGTCGATCGGCCAGTCTTCGGCGAGCGCATAGGTCGACTTCATCCGGAAATCGACGGGCCTGAGGCGATCGGCAAACCCGGTCCAGTGCCAGCTTGTGCCGCCGAACAGTCGCAGATAGGCGCCGATGAAGCGGTCGCCGCCGGCCTGCACGTAGAAATCATCATATGTCTGATCTTCCGGATGCGGGGCGGAAGCGACGCTCGGATAGGGCGATTGTGGCCCCTTGACCGGATTGTCGTAGAAAGTCAGCAGGTTCTCGGCGCGGCTTCGCCGAGGCCCGGCTTCCAGCATCAGCACATCGATGCCCTTGAGCGCGAGGCTGTAGGCGAGATGGGCGCCGGCCATGCCTGATCCGACGACGACGACAGTGGCGCGCATCACATCGCCCCCGGAATAGGCGGATTTGCCCAATGCCCGAATGCGGGGCCGCCGCAAAGGCCGGGAGCCGTGGCAAACGTCAGTGACTTCCAGGCGAGGCACCACGGATAATAAAGCGCCACCTGCCTGCCGCCGCGTGTCACTTCGCCGGTATAGAGCAGCGTGGCAACGAAAGCCGCCTGCCCCTTGATATCTGCCGATGCCGCAGCGATCCTCGCATCGAGCGCGCCGTTGGAAAGCACGCGCGTGAATTCCGCCTGCGCCTCGGCGCCATAAGCCTGCTGAAACTCGCGACTGACCGCGCCGAGCAGATTGGGCGAAATATCGCCTATCCCACCGATCTGCCGCACGACGTTCGCGAACGCCGCGTCGCCCTCGCCGAGCCCGAAGGCCCGCGCGGCCGATGGCATCACCGGCAATGTTCCGAGGAAAGCGCGGCGTGAAAATTTCATTTCGTCACCACCACGATGCCGCGCGTCTTGTTCGATCCGGAATCGATGGTGTTGATCGCCTTGTAGAGATCGGCGACTGTCATCCAGACCGGCGGATATTTATACTTGGCGACATCGAGTACCAGCACCCGGTCGGTCTCGACGTCATAAGCGCCGACCGGCGAGATATGGCCGTCGCCGTTCTGACCGATCGCCTTGCGGGTATAGTTGACCACGAGCCGCTTGTTCGGATCGGCGAGCGTGTCCTTGATCGTCTGGCGGAGCTTGTCCTCATCGAGCGTATCGGCGTGATGGAATTCGGCCTTGACGCCGAGATTGTTGAAGAACGCCGTGAGCTGTTCCAGCACCAGACCTTCATGCTCGACCATGGGATAGGGCTTGATTGCCTGGTTCTCCGGCGTGAAGACCGTATCCTGCGTGAACAGGCCCCAGGGATAGAGCCGCTGCGGCACAGGGCGCTTGACGCCGAGGCTGTTGAGCACGGCTGCCATCGTCGCCGGACCGCAGAAGGTCAGGATCTGCTCGCTTTCGAGATAGGTGGCGAGTTTGAAATAGGACGATTTGATCTCGGCCTCGTCGAACAGCTTTTCGCCTTGCGCATCGGTGATGTAGATCAGTTGATCCGCACAAACGGCGGGCGCCGCCAGCATGAAGGCGGCAAAGGCCAGTATGATTTTCGTCTTTATCATTGTTGTGCTCCAAACCAGTTCGCCAAGGCCTCGATGTCGGCATCGGTCACGTCTTTGACGATTTCATGCATCACCAGTGCCTGGCCCGAGGCGCGCTGGCCGTCGCGATAGGCGCGGATGGCGTTGGCGAGATACAGCGGCTGCTGGCCGGCGATCACCGGAACATCGGCAAGTGCCGGATGGCCGCCGGCGCCATGGCAGGACAGACAGCCCGCGCCCAGCGCCGGCATGTCGGTCGCCGAAGCCGGCAGTGCAGAGATCAGCAGCAAGGCGAGGAAGAGAACGCTACGCATGTTCAGCTCTCTATATTGACGTTGATCATCATGCCGGTATCTTCATGGGGAAGGATGTGGCAATGCATGACGTAGCGGCCGGTGAAATCCTTGAAACGGGTGCGAAAACGCACCGAACCTGCCGCCGGCACCGGCACCGTGTCGAGCCATGGCTTGCGCGGATCGGCGACGCCATTGACGTCCATCAGCTGGAACGGATTGACGTGGATATGCAGCGGATGCGGAAACGGCGTGGTGTTGACCAGTGTCCATTCCTCGACCGAGTCCAGTTTCGCGGTCACGTCGTCGCGGCCCGGATCGAACGGCCTGTCGTTGATGGTGAATTCGGTATCCTTGAAGAAACCCTTGATATCGGAGACACCGAGCACGAATTTGCGCCGCATGGTGATCTCGCCGTCGACGATATCGGTGAGAATGTGGTTCTTCGGCAGCGCCCCCATCGGCAGATGCCGGCCGAACCTGTTGCCGTCAGTGATGCGCGGGTCATTCCCGGGGATGACGATGATGTCGGCGAGCAGGAGTTCCGGCAGCGGCATCTTGCCCTGGTTAAACGCCGGGCGCGTCAGTTGATAGGTGCCGACCTTGCCGGCTTTGACCAGAATGTTGACGCGGTTGCCCGGCGCGAGATCGACCTCGTCATTCTCCTCCGCCCTGGGAAGCGGATTGCCATCCCGGCCGATCTCGTACAGCGACAGACCATCGGCCCGCAGTGGCAGGAATTGCGCGTCTCCCGCATGCAGGATGCGCCAATGCTGCACCTCACCCTCTCGCAGGTAGATGCGCGGACGATAGACGCCATTGATCAGGAAATTGCGTTCGGCATCGAGCGGCCAGATGGGGTTCTCAGTGGTCAGCAGGCCGTCGAGGCCGGGCACCGGCGCCTGGATGACCAGCACGCGCTCCACCGCTTCGGCGATTTCAGGCACCTCGTCCAGCGCGCCGCCGATGATCGCCATGCCGGCGGCACCGGATGCCACCTGGGCGGCCACCGCGCCATGGCGGTGCGGATGGTACCAGTAGTTGCCCGCCGGATGGTCTTCCGGAATACGGACAACATAATTGAAGCGCTGGCCCGGCTCGATCTGCAGGTAGACGTTGTCGCTGTTGCCCTGCGGACTGACATGAAAGCCATGATAATGGACATTTGTGGTGTTGAACCGGTTGGGGATGTTCGCCGCCATGTTTGTCGTTTCCGGATTGGCCGGCATGCGGTTCTCGAAGGCGATCTCCAGCGCGTCGCCCGGCTTGATCCGCAGGGTCGGGGCGGGCAGGCTTTCATTGAATATCCGCAGCTTGGCCGGCCCCGTCGGCAAAAGCACATCGGCAACCGACATGAACAGCTTGGTGCGCAGCCTTCCCTCGGATGAATGATGTTCCTCCGGGTTCATCAGATCGTCGATGATGCCGAGCGGCGAAGACGCCTTCCTGATCGTGGCGGACGCGGCATGGCCGGGTTGAAACGGCAGTGCGGCAAGGCCGGTGCCCATCGCGGCCAACCCGAGCGAATGCCTGATGAAGTGACGGCGTGAAACGAGCGGATTCAATAGCATATGCCTTCCCCGGCGAAGCAACGGTCGGGAGAATGCAGGATTCGTGTTAGGATCGGGTTAACTAGAGGTTTAAGTTTGGGGTCCGGCACCTTTGCCGAAGGAGGCGCGGTTGCCCTGATATTGGCAGCGGTTACGTTACGGCATCGGTCCATTTCCAGGGCTTCGGTCCAAAGGATGCATCTCCCGGCCGGCAGTTCGTTTCCATATCAGAGAACACCCCTTCTCCGGATTGGCTGGTGATTGATGTCGATCCACATCCTCTGCAGAGTCGCAAGGCGCGCATGACGATGGAGACCGGAGGCCGCTTTCAAGCGATGCCTTGGCGCTGCGAAAATGCCGAGCGGCCTTAGGAACCGGCACTCTGCCGATCCGCCGCGCTCCGGACTGGTTGCTGCGCGCCTTGATAGTGCTTGATTATATCCTGCGGGCTGATCGGGTATTGGGACTTGCGGCCATAGAAGTACACGCCACTGGCGCCGTCCTGCGCGTACGAAGGAGGAATGAAGCGATCGAGATATTGAGTCCAGAAGAAAGCGAGCTTGGCCACTTTACCTGCTTTCGTCGATCGAAACAGGCCACGCACCAGATGATCCACCGACCACATGAACTGTATTCCGGGACCGCCATTCACGCCTGACGAAATTCGCTCGAAATCTCGGAAAAGATAACGGTGTCCGCTTTCGGTGAAACGAGTGAAGTCATAGGGGCCCTCATGCACCTGTTGCATGAAGGGGGTTTCGGCATAGACGACGCCGTCCGAGGCCAGAACGCGCCAGATCTCGCTTACGACCTGGGCCGGTTGCAGCACATGTTCCAGCACTGCCTGGACGATCACGGCATCGAAATACTCTTCCTGCAACGGTATGCGGTGCCCGTCGGCGACGAACTGCACATACGGTGAATCATAAACGTCGAAGCTGAACACCTGAATATCCGGATGGTCATAAATCGCCTCCATTCCGTGTCCGATGCTGCCGCCACCAACGATCAACAGCCGGACCGGCCGCTGCTTCTTCTCGAGGTCGACAATGATGCGCCGGACGTTTTCGCGAGTATCTTCCTTTTGCGGCGAAAGCAGTTTCTTGATACTGCCGCTAACGCCGGAATGGGAATGGCGATCGACCGGACTTTGTGCGGCACTGTTGAGTAACGCGTCTTCAGAAAGCACGGAATCTGAGAAGTCGATCAGGATCGGCTTTCCATGAACGATTTTATACTTATATGTGGCGCCAGTTTCAACGTCTTTACTGACAAATGTGTCTGGATCCAGCAGTTTAAGCTCAGACCGGGTTCGAGGGCAACGCATAACCGGGATGCAATCCTCCACGCCAACAAGCATAGCTTCGTCCCTTCATAAATATAGACCGCCTCTATTTTAGTATCCAATAATTCAACACACATATCAAGCTTGGATAGTTTTCAGTGAAGGTTTCAACTCCACAGGACAAAGTCACTGGCCCGGCCCTGCCGCCGGAATGTCGTCAATGCGATGTCGCGGGCCGGCCAATCGTCTGCCGCTATGGATTGGCCGTGCGTCGGGAATCCTAAGAATAGATTCGCAATCCGGCATCTTCAACGCGAATAGCGGCGATTTGGAGAGACATTTCTGGATCGGCCGGGCGGCGATGATTGTAATTGCCTGGGAGGCGCGCCGAAATTCGTAGATCTTCGTATAGAACAGCATGTTGGTGAACTCATCTTCCAATACGCCGGGATAAGATCGACTTAACGGCTTGTTCCCGGACCGGAACAGGCTAAGGTCTCGTCATCCGCACGCGGCGGATGTGCCTAAGACTGCGTTTCTGGGTTCTGTTTCGGGGGAAGCATGGCATCCGGTGTTTATGAGATGATCGGCAAGATCGTCAGCAAGGGCTCGCTGAAGCTCATTCTGGCGTCCGGAGAGACACATATGTTCGGCGATGGCTCGGAAAAGACCATCGTCGTCCGCATCGCCGACGTGGACGCCGAACGGGCGATCGCGCAGGATCCGGCGCTGAAGCTCGGCGAGATGTACATGGATGGCCGCTTCATTCTGGAAGAGGGCAATATATTCGATTTCCTGTCGCTGGTTCGTCGCAACGGCGTCAACAAGGCGGCAACGCTCCGGATCGTGGCACACGGCCTGGCGCGTATCGCCGGCACGCAGATCAAATCCCGCCTGCCGATCAACCGCAACCTGCAGAATGTATCCCACCACTACGACCTGAGCGCGAAGCTGTTCGACCTGTTTCTCGACGAGGACTGGCAATATTCCTGCGCCTATTTCGAGCCGGCGAGCATTAGCCTGGATGAAGCGCAGGTCGCCAAGAAACGCCATATCGCCGCCAAGCTGCTGCTGGAAAAAGGCAATCGCATTCTGGAAATCGGCTCCGGCTGGGGCGGTCTCGGGCTCTATCTCGCGGAAGCCGAAGAGGTGGACGTTACCGGCATCACGCTGAGCGAAGAGCAGCTGAAGGTCTCGCGCGAGCGGACGGCGAAGCGCAATCTTTCCGACCGCGTCCGCTTCGAGCTGCAGGATTACCGCGACCTCAAGGGACAGTTCGACCGTATCGTTTCGGTCGGCATGTTCGAGCATGTCGGCGTCGGCAACTACATGAATTTCTTCAAGAAGGTCTCGGAGATCCTCGACAAGAACGGCGTCATGGTCCTGCATTCGATCGGCCGCACCAAGCCCAACTATGCAACCAATCCCTTCATCGAAAAGTACATTTTCCCGGGCGGCTACATGCCGTCGGTCGCCGAAGTGCTGCCAGCCGTCGAAAAAGCCGGGCTGCTGATCAAGGATATCGAAATCCTGCCGATGCACTATGCCTATACGCTCCGGGCATGGCGCGAACGCTTCGTTGCGCGTAAAGCCGAAGCCGTCGCGCTTTACGATGAGCGCTTTTTCCGCATGTGGGAATTCTATCTCGCCGTCTCGGAAGTCGCCTTCCGGCACGACCGCCTGTTCATCTTCCAGATCCAGATTGCCCGCCACCAGGACGCCGTTCCCTACGACCGCAATTATATCGCCGAGCGCGAGGCAACCCTGAAGGAATTCGAAAATGCGCGCAAGCCACTGGAAAAGATAACGTTCTGACGCCAATCTGGCCGGGCGGATCAATCCGGGATTTCGGGGATATCTTCACCGGTCCGAATCCGTTTGAGGTGATGCGACATCAGTTGCAAGCGCCCGCATGAAGCAGGAGGAAACATAGTGATGCGCAGGTTGGCGGTAGTGAGCGGTGTGGGTTCCGCGAGGGGGATAGGTTTTGCGATTGCCCAGGCCTTGCTGGCGGCTGAACTCGAGGTGGTCATTACCTCCACGACCGAACGCGTTTATGAAAGGGCCGAAGAGCTGCGGGCCGCGGGCGGCAGGGTCTCTGCGTTCATAGCGGACCTCACCGTGCGTGCTGACGTCGGATGCATCCTTGAAAGCGTCGGGACGGCAGATATTCTCGTGAACAATGCCGGCATGACGTCGCTCGCCTCTCCGTCGGACTCCCGTTCTTTTCTCGAAATGGCAGATATCGATTGGGAGCGAAGCCTCGCCCGGAATCTAACCACGACGTTCCACCTCACCCGTGCATTCTTACCGGGAATGATCAAGCAGCAGTATGGAAGGATCGTGAACATCGCCTCCGTGACCGGGCCGTTCGTCTCGTATGCGGGTGAGACCGCATATTCCACGGCGAAAGCAGGTCTGGTTGGACTGACGCGCAGTCTCGCGCTTGAGGTCGGAGGTGACGGAGTCACGGTGAATGCCGTTGCCCCTGGATGGATTGCCACCGAAAGTTCTACCGAGGAAGAGCTTGTTGCCGGACGGAACACGCCGATTGGAAGACCGGGCAGGCCCGAGGAGGTCGCCGCAGCCGTCGCGTTCCTGGCGTCCCCGGCTGCGAGCTATATAACCGGCACGGTTCTGGTGGTGGACGGGGGCAATATCGTGCAGGAAAAGAAGTCGTAGCGATCACGTATTTCCTCGTCGAAGCGCCGTCACATATGGCCCGGTTCGTTCGAACAGCTCCGGGCGTTCGGTCAGTTGGATTTCCGCTCGACTATGCTGAGGCCGGAATTGGTACCAGCACTTTGAAATGAGACCACGCGCTTCCGGGCCAGCATCAGTCTTGCTATCTGCCCCACATTCAGCCCGATGAAGAACAGGTTCCAAAACACCACGTTCAGCATCGGCGCGGGCTGGCTGTAGAAATATACGGCCAGACACGTCGCGGCTGTGATCGTCAATAGCCGCAGCCGCAGCATGTCCAGGGTGAAATAGGCGAGCACGTAGAGCAGGTTCGCCATGTTGAGCAGGATTTCCATCGTCGTCTTTCTCGCGGGTGGCCGTTGGCCACCCTTTCCAGTTCGGTTGTCTTCATGCGTGCGGTGTCCCTGCACGGCATGGAAAGGGTTAAAGTCGTGCTTCGAGCACCATGTTGAACGGGGTTTCCGATGCGCGCCGAACCTGCGCGAAGCCGCCGGTGTTCAGCACTTCGGTCAGCCGCTTCTCGCCGGCCTGCGCACCCAATGCCGCCCCGACATCCTGTCCGAGCGAGGCGGGAACGCAGGTGTTCGCCGAGGCCGCATAGAAGACGCGGCCGATCGGATGGAGATTGTCTTCCAGCCGGTCGCCCGCCATCGGCTCGACCAGCATCAGCGTGCCACCGGGCTTAAGCGCGTTGCCGATATGGCGGACCGCGCCGATGGGGTCGCCCATGTCGTGCAGCGCATCGAACATGGTGACGAGGTCAAAGTCCTGGCCGGGGAAGTCCTGCGCACTGGCGGTCTCGAAGCGCAGATTGTCGAGGCGCTTGGCATGCTTGTTGGCATGATCGATAGAATAGGCGTGGAAATCGATCCCGACGAACCGCGATTTCGGAAAGGCCTCGGCCATGAGGATCGTCGATGAGCCGAAGCCGCAGCCGACATCGGCGACCAAGGCGCCGCGCTCGAGCTTTTCTATGACGCCATCAAGCGACGGCAGCCAGTTGTCGATCAGGTTGGCCTTGTAGCCCGGCCGGAAGAAGCGATCGGTGCCACAGAACATGCAGTTACAACGATCGGTCCATGAAACGCCGCCGCCGTTCCGAAACGCATGCGCGAGCTTCGAGCGGTCCGCGTAGACCGCTTCCAGCGCCTGGAAGCCGCCGATGACATTGGCAGGGCTTTCATCGACCGCAAACACCGCTGCCTGTTCGGGCGAGAGATGGAACTTGCCGGTTTCCCGGTCATATTCCACGAATCCTGAGGCGGCCTGGGCGGCGAGCCATTCCTCGATGTAACGTTGGCGCGTGCCTGTTGCTTCCGCCAGCTGACCGGCCGAGACCAGGCCGGCCCCCGCCATCTTGCGGTAAAGGTCCAATTCTTCGCCGATGATGACGAGCGCCGCATTCTGCGCGGCGCCGAGTTCGTTGACGACAGTGCCCAGCAGGGCATGCAGTTTTTCGATGTTCATTTCCATTGTCGTATTTCCTTTTTTTGGGGGTGTTGGATGATCGGGCGCGCCGGGACGACGCGCCCTAGAAGATGAAGTCGGTGTCCCGGAAGTTGATGCGGCCTTCGAAAGCGATGCCGAAATCGGTGATCGTGTCTCCGGACGTATCGGCGGTCAGGGTGGTTGTTCCGTTCTCGAACCGTAAGCTGAGCTCACCGGTCGGGCCGGTTCTGTCGGTCCGGCCGACAAAGTCGAAATCCTGCACGCCGTCTTTCGTGAGATCCGCATCGATCGCCGAGAGATCGATGCGATCGCGCTCCTTGCGCGAGAAATCGGTGATCAGGTCCTGGCCGCCATCGGGAAAACGGGAGTCCTCGAGAGTCAGGAAGACGAAGTGATCGGCACCTGTGCCGCCCGAAAGAATGTCGCCGCCGATGCCGCCGATGATCCTGTCATTTCCGCTCTGGCCGAACAGTTCGTCATTGCCTGTGCCGCCGCTGATCACATCGTTGCCGCCGGCGACGGCCTTGAGCTGCTGGTCGGTGGCTGCGAAGAGCTCGCCATAGATCTCATCATCACCGCCGCCGCCATCGATGACATCGGCAGCGCCCTTGATCTGTGCCGACCCGGATTGGCGATCGCCGGCGCGGGCCGATTTCGGAAACAGGTCCTCGAGGAAGCCGAGCGACTCCCCGGGAATCCTGTCGTCACCGTCGCCGCCGTCGATCTGATCCGCCCCGCCCCGGATCGACGCCTTGCGGCCGCTTGCATCGCTCGCGACATCGCCCGAAATGACGTCGGCACCGTCATTCCCGGCAATCACGTCCTTGCCGCCCCGGACGACCGTGAAATCGGACATGACGCCCACGTCACCTGCCAGCAGCAGTTCCGCATTGGTGCCGACCGCCCTGATCTCGTCTTCTCCACCGCGGATCTCGGCAATTGACCGCCTGCCTCCACCCTGGACGAACTGCACGTCGCCCGTCACTGCCGAACCGTCGAAGCTGGTGCCGATATTGAAAAGGTCGTCTCCGCCGGAGAGATTCACCGCACCTGCAGCCTCTCCGACATCACCGACGAAAATCTGGCGCACTGTCGCGACGACGCCGTTGATCGTGTCGTTGCCACCCAGGTAGTCGATCGACTGTCGTTGAGCCCTCTGAAGGTTTGAGATCGGCTCTCCCATAAAGGCTGCATCTCCGATGAGCTGCACAGAGCTGTCGCCGATGATGAAGATGTCGTTGCCGCCCGCCGTTCCGTCCTTCGCCAGTGAACTGTCGCCGAAGATTGATGATGATCCCGCGCCCACCTGATCGACGGCGAGGCCCTGGGTGTTGATGATGTCGTTTCCCGACAGGATGACGTCCCAGACATTGTTGTCCCGCAGCAGGGTTGCGGAGACCGAAAACCCGCTCACGTCCGCGTCGCTGGTATCGGCCGTCCCAACGCGAAGCTGAAGTTCGGTAACGGTTCCGCCAGTCGGCTTGTTGCCGACATCGAAGCTCATCCCCTCGCCGAAGGCGATCGCGCGGGCTGCACTGCCGGTGGAAAACTGCCATTGCGTGGCGGAAGTGTTTATTGTTCCCTCGAAAGTATTGGTCCCGCTCGTCATGTCGAAGGGCGCATCGGCGTCGTTGAATCGCAGGAATGCCATGCTCGTGGTTCTTTCTGGAAATGCGCCGCACTGCGCACCTCTCCGTGAGTGGCGCGACGGCACTGTTGTCGAATGCATGGGTGACCGGTGCGGTCAGATGGCCGCGCCGGAAATGATGCCCGGCCATGATCCGGCCGGGCGGGAATTGGCGGGATCACTGACCGCCGAATTCCTTCTTGAACTCGTCGAAATCGACCTGCATGCCATTGAGCACCGTGCTCCAGTGGCGAACGTAAGCCGCCTGGGCCACGGCTTCGGCGATCTCATCCTGGGTTGCGCCGGACTTCTTGGCGACTTCCGTCTCGATCCAGACGCAGTAGCGGCACGGGATCTGCGCCGCGACAGCGAGGTTGATCAGCGCCTTCGTCTTGGAGTTGAGCTTGTTCTCAGCCCCCATCTCCAGCGCTTTCGACATCTGCCAGGCGCCGGAAATTGCGTGCTTGGGGTAGGACTTGGCATAGCCCGGCACGAAGCCATAAGTCTTCTGGATATCCTGATAGGTGGCCTCTGCCTCTGCCTCTGCCTCGGCCGCGGCGTCTCCGGCAAATGCCGACTGGGCACCACTCGTGAGGGTAAGGGCGGTTACGGCGAGGATTGCAAACTTTCTCATTTCTTTTTCTTTCGTTAAGACGCCGGGATCGGGGACTGCGCCATCCGAGCCTTGCGATTGTTGCGGACCCCGGCGGTCGTCGTTTCCTGAACAATCGTTTCAGGATTTGGCTAACGAGCCGCTCGGTTCGGAACATCTTTTACGTGTTGCAAAGGTGATGCGGCAGAGGCACAATGGCCGTCATGAAGCCGATTGAGCCATCAAAACCGGAAACGAGACGCTCATCCAGCGTCAGCATCGTTGCGTTCCGGGAATGCGATCCGTCGATCATCTATGGGATCTACGACACGCTGTGGACCGCCGGCTCCCATTGGAAGAGCAATTCGAACGAGCCGGTCAGCGAGGTTCTGTTTACGCCGCGAGTCGTGTCGGCGGGTCCCGGTCCGCTGTCGCTGATCACCGGCGTCAGCATCGTGCCACAGTTCACCGTCGACGAGATCGACGAAACCGACATCGTCATCGTTCCCAACATCGTCGTTGATTCACCGAAGATGCTTCGCGGATTGGATCGCAAGCTTCTCGACTGGATTCGCCGGATGCATGAAGGCGGGGCGCTGGTTTGCGCCACCTGCGGCGGCTCGCTTGCACTGGCCGAGGCGGGGCTGCTCGACGGTTATGCCTCCACCACCCATTGGCTCTTCGTGCCGCTCTTCAGGACCGAGTTCCCCAAGGTGACACTGCATGAGGAGCGCATCCTCGTGCAATCCGGTCCACGCCATTCGATCGTCTGCGCCGGTGGCGCCTCGTCCTGGCAGGACCTGACGCTTTTTCTCATTGCCAAACGGGCGGGAACCGCCGAAGCGATCCGCATCTCCAAGCTCTTCCTCTATCAATGGCACCGCGACGGGCAGTTGCCTTATGCCTCGATGGCGGCCAACGTCGGCCATGGCGACGCTGTGGTCGAACGATGCCAGGAGCTCGCCGCTCTCAACTACAGATCCAGCGAGATCCTGGGCAGGATGCTTAAGCTTTCGGGCCTGCCCAAACGCTCCTTCGACCGCCGCTTCCGCAAGGCGACCGGATACGCCCCGCTCGAATACGTGCAGTGGCTGAGGGTCGAGGAGTACAAGCAGATGCTCGAGAGCGACGCGCAGCCCATCGAGGAGATCGCCGAGGAAGTGGGCTATTCAGATCTGGCTTCCTTCCGACGCCTGTTCCGCCGATTGAGCGGACTGACGCCCGGTGAATACCGTCGTCGCTTCCGCCTGCCCGAGAATATCGAGCAAGAGCTCAAGCTGGGCGGTGACATAAGATCGGCAAGATCGCCAGGACGATAGGGAAACGGTAATCCATCTCTTTCAGCGATGTTCACTGGGACGCGCCCTACCGGCCAGTACCTAAAGTGGCGTCAAAGGGCATGTATGAGGGGAAAATCTGGTGCCACCTGATCTTGCGCGCCGCGCCATTCGATTTTGCGCGCTACAGGCGCCGAGCGAAGCAGCGGCCGTCCGGTCAACATCGTTTCGCGGCCTACCCGCCATTATTCCTGCCCATTTGTAACGTCAAATAGACGGCAGGCATGCGGGTCAAGGGGTTCAAGCGATTTCAAGTGGAAAAACTGGTGCTGCGAGAGAGGATTGAACTCTCGACCTCACCCTTACCAAGGGTGTGCTCTACCACTGAGCTACCGCAGCATCTTGATCGGCGAACATGTTCTAACCGCTCAGGCAGGCGGGCTATTGCCACAGCTAGCGGCAGAGCGCAAGCGTCAATGGACGGAATTCAGAAGAAATTCCCGCGAGCCGGAAAACGCCCGGCAGATGAACATCTGCCGGGCGGTCGCCAGAGGTCGGCAATCGGGGAATGCGCGAGAGACGTGCCGGCTGCGAAATCCGGCAAACGGGGAAAGTCGAGGGTGCGCAATTTGCCTGTGCCCGTTCGGGATCTCACCAGCCGGAATCGTACTGCCCGCGCAGGGCCTGCCCCGCCGGATCGTTCGCCCCAACGATCAATCCGCGGTCCCGACCAGGCGCCTCCGGTCGTGCCGGCCTGCCCGTCCCAGCCGCAAACCAATCCTTAACCATGCCAGCCAACATCCGGCGATGTCCTGGAACCCGTCATGCGACAGGGCGTTGTTGATTGCAGGAGGTACTGCGTCATGGCGTCAAACACATGGAGTTCCCCGATCACCATTGAAAACCCGGAAACCGGCGTTCGTCGAACGGTACGCACGGTGCGCCAGGCCAAGGCCATTCTCGACCGCCGCTGGTCCGACTATCACGGAAGCCAGTACGATCGAGCCGAGAAGGTCTGCGATCTGGTGTTGAATGGTGACGCCGCGCCGGCCAAGGCAAGGCAGGCATTCATCGCCGCGGCCATAGAGGCGCATCTGCGCCTGAGCTGAGGCGACTATCGCCACATGCCGCGCATCCTGGCGCCGACATCGACGCGCATCTGCCGGACCTCGGCATTCGCCCTTTCGCCCGCCACGGCCTTGGGCCAGGTGCCGACCTCGAAGAACTGCAGCAGCGTCGCCGGGATGAAGCGGGTCCGGGCGGCATAGACATGCCGATCGCCCTGCGGGTTCTGGCCATGGGTATAGAAACGCTGCGGCACGATCAGCGACAGGTTGTCCTTGGCGCGGGTCATTGCGACATAAAGCAGCCGCCGCTCCTCCTCGATCTCGTCGGACTGGCCCACTGCAAGATCCGAGGGAATGCAGCCATCGACGCAATTGAGCACGAACACCGATGTCCATTCCTGCCCCTTGGCGGAATGGATGGTCGAGAGGATGAGAAAATCCTCGTCGAGCAGCGGCACGCCGGGCTGGTCGCTGGTCGCATCCGGCGGATCGAGCGTCAGTTCGGTCAGGAATCGTTCGCGCGAGGCATAGCCGCCGGCGATCTGCTCAAGCTGGGCGAGATCGGCCTTTCGCGCATCGACATCCTCGTGGACGGCCGCCAGATGCGGCTCGTACCACAGGCGTGCCTGCTCGAGCTCCTGCGGCCAGCCGGCCGTCCGGCGGCTGAGCGCCTGCAGCAGGTCGACCAGCGAATGCCAGTGATCGGCGGCTTTGGGCGAGACGGCCATTTCCGCCATCTCGCCCAATGGATCGGGCGCCACCAGCATTGCGTCAAGCACCTTGGCGGCCGTCTGTGGCCCGACACCGGGAAGAAGCTGCAGCAACCGGAAGCCGGCCACCTTGTCGCGCGGATTTTGCGCGAAACGCAGGATCGACAGCATATCCTTGACATGGGCGCTGTCCAGGAACTTCAGGCCACCGAACTTCACGAACGGGATATTGCGCCGGGTCAGCTCGATTTCCAGCACGGCACTGTGATGGGAGGCACGGAACAGCACCGCCTGATGCTTCAGCGCCGAGCCGCGCTCGCGGTTTTCCAGCACCGATTCGACCACGAAACGCGCCTGCTCGGTTTCCTCGCGCACGGACACCAGCCTTGGCCGCTCGCTCGATTCGCGTTCGGTCCACAGGTTTTTGGTGAATCGTTCGCGCGCCAGTTCGATGACGCCATTGGCTGCGGCAAGAATCGGCCCCGTCGAGCGGTAGTTGCGGTCGAGCGTGATGATATCGGCTCTCGGCTCGAAGGCCGCAGGGAAATCGAGGATGTTGCGGACGGTGGCGGCGCGGAAGGAATAGATCGATTGCGCGTCGTCTCCGACCACGGTCAGGCCGCGGCCATCCGGCTTCAGCGCCGTCAGGATCGAACTCTGCAGCCGGTTGGTGTCCTGATATTCATCGACGAGCAGGTGGTCAAACAGCGCGCCCATGTCGCCGGCCAGCACGGGATCGGCGGCCGCCTGCGCCCAATAGAGCAGCAGGTCGTCGTAATCGAGCACGTTCTGCGCCTGCTTGGCCTCGACATAGCCGGCGAACAGCGTCCGCAACTGTGCCTGCCAGTTGGAGCACCACGGGAAAGCCGTCCGCAGCACGACATCCAGGGCTGTCTCGGAATTCACGGCGCGGGAATAGATCGCCAGGCACGTCGCCTTGGTGGGAAACCGGCTTTCCATTTTCGAGAAACCAAGCTCGTGGCGGACCAGGTTCATAAGGTCGGCGCTGTCCTCGCGATCATGGATGGTGAAATCCGGATTGAGGCCGATCTCATAGGCATATTCGCGCAGCAGCCGGGCGCCGATGCCGTGGAACGTACCGCTCCAGGCCAGCGCATCGGTAATCGCGCCTTCGCTTGTACCCAGCACCCGGGCACAGATGCGCTCGACGCGGCGCGCCATCTCGGACGCCGCGCGGCGCGAAAAGGTCATCAGCAGGATACGGCGCGGATCGGCGCCTTTGACGATCAGATGCGCGACCTTGTGTGCGAGCGTGTTGGTCTTGCCCGAGCCGGCGCCGGCAATGATCAGCAACGGACCGGCGATAGTGTCCGCACCACTCTCACAACCATGTTCGACCGCGCGCCGTTGCGCGTCATTGAGCTTTTCAAGATAGGCCGCCGCCATTCAATCCCAGGTCCCGATTCAAGAACGAAATACGAACGTATGGAATTCGCAGGCGGTTGGGAAGCGCGACGTGGTTCAGCAGCTTTGTTTGGGCAGGAATACGCCGACAAGAATCACACGTCCGCCGGGCAGTTTCATTAACAGCAGGATCGGTCTTCCGCATGGGCGTTGCAGAGCTGGATCTCCCACCTTCTTCTCTTCGATTATGCGGACCGGACGGATTGCTGTTTCATCTGTCTTAAACGACTGTATCGAGGCCTGGGCGCTCGAAGCCAGAAACAACAACAGGATCGAAAGCACCTTATCCATGTGGCACCTATCACGGTTGCCCCGCACTCGTTTAACGACCGATCGCAGCCGAAGGTTCCACCTCCCGCCCTCTGTCAAAAAATTTCCCAATGCATGCATCCCGATCGGCGTCGAAAGCGTTGATCACAGCGCGAAGTGGGGACATGCATGCAAACGGATCAATGGCTTGCTATCGGTCTTATCGCCGTGTTGATGGTTGCGTTCATCTGGGGCAGGTTCCGCTATGATATCGTCGCCGTCGGCGCGCTGCTCCTGGCGCTGGTTCTGGGGCTCGTCAAACCCAAGGACGCCTTTAGTGGATTTTCCGATGACATTGTCATCATCGTCGGCTCGGCGCTTGTCGTCAGTGCGGCGATCTCGCGCTCCGGCATCATGAACATCGCGCTACGGCGTCTGTCGCCTGACCGGCGCGGTCCGCGAACACAATTGATCATCCTCGTGGTTGTCGTCGCGGTAATGTCGGCATTCGTCAAGAATATTGGCGCGCTGGCGATCATGATCCCGGTCGCCATGCAGATGGCGCGCAAATCCGGCGTTTCGGTTTCGAGGTTCCTGATGCCGATGGCGTTCGCGTCCCTGCTGGGCGGGCTGATGACGCAGATCGGCACCTCGCCGAATGTCATCGTCTCGCGAATGCGCGAGGAGATGACCGGCCAGCCGTTTTCGATGTTCGATTACACCCCGGTGGGCGCCGCACTCGCAGTCGCCGGCGTTCTCTTTCTCGCATTCGGCTACCGGCTTCTGCCGGAGCGCAAGCGCGAAGGGGCGGATTTGCACGAAGCCCTGCAGATCAAAAATTACACCACCGAAGTGATCGTCACAGAGAAAACCATCGCGACGGCGAGTTCCGTCAGCGCGCTGCAAAAATTCGGCGGCGGCAACGCCATGGTCATTGCGATTATCGGCGAAGGCGGCCAGAAGCGCAAACCGCTGCCCGACACCGTGCTCAAGCCCGGTGATGTCCTGCTGCTGGAAGGCGAGCAAACCGCACTGGACGCCATGGTCCACCAAGGCAAACTCAGCCTTTCCGAAGGAGGCAAGCGCAAGGAGGAACTTCGAACCGAGCTGGGTTCGGTGGAGGCGATCGTCGGCAAGAATTCCGGGCTGATCGGCCAGAGTGCCAAGGAACTGTCGCTGATCGACAATACCGGACTTCGCCTGCTGGCCATCAGCCGCCGCGATCAACGGTTCGTCGAGCGGCTTGGGGAAATTCGCATCCAGAATGGCGACGTGCTTGTGCTGCAGGGTGACGTGAACCGTATTCCCGATCTGCTGCGCGAATGGGACTGCCTGCCGCTCATCGCCCGTGATCTGATGCTCGGCAGCGTCCGTAACGGGCTAATACCTGTCGGCATCTTGCTTGTGGCCATGGCAGCGACGGCGTTCGGCGGCGTGCCGGTGGCAGCGGCGTTCTTCACGGCAGCATTCCTGATCGTGGTTTCAGGTGCCCTGCCGCTGCGAGAGATTTATTCCCATCTCGATGCGCCGATTCTGATCATGCTCGCCGCACTGATCCCGGTCAGCGATTCACTGCGCACGACAGGCACGACGGATGTTATCGCAGATCTTCTCTCGAACGTGGCCATGAACCTGCCGTCCTATGCGGCGTTGGCGCTGATCCTGGTTGCGGCGATGGCCGTGACGCCGTTCCTCAATAACGCTGCTACGGTGCTGGTGATGGCGCCGATCGCGGCCAAGTTCGCGCAGGATCTCGGCTATGCTCCGGATGCGTTCCTGATGGCGGTGGCGATCGGTGCCGGCAGCGATTTCCTCACCCCGATCGGCCATCAATGCAATACGCTGGTGATGGGCCCGGGCGGCTATCGATTCGGCGACTACTGGCGGTTGGGATTACCGCTCTCGTTCATCGTCATCGTGGTCAGCGTGCCAATGCTGCTGATCGTATGGCCAATAGGATAGCGCAATGCCAGCCAGAAAGCGCAGACCGGATTTCAAGATCGCGACCTTCAACGTCAACGGCGTCAATGGCCGGCAGCATTTGTTGCTCGAATGGCTCGCCGAGGCCAGGCCCGACGTGGTCTGCCTGCAGGAACTCAAGGCGCCCCAGGAGCGCTTTCCGCTGCGGGCGATCAACGACGCCGGTTATGGCGCCATCTGGCAGGGCCAGAAAAGCTGGAATGGCGTCGCTATCCTCGCCCGTGGCGCCGATCCGATCGAGACGCAACGCGGACTGCCCGGCGACCCGGAAGATCAACAGAGCCGTTATCTCGAAGCGGCGGTCAATGGCATCCTGATATGCTGCCTCTACGCGCCGAACGGCAATCCGTCGCCGGGACCGAAATTCGACTACAAGCTTGCCTGGTATCGCCGACTGGCGGAACGAAGCGCGGCGCTGCTGGCCACCGATGCACCGATCGCCCTGGTCGGCGACTACAACGTCATGCCCACCGATCTCGACGTCTACAAGCCCGAACGCTGGCTGGATGATGCCTTGTTCACGCCGGAAGCGCGGGCGGCTTTCCATACCGTCCTCAATCAAGGCTGGACGGACGCCATCCGCACGCTGCATCCCGAGGAACGGATCTACACATTCTGGGATTATTTGCGCAACGCCTGGGGCCGCGATGCCGGCCTGCGGATTGACCACTTTCTCCTCAGTCCCAGTCTTGCAACCAGGCTGGTGGCCGCCGGCGTCGACAAGAATGTGCGCGGCCGCGAACATGCCAGTGATCATGCGCCCGTCTGGATCGAACTTAAGGACGCGGACTGAAGCTCTTCATTGTTGGATGGAACCATTCTGCCATCTGGAGGCACCCAAAATTACCCCCGAGGCGCGATCAAAGCCTCGGGAATAACTTTTGCACCCCGATCGCTGCCGCGATCACTTGCGCTTCCAGATCAGCGCGGAACTGACGGCGTAATTGAACACCGCGCCGATGATCGCGCCCGCGAGAGCGGCGAGCCAGGCAGCCTCATGGAAGGAATAGATCCAGCTTGCCACGCCGACATTGCCGACGGAACCGATCGAACAGGCAAGGTAGAACATCACGAGCCCCCTGACGAACCGCCAGCCCGACAGGCGGGCGTCACGATAGGTCAGCCGATTGTTGATGACGAAGTTCCAGGTCATGGCGACGATGACGGCGGTGAACTGCGACCATTCGAAACTGAGATGAAGGGTCGAGAGCGCATAGCCGAGTACCAGGAGATGCACGGCGATGCCCGAGGCGCCCACCGCGCCGAACATCAGGAACCGGACGGGCAGCACGCCGCCGAGCAGTTTCGAAAACAGCAGTCCCAGATAATCGATGGTCACAAGCGCGTCGAGCTTGCTCTCGCCTCTCCGCCTTTCACGGAAGCGGTAGGAAAGCTCCACGATCTTCAGTGACTTGCCCGCAGTCCAGAGGATATCCAGAAGGACCTTGTATCCTTCTCCTGCCAATGCTTCCGCATGGTCCTCGATCGCTTCACGGCGGATCATGAAGAAGCCGGACATGGGATCCGACACCTGCGTACCCGTCAAAATCCGTGCCATGCCCGTCGCCAGTCCGCTGCCCCAGCGTCGTATCCCGGAAAAGCCCTGTGCTGCCGACCCACCCGCGATGTAGCGGCTCGCGACGACCAGATCGGCGCCCGTCTGAATTGCCTTCAGCATCGGCGGCAGGAGCGTTTCGTCATGCTGGAGATCGGCATCCATGACGGCGACGATGGGAGAGGAGGAAGACAGGATACCTTCGATGCAGGCGCCCGAGAGGCCCCGCCGACCCACCCTGCGGATGCACCGGACATGGGGATCGGCTGACGCAATCGATTTCGCCAGCGCGGAGGTTCCATCCGGACTGTCGTCGTCGACAAAGACAACCTCCCAATCGATACCGGCAAGGACCGTCGTCAGCCGCCTGACCAGTTCAGCGATATTGTCGCGCTCGGCATAGGTGGGAACAACGATCGTTAACTCCGCGACAGGTTGGCGAAATGCCTCCGCTCCCTGTTCGCTGGAGCGGCGCAACGTATCAAACCCCGCATCCGGCGCAGCCTGCAGCGTGGCGGTATCGAGATTATCTGGCTCAGATGTGTTGCGAATGTCCGAAATCCTGCTTCGACTGTCGATCTGCATCATGGCTGCCCATTGCCGCCAGTCCTGACAACGAGCAACTCACTCGAAAAGTTCCACCTTCGCGAGCGAATTGCCGTAGTACCGCGCGAATGTCCTGTCGGCTGCGATTCTCGATCGTACAATGCTCTTCGGGTCATAAAGAGATATGGAGACCTGGACCAGCCAGACGCGGCCATGCGTCTTGAGCGCCCGTTCGACGATCTCTCCATCCGCCTCGATCAGCTTGGGAGCGCCGAAATTGCTCATATAGGTTCGGGGCAGGTTGCGCTGGGGATAGCAGCCGGGAACGCAAACCACCGGCGGGAACCGCGCCTGCCGCCTTGCATAGTAATCCACCGCAATGCTGCCCTCCGCCGGCACAGCGATGACGACATCGCCCGGCCGGGCATTCTCGGCGATCTCGGTCACGATTGCTTTCCAGTCATCGATCGGCCTGTTGAAATCCTCGACGGATCTTGCGGAGGCAAGAGTGAGGGCGAGAAGCGCGAGCACCAGCCTGGGCCATTGCCGCTGCGTCGCCGTCAATATGCCGAGCGCGATGACGACAAGTGCCAGCGGCACCATCCATGCGAACAGGCGTTGTATGTAGATCGGCTTTACCGCGAAGCTCACGGCCAACACGGTATAGAGCGGCACAAGCAGGATCGCCGCGACAGGAAGGGCGAGCACCGGAGAGCATCGGGCGAGGCGGAAAAGGCCAACTGCCAGCAGCCCAAGGCTCAGGGAAAAAGCCGGCCAATCATCTCCCAGAAGCAGCATCCATGCGCTGTAGAGATCCCGCACCTTCGGCTGGAGCCAGAAGGCCAGGCCCATGAAAGCGCCGGATTGTTCGATGAAGAGCGGGACGTAGGGCGCCCAGACGACGAGCGCCAGGATTCCGGCGGCGAAGAAAATGGCGAAATTCCGCAGCCTTTGCCCCGCAGGCGTGACGATGAGCGACAGGGCCAGGCCGGACCAGATTCCCAGAGCAATGAACAGGCTGGTATTGTGGATCCACAGGGCACAGCCGGCGAACAGGCCGAGCAGCAGCGCCGACCCCAGCCAGCCGTCCGATGGTCCGGTGGCTCTTGCGTGCGTCCTCAGACGCGCGACGAGCACCAGCGAGGCGACGACGGCGACCGTGCAGAGGAAGGTCTGCAGCGCATACGGACGTGCATTCTGCGCATCACGGATGTTGGCGTAGTTCACGGCAAGCAGAGCCGCACCGAGCAGGCCGGCGGCCTCGCCGCGCCAACCGGCCTTTATGAAGCGACCGGAAACGGCGACGGCAAGGATCGTCGCCATGCTGGCAACCAGCGACAGGCTTCGCAGGCCGAGTTCGGAATTGCCGAAAAGCAAGGTCCATAGTTTGAGCAATGTGTAATAGATCGGCGGATGCGGCTCGTAGAACGGCACATCTCGCCAAAGCTCGGCAAACGATCTGGACGAGAACCATTCGCTGTAGAGTTCGTCGATCCAGAGCGAACGACTGCCGAGGCCCGGCAGGCGGAAGATCAGCCCGATCGCGACGATCAGGGCGACGATCGCCCAGAAGAAGCGCGCGATAAGCCCCCCGGCCCTGTCCTGCACCCTCTCCGTCGACACGATATCAAACCTCTGAAACATCAGCGAAGCACCAAGGGATCATGTTGGAATGCGCTGCGCGTCAATATCCGTCGGAGGATTTCGACAACCACAGCAAAGTGGACGCGCGATCTGCTTTAGACGCATTCAGGGGACGCATCGTTCCCACGGAATATGGCGAAAATCGTTTATTTTGTCGTCGCGAAAATTCGGAAGGGATCGCCCCGCCCTCGTCCGCGCTTCCAGCACTGAACGATTTCGTTCATACCACCCATGGAATCATTCCGCCGGCAAGAGTTTTGGTCAGGCGACTTGCCGCTCCCTGATGAAGGAGGCGAGCAGTTCGGGGATCTCCTTGCTCGGCCTCGGCTTGCTGAAAAGGTAGCCCTGCACTTCCGTGCAACCTTCAAGCCGCACCTTGCTGAGCTGATCCAGCGTTTCCACACCTTCGGCGACGGTATCCATGCCAAGACTGGCGCTCATCGTCGCCACCGCCTTGACGATGGCAATCGAATCCGCCTTGTCGGTCAGGTCGCGGACGAAGGACTGGTCGATCTTGATCTTGTCGAACGGGAACTTGCGCAGATAGCTGAGCGACGAGTAGCCGGTACCGAAGTCGTCCATTGAAATGCGGACGCCGAGTTCGCGGATCTGGTGCAAGGTCTGAAGCACCGCATCCGTGTCCTGCAGCATGACGGATTCGGTGATCTCGACCTCCAGCCGCTTCGGCCGGAGCCCTGAGGCCGCAAGCGCCGAAGTGATATCGAGTATCAGGGAACGGCTCTTGAACTGTGCCGGAGAGAAATTGACCGCGACGCGGATATCATTTGGCCAGGTGGCAGCTTCTGCACAGGCTTGCTTCAGAACCCAGGCGCCGATCTTGGTAATCAGTCCGATCTCCTCGGCCAGGGGAATGAAGACGGCTGGCGAGATCATGCCGCGTTCCGGGTGGTGCCAGCGGAGCAAAGCCTCGAAGCCGCTGATACGGTCCTGTTCGAGGTTGACGAGCGGCTGATAATAGACCTCCAGCTCGCCATTCGGCAGTGCCTTGCGAAGATCGAGCTCCAGCGCCCGACGTGCCTGCATCTTGGCATCCATTGCCGGCTCGAAGAACTGGTAAGCGCCTCGGCCATCGGTCTTGGCACGATAGAGCGCCATGTCGGCGGCTTTCAACAACGCATCCGGGTCGTCTCCATCGGTTGGCGCCACCGCGATGCCGATGCTGACGCCGACCAGAACCTGATGGCCTTCGATCTCGAATGGCGTGTTCAACATGTCGATAAGAGTCTGCGCCAGCGCGGTGTTGTCTTGCGGCGTTGCATTGAGCTGGATGATCGCGAACTCATCACCTCCCAGCCGCGCGACCATATCCGCGCGGTTAACGGCGTGGCTCAGCTTGTCGGAAACAGCGCAGAGCAGCTTGTCGCCGATCGGATGGCCAAGCGTGTCGTTGACATCCTTGAAATGGTCGAGGTCGAGGCAGAGGACATAGAAGCTTTCGCCATTCGGCAGGCGCGCCAGGGCTTCATCCAGCTTTTCGCGGAACAGCACGCGGTTCGGCAGCCCGGTCAGAGCGTCGTGATGGGCCATGTGGGCGATGCGGTCCTCCACTGCCTTGCGCTCGGTGACATCCTCATGGGTGGCGACGAAGCCGCCCTCGGGCATCGGCTGGCTCGTCACCTGCAGGACACGGCCGGGCAACGTGTTGATCGTGGTGATGAACGGTTCCTTTGACGTCAGGCCGCGGTGCAGCGCCTGGACGAAGCCCTCGCGGTCGCCACCCGGATAGTCGCCGTTGCGCACCTGGTTGCCCAACAGGTCGCCCAGCGAAACGCCTGGCTTCCATGTCTCCGGGTCGAGCGCGTAGATATCGCGGTAGCGCTGATTGCAGACGATCAGTCTCGCACCGGCATCGAACATCGACAGGCCCTGCGACATGTTTTCCAGCGCTGCATTGAACCGCTCGTTCTGACCGCGCAGCGCAATATCGCGCTGTTTCAGGCTATCGACGGCATCGCCGAGTTCTTCATTGGCTTTGCGTACCGACGCGGCGTAACGATAGTTGCCAACCAGCGCGGTCATGCTGACCGCGGTCGACAACACGAAAATGATTCCCAGCATCCAGGCGACGTCGTTGACGCCGGCTGTCGACGCGGCGGCGGACGAATCTGCATTGGCCGTCGCGGTTTTCTCGAGCTTGACCAGAATGTCGCGGGCACTGCCGGCCTGATCGAAGATATTGAGAAAGTGATAGGCTTTTTCCGGCTCTGACATACCTTCGGAGAGGCCATCCTTGATTTCTTCCCAGCTGTGGGCGAACTGGTCGGTCGAATCCAGCAGAGCTGCTTGCTCGTCAGCGGTCAGGAAGGCGCTCGTCAGGCTCTTGGCCGAGCCGACGGCGGTCTTCAGCGACGCAAGATTGCTGTCTGTCTGTTTATACAGGCGGTCGCGCTCCTCCACAGAAAGCTCCAGCGGCGCTGCCGCCAGATTGAACTGACTCTGGCTGATCTTGTCGACAAGACCGCGGGCATTGGAAGCGAGTTTCGCTGCCTGTTGAGTGGCGACGAGATCGCCATGGATATGAATGAGTTCGTAACCGCAAAAAGCAGTCGGTACCAGCGCGGACGCCAGACTGATGCTCAAGACGATGCGCATGGTGTTCCGGTTACGAAACAACCGATCTAGCATGAGAATACCCTGACGAGTCCGGCCTCAGCCTCAGGACTCCTGTACTGGTTTACCGGTAACGGGATTGAAATAGATCTCGATCCGCTTGCCCTTGGCATTGCGGCCATAGACCTCGTAGCAATTGCCCTTGGTGGTTTTCAGGATATCGATCGTGTTGCCCATGGCCTCGGCCTTGGCCTGGATAACGGCTTTGGCGAGCCATTTGTCCTTGGGCTCGGATGTGCATTGCGGCGAGGCAAGTGCCGGTGAAGCCAACGCAACCAGAAAAAGCATGGCATAAAAGCGCATATTCCCACTCCTATATGCGAGACACTACAAAAAGCATGCGCTAAAACTCTGAATGCATCGTTAAGCAAAGACAGGAAGTGCCTGCAAACCATGGCTTCGGTGGGATATGCCATTCTCTTCCGTATAGGATCGACGCGAAATATTTTTCGCCACGCCTGGCGACAGGGCGGGCGACGATGTGGATCAAAACACCGCGTCGCGCGTTTAATCGGGGAAACCACCCCCACAACCAAGGCAGGAGAATCCCAATGATCAACGCTTCGCAGATCAAGGAACATTCCGAAATCATCGGCAAGGACGGCAAGCATGTCGGCACGGTCGATCGCGTCGAAGGCAGCCGTATCAAGCTGACCCAGGCCGACAGCCAGGGCGCCGCACATGCGGGCCATCATCACTTCATCGAACTCGATCTGGTGGAAACGGTTCAGGACAACCGCGTTCATCTGTCCGTTGTCGGCCAGGAAGCGATCAACGAGGAAGAAGAACAGAGCGGCAAGGCCGTCCACTGACGACATGCAGGTCGAAAAGCAAGGCCGGGCTCACGAGCCCGGCTTTGTTGTTTCGGCATGGACTTTGTCATGGCCGCACTTCGCAAAGGCGGCAACAACAACCAGGAGATCGCCGATGCCCGAAAGAACGGATCCGATAAATCTGCAGGATTTTCTGAACGCGCGCCTGGAAGCCCTCGTCGCCGACGCGAATGCCGCCGGCTGGGGCACGGAAGACGTACTCGCTGGCCTGACAAAGGTCATGCAGAATCAATGGCGTGCCTATGATCACGACCCGGATCCCGCCGACGACGCGGATCTTGAGGCGACCCGTGCCGCCAGGATCGATGTCCCCGCGAAGATACTGGAAGACCTCGATACAGAAGAAGGGGTATCTCGCGGCGGCTGAAAAATCCGAGCCCTGGCGGGACCCGCAACTTGCCTTCAGTGTTGGCAGGCGGTTTGCAAGAGGCGCGGATGAACGACATCAATTGGGACAGACGACCGTCTTCAATCACGCCACCAACCCCCGATTCCGAAGACTCTTCTTATGCAAGCGGAACGAGTCGCGTGCTCATCCGTTGAATCGCATAAGTTGCGTCCACGGAGTAAAGCGTTATGGAGTCCCAGTATTGGAAATCGCCGGTTGAGCTTGAGCTTCACGGAACCGGCAAGTACCGCACGGTCACCGGCACGAAACACGCCGCGGAATGCCTTCTTACACTTTGGCCCATCGACGAAGGGAGAGCGTATAACGAAGCGCTCTCCGATTGTCTGGCAGCGCTGGATGGCGAAAAGCCGCCCGAAGCGGCGCGCAACGCGTTCATCAGGGCCGCCGCCGAGGCACATATCTATGTAAGACAAAAATAACGCAAGCGGCGGGAACCGATTGCCGCGTGAGCAATTGTAACAACGCAGGAAGCAAATCTGCCCGCATTGTCCCCCAGGCTTCCTGTCGAATTGACCGTTCTCCACGCCCATCCCCCCGGGCATGGTTGCAGCAGAAGCGCACTCCCCGCCGCTTGCATGCGCCAGAGAACGGTCTTCTTTGTCAGCGGCGCCCCACCAGTCTCGACTTCATAGCCCTTACCATTTTGGCATCTGTCTGCTTGGTCGCGGGTTCGGAAAATCCGAGCGTCACCAGATGCCGGTTTGAGGCGGTCACCATCGACGAGCATGAGGAATGCACTTCCCTCGCTTCCGCACGCGAAAGAATAGCATCGATCGTCTCCAGATTGACGCCACCGCCCGGCATGATCGAGATATGATCCCCGGAAATCCTGATCGCCTCCACGAGATCATCGATGCCGTCCAGAGCATTTTCAGCACGGCCGGAGCTCAAAATTCGCTCGAAACCGCAATCGATCGCAAGCTCGATCGCTTCGGCCATATCCGGTACAAGGTCGAAGGCACGGTGCAATGTGCGCGGCAGGTCGCCTATGGCATTCGAAAGCGCGATCAGCGCCTCGGAATCCAGCCGACCGTCTGGCAGACTGGCGCCGAACACCACGCCTGCCAGGCCGGACGAGGCGGCGAAATAGATATCGTTGGTCATGATGTCGAGTTCGGCGTTGGAATAGATGAAATCACCAGCGCGCGGACGGATCATGGCATAACAGGGAATCGGCGAACGCTGGGCCGCACTCATCAGACCGGCGGACGGGGTCAGCCCGCCGACCGCCAATGCGCTGCAAAGCTCAATCCTGTCCGCGCCACCGTCTATCGCCGCTTCAAGGCCGGCAACATTGTCCACGCAGACTTCGAGCAAAATGTCAGCCATGCCGACTTCGTCCCAATCCCATCAGTGCCGCGCCTATCAGACCCGGCTCGATCTCACACCCGGCCTTCACCACGAGCGGCCGGTCGAACCGTCTTAGTATGCGTCTTCTTACGGTTTGGTCAATTTCTCTGAGAAGTTCTCGGGAATTTGCGAGCCCGCCGCCAGCCGGCACGATCGATGCACCGGTAATATTGATGGCAAGGGCGAGCGGCGAACTGATCAGATCGACGTAGACTTCAACGGTTCTTGCCGCCTTGCCGTCGCCCGATTGCCATGCCGCAACAATCCCGGTGCTGGACATATCCTCGGCGTGGATATGCGTATGCAGGCGTTCCAGGCCGCGCGCGCCGCCGATCGTATTGACGCAGCCCTTCTGGCCGCAGGTACAGGAATAGGCAGGGATGGCAATCGGTGGATCGCCGGCAAAGGCGGCAACTGCCGGTCCGTGACCCCATTCGCCCGCAAAGCCGCCGGCTGCGTTAACCAGCCTGCCGTCTACCACCAGACCGCCGCCGACGCCGGATCCCAGGATGATCCCCAGCACGATGCGATACCCCTGCCCCGCGCCCTTGCCAGCCTCGGCGAGCACAAAACAATCCGCGTCATTGGCAATCAGGACCGGCACGCCAAGCCGCTGTTCGAGATCTGCCCGCAAATACCGCTGGTCGATGCAGGGAATATTGGCGCAGGTGATGATCCCGGTGTCCGGATCGACCACTCCGGTCATCGAGATCGCCACGCAGTCAGGCTTTTCCGGCAGTGAGTCCAGCATGGCTTTCAGTTCATCGGCGAAAGCCTCGAAATCATCCGCCGGAGTCGGAGATTTTGCCAGAATCTCAATCTGATCGGCGGATCGCGCAACCGCGCTCTTGATCCAGCTGCCGCCGATGTCGAAACAGAGGATCATGCGGAGATTCGGACGAACGGCACGCGTTGAGCATTCCCCCCAGTCGCCGCCTTCATCGAATGACTTTGCCATCCACATCGAAGCGGTGCTTGGTGCCGCCATCGGGTGAGGCATAGACCACGTCATCGGGGGCATAGGCGTGCTCGCCGAACATCCGCACCGTCAGCAGCCCGACCTTCTCGCTTTCGATATAGACGATGGTGTCGGCGCCGAGATGTTCGACATGCACGACCTTGCCGGACCACTCGCCGCTTTCGCGCGACAATGCCAGATGTTCGGGACGGATGCCGAGCGTCTTGTAGCCCGTCTCGCCCAGCCGTTCCGCGTCGATGAAATTCATCTGGGGCGAGCCGATGAAGCCGGCGACGAACAGGTTGGCCGGCCGGTTATAGAGCTCCATCGGCGAGCCGATCTGCTCGATCCGGCCGGCGCTCAGCACCACGATCTTGTCGGCCAGCGTCATCGCCTCGACCTGGTCGTGGGTCACGTAGATCATCGTCGCCTTCAGCCGCCGGTGCAGGCGGGCGATCTCCAGCCGCGTCTGGACCCGCAGCGCCGCATCGAGATTGGACAGCGGCTCATCGAACAGGAAGAGCTGCGGTTCGCGGACGATCGCACGGCCGATCGCCACACGCTGGCGCTGGCCGCCGGAAAGTTCGGCCGGGCGGCGTTCGAGATAGGGTTCGAGCGACAGCAGCGACGTGGCCTTGCCGACCCGCGTGTCGATCTCGGTTTTCGGCGTTCCGGCCTGCTTCAGGCCGAGCCCCATATTGTCCTTGACTGTCAGGTGCGGATAGAGCGCATAGGACTGGAACACCATGGCAATGCCGCGCTTGGCCGGCGGCACGGCGGAGACTTCCTTGCCGTCGATGATGATCTGGCCCGAGGTGATGTCCTCGAGGCCGGCGATCGAGCGCAGAAGCGTGGACTTGCCGCAGCCGGACGGGCCGACGAAGATCACGAATTCGCCATCCCTGACTTCGAGGTCGATGCCCTTGAGCACTTCCACGGAGCCGAAAGATTTGCTCACCGATTTGAGAGTAAGGTTACCCAAGGTCGTTCTCCGCTGTAAAAGTTTTGAAACTGGAGAAAAGCTGACCGCTAAAAAAGCGGTAGCAAGTCTTGTCGGCGATCATCCCCAATATGCGACGTCATCCTCGGCCTTGTGCCGAGGATCTGATCACCTCTCCAAGGAGACCGAGTGTCGTAACTGGCGTGGTCAGATGCTCGGGACAAGCCCGAGCATGACGGTGGACGGGTTGTTGGCCGCCCTACTACACAAGGTGTCGGGAGCATCGTCATAACCTTTACAGATCCACCATCTTGCCGGTGCGGACGCTTTCGTCCGCTGCCAGGCAAATGCGCAGCGATTGCACGGCATCGTTCATGTGGCGGTCGAGATCGATATCGTCCCGGATCGCCTTCAGCACATAGGCCTGTTCAAGATCGCAGAGATCCTGATGGCCGGGCTCGCCCGCCATCTGCAGCATCTGGTCGGGCTCAACGAAGGCGCCATCGGCATCGGTCTTGGCTTTGTGCAGGCGGATGACCGAAGTCTTGGTGTGGGTATCGATGTCGTCGGACTTGGCGTTCGGATCCATGACGATCGACACGCAGCCGTTCGGCGAAATCACGTCCTTCACGAAGAAGGCGGTTTCCGACATCATCGGCCCCCAGCCGGCCTCGTACCAGCCGACCGAACCGTCGTCGAACATCACCTGCAGATGGCCGTAGTTATACATCCCGGGCGCGATTTCTTGCGTCAGCCTGAGGCCCATGCCGCGCACTGACACCGGCTTGGCGTCGGTGATCTGGCACATGACGTCGACATAATGCACCCCGCAATCGACAATCGGCGAGGTCGTCTGCATCAGCGCCTTGTGCGTTCCCCAGGTCTTGCCGGAGGACTGCTGGTTGAGGTTCATGCGGAACACGAAAGGACCGCCGAGATCGCGGGCCAGCGAGATCAGCTTCACCCAGGACGGATGATGCCGCAGGATATAGCCGATCACCAGCTTGCGGCCATTGGCGCGCGCACAGGCAACGACCCGTTCGGCATCGGCCACCGTCGTCGCCAGCGGCTTTTCGACGAACACATGGCAGCCTGCTTCCATCGCCTTGATGGCAAAACCGGCATGGCTGTCGGAATAGGTGTTGATCGAGCAAAGCTCGGGCTTCAATTCCCGCAGCGCATCGTCGAACGATGGCAGGATGGCGCGGCCGGCCAGTGCACCGGGAAGTTCCGGCGTCGAACGGTTGACCAGGCCGACGATCTCGAAGCCGGGATTGTTTGCATAGGCCAGCGCATGGCTCATGCCCATGTTGCCGAGGCCGGCGACCAAAACCTTGATCGGGGTCATTTCACTGCTCCTGCTGTAATGCCGCGAATAAGCTGTCGCGAGAAGATCAAATAAAGGACGAGAACGGGGGCGATGGCCAGCGACAGAGCCGCAAGCACCGCATTCCAGTTGGTGACGAACTGGCCGATGAAGATCTGGGCGCCGAGCGTGATGGTCTTGGTCGCCTCGGATGGCGCCAGGATCAGCGGGAACCACAGATCGTTCCAGATCGGGATCATGGTGAACACCGCGACGGTGGCCATGGCCGGACGGATCAGCGGCAGCACCAGCCGGAAGAAGATCTTGTATTCCGAGAGGCCGTCGATACGGCCGGCATTCTTGAGGTCGTCGGAGACCGTTCGCATGAATTCGGAGAGAATGAAGATCGCCAGTGGCAGGCCCTGCGCCGTGTAGACCAGGATCAGCGCCGTCAGCGTATTGACCAGCCCGGAGGCGACCATGCCCTGCAGGATGCCGATCGTGCCGAGCCGGATCGGGATCATGATGCCGAGCGCCATGTAGAGACCGAGCAGCGTATTGCCCCTGAAGCGGTATTCCGACAGCGCGAACGCCGCCATGGCGCCGAACAGCAGCACCAGCGCGATCGACACGATGGTGACGACCAGCGAATTCTGCATGTAGTGGACGAAATTTCCGCCGCTGAGCACCGTCTCATAGCCGATCATGTCGAAGCTCGACGGCAACGGCGGTTGCATCGGATTGCGGAAGATCGCCGCCCGCGACTTGAAGGAATTCATGATCGTCAGCACCACGGGAAACAGCGCGATACAGGTATAGGCGATTAGCACCGCATGGGCGGCGATGGCGCGGGGCGTTGAGGAACGGGCTCTGGACATTGCGCTTTCCTCTTTCTCAGAACTGATAGTGGCGCATGCGCCGCTGGATGGCGAACAGATAGAAGCTGACGCCCGCGAGGATGATCAGGAACATCACCGTGGCGATCGTCGCCCCCATCGAGCGGTCGCCGAGCTGCAGTTGGAAACCGAAGAAGGTGCGGTAAAGCAGCGTCCCCAGGATATCCGTCGAGCCATCCGGCCCCGCCAGCGCCCCCTGCACGGTGTAGATCAGGTCGAAAGCGTTGAAATTGCCGACGAAGGTCAGGATCGAGATGATGCCGATCGCCGGCAGCACCAGCGGCAGCTTGATCTTCCAGAACTGGCTCCAGCCGGTGATGCCATCCATTTCGGCGGCCTCGATCACCTCGTCGGGGATGTTCAGGAGAGCCGCGTAGATCAGCATCATCGGAATGCCGACATATTGCCAGACCGAGATCAGCGACACCGCGATCAGCGCCGAATTCGGCCGGCCGAGCCAGGGCGCGAACAGGAATTTCAGGTGCAGGTAACCGAGCAGGTCGGGCGTCACACCCCAGATCGGCGACAGGATCAGCTTCCAGATGAAGCCGACGATCACGAAGGACAGCAGCGTCGGCAGGAAGATCGCCGTCCGATAGAATGTTGCGAAACGCAGCCTCGGAATGGACAGCAGGGCGGCGAGCGCGACGCCGATCGGGTTCTGCACCAGCATGTGGATGATGAAGAACACCACATTGTTGCCGAGTGCATTCCAGAAACCGTCCGCCCATCTGGCTTCGCCGAACAAGGTCCTGAAATTCTGCAGGCCGACGAAAACCCGCTGCCCATCGACCATGTTGAAGAATGACAGCCAAAGCGTGCCGGCCAGCGGAATGATCATCACCGCGGTGTAGACCAGCAGCGCCGGCAGCATGAACACGACGATATGCCAGCGGAACGGCCGCCGGACTGTTGCCTGTTGGATTGGCAGATCATCGACATTCTGCATGAGGTTGGCCCTAGTTTGAATGGTGCTTGAAGACTGCGGGATTCAAAGGCTGGTCAGAAGATGGCGAACGCTCCACGACACCTCGCACCCGCTTCGAGACACGAAACCCTCCGAGAAACATCGAAACCCGCCGTGAGGCATCGAGAACGACTCGCGGCGGCATCAAAGACGACTTGCGGAATCAGAATGAAGAGCCGAAGGACCGCCGCATCCACTGTGTCCGTCGTGCGAATTGACGTCGCCAACTCCGCGCGATGGGACATCGGGACTTGCTCCCCTACCTGCCTCGATAGAGGAGCAATTGCGATCAATCCTTGCGGAGCCTCATACAAAACTCCGCTTTGCCAATCAGCCTTTACTTCGCAGGCTTGTACCAGGCGTCGAGGCCCTTCTGCAGTTTCTCGGCGGCCGCTTCCGGCGTGTCGGTGCCGTTGATGACGTTTGCCGATTCAACCCAGGTTTCGTTTTCCAGGTTCGGCGTGCCGCGCGACAGGATCTGGTAGGTCGAGCGGATCGTCGGCTTGCACTTTTCGCGCCAGGAAACGAATTCCTGAGCGAGCGGGTCGGCCATCTTCACAGCCGTCTTGTTGAGGCTGAAGAAGCCCGGCAGCGAATTGGCATACATGTCTGCGAATTCCGGCGAGGATACCCAGGTCAGGAACTTCGCGGCTTCGGCGGTGTGCGGGCCCTTGGCGTTCATGCCGATGCCGATATCGGTGTGGTCGGAAATGTAGCAGGTGTCACCGTCCTTGGCGACCGGCGGTGCGAATGCGCCCATCTTGAACTGCGCCTGGGTGTTGAAGCCGCCGATTTCCCACGAACCGGCAGGATAGATCGCCGCACGGCCGAGCGTGAAGAGATTCTGGCTGTCCGGATAGGTCTGGGCTTCGAAGCCATCGCCGAGATAGGGCTTCCACTTGGCAAGCTGCTTGAAGGGCTCGACCCACTGCGGATCGGTGAGCTTTTCGGTTCCCTTGATCAGCGCAAGGCGGCCTTCCTCGCCCTTCCAATAGTTCGGGCCGATGTTCTGATAGGCCATGGTGGCGGCTTCCCAGAGGTCCTTGGTGCCCATCGCCATCGGAATATAGGTGCCGTCAGCCTTGATCTTGTCGAGCGCTGCAAAGAACTCGGCTTCGGTCTTCGGCACGGCGATCTTCAATGCGTCGAAAGCGTCCTTGTTGTAGATGAAACCGTGAATGACCGACGCCATCGGCACGCAGAAAGTGGCCGCGCCGTCATCTGTCTGCCATGCGGACTTGGCAACCGGCTCGAAATTCTCCATGCCCGGGTTCTTGGTGATGTCGGCGAGATAGCCCTTCTTGTAGAGCTCCAGCGAGGCATCGAACGGGCGGCAGGTAATCAGGTCGCCGGCCGAGCCGGATTCCAGCTTGGCATTCAGCGCGGCATTGTATTCGGTTGGGGCGGATGGCGAGAAGACGACCTTGATGCCGGGATTCTTGGCTTCGAAAGCCGGAATGAGCTTGTCCTTCCAGATCGCCAGGTCGTCGTTGCGCCAGCTCTCGATGGTCAGCGTCACGTCTTCGGCCGATGCGATCCCGGCATAGCCAAGCAGGCTGGTGCCCAGAAGCAGGACCTTGATGAGATTACGGGTCATTTTGTTCTCCCTCTTGGTGTAACGCCACCATGGCGTTCATCAACTGTGGTTCTTCTTTAGTCTATCTGCCGATCATGCCGAGCGCGCGCCGCACATTCTGGCCGCTTTCCCGAAGCATGGCTTCAGCCGAACTTTTGTCCTCGACGCCCGCAGCGAGCAGGATCGCGGTCTTCACCGAACCCGAGGCGGCTTCGACCAGCCGCCCCGCATCCTGGAATTCGATACCGGATATCTCGGACACTATCCGGGCCGCCCGGATTTGCAATTTCTTATTGTCTGCCCGAAGGTTGACCATATAACCGTCATGCACATGACCGAGGCGGATGGCCATCAGGGTCGAGAACATGTTGAGCGCGATCTTCTGCGCGGTGCCCGCGCCCATGCGGGTCGAGCCGGAGACGAGTTCCGGTGGCGTCTCAAGCAGGATGGCGACATCGGCACCCGCAAACAGCTTCGCACCGGCATTGTTGGCGATGGCAATGACTTTCGCACCCCTTGCCTTGGCAGCCTCGGCGATCGCCAAAGCATAGGGCGTCGAGCCGCTGGCTGAAATCGACAAAACGCAGTCGCCGGGACCGATATTCTTGTCGGCATCGGATTTCGCAAGTTCGATATCGTCTTCCGGCGCGCCCGGCAGATCGGTCAGATTGGCCATGCCGCCGGCAAGCAGAATGACGATCTGTTCGCGGGGAATTCCATATGTGCCGGGCAATTCCAATGCGTCGGCCATCGCCATCAGGCCGGAACTGCCGGCGCCGGCATAGACCAGCTTTCCGCCGGAGGAGATAGCATTGGCTGCAAGTGCGGATGCGGCTGAAATCGCATCGCGGGCGCCATCAACGGCCTTGGCGGCTTCCTGCTGGCCCGAACCCAGAAGCGCAAGGATATCGCCCGGCGCAAACGTGTCGAGCCCCCTCGCCTTGTCGTTCAATGCCTCAGTTCCACGTCCGGTCATCTGAAAACTCCTCTGCCGTGATTTAATGCCAAAAAAATACCAATTGTCCAGATAAATTTACTTTTCAATTAATTTTTTGTCATGCAAAGCCTAGGCTCAATACCTAAGGAACTGTTTTATTACATTATTTGGTTTTTATCGAAAAGTTTATTTTTACGGCTTGGATATTGGTATTTTTTTGGTATCATCGTTTTCAGGAGACATGTTCATGCAGCGATATCTGGTGGGAATCGATGGAGGCGGCACGAGTTGCCGCGCGGCGGTCGCAGATGCGACCGGTCGGATTCTCGGTCATGGCAAAAGCGGCGCCGCCAATATCATGACCGCGCCCGATACTGCCCTAGTCAACATTACGAAGGCCGCCAAGGCAGCCTTTACTGACGCCGGCCTCAGCGAGGAGCTTGTGCAATCGGCCGACGCTTTCCTCGGTCTCGCCGGCAACAATGTCGAGGATACCGTCGCCTATGTCATACCCCGCCTTCCGTTCGCGCATTCGATCATCGAGTCCGATGGCTTGGTTGCGCTGCAGGGTGCGCTTGGCGATGGCGATGGTGGGGTCGCCATTCTTGGCACCGGCACGATCTACATCGCCCGCAGCGGAAACCGCGTTTCCTATGTTGGCGGCTGGGGCTTCAATATCGGCGATCTCGGCAGCGGCGCGCGCCTTGGACAAATGGCGATGCAGGAAAGCCTGCTGGTGCATGACGGCATAGTCCCCCGGACGTTGCTGGCGACATCCCTGCTGGAAGAGTTCGACAATGCCCCGCCAAAGATGGTGAAGTTTTCGCAGCGCGCCAAACCGGGTGACTACGGGCGGTTTGCGCCGCGCGTGTTCGACTTCGCCTCCACCGGCGACGTAACGGCTCTGCGCATCATAACCCAATCTGCCGGCTGGATCGACGCCGCACTCGACCGCGTCTCGGAGATCACCGGCGGCGGGCGGCTCTGCCTGCTGGGCGGGTTGGCCGCCCTATATCCGCCATTCCTTTCGCCGCGCCATCGCAGCCGTCTAGTTGCACCCGTCGCAGACGCGCTGGCCGGCGCGATCGCTCTGGCGAAATCATCCTTCATCGACCAGCGCGAGGTGGCGGAATGACCGAAGCCCTCTCCGCGATCCTGTCGCCCGCAGACCTGCAATCCGCCGGCGGCGGCCCGCTCTACGTCAAGCTCCGGCACTCGCTGGAGGATGCCATCCTCACTGGCAAGCTCAGCCACGGACAGGCTCTGCCGCCTGAGCGCGACCTCGCCGAGTTCGCAAATGTCAGCCGCGTCACCGTGCGCAAGGCGGTCGACGACCTCGTCAAGGACGGATTGCTGAGCCGCAGGCACGGATCCGGCACATTTGTGATGAAGCCCGTATCGCGCCTGCAGCAACCGCTTTCGCGGCTCACCTCGTTCACCGAGGACATGGCGCGGCGTGGCTATAAGACCCGGTCGGAATGGCTGGAGCGCGGGCTGTTCCACCCGTCGCCGGACGAAATGATGAAGCTTGGCCTCAAGGTCGGGATGATGGTGGCGCGGCTTGGCCGCCTGCGCATCGCCAATGAATTGCCGCTGGCCATCGAGCGCGCCAGCCTGGCTTCCGATATCCTGCCCGATCCGAAGTCGGTCGATAATTCGCTCTATGCGGAACTGCACCGCACCGATCACCGTCCCGTACGCGCCGTTCAGCGCATTTCGGCGTGCAATGTCACCAGGGAAGATGCAGCGCTGCTGGCCGTTCCGGTCGGCTCCGCGGGACTGGCGATTGAGCGCGTTTCGTATCTCGCCTCGGGCCGCGCCGTTGAGTTCACACGCTCGCTCTATCGCGGCGATGCCTATGATTTCGTTGCGGAAATGACGCTTACAGACGTCTGATCCGTGCACCAGTGAAGAGAGAATGACCATGACGACGCATATGCGAAACGAAATCGATGAAATCCCCGATGCCGCCGCACGGCTGCTGCAGGAGTCCGCCGCTTCCCTTAAGGAAGCGGGCCAGGCCCTCCGCGCCAAGGATCCGGCCTTCCTGATCACCATCGCGCGCGGCTCGTCGGATCATGCGGCGCATTTCATCAAATACGCGATCGAGCAGCAGGCCGGCCGCGCGGTCGCCTCGATCGGCCCGTCGCTCGCCTCGATCTATAACAAGTCATTGAAGCTCGATCAGGCGGCGGCGATTTCCATTTCGCAGTCCGGCAAGAGCCCGGATATCGTTGCACTCGCCCAATCCGCCGCGAAATCCGGCGCGCTGACGATCGCGCTCACCAACACGCTGCCGTCGCCGCTTTCGGAAGCCTCGGCACATCCGATCAATATCAATGCCGGCCCGGAACTGGCTGTCGCCGCGACCAAATCCTTCTTCAACTCGGTTCTTGCCGGTCTGGCGATCATTGCCGGGTGGACCGCCGACGCCGAACTCCAGCGCTCCATCTCCGCCCTGCCGGAAAAACTCCGTCAGGCGACCAGACTCAACTGGCAGGAACTGGCCGACGAACTTGGCGAAGCGGAATCGCTCTACATGCTCGGACGCGGCCCGTCGCTGGCGATCGCCAGCGAAGCTGCGCTGAAGTTCAAGGAAACATCGGAAATGCATGCCGAAGCCTATTCCAGCGCCGAGGTTCTGCATGGGCCGGTGGCGCTTGTCGACCGGCGTTTCCCGGTGATCACTTTCGCCGCCCGCGATGCCGCGCTGGCATCAGTGCGCGAAACCGCCGACGGCCTCGCCGCCAAGGGCGCGCTTGCGTTCATTACCGCCGATGGCGCGACGTCCGCGCGCCGCCTGCCGTTTGTCGAGACAGGCCATCCGCTGACCGACTCGCTGGCGCTGATCATTCCGTTCTACGGTTTCGTCGAAGCCTGGTCGCGGTCGCGCGGTTTCAATCCGGACGCCCCTCCCGCCCTCAAGAAGGTGACGGAGACCCGATGAGCCAGCTAACTGCACTGATCAATGCGCGGATTTTCGATGGCCATGCATGGCATGAACACCGCTCGCTGGTGATCGAAGATCGCGAGATCAGAGGCATTCTCTCGGCGAACGAAATTCCAGAGGATGCAAAGCGGATCGATTGCGGCGGCGCCGTGATCGTTCCCGGCTTCATCGACCTGCAGGTCAATGGCGGCGGCGGCGTCATGCTCAACGACGACCAGTCCGCCGATGGCATCCGGCAGATCTGTGCCGCGCATGCGAAATTCGGCACGACGGCGCTGCTGCCGACGCTGATCACCGATACCAGGGAAATCACCGCCGCTGCGGTCGAGGCCGGCAAACAGGCCAGGGCCGCCAGCGTTGCGGGCTTCCTCGGCCTGCATCTGGAGGGCCCGCATCTGTCTGTCGCCCGCAAGGGAACACACCATCCGGCACTGATCCGGCCGATGGAAGACGCCGACCTACAGCGGTTGCTGACGCTGAAAGGCGCGTTCGATGGCCTGATGATCACCGTCGCACCCGAGAACACCACCGAGGATCAGGTGCGGCAGTTGGCGGAAGCCGGTTTCACCGTCAGCCTCGGTCATACCAACACCGCTTACGAGACCGCCGAGCGCTATGTCGCCGCCGGCGCCCGAACGGCCACGCATCTGTTCAATGCCATGAGCCCGCTGGAAAACCGCACGCCGGGCCTGGTGGGTGCGGCGATCAATCTCGGCAGCCTCTATACGGGCATCATCGCCGACGGCTTCCATGTCCATCCCGCATCGATGAGCATCGCGCTCCGCGCCAAGCAGGGACCGGGCAAGGTCTTCATCGTCAGTGACGCGATGTCGACCATCGGCACCGACCTGACGGGCCTGAAGCTCAACGGCCGCCAGATCTTCCGCAAGGACGGCAGGCTGACACTGGAAGACGGAACGCTTGCCGGCGCCGATATCGACATGCTGTCCTCGGTGCTGTTCGTGCACCGTAAGATCGGTCTCGACTTCGAGGAAGCGGTGCGGATGGCCAGCCTCTATCCCGCCGAAGCCATCGGCGTCGCCGACCGCAAGGGCCAGCTCAAGCCGGGTTATGACGCCGATTTCGTGGTGCTCACCGGCGATTACAGGATGAAAGGCACGTGGATCGGCGGCGAAAGCGTGTTCGAGGCGTGAGGCACCAGCTGCAATCCGTCGCGTGCTGATCCTCGGTTCAAGCCCGAGGATGACTCGCGGAAAGGCTGGAGCCCAAGGTGGAATTGGGGAGTGGCTGGAGGCAAGCCATGATCTACGACGCCTTGACGATCCTGAAACCTTCGATCTCCTTGACCAGCGGCAGATGCGCCCAGCGGTCGTTGTCGTGCATCATGATCAGCCTGGAGAGGTCGCCGGCGATCTCTTCATTGATCCGGTCCATGGTCTCGAGCTGTTTCCAGATGCTGCCGATACCGTTGTTGAGCGGCGCGAACACGCCGTCATGCTTGTGGCCGGTGAGGTTCAGCCGCGAATAGATGCAGTCGCCCGCCGCCACCAGCCGGCCGCGCGCCGTCTCGATGATGACGAACTGCTGGCCGAGCGTGTGCCCCTCGCCGAGGCGGACATGCATGCCGGGGAGAAGATCGTCCCTGTCGCCATCGACCAGCATCAGCCGGTGCTCAACCGCCGCGTCGAATGCCGAGCGCATGTTGTCCGGATTGATGATCGCGGTCAGGAATCCATATTGCGGCGGCAGCGCCATCGCCTCGTTCCAGGAGAGCCATTCCTTCTTCTGGATAAAGATGCGCGCCTTGGTAAAGGCCGAGATCGAGCCCATATGGTCGAAATGCGCGTGGCTGAGGACGATGTCGGTCACGTCGTCGGCCGCAACGCCAAGCTCTTCCAGCATGCGGACCGGTGAGATCCAGTAGGGAATGCCGAATTTCCTGGAAAAATCCTGCTCGTTTCCCTCGTTCAGAAAGCCGGTATCGATCAGCACGTTGCGGCTGCCGTTCTGCGCCAGCACGAAGCCGAAGGGCAGGTCGAGCACCTGGGACGGCGGGGCGCCGTTGACCAGATCGATCAGCGGCTGGTCCTTGGAGCGTGCGAATTCGATGACGTGGACTTCCCAGAGATCGGACATGGAACGCCCTCCTAGCGCTGCGAAAGGATACGGCCGAGGCTCGAAAGGCCGACGGCGATGATGAGAATGGCGCCCTGGAGGATATATTGCGAATAGGTCGGGGCGCCGAAAATGTTGAGCCCGTTGAAGCCGAAAGCGATGATCAGCGCGCCGATGAACGTGCCGAACACGTGGAATTCACCGTCGCGCAGCGTCGCCGAGCCGAGGAAGACGGCGGCGAAAGCGGTGAGCAGATAGGGATCGGCGGCGCTGGTCGTGCCGCTGCCGAGCCTTGACGCGAGCAGGATGCCGGTCAGCGCCGCGCACATGCCGGAAACGACGAAGCCGAGGATCTTGATGCGATCGACATCGATGCCGGCAAGCCGCGCGGCCGAGGGATTGCCCCCGACTGCCTGGATCTCCTGGCCGAGTGCCGTCCGCTCCACCAGCACCCAGAGTGCGCCGAGCACGACGATCATGACGATGATGTTGTTTGGAATGCCGAACAGCCAGCGGCCGAGCGACACCTGCAGAAAGGCCTCCGGCACGCCCGATGTGATCGGAACACCGGCTGAATAGGCAAACGACAGGCCGGTCAGGATCGTGCCGACGCCGAGCGTGGCGATCACCGAATTGACTTTCACCTTGGTCACGATCAGCCCGTTGATCAGGCCGATCAGCGCCCCGAGCGCGATGACGATCAGGATCGCCACCGGGATCGGCAACTGGTTGGAGACGATCAGACCGGTGACCAGCACGCCATGCAGGCTGGCGGCAAAACCGATGGAGAGATCCAGTTCGCCGACGATGACAGCCAGCGTCAGACCGCCGGCGATGATCATCGCCAGCGAGGTCTGGTTGAGCACGTTGGTGAAATTGTAGACCGTCGGGAAGGCGCGTGGCGACAGGATCGAGAACGCCGCGATCATCAGCAGCAGGCCGATAATCGTCGCATAGCGGGCAAAGGCGCCGAGCGCGCGTTTGGCGCCGGGCGACAGTCGGCGAGTGGAAACAACAGTGCTCATGTCAGGTCCTTTTCTTGCTATCGGAGGCGTAGCTTGCCTCGACGATGGCATTGCGGGTGATATCGTTTCCGGTCAGCTCGCTGACGATATGGCTTTCGGCCATGACCAGCACGCGATCGCAGAGATCAGGCAGTTCGTCCGGCTCGGACGAGACCACGATGACGGCCATGCCGCGCGCCGCGAGGCTGCGGATCAGGCGGTGGATGTCGGCGCGCGCGCCGATGTCGACACCGCGGGTCGGCTCGTCGAGGATGAGGATCTTCGGGGCGCGCAGCAGCCAGCGGCCGATCACCACCTTCTGCTGGTTGCCGCCGGAGAGCAGGCCGACCGGCGTTTCGATCGACTGCGTCTTGACCGCGAGATCGCGGACGATATCGGCCGACAAGGTCTCGCGACGACGGTAGTTGATCAGCGGCAGTGCCGGGCTGCGAATGATATTGGCAAGATTGGCGATCTGCAGGTTGAAGGCGACGCTCTTGGTCAGGACGAGGCCATCGGCACGCCGTTCCTCCGGCACCAGTCCAAGTCCGGCCTTGACCGCCTGTGACGGCGACCTCGGCGCAAAAGCCTTGCCCTCCAGCAACATCGCTCCGGCATCCGGGCGATCGGCGCCATAGATCAGCCGCACCAGCTCGCTGCGGCCGGCGCCGACAAGGCCGCCAATGCCCAGCACCTCGCCGCGATGCAGTTCGAAGGAGATATTATTGACCTTGGGCAGCCGGGTGATGCCCTTGACCGAAAGCACGGTCTCCTGGCGTTGATAACCATTGTTGCGCGCCAGTGGCTCGACTGCGCCGCCGACGATCGCCTCGACCAATCTTGGCCGCGTCAGTTCGCTTTTTTCGATCACGGCCACCGAATTGCCGTCGCGAAACACGGTGACGCGATGGCAGAGCCGCAGGATCTCGTCCAGCCGATGCGAGACATAGAGGATCGCCACCCCTGAACTGCGCAGGTCTTCGATGATGGTGAAAAGCTTTTCGCTTTCGGCGGCCGAGAGCGACGCGGTCGGCTCGTCCATGACGATCAGGCGCGCCTTGCGGATCAGCGCGCGGCAGATGTTGATCAGCCAGTTTTCCGCCGTCGACAGATCCTTGACCTCGGCAGAAAGCGGCGCGGTGATACCCACCCGACGGGCGACCGGCTCGACGTCCCTGGCGATGGTCTTCCAGTCGACCATGCCGTACCGGCTCTTCTTCGGCAGGCCGAGCATGATATTTTCCAGCACTGTCATGCCGGGAATGAACGCCAGTTCCTGGTGAATGAAGTTCATGCCGAGATCGGTCGCCTGTCCCGGATTGGTTATCGCCACCACATTGCCGTCGATGGCCACCTCGCCGGCATCGGCATGGGCGAGGCCCGCCAAAATCTTGATCACAGTCGATTTGCCTGCGCCATTGGCTCCGACAAGGCCATGCACCTCGCCCGCCTCCAATGTCAGCGACACGCCCTTGAGGGCCTGCGCGCCACCATAGGTTTTGCGGATACCGCGGGCGACGAGAAATGGAGGCGTGGTCGACGCCTCCTTTTCCGGGTTGGACGCAAGCATGCTCTATCCGATCCTACTCTACATTCAGCTTATTGGGCAGCTTCGGGATGCTGCTTGAGGAATTCGTCGACCGTATCCTTGGCGACCAGCACGGCTGGCACCTCGACGGCCTTCGGCTTCCAGTCTGCGCCGGCCTTTTTGATATCGCCGAGCAGCTTAACCATATTATAGCCTTCCGTGAAGCTGTCCTGCCATGCGGTCGCCGTCATATGGCCGTTCTTGATGTTCTCCAGCGCCTGGGCGTTGCCGTTGACACCATAGACCAGCACATCGTCGCGACCCTGGGAGCGGAGCGAGCCGATCGCGCCGATCGCGGGATCGTCCCAGCAGCCCCAGATCGCCAGTTTCGCGTCGCCGGGAGGATGGGATGCGAGCCAGGCGTTGGCATACTGCGCGCCGTCTTCAAAATAGCCGGGAATGCGCACTTCATTCTTCGTGACCTTGATGTCGGGATATTTCTCCAGCATCTTGTCCATCAGCACTTCGCGATTGCGGCAGACTTCGCCGGTGCGATAGGTCAGCGCCAGAACTTCACCCTTGCCGCCGAGATCGTCGATCATCTTCTGGATAACCGGTTCCGCGATCGGCGCACCGGAGCCATTGGTGGCGGCAACCGTCAGGCCAAGTCCGCCACCCCAGGTGACGACCGGAATGTTCGCCTGCGTGGCGGCATCGAGACCCGCACCGATCGAGGACGCCGGAAACACCAGGTCGACAATCGCATATGCGCCGCGCTGGGCGAAATTCTGGATCGCCGAATTGGCCTGATCGGCACTGCCGGCGGCGTCGACCACCGATACTTCCCAGCCGAGTTCTTCCGCCGCCTTCTTGGCGCCGTTGATATAGCGGACGTTGTTGGCTTCCGTCGCCGCGATCGATACGAGACCGAGCAGCGGCTTGTCTGCCGCGAAGCTCGGCAATGACGCAGCCGTCATGGCCACAGCCAAAAGACCCAATGAAATAAGCTTCATGATATTCCTCCCGTTAAACAAGCGATGCTCGTTCAGCGAACATCAGCTAACCGTTTTGCTAGCATTCTCGATTTCTGTTGGTTCTGCAAGTATTTTTTGCACAATCTCTGGACAAAATGCACAATTTAAAGCAGATTTTTCAGCGAAACGTTTAGCTAGGTGGTGAATGGCGACAATCCGGGATGTGGCAAACCGCGCGCAGGTATCAACGGCGACGGTATCGGCGGTGGTCAACGATTCCGCCTATGTCAGCCCTGAATTGCGTGCCCGGGTGCTCGCGGCGATCAGTGAGCTCGACTATACGCCATCGCTCGCCGCCCGCAATCTGAAGCGTGGCCGCAGCCAGTTGATCGCACTGGTGGTCGCCGATCTGGCCAATCCTTTCTTCGCGCGGATGGTCTGGGCAGCGGAAGCGGCGGTGGCCGCCTGGGGTTATTCGCTGGTTCTTTTCAACAGCGACGAGAAGCCCGAGAACGAGCGCCGCATCCTCGCCCGCATCCGCATGCTGTCCTGCGACGGCATCATCCTCGTGCCGGTCGATGTCACCTCCGCGATCCCGCAGCGCGACACCGAGGGCGAGCCGGTTCCGACCGTGCTGTTCGGCCGCACGGTCGAGGGCCAGAAAACCGATACGATCACCATCGACAATGTTTCCGCCGCCCGCCAAGTGACCAATTACCTGATGGACCTCGGGCATACGCGGATCGGCACGATCACCGGGCCGCTGCATCTGACCACCGGCCGCGGGCGGCTCGACGGCATGATGGAAGCGATGCGCGCCCGTGGACTTGAACCGGCGGCCAGCCATGTCAGGCCGGGGGAGTTTCGCGAGGACACTGCCTATTCCGTGGCACGGGAACTGCTGACGCTGCCGGAGCCGCCGACCGCGCTCTACATCGCCAATGGCGTCATGGCGCTGGGCGTCATGCGGGCGCTTGCCGATCTCGGTCTCAAGTGTCCCGACGATATCTCCATCGCCTCGACCGATACCATTCCCGGCATCGGCGGCTTGCGTCCGCGGCTGACACGCACCGAGCACCCGGTGATCGACATGACCAACGAGGCCCTCCGCTTGCTGATCGACCGGATCAACCGCGGCACCAACGCCGATCCGCGCAATGTCGTGTTCCAGCCATCGCTGGTGGTTGGCGAAAGCTGCGGGCCCTATCGCGACAGCCCGCCGTTGGCGCGATAGCGCGAACCGCTTCCCAGCGCTCAGAGCAACCGCTCAGCAAATTTGCCGGATTGGCCTGCAATGCGCGCCACAACCGGCAAGGCAACAACATCAAAAATTTCATCCCCGGTCCCAAAACACGTGAAATAATCCTCCCCGTTCCGTCACGGATACACCGCAAGGCGTTGCGGCGAGGCGGGGCCGGTGCCTGATTTGAGAGGACGACGCATATTCTCAGATCGGGGCTCATGCAGAAAATGGTTCCCCTCCAGTCTGAAAAAGGACTGGGCGTGCGCGTGACGCATAGGAGAACCGGGCGAATCCCTGATGGTGGGCTGGCGACCGGAGCGATCCGGGATCCAGGAACCGTCAACCCGGAAGGCAACTTCCAGGTTCGAAGCGTCCGGGAAGCAGAGGAACCGGAGTTGCATGGGAAAAACCACTGAAGCGGGGCGCTTCGTGCGCCATATTTTTATGTTTTTACGAGACGCATAAAGCGCCCCGGCCGATCCTCTGTGGATCGAACCGAAACATAATCACGACACGGACGCAAATCGCGCCGCGTGAACGATTTCTAATGTCTGGACACGAACTTGCTGAAGCGGCTGGTTTTGCCGTCCTCGGTCTTGTCCTGGTAGAGAAATTCGAGCTTGTTGTCGTCGAAGATCTTGAAGAACTCATCCCAGCTGATTTCTTCAAGCGTGTCTTCCGGCTTGCCGAAATCGATACGGAGTATGCCACCTTCCCCGGCACCCTTGACGCGAGCCGGATGGCCGTCGCGCGCTTCTGCCCAGGACTTGATCTTGGTGTGGCTGGTGGTGGTTTGAGATGTGCTCATGACTGCCTCCTTTGATTATTTCTGGGGAATGATCGGTCACGGTGAATGTTCCCGCCACGCGCATCTTCAACCGCGATTCGGCGGAACCTTCGTTCGGGTGATCGGTTGATGAAGGGAAAGACGTAACGGAAGGAACGACGAATGGCTCATGCAAGCAGGAAGCACATCGGCGAAGGCAGCCAGGGAAAAGGCGACGGAAGCGGCGCCATGACCCATATGGACCTCGACAAGATCGGCCAGAACGACATCCTCACCAACCGCGACAAATCCCAGCATTCCGAAGGACGCGGCATGGACGGCAAGGCGATCAAATCCGCCCAGTATCAGGATCATGCCGCCAATCGCATCGTTCCGATCGAAAAGCTGAACAAGGATTTCGGCTGAAAACCGCTGATCGCACTGAAAGGAGCAGATCATGACGACGAAAGCACCGCCGGTGCCCCCGGCAAACCGCAGTGACAAGGGTCCGGGCGAGGATGCCCGTTTCACCGACAATGCCACCGAACAGAAGGCACGCCCCAGCGTCGGCGACGCGGCCAAGCAGGGTCAGCAAGGCAACACTGCGATTAACACGACGCCGCATCTCAGCACGCAGGATCGATAAGGAGGACAATATGTCGACATCGAGCAAGATCGACGCCACCATCCGCCAGGGGGGCCCGGGCGCCTCGCATGAAAACGCCAAGGCGCCGCTTGAAATCAAAAAGCCACCGGCCGAGTCCGACCTTCGCACGAAGAGCAAAGTGTCGGGTGGCGGCGGCGAACGCGACAGCCACCACACTCATGATGCGGAGAAAAAGGGCGGCGAGACACGCCCGGCCCGTCATTGAGGTCTGCAGCGGGCGGCTCAGGCCGCCCGCACACTATTACAACGTGCCCGGGATTGTCATTCAATAGCGCCTGTTGCGCCCGGCCAGCCAATATCCAGCCAGCGCCGCGAGTACGATGCTGCCGATCGGATAGCGATCGACTGCAGTCTGGGCTGCCGTCTGAACACGCTCCTGTGCGTATCTTGTCGTCGTTTCCGTGAGATGCGAGATCATGTGGCTGACCTGCCGGATTTCTTCCTTGATTGCGTCCAGTTGCTGTTGGCTGTCGCCCGCGCGCTCGCTTTCAGACACTTCCCGAGTCAAAGGTGTACCATCGCTGCCGAAAATGCCGGTGGGGATGGGTTCGCCTACACGTCTGTTCACTGCCATCGTCAGTCCTCCATTTTCAGCTAGAACCCGGTGGTGCCGGAATTGGTTCCTGAATTCGCTGTCGAAAACCCTTAGCGCACGCATTTCCGGTAAAAGCAGGCAGAGGTGCGGAATGCCGATTTCCAAGCCGTGTTTTTCATGCCAAACAGTCTGATGGGAAAACGACTGGTGAAGAAGGACGGCGCTGCCGTCACGCGGCGCAACCTGCCGGCGGAGGAACGCAGGCGCGAACTGCTCGAAGCCGCGATAGATCTGTTCTCCGAAAAGGGCATGAGCATCACCGTGCAGGAACTCGCCGACCGGGTTAAGGTCACCCAGCCGCTGGTGCATCGCTATTTTCCCACCAAGGCCGACCTGATTGTCGCAATCCGCGATTCGATCCAGAACTCCCACTGGGATCCCCAGTGGCGCATGCTCCTGACAGACCGGGAACGGCCGCTTGGCGAGCGGATCATCGCCTTCTATGGCGAATATCTGCCGCCGATCTATCGCGACCGCTGGTATCGCGGCTTCTGGTATGCTGCGCTCGAGGATCCGACTTTTGCCCAGGCCTATCTCGGCCACGTGGAAAGCGAGTTACTGACCGCCGTCATCAGCGAGGTACGCCATGCGTTCGACTATCCGGGCATCGATCAAATTCCGATTTTCGAGCGCGAAACGGAACTCGTCTGGGGCATGCATTCCTCGGTGATCTTTGTCGGCATAAGGCGTTATGTCTATCACACGCGCGTTTCCGACGACCTGCCGATGATCGTCAGGGACCAGATGCGCGCCTATCTGGCGATCGCCCCGCATGTGCTGTCGGAGCTGATGCCGACGTGAGAGGGATGGGATGGGGATCCGACGTTCGAAAGCAGCCTATGTTGCAACGGTATTGCTCGCCGGCCTCGGCAGCGTCGGCGCGACATTCGTCTATCCCGACAATGAGCTGGTTCTCCTGACAGCAGGTCACGCGATGCTTGCGGTGCTGACGTTTCCGCTGGGGTTTGTTGCATCCTTCATCAGCTTTGTTCCGGTCTATATGGGGCTCGCGACGCTGGCAGAAACAACATTTGTCATGACACCTATCTTTGCTCTCCTGGGATATATCCAATGGTGCCGGCTTGTTCCCGCCCTCTATCGCGATCGGTAAGCAACTCCCAAATCCGCCTCTTCAAGGGCGTCCGCTATGTTGAAGGCCGGCATCGCGCCGGCCTCAAGCTATCGATCCCGTGCGTCAGGCTGCGTGTGCCATGACCGCATTGGCCGCTTCCGGCTGCTCATCGAGCACGATGTGACCCGCGCCCTTGAAGATCTGCACCTTGGCGGACGGCAGAGCCTGCTGCCAGAGTGCCGCCTGCTGGTGCGGGACGATCCTGTCCTCGTCGCCCCAGATGATCAGCGTCGGCGCGTTGATCCTATGCAGGTAACGCTTGAACTTCTGGTCCCAGGGCTTTTCCCAGAGGAGCCGCGCGACAGTGGTCGATTCGCGATAGCGCGCGCCCATGAATTCCGGATCGGGTCCGGTCGGCAGCCAGGGCTTCAGCACCTCGAAGTTCGAGGCCAGCATACCGACGAGCTGATCGCCGGGTGTCGAGAGCACATCGATGGTCGGATGTTCGGCGCTCTTCATGCCGGCTGGTGCCACCAGCGTCAGCGTCTTGACCCGGTCGCGCTGCTGGGAGGCGAATTGCGCCGCCAGAAAGCCTCCGAGCGAAAAGCCGACCAGATGCACCTTGTCGATGCCGAGCGCATCGAGCAGATCGACGTAATGCATCACGTAGTCGTTGAACGTGTCCATCGCCGCGTCATCGCCGGATTCGCCGAAGCCGGGATGATAGGGATGGATCACCTTGAACTTCGCCGCCCAGGATTTGGCGAATTCGAAGCCGTGGAAGGTGCCGGCGCCATGCAGGAAGAGCAGCGGCTCGCCCTCGCCTGCCGTATAGACCACCGTATCGACGCCGTTGATCTTGAGCGTTTCCTTCTTGAATTCAGTCATGTCTCTCCCCCTCACTCGGCTGCGATGGCGTGGGCCGCCGGCGCACGCGACGCGACGCGCGGCATCACCTCTTCGGCAATCAACTGCATGTTCTTCATCACCTTCCAGTGCGGCATGTCGCCCAGCGCGCCCTGGATATTGAAATGGGTCGTGCCCATCATCTCGCCCCATTCGCCGATCTGGTTGGCGACCTTCTCGGCGCTGCCGACGGCGACGAACAGCGTTTCGCTGACCGCCTTGAAGTCGAACGAGCCGTGCATCTTGTCGCCAACGGCGGCGCGCGCCTTGAGCTGGTCGATCGACAGATAGCCCGGAGGTGCGAGGAAATTCGGCGTCGTGCGCAGGCCATCCTCGAAGAAGAAGCGCATATGATCGACGAATTCGGCCTCGGCTTTCTCATCGGTCTCGGCAACATAGGTCATGATGCCGAGCGGCAACTGGTCGGGGCGGATCTGTTTGCCATGGAAGGCGGAGCGCTCGCGCAGCTTGTTGTTCAATTCCTGTGCGCGTTTGCGGGTGACGAACACGGCCGAGTAACCGAAGCCGAGTTCGGCGGCGAGTTCGATCGTCTCTGGGCTGCCGGTGCCGACGATATAGCAGGGCGGATGCGGCTGCTGGTAGGGCCGCGTCCAGGGATTGAGATTTCGGTACGTGTAGAAATCGCCGTAATGGCTCGTCGGCCCATCCTGGGTCCAGGCCTTGAGGATGATCTCGATCGATTCCTTGTGGCGCTCGCGGGCTGTCGCGGGGTTGACCGGATTGGCCCAGTACTCCATGCCGGTGCCAAGCGGGAAGGCCACTTCCAGCCGGCCGCGCGACATCACGTCGAGCATGGCATATTCCTCGGCCAGCCGGTTGGGATATTCGAGATTGGGCGGCGTGCCCCAGACGCAGATCTTGGCGTTCCGGGTGCGTGGCAAAAGGGCTGCGGCGATCAGGCTCGGCGCCGGCATCATCGAATAGCTGGTATTGTGATGCTCGTTGACGACGATGGCGTCGAAGCCGATCGAGTCGGCATAGACCAGTTCATCGAGATAGCGGTCATAAAGGGCCGCTGCCTTCTTGGGATCGTAATACTTGTTGGGAAAATTAACCCAGAGCGACGGATAGTCCTTATGGTTCTCCGGCAGATGAATATACGGCATGAAATGCATGAAATTGAAACGCGGGTTTCCTGTCATCTTCTCCTCCTTCAATGATCGGAATGTGTTGCTGTTCGATCCGGAGAGGCTCCTCCCCCTCCGGCAGCCGCCTCCTGGATTATCCAAGAAGCCGGAACGTCATCTCCATCGCCGCCATCTTCTCGCTGATCTCGGCACTGGTGAGCGGTGTTGATTTACGTGGGGCTTTGTCCCCGTGAACGGAATCGACGGCGATCTTCATTTGCGCGAACTCCACCACCTGTGCGGCGACAAGCCTCAGGCTCTGTTCGACCTCGGTGCTCTGGCAGGAGCCATCCGGCAGGAAGGGCTTGGCGCCGGCATTGACCATCGCCGCAAACGGCGTTGGCCAGCCTCGCAGCGCGTGGGTGATCGACCGCAGCGTGTTGAGCGTCGAACCCATGGCCTGGATGCCATCGGCGCAGACGATCACGCCGACAGCGCGATCGGCGAGATAGACACGGGCGTCGCTGCGCATATCCTCGGTGTAGTCGATGGCGTTCTTGAGCAGGCCGGAGATCGAACCGTGATAGCCGGGGGACGAGAAGATGACGCCATCGGCACGCCGCAGGGCCTCGACCAGGGCTTTGGCTTCGGGCGTGCGATCGCGATCCATCGGATCATAGGGCGGCAGATTGATCGCCGGGCCGGCGAAAATCTCGGTGTGCGCGCCGATGTCGGCGGCGGCCTTCAGCGCCAGCCGCAACGCCTTTTCGGACGACGAGCCCTCTCGCAGCGTGCCTCCGACGCCGACGATTACAGGTTGCCTCAGCATCAAGGTCCTCCTCCCTGGTGTTTTTGGTCAACGAAACCAGCTTAAACTGATAAGTCTGTAATCGTGATTTTATAGTTCTATAAAAAATCTGCAAGACATGATCTTAAAAAATCGCGTTTTCATGGCATTGCCTAATCATGACGCTATAACAACTGGTTGCGCGCGAAGAGCCGGGAACCTTATCGCTCGGCTTCCATTCCCGCCTGCCCAAGTCGATAGGCGAACTGCGCCCGGCTCAGGCCCAGCATGCGGGCGGCACGCGAGACATTGCCATTCGCAAGCCGAATCGTGGTCTGATAGATGCGGTTGTTGACCTTATCGAGCGAAATTTTGCCGCTGAGGATCGCTTGCTCGATATCGGTATCCAGACTGTGGTCGGCGGTATCCAGCCGCGTCTGCGGATGCATGGAGGGAATCAGCGATCGCAATACCGTGGCGCAGATCGCGGAGCCCGGCTCGGACGACAGCAATGAGCCGAGCAGCAGCGCCTCGAGTTCGGAAACATTGCCGGGAAATTCCATCTCCGAGAGAAAATCGAGCGCATCCCGGCTGATATCGGGCAGCGCAAGGCCCTGGCGGACAGCAGCCGTACGCAGGATTTCGGCTGCCAAGGCCGGTATATCCTGCCGTCTTTCCCGGAGCGCGGGCATGCCGATCGGCAAGACGGAAAGGCGATAGAGCAGGTCACGCCGGATGGACGGAAGTGCTGCCAGCGCCTGCGGCGAAAGCGTCGAGATCGCAACGACTCGGACGCGCTCGGCGGGGTCGGTCGCCAGACTGCTGGCTTCGAGGAATTCCGACAGCCGCAGTTGCACGCTTTCGCTCAGCCGCTCGAAGCCGTCCAGAACCAGCGTGCCGGGTGTCTCCGCCGCCCGCCGCGCCCTGCCCGCCGATTTGCTTCGCGGCGACAGCATCTCCTCCAGCGCATCTTCCCCGACCTCGGCGCAATGGATACGCAATAACGCGGCCTCGCCCCGACAGGTAGCGTCATGCAGATGCCGGGCCGCCGCCCGCTTGCCGGTGCCTGCCTCGCCGGTGATCAGAACCGGGATATTATTGGCCCGCGCGATCTTGTCGAGGCGGCTGATAACCGGCGCCAGCAGCAACGATTTCAGCGACGCAGGCGGCGGGGTGCCACTGTCGACGGCGGGCTTCGCAGCGGCATGGGATGCGCTCACCGGGGCATCCGTGAGAATATGCTTGCGGTAGAGTTCCACCAGATGCTCGTCGCCCCACATATCGATCGGCTTGCCGACCACCCGGCACGCCCGGTCACCCCGCGCGATGCACTGGACTTCCTTGTAGACGATCGGCTTTTCGAAGAAATAGGTCGCATAACCTGATGCGTAGCCCACCTGCGACCAGCATATGGGCTCGTGACTCTGGCCATGATGCTGGCAAAATTCGAACGCTTCGACACTGTCATGCCAGAGAAATTCGCCGGAAAACTTGCCGCGCTTGAAATCGAAATCGTTGTGGACGGTTTCAACCCGCACCATGCCGCGCAGCGTGTGCAGCCGGGTTCCCGCCGTAAACGCATCGCCGAGATCGAGGCTCGGCCAGGCCTTGCGCAGGAAGGCGGCATCTTCCATGCCCGCCTTGTAGCCGAGACGTGTGAGGATGACGAACGCCTCCATTTTACCGCAGGCGCGGATCAGTTCATCCCTGAGATGGCTGCCGAAACTCGACCGCTGCAGGATCAGCCGGCGGTCGTTGAGCTTGATCGTACCATCGACCGGATTGAAGACAAGCTTCTGCAACAGTTCGCGAATCGTTGGATTGCCGCCGCGGTCGAGATAGGACTCCTGCTGAACGTTGATTTTCATGACGGAGTCCTCCACACCCGCACTGGCCGTTCTGTTTTTGCACCCTCCCCTCCCAAGGCGGATGCGCGACCCGAGCCAAAAGATCGCGCAATTTCATCAAATCATCAACCGCTTTTTATGATTTCATAAAAAATCCGCGTGAACATCTCGCCGAACTCACTGAGCGGGCGCCTAACACGTCTCATAATATTTATTTATTTCAATGACTTATAAAATTCGCACTGCACCATTCGATCTGAATCAGAAAAAAATTTGACGCTTCTTTCCGACGCTCATTAAGCTTTTAGCCAGTTTGCAGGGAATGGCGTCGGGAGGAATCCATGGACAAGAAATCGCAGATCATCAAACTTCCGGATGAACCCTATCAGGCAGCGATCCAGAAATATGGGCGCGACGGTGCCCATATTCCAGGCGATGACGAATCGACCCCCTGGGTGCCGTTCGGCGAGTCGGCCGCCATCAAGCATCTCTGTTTCGACGTGCGGACCAATTCCGTCGCCAACATCCTCTGGGTGAAGGGCGGCGGCAAGATCGGCACGCACAAGCATCGCGGCGTGGTCTCCGCAGTGACGCTGGAAGGCTCCTGGGCCTATTACGAATATGACTGGACGGCCAAGCCGGGCGATTTCGTCTACGAGTTGCCGGGGGCCGCTCACACGCTCTATTCGGACGATCCGAACGGCATGAAGGCGCTGTTCTGGATCAATGGCCCGATCGAGTTCTACGACGACAATGCGAAATACGTTTTCACCGCCGACGTGTTCTGGTTCATCGATCACTACACCAGCTATTGCAGGGAAAAGGGCCTGAAGATCAACGAACAGATGTTCATCTGATAGAAATACGTCCGCAGAAACATACATTTGGGAGGAAGCATGTCGCTTCAGGAAATGTTCGACGTGTCGGGCAAGTCGGTCATCGTCACCGGCGGTGCGAGCGGCCTCGGCCGAGCCTATGCCGAGGTGCTGGCGGAAAACGGCGCGCGGGTTTGCATCTTCGACCTGAACCAGGCCGAACTCGACAAGACCGTGGCTGAACTTGCCACCGGCAATGCCGAGGTCTGGGGCCAAAGGGTCGATGTGACGGACCGCGAACGCATGGCGGAGGCGTTCGACGCTGTCGCCGCCAGGCATGGCCGCATCGATGTCGTGTTCGCCAATGCCGGCATCGACGCCGGCCCCGGTTTCCTGACGCCGGAAGGCGAGCGCAATCCGGAGGGCGAGATCGACAACCTCGATGACAGCCATTGGGACAAGGTGATCGCCACCAATCTTACGAGCGTGTTCAACACGATCAAGCTCTCGGCCAGACATATGAAGCAGACCGGCGGCGGGCGGATCATCGCCACGTCATCGATCGCGGCGATCTACAATGACGGTATCGTCGGCACGCCCTACATGCCGGCCAAGGCGGGTGTCGCCCATCTCGTGCGACAGGCCGCAATGGAACTCGGCCGCTACAATATTCTCGTCAACGCCATCGCGCCCGGCCCGTTCATCACCAACATCGCCGGCGGCCGCATGCGCTATGCCGAGGACCGCAAGGCATTCGAGATCTGGTCTGTGCTCGGCCGTATCGCCGACACGTCCGAGATCAAGGGGCTGGCGCTCTATCTCGCATCCCCCGCGTCGTCCTACGTGACCGGCTCGCATATGGTCATCGACGGCGGCCTGCATCTCAGGCCCGCCGATGGCGCCATCCATTTCAACCCCGGCACTGCGGGAGGCGGTACGGGCTTTTAACAACATAGAGGAGGAGGAACAACATGAGCATCTTCGATACGGCAGACATCCTGAAAGGTACGGCATCGCGCCGCACGATCCTCAAGACGATCGGCGCGGGCGCTGCGACGCTTTCCATGCCAAGCATCCTGCGCGCTCAGACCGCCGAAACCATCAAGGTCGGCTATGTCAGCCCGATGACCGGTCCGCTCGCGCCCTTCGGCGAAGCCGACAGCTATACGGTCGAAAAGATCAAGGCCTTGCTGGCCGGCGGCATCGAGAACAACGGCAAGAAATACAATATCGACATCATCGTTCAGGACGCCCAGTCCAACCCCAACAAGGCCGCTGAAATCGCGGGGAACCTGATTCTCAACGACGAAGTGCATCTGATCGTCCCCGCATCGACCACCGACGTCAACAACAACGTCGCCGACCAGGCCGAGCTCTACGGCTGCCCGAGCCTTTCCGCCGGTTCGCCGTGGCAGGCCTTCATCATGCCGCGCGGCGGCGCCGACAAGGCCTTCGAATGGAACTACCACTTCTTCTGGGGGCTTGAGGACGTGCTCGCGACCTATGTCGGCCTGTGGAAATCGGTGGAGACCAACAAGAAGGTCGGCATGCTGTTTCCACAGAACGCCGATGGCGAGACCTGGGGCAACCGCGACTACGGCCTGCCGCCGACGGTCGAGAAGGCCGGCTTCACAACCGTCATTCCCAGCATGTTCCAGCCGCGCACAAATGACTTTTCGGCACAGATAGCCCAATACAAGGCTGAAGGCTGCGACATCATCGGCGGCATTGCCTACCCGTCAGACCTCAAGACCTTCATCACCCAGTGCAGCCAACAGAGCTACAAGCCGAAGGTGGTGACGGTCGCGGCCGCACTGCTCTTCCCGTCCGGCATCGAATCCATGGGCCCGCTCGGCAATGGCATGTCGACGGAAGTGTGGTGGACGCCGGCTTTCCCGTACAAATCCTCGCTGACGGGGCAGACGAGCGCCGACATCGCCCAGATCTGGGAGAAGGAAACCGGCAGGCAGTGGACCCAGCCGCTCGGCTATGCGCATGCGCTCTGGGAAGTGGTGATCGACACGCTGAAGCGTTCGGCCGACCCGCGCGACCGTACCGCCAACCGCGACGCGGCAAAGGCCACCAATCTCGACACGCTGGTCGGCAAGATCCAGTTTACCGGCAAGCCGCATCCGAATATCTGCAAGACGCCGATCTTCGGCGGCCAGTGGGTCAAGGGCGCGAAACATCCCTATGACCTGAAGATCGTTGACAGCGCGCTCTATCCGGACATCATCAAACCGGAACAGAAAATGGTGTTGATCAACTGATCCTGAAGGGCTCCTGCCGTATGAATGAAGTGCTTTTGAGGGCAGAAGGTCTTCGCAAATCCTTCGGAGCCATTCGTGTCATCCACGAGGTCGGCTTTGAAGTCCGCACCGGCGAGGTCCTGGGCATTCTCGGACCGAACGGCGCGGGCAAGACCACGCTCTTCAACCTGATAAGCGGCGACCTGAAGCTCGACGCTGGGGAACTTCTGTTCTCCGGCGCCGTGCTCCAGCATGAGCCCCCCTTCCGCCGCTGCCAGCGTGGCATCGGCCGGACCTACCAGATCCCCAAGCCCTACGGAGCGATGTCGACCTTCGAGAATCTTCTCGTCGCGGCAATGTTCGGCGCCCAGCGCTCCGAGCAGGATGCCTATGACCACTGCGCGGCCATCCTCGAGGACTGCGGGCTGAGCGACAAGGCAAACGTTCCGGCCGGATCGCTGACCCTTCTCAACCGCAAACGGCTGGAGATGGCGCGTGCGCTGGCGACCAATCCGAAAATGCTGTTGCTGGACGAAATCGCCGGCGGCCTCACCGAGCATGAATCCCAGGAACTTGTCGGGCTCGTCAAACGGGTCCGTCAGCGCAACGTCACCGTCATCTGGATCGAGCATGTGCTGCATGCCATCATGGCCGCTGCCGACCGGATGATCGTGCTGAACTTCGGCGAGAAGATCGCCGATGGCGCACCGCAGGAGGTGATCGCCGATCCCAATGTCAGGCGCGTCTATATGGGAATTGAAGCATGAAGGAGATCAAACCGATCCTGTCGACGCACGGCCTGATCGCCGGCTATGGCGATTTCCAGGCCCTGTTTTCCGTCGACTTCGAGATTTTGCCGGGCGAGACAGTCGCTCTGATCGGCGCCAACGGCGCCGGCAAATCCACCTTTCTCCGTTCGGTGATGGGACTGCTGCCTGCCGCGAAGGACATGATCCGCCACAATGGCGAGCCGGTTGGCGGCAGCAAGCCCCACGCCATGGTTCACAAGGGTTTCGCAATGGTGCCGGAAGGTCGACGGCTGTTTGCCGGCATGAGTGTCGAGGACAATCTCCGCGTCGCGATCGACCATGCGCGCGCCGGTACCACTGGCGGCGCCTCCTGGACGCTGGACCGCGTCTATGGTCTGTTTCCGGCACTGCCCTCCATGCGCAAGAAGCCGGTCGAGAAGATGTCCGGCGGCCAGCAGCAGATGGTGGCGATCGGGCGTGCGCTTCTAAGTCAGCCGAATGTGCTGCTCTGCGATGAAATCTCGCTGGGGCTGGCGCCGAAGGTGATCGGCGAAATCTACGAGGCCCTGCCCGCGATCAGCGGGGCCGGCACCGCCATCATCCTCGTCGAACAGGACGTGCAGCGCGCGCAGGCCGCCTCGAACCGGCTTTACTGCATGCTGGAGGGGCGCATAACCATGTCTGGAAAATCCAGTGAGATCAGCCGCGACGACATAGGACGGGCATATTTTGGAGCAGGCCATGCAATGGGTTGATGCGGTTATCCAGGGCGTCCTGCTCGGCGGCATGTATGCCCAGTATGCGCTGGGCATGGCGCTGATGTTCGGCGTGATGCGGATCGTCAACATCGCCCATGGCGACCTGGTGATCCTGATGGCGCTGATCGGCATTTCGCTGGCGGCCATCTTCGGCCTCGGCCCCTTCACGCTGATCCTGATCCTCGTGCCGCTGGCGGCGATGATCGGCTGGGTGCTGCAGACGGTGGTGCTCAACAAGGTGGTCGGCGACGATCCGCTGCCGTCGCTGATCGCCACATTCGGCCTGTCGATCGCGCTACAGAACCTGATGCAGCAGATCTGGTCGGCCGATACGCGCTCGCTTCCGGGCGGCGGCATCGAGTCGGCGTCGTTCAGTCTCGGTAGCCTCTATGTCGGCGTGCTGCCCGTCATCGTGCTGCTGTTCGCCATCGTGCTGACCGGCGGGCTCGACGGCTTGCTGCGCTTCACGCGCTTCGGCCGGGCACTCCGCGCAGCGTCGGCCGATACGGAGGCGGCATCGATCACCGGCGTCAATCCGCGCACCGTCTATGCCAAGGCGACGGCAATCGCAGTCGGCATATTGGGTGTCGCGGCGGTGTTTCAATCACTGAAATCAACCGTGGCGCCGTCCGACGGTTCCGCTCAGCTGATCTATGCTTTCGAGGCTGTGATCATCGGCGGCATGGGCTCGATCTGGGGCGCGTTCCTGGGGTCGATGGTGCTCGGCATTTCGCAGGCGGTCGGCTTTCGCGCCGATCCCGGCTGGGGCATTCTTGCAGGCCACATCGTCTTCCTGATCGTGCTCGCGACCCGGCCCGAAGGCCTGATTTCCAAGAGGTAATAGGATGAGCCAGGCAACACTCCACATCCCCGGCGTCGGCGCCAGCCAGGCAACGCCGCCATCCGTTCGGATCCAGCGGCAGACATTATCGAGCCGGATCGCGCAGTCGATCGCCGTGCTTCTGCTGATCGCCATGCTCGCCATGCCGTGGTGGGCAGGCTCCGGCAGCATCCGCTGGGCGGTCGAACTCTCCTGCTATATCGCCATCGCCCAGATGTGGAACCTGCTCGCGGGCTATGCGGGGCTGGTCTCGGTCGGCCAGCAGGCGTTCATCGGTGCCGCGGGCTACACGATGTTCGTGCTCGCCAGCAATTTCGGCATCAACCCTTTCGTTGCGGTCGGCCTTTGCCTGCTGATGCCGGCCATCCTCGCAGTACCGGCCTATGGCCTGCTGCACCGGCTGGACGGTCCTTATTTTGCCATCGGCACCTGGGTGATCGCCGAAGCCCTCAGGCTGTTCACCTCAAACCTCGACTATGTGAATGCCGGTGCCGGCCTGACGCTCAGGGTGATGACGCAATACAGCCTGCATCAGCGCGAAATCGGCATCATGACGCTTTGCACCATCATGCTGCTGATCACGGTTGGCGGCAGCTACTGGCTGCTGCGCTCGCGGCATGGACTGGCGCTGACGGCCATGCGCGACAACCCGATCGCGGCCGAAAGCCAGGGCGTCAACGTCAAGCGGCTGCGCTTCGTGATCTATGTGGCCGCTGCCGTCGGCACTGGACTTGCCGGCGCGATCTATTCGATGGCGCAGCTTCGCATCACCCCGCCATCGGCCTACGATCCGAACTGGTCGTCGATCTGCATCTTCATCGTCATGGTCGGTGGCATAGGCTCGATCGAAGGCCCGATCATCGGGGCGCTGATCTACTTCTTCGCCGACCGCTACTTCAGCCAGTACGGCGCGACCTACATGGTGGTGCTTGGCCTGTTGACGCTGCTGATGGCGCTTTACGGTCGCGGCGGCATCTGGGGCCAGTTCGCCAAGCGCGTCGACGCGCCGTGGTTTCCGGTCGGCCGCAAACTCATCCGAACGTAGGAGATTTCCGTGCTAGCCGCTCTTTTCGATAAAATCGGCGAACCGCTTCGTGTCACGCAGGCAGAAGACCCGAAGCCGAAGCGCGACCATCTGCTGCTCAAGGTCTGCCGTTGCGGCATTTGCGGCAGCGATCTGCATATGACCGAAGATCCGGTGTTCGGGGTCGCAGCCGGGGCCATTCTGGGGCATGAATATTCCGGCGAGGTCGTCGAAGTCGGCTCGGAGGCAGGCGATTACAGGGTTGGCGACCAGGTGACGGTCGCGCCGCTGGCCGGCTGCGGGAAATGTGAAAGCTGCCTGCGCGGCGATCCCGCCTGGTGCGACGGCATGGCATTGATCGGCGGCGGCTATGCGCAGTATTCGGCGGTCGCCGGCCGCCAGTGCCGCAAGCTTCCCTGGGGCATCAGCGCCACCGACGGCGCACTGGCCGAACCGCTCTCGGTGGCGCTGCACGGACTGATGAAGGCGGACATAAAACAGGGCGACAAGGTTCTGGTCGTCGGCGCGGGCGCCATCGGCCTGGCGGTCGCCTTCTGGGCCCGGCGCCTGGGCGCATCCAAGGTTGCGGTAACCGATCTCAACCGCTTCCAGGAAGAGCGGGCCATGGAGCTTGGCGCCAGTGCTTTCATCGAGTCGGATGCGGAACTGTCGCAGAATGTCGGCAACGCTCTGGGCGGGGCACCAGACATCGTCTTCGAATGCGTCGGCAAGCCGGGGATGATCGATCACTGTATCGGCCTCGTGCGGCCGCGCGGCAAGGTCGTCGTGCTCGGCCTCTGCACCGCGCGCGATCACATGGATTCGTTCCGGGCGATCTCCAAGGAGGTCAACATCATCATGTCGGTGTTCTTCAACATCCATGAATTCGCCACCGCCATCGATGCCCTCGATTCCGGCCGCTATGCGCCGCAGAACCTGATTTCCGAAACGGTGTCGCTTGCCACTATGCCGGATGCCTTCGAGGCGCTGAGAAGACGGACCACGCAATGCAAGGTTCTGGTCGATCCGTTCGGCTGATCACGGTATCGAGGGCGGCGGATTGAAGCTCTTCATCAGCCGCTCGCCGAACAGGATGATCACCCCGGCGAGGAAGATCAGCGCCGCACCATAGAAGACATTGTGGCTCGGGATGTCGCCCCAGATGGCAAAACCGAGAATGAACGCCCAGATCAGTGACGTATATTCGAATGGCGCGAGCAACGAGACTGGCGCGCGCCGGAAGCTCTCGAACAGCGCGAACTGGGCGACACCGGCGAAGATGCCGGTCAAAGCCATCATCGCCAGTTGTATCAGGTCCACCGGCACCCAGAGGAAGAACGATGCGATGCCGGTCAGCACGATGAAGAAACCGCTTGAAATCATCATCTGCACAATGGTCTTCTCATGCAGCGCGGTCTTCCTCAGGAGCACGGTCGATAGCGCCCAGAAAACGGCTGCGAGCAGCGCCAGCCCTATCGGCAGAGACAGCGTCATTCCCCGACCGATCGGATTGCAGGCGATAACCACGCCCACAAAACCGAAAATCACCGCCAGCCAGCGGATCGTCGGCACTTCCTCTTTCAGGATCGGCACCGCCAGGATTGTGATGATGATCGGCGAGGCATAGTAGACGGTGGTGAGTTCGGCGAGACCCAGATCGCGTGCCGCGCTGTAATAGGCGAGCCACGCGCCGAGCAGCAGCAGATTGCGTAGGAACAGCGGCTTCAGAACCGGCGAGCTTATCGCATTGATAAGAAGTTTCCGGCGGCCGATGAGCAAGCAGCCGACGAAGATAACCACGCTACGGATGAACAGGATCTGGAACACCGGCAGATCGGTGACGAGCAATTTGACCGAAGCGTCCTGAAGCGAAAACAGGAAATAGGCGAAAATTGTCAGCAGAACGCCTGACAGCGCAGTCTTGCTCATGCGGAACTCCGAAAGCCGCTCCTCGCAATCGACTCGCTGAACGGTCGTTCAACTGATAGCCGTAGTTGTGATCGGGTGAAAGCGGGATCGGAAAAAATATAAGGGCTTATGACTTTTAGGGCGCTATCTGCAACATGTTCAGCGTCCCGATCTCAAACCCTCGAACCCGCTTTCAGTCCGCGTCACTTTTGAACCATAGCGGAATTCTCCCGGAGTGATGCCGCGTGCCTTGGCGAGCCTGATTGCGAGCCTCTGTGCCGGCAGGATTTCGACCAGTGGAGCCATCAGCGACGGCAATGGATTGTAAGACCAATGGCGGCCAGGCCCGATCAGCCGCACGTCGCCACCCGCGCGCTCGATATCGCCGGCAAGCGCCAGATTCAATTCCTCGTCGCGATCCTTCGGAACAAAGCCGATGGCGCGGAAATTCTCGTCCATGACCTCGAGCGGCCCGTGGCGGAAATTGCCGCCGCTCATCGGGATCGCCGGCATGCGCGCCATCTCGTGGAACAGCAGACCCGCGGCCCGCGCCGACGCAATCGATGGTCCGCGGCCAAAGAAATAAACCGGTCCGTCCGTGCCGGGAAAATCGTCGTCGTCCGTGGAACGATCGCCAACCAGCGCTTCCATGACCGGCAGAACCGGCTCGAAATCGCCGCGTTCGCTGACGCCGGCACGCTTGGAGAGCGCCATCAGCACCGCCAGAGTGCCGATATAGGTCTGCATCGCCACCATCTTGTCGCGCGGGCTGCCGACGATCAACGGATGATGTGCCCTTTGTGCAAGCGCGCCAGGCTCCTCATTGGTGACGCCGATGGTGACTGCATTCAGTCCGACGACCGCGTCGAGCAGTTGCACGGTTTCGATCGTCTCGCCGGACTGCGACACCACGACGATCACGGCGTTGCGACAGCTCGGCAGTCTATGGCGCACCAATTCGCCAGTCTCGATCAGATTGGCGGAAATGCCAAGCGCCGAGAGATGATAGGTGAGCGGCAGGGCAACGTGGTATGAGCCGCCCATGCCGGTGACGATCACCGGCCGGCCGCTGAGTACCGTCGCCCGCGCCTCGTCGAGCTCCGCCCGGCCGGCACCGAACAATCGATCGAGCACGATGGCCAAAGATTGTGGTTGATCGACGAAATCCTGCTCGACCGTTCTGGGCATCTTGCTTGTCATTGGTTCTTTCCCATGGCCCATGCTCCGAACTGCATAACGCGCATCTCCATCCGTTACCGGAAACTAACAGGAAAAAATCTCAGGTGAACTGACACACTAGCATAGCGCGTCTGCAAAATTGAGTGAGTTAGCGGATGAGAATGGCTCTGAAGTCGTTGACATTCGTCCCGGTCGGACCGGGTACAAACAGATCCCCAATCGCATTGAAGGCGCTCCAGGCATCGTTGTCGTTGAGACATTCGGACGGCTGGAGGCCCGCCGCGACAAGCCGCGCCACCGTACTGTCATTCGCAAACGCGCCAGCGTTGTCTTCGCTTCCATCGATGCCATCGGTGTCGGCGGCCATGGCCTCGATGCCCTTGTGGCCGGCGATATCGAGCGCGAAGGCCAGCAGGAATTCCGAATTGCGGCCACCCTTGCCCTTGCCGCGCAGTGTTACGGTGGTCTCACCACCCGACAGCAGCAGCATCGGCTTGCCGAAAGGACGGTCGCGATGCAGGATTTCACGCGCGATCGCGGCATGGATACGGCCGGCCTCGCGCGCCTCGCCCTCGATGGCGTCAGAGAGAATTGCGGCGCGAATACCGGCCTTCTCCGCTGCTGCGGCGGCGGCCTCGAGCGAAACGGAGGCAGATGCGATCACGTGATGGCTGTTGCGGGCAAAGGCCGGATCGGAGGGCAGCGGCGCATGGGCATTCCCCAGGCCAATATGCCTGAGAATGTTTTCAGGCAGTTCGATCCGATAGCGACGGATGTCGGCCAATGCATCCTCCGGGGTCGAAAGATCCGGCACCGTCGGCCCTGAAGCAACATAGGCCGGGTTGTCGCCCGGAATGTCGGAGACGATCAGGCTGACGACCCGCGCCGGAAAAGCGGCCTTGGCCAGCCGACCGCCCTTGATGCCGGAGACATGCTTGCGAATGGTGTTCATGGCCGAGATCGGCGCGCCGGATGCGAGCAACGCCTTGTTGAGCGCGATCTCGTCGGCAAGCGTCAGCCCCTCGGGCGGCGATGGCAGCAGCGCCGAGCCGCCGCCGGAAACCAGCGCGATCACCAGATCATCCGCCGTCAGACCCTGGAGCGTTTCGAACAGGCGCCTGGCACCGATGATCCCGTTCCCGTCCGGCACCGGATGGGCGGCTTCGAACACTTCTATAGTCCTGGTCCTGGCGCCATAGCCGTAGCGGGTGACGATCAGGCCTTCGAGCGGCCCGTCCCAATGTTTTTCGAGAGCCGCTGCCAGTTGCGCGGAGCCCTTGCCGGCGCCGATGACGACAGTGCGCCCCTTCGGCTTTTCCGGCAGGAACGGCAGGATGGCGCGTTCGGGGTCCGCGGCTTCGACCGCCTTGTCGAACAACGAGGTCAGCAACGGCTTGGCTTGCAGCATCGGCTCAAACCTTGATATCGAAAACGATCAGGCCTGCGATACCATCGACTGTGTTGGCGACCAGTTTTGCGCCGGCGGCCTGATGGGCGGGATCGACGAGGTAGGCGTCACGCGCGGCCTCATCGATGAAATCGAACCAGAAGCCATCCATGAAACCATGGATAACAGGTGCCTCCGGAGAAATATTCGAGCCGAATACCGAGCCTTCGATGCCCTTCAGGTGGCCGCGCAATGCCTGAAGTTCGGTATAGAGCGCCGCTTTGGTCTCGGCAGTGACGCTGTCCTTGAAGCGCAACAGGACGATATGGCGAATCATGGTTTTTCTCCCGGAATGCAGTCTTCGACTCGCCTCATTCCGTCGCAGCGGTCAAGCCGTCCGATTGCGAAAAAAGAAGGCGGGCCAGCGACACTGGCCCGCCCATGAAGAATTGGCAATGAATTTTACGGCTGGGTGTAGGCCGTCTTGACCACCGTGAAGAACTCGGCGGCATATTTGCCTTGCTCGCGCGGACCGAAGGACGATGCCTTGCGGCCGCCGAACGGCACGTGGAAGTCCACGCCGGCAGTCGGCAGATTGACCATCACCATGCCTGCCTCGGAATTGCGCTTGAAATGCGTGGCATATTTCAGGCTGGTCGTGGCGATGCCGGAGGACAGGCCGAACGGCGTGTCATTGGCAACGGCCAGCGCCTCGTCGTAATCCTTGACGCGGATGACGGACACGACCGGTCCGAAGATTTCCTCGCGGCTGATGCGCATCTGGTTGGTGGCTTCGGTGAACATCGCCGGAGCGAGGAAATAGCCTGGCGTGTCGCGTTCGACACGGCCACCGCCGACGAGCCTGGCGCCTTCCTGCTGGCCGATGGCGATGTAATCCTCGTCCTGCTTGAGTTGGTTCGGATCGACCACCGGGCCGACATGGGTGCCCTGCTTCATGGCATGACCGACGGTGATCTTGCTCATCCGCTCTTCCATCGCCGCAACGAACTTGTCATGGATACCTTCGGTGACGATGACGCGCGACGAGGCGGTGCAGCGCTGGCCGGTGGCGAAGAAGCCGGAATTGGCGGCGGCTTCGACGGCGACGGTCAGATCGGCATCGTCGAGCACGACGAACGGGTTCTTGCCGCCCATTTCGAGCTGGAACTTGCGGTTATGCTCGATCGAAGCCAATGCGACGCGCTTGCCGGTGCCGGTCGAACCGGTGAATGTCAGGCCGGCAAGATCGGCGCTGTCGAGCATGGCCTGGCCGACGACAGAGCCCTTGCCCATGACGAGGTTGAGCACGCCCTTCGGCAGGCCGTTGCGATGCAGAATATCGACGATCGCCCAGGCCGAGCCCGGCACGAGATCGGCAGGCTTGAAGACCACGGTGTTGCCGTAGCAAAGCGCCGGCGCGATCTTCCAGGCCGGAATGGCAATCGGGAAATTCCACGGCGTGATGATGCCGATGACGCCAAGCGGTTCGCGCGTGATTTCGACGCCGATGCCGGGACGGACAGACGGGATGACTTCGCCCGCCAGCCGCAGCGCTTCGCCAGCGAAGAATTCGAAAATTTGTGCGGCGCGGGTGACTTCGCCGATGCCTTCCGGCAGCGTCTTGCCTTCTTCGCGCGAAAGGAGCGCCCCAAGCTCTTCCCTGCGGGCGATGATCTCGTCGGCAGTCTTCCTCAGGATTGTGTGGCGCTCCAGGATACCCGAGCGCGACCAGGCCGGAAATGCGGCCTTGGCGGCCGTGATCGCATCCTTCATGTCCTGGGCGGTGCCGCGCGCGTATTCGCCCACGACCTCATTGGTATCCGACGGATTGATATTGGCGACCGGGTCGCTGCCCGTCCATTCGCCGGCGATCAGATTCTGGTGAAGTGCCATTGTTTCCTGTCCCATCATGAAGTGTTTGAACGCTCCGGCCAACGGCCGGGTGTGAGATATCCGAATTTTGTCGTCCGGGAAACCTGTCTTTTCTGAGAACCGCTTAAGGTCTTCGGCGCCGGCGATCAAGATAAAAGTATGACAATTAATTTATGGCGTATGCGGTTATTTTTCAATGCGCATCGCGAAAGAAACGGGGCGACGCCCTTTCGCGTGGCCGACAGGCACCGCTTGCTGCGTGCATTGGTCAGACTTGAGGATGTGCCCATCAAAGTGATTGAACCACAGATTATCGCGAGCATGTCATAAATCCATGGGTCACCTTAAATTGGCAAGGAAAACGGTTTGCTAACCCAACGTTCACAAAACATTCACGCGATCGTGTCCAGCATTTAGAGGTTAATCTGAATTTAAGCGAAATATTTTATACACGTGAAAACCCTGCATGAGAGTAGTGATTTGGCATTGCCCAGCAAAAAGAAGGATCAACGCGCGACTTTCGCATCAGGCGACGAATGCCTTCTCTCCGGGTTGATGGAGCATTCGCCGATCGGCATGATCCTGCTCTCGCCCGATCTCCGTATCACCGACTGTAATGCCATCTGTGTCGCCTTTGTCCCGCAAGCCGGTGGCACGCTGGTTGGCATCGACATCTTCGATCTCATCCATCCGGACGATCGGGAGGCGCTGCGGTTCCATTTCACTCGGCATCACCTTGCCGCACGCGCACGCGTCGTACCGGGTGTCGAAATCCGCTTCCTGAAGTCGAACGCGCAGGATGTGTGGATGCTCGTCAATATCTCCTCGACCAGGTCAGGCGCTGGGGGAGAGTTGATGCTGTCACTGACGGATATCGACCAGCGAAGACGTGTCGAACTGGAACGACGCAAGTGGGAAGAGCGCTGGAACAGCGCGCTTGTGTCTTCCACGCTGGGTGTCTGGGATCATGATTTCAAGAACGGCACCATGTATTACTCGGATACATGGAAGCTGCTGCGTGCCATGAACCCGGACGATGTCGTCTCCGACAGCACCGAGGCGTGGCTCGACACCGTGCATCCCGACGACCAGGCGCATGTGCTGGAATGTATCCGCAAGCAAAATGAAGGTGAAGTATCGTCGTCGTTCTTCGAATATCGCGAGAGGCGCAAGGACGGTAAGTGGGTCTGGATCGAGTGCCGCGGCTCCTGTATCGAATGGGATGCCGACGGCAAGCCTTCCCGCATCGTCGGCACCGACCTCGACATCACCGCCCGCAAGGCGACCGAAGAAATGCTCGCCCACCTGCAGCGGCGACTGGAACTGGCGCTGACCGTCACCCAGATCGGCGTCTTCGAAGCGGACATCACCGAAAAGACATTGTTGCTGGACGACCGTCTGCTGGCGATGATGGATATGGTCGGCCAGCCCCATCGACAGGGCGCCGATGACTGGGAGTATGTGATCCACCCAGAAGATCGCAACAAGACCAAGGGCCATATCGACGACAATGTCGATGAAAGCCTCGGCTTCAGCAATCAGTTCCGCATCATTCGCAAAGACGGCAGCATAAGGCACATCCGCGCGCGCGCTGCCCCATTCGAGGATGATTCCGGGCATCTCAAGTATATCGGCGCCAACTGGGACGTGACCGAAGATGTTACCATCCGCGAGGAACTGGAGCGGGCCAAGTCATTGGCCGAGGCGCGCAATCGTGAGCTCGAAACCACCAAAGCCAGGATCGAGCACAATGCGCTGCACGATTTCCTGACCGACCTGCCCAACCGCCGCTATCTCGATGAGAAGCTCGCCGGCCGCAGCGAAACCGCTTCGCATGGCCTGGCAATCCTGCATATCGATCTTGACCGGTTCAAGCAGATCAACGACACGCTTGGCCATCAGGCGGGCGATTCCATGCTGCTGCATGCCGCCACGGTGCTGCGCGAAAATGTTGGTCCCGATGAATTCGTCGCCCGCATCGGTGGCGACGAGTTTGTGATCCTGTCCGAATTCGATGGTGCCACCGACAGGCTGACCGATCTTTCCGACCGCATTATCAAGCGGATGAGCGAGCCGGTGCTGTACAAAGGCATGACATGCCGGATCGGCGCTAGCATCGGCATCGCGTGCGACGATCAGGCTGAAGTCGATGCGAAGCAGTTGTTGCTGAATGCCGACATCGCGCTCTATCGCGCCAAAAGCCGCGGCAGAAATCGCCATGAATTCTTCTCGATCGACATCCAGCATCAGGTCATCAACAACAAGCGCGTTTCCGACGAAATCCTCGTGGCACTCGAGAAACGGGAGTTCGTGCCGCACTACCAGCTGCAGTTCGAGGCGCAGACGCTGGATATCGCCGGCGCCGAAACGCTTGCCCGCTGGCATCACCCCGCCAAGGGCATCCTCGCCCCCAATGCATTCCTGCCGATTGCCGAAGACCTTGATGTTGTCGCCGCGATCGACGGCATGATTTTCGAAAAGGCGCTGATCGATTTCGAGCGCTGGCAATCCAAGGGCATTCGAATTCCCAAAATCTCGGTCAATGTATCGACGCGCAGGCTCTACGATCCCGAACTTGCATGCAAGCTCGCGCAACTGCCGATCATTCCCGGCACGGTGTCTTTCGAACTGCTGGAATCGATCTTTCTCGACGATTGCGACGAGACGGTGCTGACCAATCTGGAGGCGATCCGCAAGATGGGTATCGGCATCGAGATCGATGATTTCGGTACCGGTCATGCCTCGATCGTCAGCCTGTTGAAGATCGGACCGGGGACGTTGAAGATCGACCGTGAACTCGTCATGCCGATCACCGAGACCGAAGAGCAGCGCAGGCTCGTCGGCTCGATCATCGAGATCGGCAAATCGCTGAACATCAAGGTGGTCGCGGAAGGCGTCGAGACCTGGGATCACATTCGAATCCTGCAGGATCTCGGCTGCGATATCCTGCAGGGCTTTGCGCTCGCCCGACCGATGCCGATCGAAAGCATCGACAGCTTCATCCGCCAGGAGAAGTGGCGGCAGAGGAAATAGCGGCGGGCGATCGCTCACCCGCCGCCGTGATCATCAATCGCCGTAGCCGACGATGCTCTTGATTTCGAGGAAATCGTGAATGCCAAAATCGGCATATTCACGACCGTTGCCCGACTGCTTGTAACCGCCGAACGATGAGAACGTGTCCCAATCCGGATAGTTGATATTGACCGTTCCGGCGCGCATTTCCGCCGCGACAGCGCGGGCATGTGCGATGTTCTCGGACTGGATATAGGCCGCGAGACCATAGACCGTATCATTGGCGATGCGGATCGCGTCTGCTTCGTCCTCATAGGAGATGATCGACAGAACCGGTCCGAAGATCTCTTCGCGGGCAACCGTCATATCCGGCGTCACATGGCCGAACACGGTCGGGCGGATGTAATAGCCGCGATTGAGATTTTCCGGGCGACCGACGCCGCCGGTCACGACTGTCGCGCCTTCCTCGATGCCGGCCTGGATCAGCCGCTGGATCTTGTCATATTGCAACTGGCTGACGACAGGGCCGAGGTTGGTGTCGTCCGCCTTCGGGTCGCCGGTCTTGAAGCCTTCGGCGGCAATCTTGGCGATCGTCAGCACTTCGTCATGACGGGCCTTCGGCACAAGCATACGGGTCGGCGCATCGCAGGACTGGCCGGTATTGCCGAAGCAACCCTCGACGCCCTTGGTGACGGCCGACTGAAAATCTGCGTCTTCAAGAATGATATTCGCCGATTTGCCGCCAAGCTCCTGCGCGACGCGCTTAACCGTGTCGGCTGCCGTCTTGGCGACGATGATGCCGGCACGCGTCGAGCCGGTGAACGATACCATATCGACGTCCGGATGGCCGGCCATGACCTGGCCGACATCGGGGCCGGTGCCATTGACGAGGTTGAACACGCCCTTGGGCACGCCGGCGGCATGCATGACCTCGGCGAAGATGATGCCGCTGATCGGGGCGATTTCGGAAGGCTTGAGCACGACGGTGCAGCCGGCGGCAATGGCTGGCGCGACCTTGCAGACGATCTGGTTGAGTGGCCAGTTCCAGGGCGTGATCAGCGCGCAAACGCCAATCGGTTCCTTGAGGACCATTGTCGAGCCGCGCTTTTCGCTGAATTTATAGTTTTCGAAAGCCGCGATGGTCGCTTCCATATGCGCCCGGCCGGCCCAGGCCTGCGCTTCGAGCGCAAAAGACATCGGCGCACCCATCTCGTCGGAGACAGCCCTGGCTATGTCGTCGAAACGCTCGTTGTAGATATCGAGGACTTTCTTGAGCAGGGCCAGACGATCGGCATGCGTCGTCCTGGAGAAGGTCACGAACGCAGCCTTGGCAGCAGCCACGGCCTTGTCGACATCGGCCTTGGTACCGACGGAAATCCTGGTATAGGCCTCCTCGGTCGCCGGATTGATGACATCCAGCGTGGCCGGCACGACCGGCGACACCCATGCGCCATCGATATAGAAATTCAAGTTATTGCTCATATTACACTCCCGTTTATGATTATTGCTCTGTTGTGACTTGTTCTATTCAGGCCGGCAGCAGCGGGCAAGAGGTGCCCGGCCTCAAACCGATGTCGAGGATCGTGCCCGGACGGCAGGCGGCGTTCTCGCCTTGCCGCGGCATATCGATGACGATTTTGGTTCCTGTGCCGATTTCCGCATGCACCCGCAATGCCTTGCCATGGAAAACCACGCTGATGACACGCGCCGGCGCGGTGTCGACACTAGGCCCCGAGACCACGACGTCCTCGGGCCGGATGCCGATCGTGACGGTCTCTCCCGGTCCTGGTGGACTGGTTCCGTCATTGTCAATCATCAGGCGTAGCCCATCGGCCTCGAAGATCAGTTCGCTGCCGCTGATGCCGGCAAAGCGCGCCGGCAGCAGGTTCATGGTGCCGATGAAGCCGGCGACAAAACGCGTCTCCGGCCGGTCGTAAAGCGCTGCCGGTGAGGCGATCTGCTCGATCCGGCCGTTGTTCATCACGACGATCCGATCCGAAATCGACATTGCCTCGGTCTGGTCATGCGTGACCATCACGAAGGTCGTCCCGAGGCTCGACTGCAGGCGCTTGAGTTCCACCTGCATCTGTTCGCGCAGATGTGCGTCCAGCGCCGACAGAGGTTCGTCGAGCAACAGCACGCGGGGTTCGCAGACGATGGCGCGGGCAAGCGCCACACGCTGGCGCTGTCCCCCGGAAAGTTCGGAAACACGCGCGGCGACCTTGTCGGAAAGGCCGACCATGTCGAGCGCCGCCGCGACCCGGCGCCTGCGATCGGCCAGCCCGATTTTCCGAAGCGACAGGCCGAACTCGATATTCTCCGACACGTTCATATGCGGAAACAGCGCATAGTCCTGGAAAACTGTATTGACCGGCCGGTCATACGGACGAAGCGTGGTGATATCGCGGCCGTCAAGCTTCACCGCGCCGCTGGTCGGACTTTCGAAACCCGCGATTACCCGAAGTGTCGTCGTCTTGCCGCAGCCCGACGGACCGAGCAGGCTCAGGAATTCGCCGGGCTCGATATCGAGATCGATGGAATCAAGGCCGATCACGCCACCTGGAAATTCCTTGCGAACGGCAGAGAGCCGAAGGAGCGGGTCAGGCATTGTCCCGTACCTCGGATGGCTTGGTCGTATTCACCCAGAGGATTTCCCCGCGCATCTGGCTGCTATTGGTGAAGCTGTGCAGCAGCGTGCTCTTGAACGCGAAGCTGTCGCCCTGCTTCAAAACATAGCTCGTGCCATCGACGCTGAGTTCGACCTCGCCCGACAACACGAAGCCGAATTCATGGCCGGCATGGGCATAGGCTTCCGCCGTGCCGCCGCCCGGTTCGACCGTGACGATTATGCCTGTCAACGTCGCACCCGGCGGCGAGAGCAGCACCTTGGCGATGCCTTCGGAGTGCACAGGCAGCGACCGCCGGAGATGCGAGCGTACGCAATAGAGATCGCTGGATGCATCGTTGCCATCGCCGATCAGGGCGCTCGGCTCGACCGACAGCGCCGCCGCCAGCGGCCAGATCACCCTGACCCGCAAGGACGATAGCCCGCGCTCGATCTGGCTCAGGGCCCCGATCGAGATGCCGGTCTTTCCTGCGAGATCGTTGAGCGACAGATTGCGCTCCAGCCTCAGCGCCCGGACACGCCGCCCCACCAGAATATCCGCTTCATTGCCATCACGGGCAGGCTTTTCGATCAATTCGTCCAAATCCTCACCCATGCATCAGGTCCGCCGGCTATCCGTTTTCATGGCCCAAAAGATCACGCAGGCAATCCTCGTCGCCTGCGTGACTGCCTGTGTTCAACCGCCGGCCTTGACCTTTTCGAACATCTTGGCGAGATCGTCATTCTGTTTCATCGGACCGGTGAAGATGGTGGATTTCAGCATCACATCCGGATCTGACGGCAGTTGCAGCCTGTCGAGCGTTTCCTTCGGCACCGCCGAAAACGACGTGCTTGTGGAACTGCCGTAGCCATAGCTCTCGATCAGATATTTGCCGGAATCGGTCTCCAGGCGACTGTTGATGAAGTCATAGGCGAGATCGACATTGGTTGCATCCTTCAGCAGCACGTAGCCGCAGGTCCAGGTCAGCATGCCCTCCTGCGGCTTCATGAACTCGACCGGCACGCCCTGCTTCTTGAGCGCCACGGCCGAGGCGTTCCAGGTCATTGCAGCAACGAGGGCGCCGCTCGCCAGCGATTGTTCGACCGAGGTCATATCGGTCGTATAGGCCGACAGCAGCGGCCGCTGCTCGCGAAGCTTGTCTGCCACCTTTTCAAGATCTGCAGGGCTCATGTCGAACGGATTGACGCCAGCCATCACCGCCGCCACCAGCGGCGTATCGTGTACCGCATCGATGGTCGCCATGCGGCCTGCATATTGCTTGTCCCAGAGCAGGTTCCAGCTCTTTTCCGGATCCTTGACCAGATCGGTGCGATAAAGGATAGATGTATTGCCCCAGTCCCACGGCACCATCCACACCTTGCCGTCGCCGGCCTGGATATCCGGCAGATTGCGGAATGTCGGAAAGATGCTGTCCCAGTTCTTGATGCGCTTGGTGTCGATCGGCTGCAGCAGGCCTTCCTTGTTCCAGCGCGCCACCTTGTCATAGCAGGGATGGGCGACATCGGGCCGGAAACCTGCTTTCACCTTGGTGAAGGCGTCGTCGTCATCGCCGAACATCGAATATTCAACGCCGTCCGGGTGGGCGGCGAGGAAGGTCTTGCTGAAATCCGGCAGTTCATAACCCGACCAGGTGAAATATTTGAGCTTGCCGTCCGCCAGCGCCGGTGCCGCCATGGACGCAAATGCGGCGGCCAGCAATGCAAAGCCTGCTTTCTTAACGATATCCCTGCGCATGATCATTCTCCTCTTGGTTTATTATCGTTGTTTATTCGTAAGTCCACGCTGACGGAGAAGCTCCGCGGCTCCGGCGATGACGATGCTGGCGACCAGGATCGCACTGCCGAGCGCCATCACCACCGGCAGCGATTTCGGAAAACGCAGCTGGCTCCAGATATAGAGCGGCAGGGTCTGCTCGGTGCCCGCCAGGAAAAACGCGATGATGAACTCGTCAAAGCTCGTCAGGAAGGCCAGCATGAACGCCGAGCCGATGGCCGGCAGGCTAAGCGGCAGCATGATCCGCCGGAAGACGAGGAACTCGCGCGCGCCGAGATCCTCGGCGGCTTCCGGAATGCTGCGCGGAATACCCGCGAACCGGCCACGCATGATCACAACAGTGGTTGGCAGCGCCGCCAGAACATGGCCGGCAACGATCGCCATGCGGGACGGCCCGACGCCGGCGAGATTGACGAGGATCAGCAGCGCGATGCCGACGATGACGCCGGGGATCAGAATAGGCAGCCGCGCGATGGCGGATATCACCAGGGCGATCCGGGACTGCCCGAAAACATCCATATAGGCGATGGTCATGCCGCAGACTGTGGCGATCGCTGAGGCAGTGAGCCCCACTTGCAGACTGGTGATCAGCGCATTGCGCAGCGCCCCGTTACCGGTCAGAGCCCGGTACCATTCCAGGGTAAAGCCCTGTAGCGGAAATGCTGCCTGAATGGAATTGTTGAACGAGAACAGCGGTATCAATGCGACGGGCAGATAAAGAAAGACGAGATAGAGGAGCACATAGGCCCCCAACCACCTCTGCCCGCCTTTCGCCGCGACCGCGCTCATGCCCGCCCCCCGAACCGGCGGTCCGCAAACCGGACGATCAGGATCAGGACGAGGATCATCAGCATGACGGAGACAGCCAGCGCCGCGCCGAACGGCCAGTCATTGGCCTTGCCGAACTGCGCCTGGATCAGCGAACCGATCATAGTGCTCGATGGGCCGCCGACCAGCGCCGGCGTCACGTAATCGCCCACCGTCGGCACGAAGACCACCAGAGCGCCCGCGAGCACGCCGGGCATCGAGAACGGCAGGATCACCCGCCGAAACGCGGTGAACGGCTTGGCGCCAAGATCGGCGGCCGCCTCGACCAGCGATTTCGGCATCGTCTCCAGCGCCACATAGATCGGCAGGATCGCAAACGGCGCATAGGCATGCGCCAGGGTGACGACAACGGCCGCCGGCGTATTGAGGAAAGCCAGCGACGGCTCGCTCAGCAGCCCGGTGCCTGTCAGGAAGGAATTCAGCACGCCGTTATACGCAAGCACGATCTTCCACGCGAAGACGCGCAGCAGATAGCTGGTCCAGAACGGCAGCGTCACCAGAAACAGCAGCAGACTACGATGCCGTCCGGCGTGGAAGGCGAGATAATATGCGACCGGATAGGCAGTGACCACAGTGGCTATCGTCACCAGGCCGGCGATCGCTACGGAACGCAGCGCAACGGCCACGTAGAGCGGATCGGTAAGGATGGTGATGAAATTGCCGACCGAGAATCCGGCGCCGGTGAGAGAGCCATCGTTAACGCGGAAACCGAGAAATACGACGAGACCGAGCGCGAACAGGATCATCACGAAAGTAACGAGGCCGCCGGGCAGCAGCATGCCGAAGTGAAAGCCGGCGCGCGAGCCGCTCTTCATCCTGGGCAGTGACGCTGCGGAAGGGGCGTCGTCGATCTCAGTCATCGGATGGATTTCTGAAAAATGAAATTCAGATAATCATTTTCATTTTTGAGAAAGTGTCAAGACGTATTCAAGAGATATCCATCATTGCTCGATAGCATCCAGCATCCGATACCAGGCGATCAGAGCCGCGGCCCCGATGCGGCGGAAGCGATGAAACGGGATCGGCTGGATCGGCGTGATCGGAAGCGGAAGGGCATCCGGGTCGCCAGTCGAGAGGTAGTCGACAAGTCTTTTGGCCGCCGCCGTCATCAGCCCGACGCCGCGCCCCTGGCAGCCGACAATGGTCACCAGTCCCTTCTCCGGTTCGTGAATATGCGGCAGATGGTCAGGCGTCATCGCCACGCGGCCGAACCAGCGCTTTTCGATCTTCGCCTCCGACAAGGACGGGAAAAGCCGCGCCATCGCGTGTTCCAGATGTGCCCAGTCATCGGCACGCCGGGGCATGGACATCCGTCCGCGGCCGCCGAGAATCAGCCGATTGTCGGCAGTCCGCCGGTAGTAAACCAGGATTCGCCGCGAATCCGAAACCGCCTGCCCTTCCGGCAGGATGTCGCGGGCCGCACGTTCCGCCAGCGGCTCGGTGGCGATCTGGAACGAATGCAGCGCAACCAGGCTTTGCGCCAGGCCGGGCACCAGGTTGCCGCTATAGGCATTGGTGGCGAGGATGACTTTCCCGGCGCGAATCGTCTCGCCACTCGCAAGCGTCAGCGTCCAGCCGTCGCCGGATTTCTCGAGCTTGCGGCACTCCTTGTTCTCGGTGATCTTGGCGCCAGCCGCCTCGCCAATGCGGGCGAGTTCGAAGGTGAAGGCCAACGGATTGATGACGCCGGCGCGACGATCGAGAAACCCGCCATGATAATTGGATGTGCCGATCAATTTTTCGATTTCGGACGCATCCAGAAGCGCGACATCGGCACCTCGCGCCGCCCACTGTCGATGGCGCATCCTGGCCGCATCCATGGCCAGCTCGGTGTGGCACGCCTGGATCCAACCATTGCGATTGTGCGGCACATCCAGATTCTCTTGACCGATCAGATCAAAAACCGCGTCGGCGGTGCCTGCGGCAAATTGAATTAATGCCTCGCCACGCGTGCCGCCGAAATGCGCAGCCAGCCATTCGGGGTCGTATTTCAACCCGGGAATCACCTGCCCGCCATTCAGCCCGCTGGCGCCTTCGCCGATTCTTCCGGCATCGACCACGTGCACGCTCATGCCATTTCTGGCAATATGGAAGGCGGATGTCAGGCCCATTATGCCACCGCCAACGACGGCAACATCCACATTTTCATGGGCTTTGATGGGCGCTGCATGTGCGTGTCTCGCTGCATGCGTGACCCACACAGGTTCCGTGACACCTGCCATATTGCACCTTTCCCCGCCCGAGAAATGAAGCTTCTCAAGAGTGATATGAGAATTTCACAAAGCTGAAAAGACTATTTCCATTAATCCGTTTCCAATATCTTACCGTATATCTGCATTTTCACTCCACCGCAGTTGAATTTTATCACGCGACACTTTATCTGTTTCAATTTATGGTAATCACAACTCAACTTAAGCTTTCTGTCCCTCAAACGATTTCAGTTGTACTTGATAATAATATCGACTCCGATATTCGGCCTAAATTTTCTGTAGACATAGATGTCCATAAATGATTAGTCTTCCTAGAAAACGGGAGCAACAAATGATCGATGATGTATTGCGGCAGGTCAGGCGGGAGCGGCGGCGCGGCAGCGAGGCCGCACCACCTGTGACACGCCAGCCGAACTATCGTAATCTCCGTAATTCCTTCCTGCCCCAGCCGGTGTTCTCCACCGATGAAATCGAAAATATCCACGAGACCGCGCTGCGGGTGCTCGAAAATCTGGGCGTCAAGGTTTTGCTGCCCGACGCCCGCAAGATCTATGCGACAGCCGGCGCGCTGGTCGATGAGGAGACCTTCATGGTCCGCATCGGCCGGGACATCGTCAAGGCGGCACTCGCCTCGGCGCCAACCCGCATCCATGCACATGCCGGCGACACCAGGCGCGACCTGATGTTCGAACTCGGCAACATGGCCTTCCTTGCAGGATCCGGCGCGCCCAACGTCACCGATCTCGATCGTGGCCGGCGCGCGGGTTCGCTTGCCGATTTCGAGCAACTCACCAAGCTCGTCCAGAGCTTCGACGTGCTGCATATGCAGGGTCCCTATGTCGAGGCGCAGGATGTCGACGTCCGCAACCGGCATTACGCGGTCAGCAGAGTTCAGCTGACGCAGTCGGACAAATTCCCCTTCGTCTATGCGCGCGGCACGCCTCAAGCCGAGGATGCTTTCGAAATGATCCGGCTGGCCCGCGGCCTGTCCGACGATGAGTTCCTGAACGGCGCGCATTGCTATACCGTCATCAATACCAATTCGCCGCGTCAGCTCGATATTCCGATGGCGCAAGGCATCATCGATTTCGCCAGAGCCGGGCAGATCTCGGTGATTACGCCCTTTTGCCTCGCCGGAGCGATGGCCCCGATCAGCATTGCCGGGGCGCTGACCTTGCAGCATGCGGAAGCGCTGGCGGGCATCGTGCTCGCCCAGATCAGCCGGCCCGGCGCACCGGTCGTCTATGGCAGTTTCTCCTCCAACGTCGATATGAAATCCGGCGCGCCGGCTTTCGGCACGCCGGAGCATGTCCGGGCGACTTTGGGTGCCGGCCAGCTTGCGCGGTTCCTCGGCCTGCCCTGGCGCTCGGGCGGCGGTTCTGCTTCCAATATCAGCGACGCACAGGCGGCACACGAAACACAGTTTGCGCTGTGGGGCAGCGTGCTGGCCGGCGCCACGATCTGCATCCACGCCGCCGGATGGATGGAAGGCGGGCTGTCGGTTTCATTCGAGAAGCTGATCACCGACATCGAGGCTTTGCAGACAATCGCCGAACTGTTCGCGCCGGTCTCCGGCAGCGATGCGGAAATCGGTTATGACGCGATCGCCGACGTGCAGCCCGGCGGGCATTTCTTCTCGACCGCGCATACGATGGAGCGCTACCGCACGGCGTTTTACCAGCCGCTGGTCGCCGATCTCAGCAATTTCGGCAACTGGACGGAGGCCGGATCGAAGACTGCGACCGAACGCGCCAACACCGTCTGGAAACGCACGCTCGACAACTACCAGCCGATTGCGCGGGCCGATGAGATATCCGCGATTCTCGAACCCTTCATTGCCAGACGCATGTCCGAAGGCGGCGCCGAGGCCGTGTCTTGATGGCGCAAACAGCGCAGCGGATAGCTTGAATTTGCCATAGACATCGATGTCCATATAACTTAACAATTCGCACGAAAAAATATGAGGAGCGGATCCCTTGAAGTCGCATTACAAGGTTGTAGTCATCGGTGGTGGTGTGGTCGGCACATCGGTTCTCTATCACCTCGCCAAATATGGCTGGAATGATACGCTGCTCATCGAGCGCAACGTATTGACGTCGGGTTCGAGCTGGCATGCCGCCGGGGGCTTCCATGCGCTGAACTCCAATCCGAATGTCGCGGCCCTGCATGCCTATACGATCGACCTGCTCAGCGAAGTCGAAAAGGAATCCGGCCAGAACATCGGCATGCACACGACGGGCGGCATATCCTATGCCTGCAATCCCGACCGGTGGGATGCGCTGAAGGCATCGTTGCGCGTCTTCCAGTCGACAGGGATCGACGATGTGCGCATGATCTCGACCGAAGAAATCCTGGAGAAGTTCCCGTTCGTCCGGCCGGATGGCATCATCGGCGGCATGTTTGCCGAGCGCGAAGGCCATATCGATCCCTCCGCCGTCGTCCATGCCTATGCCAAGGCTGCCCGCCTGCGGGGCGCCTCGATCGTCGAGAAGAACCGCGTCATCGAGCTCAAGCAGCGGCCGGATCATTCCTGGGACGTCATCACCGAACAGGGCACGATCAATGCCGAGCATGTCATCAATGCCGGCGGCCTCTGGGCCAAGCAGGTCGGCCGGATGGCCGGCCTCGAACTGCCGGTCTCGCCGCTCGAGCATATGTATCTGGTGACCGAAGCAATTCCGGAGATCGTCGCCTTTACCGGTCCTGAACTGCCGACCATGGTCGACCTCGATGGCTTCTCCTATCTCCGCCAGGAGCAGAAGGGTATCCTGCTGGGCATCTATGAAATGGACCACCGCCATTGGAACATGGATGGCGCGCCCTGGGACTATGGTTTCGACCTGATCCAGGAAGATCCCGATCGTATCGAGCATGAATTGACGCTCTCCTATGAACGTTATCCGTTGCTGGAAAACGCCGGTATCAAGCGCTGGGTCAATGGTGCCTTCACCTTCACGCCGGACGGCAATCCGCTGGTCGGCCCGGTCCGCGGCGTGCCGAACTACTGGGTCGCCTGCGGCGTCATGGCCGGCTTCATGCAGGGCGGCGGTGTCGGCAAGGCGCTGGCCGAATGGATGATCCACGGCGAACCGTCTGACGACATTTTCGGCATGGATATCGCCCGCTATGGCAAGCACACTGCCAACCGTCAGTACATCAAGGAAACCACCGGCCAGTTCTATTCCCGCCGCTTCGTGATGAGCTATCCCAACGAGCAGTTGCCGGCCGGCCGGAAGCTGAAGGTCTCGCCCTCCTATGACGAGATGACCGAGGCCGGCGCCCGCTGGGGCAATTCCTGGGGCCTCGAAGTGCCGCTCTATTTCGCGCCCAAGGATTATGTCGAGAACCACACGCTGCGCCGCTCCACCGCCTTCGATATCGTCGGCCGCGAAGTGCTGCATACCCGCGAAAAGGCCGGCCTGATCGATATTTCCGGTTATTCCCGCTACGAGGTCAAGGGACCCAAGGCCTTCGAATGGCTCGACAAGGTCTTCGCCTGCAAGATCCCCAAGCCGGGCCGCTCAGTGCTGGCGCCGATGCTTGGCTTCGACGGCAGATTGAAGGGCGACCTGACAATTTTCAACTGGGGCGACGGCACCTACTGGATCATGGGCTCCTACTATCTGCGCGAGTGGCATATGCGCTGGTACGAGCAGTTCGCGATGGAAGGTGTTTCCGTCACCGATCTCTCGGACTCCTGGGTCGGTTTCTCGCTCTGCGGACCGCTTTCCCGCGAAGTGCTGCAGCGCACGACCGAAGACGATGTCTCGAACGCCAATTTCAGATTCCTTGGCGCCAAGACCGTCGATATCGGCCTCGTCCGCGCCAAGGTCGGCCGCATGTCGGTCACCGGCGAAATGGGCTATGAGATCAACTGCCATGCCAGCCAGCACCGCACCGTGCGCGAAACGCTGCTGAAGGCCGGCGCCGATCTCGGCCTCAAGGAAGTGGGCTTCGGCGCATCGCTGTCGATGCGGCTTGAGAAGAGCTATGGCATCTGGAGCCGCGAGTTCACGCAAGGGTACACGCCGCAGATGACGCTGTTCGACCGCTTCATCGATTTCGACAAGACGGATTTCGTCGGCAAGCAGACCGCCGTCGCCGAGAAGGAAACGCAAGGCGCCAAGCAGTTGCAGGTGACGATCGAGGTCGATGCCACCGATGCCGATGCCTCCGGCTACGAGCCGATCTGGAAGAACGGCAAGCTGGTGGGTTACGTGACCTCCGGCGGCTATGGCTACACGATCGGCAAGAGCATCGCGATGGCGCTGGTCGACCGCGAATTCGCCGTACCCGGCACGGAACTCACGACCCATATCGTCGGCGACGAGCGCGGCTGCCGGATCATCGAGCCCTCGCCCTATGACCCGATGGGGAAAGTGCTGAGGGCGTAAGACAGAGGTTGGGTGGTCGCTTTTGATTGCGTATGGATCCTCGGGTCAAGCCCGAGGATGACCCGTGGAAATATGGCGATCAACCGGGAGAATAACCCCGCGGATATTGAATTTTTCGCGAGGATTTAAGGTTTGGAAACGAAGCCTCCGCGAGTCATCCTCGGGCTTGACCCGAGGATCCACGCACAAACAACTCTGAGCAAGAGAGATCCATGACCCGTCGCTACTCAGCCCTTTCGCTCATCAAGGAAGGCTTTGCCAACCAGAAAGGCTGGGAGCAGGCCTGGCGCTCGCCCGAGCCCAAGGCAAGCTATGACGCGATCATCATCGGCGGCGGCGGACATGGGCTGGCGACTGCCTATTATCTCGCCAGGAACCACGGCTTCAACAGCATTGCGGTGATCGAAAAGGGCTGGCTCGGCGGCGGCAATACCGGCCGCAACACCACCACCATCCGCTCCAACTATTTCTACCCGGAAAGTGCCGCCCTCTACGAGGCGTCGCTGAAGCTCTACGAGACCATGTCGAAAGAGCTGAACTATAACGTGATGTTCTCGCAGCGCGGCGTTCTGACCATGGTCCATTCCAAGGGCGAGATGGAGATTGCCGCCCGCCTGGTCAACGCCATGCAGATCAACGGCATCGATTCCGAAATGCTCGACCTCGAGCAGATCCGCAAGATCGTGCCGCTTTACGATCTATCGCCCGGCGCCCGCTTCCAGGTTCTCGGCGGCGTCTGGCAGGGTCGCGCCGGGGTAGCCCGGCACGATGCCGTCGCCTGGGGCTATGCGCGTGCTGCCGACCGGCTGAAGGTGGATATCATCCAGTCTTGCGAAGTCACCGATTTCATCATCGAAGGCGGCCGCTGCAGGGGCGTCGTCACGTCGAAGGGGCACATGCGTTCCGATCGCGTCGGCCTCGCCGTCGCCGGCCATTCCTCGCAAATGGGGGCCAAAGCAGGTTTCCGATTGCCGGTGCTCTCCTATACGCTGCAAGCCTGCGTCTCCGAACCGGTCAAACCGGCGCTCGATACCGTCGTGCTGGCGCCGGCGACCGCCACCTATGTCAGCCAGTCGGACAAGGGTGAATTCGTCATCGGCGGCGGCCTCGACCGGGTGCCGTCCTACCAGCAGCGGGGCAACCTCCCGCAGTTGGAAGTCGTGCTTTCCGGCCTTTTGGAAATGTTCCCCTCGCTCGGCCAGATGAAGCTGATGCGGCAATGGGGCGGCGTCGTCGACGTGACGCCGGATTCCTCACCGATCATCGGCGAAAGCCCGCTGCCCGGCCTGTTCCTCAATTGCGGCTGGGGGACCGGCGGCTTCAAGGGCATTCCGATCGGCGGCGTGATGCTTGCGCATCTGATGGCCAACGGCAAGCACCACGATCTCTCCCGGCCCTTCGACCTCGACCGCTTCCAGACCGGACGGCTGATCGACGAAGCGGCCGGCTCCGGCATCGCACACTAAGAGGACAGATCATGCAGCTTTTCCCCTGTCCCTTCTGCGGTCCGCGCCCGGAAACGGAATTCCATTTCGCCGGCGATCTCGGCAACCTTCGCCCCGAAGGCTTTCTCGGCGTCAGCACCGATATTTGGGCAGCCTATCTGTTCTCGCACAACAACCCAAAGGGCGAGACCAAGGAAATCTGGAAGCACCTGACCTGCATGGAAGTCTTCACCATGACCCGCGATACGGTAACCCATCAGATCATCTCCTCCACGGCCTTGCTGCCCGAAGGAGAAGGCGCATGAGTGCGTTCAGACTTACGGAAGGTGGAACGATCGATCGATCGAGGCGCGTGACTTTCACCTTCGATGGCCAGACCGTTCAGGGTTTTCATGGCGACACTGTCGCCTCGGCGCTGATTGCCAGCAACGTGCGAATCGTCGGGCGCAGCTTCAAATATCACCGGCCGCGCGGGCTCTGGGGTTTCGGTTCGGAAGAGCCGAACGCGCTGATCGACATATCCGGCGCAGGCCCCGGTTCGCCCAACAATCGTGCCACCGTGGTCGATGCCGTCGATGGGCTGAAGGTGCGCAGCGTCAACAACGATCCGAGTGCAGCCAATGACCGTTTCTCGTATCTCGACAAGTTTTCGCGCTTCATCCCCGCCGCCTTCTACTACAAGACCTTCATCTTTCCGGACTGGCATCTGTTCGAGCCGAAGATCCGCGAAATGGCCGGCCTGGGTGCCATGGACAAGGACTGGACGAAATCCGGCCTTGCGACGCAGAACAATGCCCATCCGGACCTGCTGGTCGTCGGCATGGGCCCGGCGGGATTGAGCACCGCACTGGCGGCCGCCTTGAACGGCGAGAGAGTCATCATCGTCGACGAGAAATGGCAGGCCGGCGGCGCTCTCGGGCATCGCGATCAGGATGCCGTGATTACGGGAATGCCGGCAGCAATGTGGGTCGCGCAGACCGTCGAGCGGTTGCGGTCGCTGGGGGTCACGCTCCTGCCGGGGACCACTGCCTTCGGCATCTACGATCACACGGTCGCGGGTCTCAACCAGCGCCATCGCGACGGACGGCCCGATACGCTCTGGCGCGTACGAGCCAAACGGGTGGTACTGGCGACCGGTACGATTGAACGTCCCTTGCCGTTTGCCAACAACGACCTGCCCGGCATCATGTCGGCCGATGCGGCGCTCGCCTATCTCCGGCATCACGCGGTGGTGGTGGGCAAAAACATCGTCATCGCGTCGAACAATTCATCGGCGATCGAAGTCGCCGCAGGACTCGCTGCCGCCAGTGCGAAAGTGACGATTGTCGATCAGCGCCCAGATGATGGCCGTGAGGCAATACCCGGCGTCACGCTGCTTGCCGGCCGGCGCGTTGTGGAAGCGCTCGGCAAGTCAGAGGTGACGGGGGTGGTGCTCGATAACGGCACGCGCATTGCCTGCGACTGCCTTCTCGTCTCCGGCGGCTGGACGCCGACCATCCATCTTTACGGCCAGGCGCGCGGCAAGCTGAATTGGGATGAAAGCCTGCAGGCGTTTATTCCCGGCACGCCGGCAGACGGCTTGTCGGTCGCGGGAGCCGCGAATGGCCAGTTGCTACTGAGAGACATTATTGCCGACGCCACCGGCGCCAGCGAAAACTACACGATTAGCGCTGCGTGGCCGACACCGGGCCAGAAGGGCCGTGTCTGGATCGACTATCAGAACGACGTGACCGCCAAGGACGTAGAACTCGCCGCGCGCGAAAACTTCACCTCGATCGAGCATCTGAAGCGCTACACCACACTGGGCATGGCCACCGACCAGGGCAAGACGTCCAACCTCAATGGCCTCGCATTGATGGCGACGCTGACAGGGCGGACGATCCCCGAAGTCGGCACCACGACCTATCGCCCGCCGTTCACGCCGGTGCCGCTGGCGAGCTTTGCCGGCAAGCGTTCCGGTATCCTGTTCAACCCCGTGCGTCGCCTGCCGCTGGAAAGCCGCCACCGCGCCGATGGCGCTCTGCTGCAGGAATATGGCGGCTGGCTCAGGCCCGCCTTCTTCGGCAAGGGCGAGCCGGATGTCGAGATCGCCCGCGAGGTGCGCGCCGCGCGTAGTTCGGTGGCGCTGTTCGACGGCTCGACGCTCGGCAAGATCGAGGTGATCGGCCCACTGGCGGCCGAATTCCTCGACTTCATGTTTTACAACACCGTCTCGACCCTGAAGCCGGGCAGATGCCGCTACTGCTTCATCTTGACGGAAACCGGCATCGTCTATGACGACGGCGTGCTGGTGCGGCTCGCCGACGATCATTTCGTGGTTTCCTGCTCGTCCTCGCATGTCGCTGGCGTCCATTCGATGCTGGAGGACTGGCGGCAGGACAGGTTCGACCGCAACCAGGTGTTCGTCCACAACGCCACCGCCAACTATGCGACACTGACGGTGACCGGCCCGAACTCGCGGGCGCTGCTGCAAGCCACCGAACTGGAGGCGACGCTGGACGACGAAGCCCTGCCGCATATGGCGATCACCCACGGCCAGTTCCGCGGCGAGACAGTGCGTGTGGCGCGCGTCAGCTTCACCGGCGACCGCTCCTACGAGCTTTCGATCCGCGCCGACCGAGCCGATGTGCTCTGGCAGCATCTGAAGGATCGCGGCCGGACTTTCGACGCCATTCTCATGGGTTCTGAAGCATTGCTCGTGCTGCGCGCCGAAAAAGGCTATGTTATCGTTGGTAAGGACACGGACGGTCTGACGCGGCCTTCCGATCTCGGCCTCAATGGCCCGCTCAAGAACAAGAAGGTCGAGTTCATCGGCAAGCGCTCGCTGATGATGGACGACGCCCGGCGCGAGGACCGGCGGCAATATGTCGGCCTGGACGTGGTCGACGGCAATGAGCCGCTGGTGACCGGCGCGCATGGCGTCGAATGGGAAGGCACGAAGAACAAGAGCATCGGCTATGTGACATCGAGCTATATGAGCCCGACGCTCGATCGTCCGATCGCGCTTGGCCTTATCGATCGCGGCCTCAGCCGCCATGGCGAAGTCATCGATGTCAGGCATTTCGGTACCATCCGCAAGGCACGTATCGTCGAGCCTTGCGCCTTCGACCCGAAAGGAGACCGCCTCAATGCGTGATCTTGGACCGAACTGGCCCTCCGTGCCGGAATGGACAAGCGCGGAACATGCCGCAAACGGCATCCGTGTCCGCTCGCTTGCCGGCCTCACGCAACATCTCGTCAGCGGCAATCTCGACGCCTTTTCGGCCAAGAGCGGCCTTGATGGCAGTTCCGGTGCGCTTTCGACCGTTGACGGCGATCGTTATGCTCTGCGGATGGCACGTGACCGCATGCTGGTGATCAATGGCGGCGCTGGCAATCTCGACCCCGGCTGGCATACGGGAGGCTACGCGGTGACCGATGTCAGCGCCGCGCTGCATGTGTTCGAAATCGAGGGAGATGGCATTGCTGATCTGCTCGGCGAGGCGCTGGTCGTCGATCCGGAAAATGCCGGGCCGAGCGCCTCGGTGATGTTTGCAGGCCAGGTCGCGACGCTCTATTATGTCGGCAGTCGCGCGAAACTTCGTCTGCATGTCGAGCGCGGCTTTGCGAGCTTCATCTGGAGCTGGCTGGAGGCTCGCGTTTGACAGCGGCTCGGCCGATCGCCGATCAGGCCGGCAGATCCACGAAAGAGGACTGGCTCAATCGTGCGATCGGTGCGTTGATCGTCGATGGCATCGACCATGTGAAGATCCAGGTGATCGCCAAGGAACTCAACGTTTCGCGGTCGAGTTTCTACTGGTATTTCGAGAGCCTGCAGGACCTGCACAACCAGTTGCTCGAACATTGGCTGAAGAAGAACACCGGCCCGATCATCGAACGCGCCATGCGCCCCGCGCCGACCATCATCCGCGCCATCATCAATGTCTTCGAATGCTGGACCGACGAGGAACTTTACGATCCCCGGCTCGATATGGCGATCCGCCTCTGGGCGCGCCGGTCGGACGCGGTCAAGGCCGTCGTGCAATTTGCCGACAGCCAGCGACTGGAAGCGGTCGCCGCCATGTACCGGCGCTACGGATACGAGGAAGAGGACGCGCTGATCCGGGCCCGCGTGCTGTATTTCACCCAGATCGGGCATTACTCCCTGGAAGTGGATGAAGATCTCGAGACCCGGCATTTCCACGTCACCGCCTACCTGCGCAGCTTCAGCGGCCAGGAGCCGACGGAAGAGGACATCGAGATTTCGAGGCGGTTCACGTTTCGGAATCAGATGTAGTTACACTGCATGCCAATAAGCCACTCTTCGGTAGAGCCCGAGGAGTGGCGCCTCTCGGCAAACAAACTCTTATCTCCAACGTCGGTCGGTCGCACAACGCACCCTGCCACCATTCGCATCTCCGGAACCCAAGCGTAAACTCCCCACGCGTCATCCTCGGCCTTGAGCCGAGGATCCATATCCACATGCTATTCTGCTTTGGGGAGATCCTCGGCTCAAGGCCGAGGATGACGCGCGGTGGGAACTGCCTACCAAAAGTGCGCTTCATCGACGGCGTCACCGAGATGCATTGAATTCAGCGGATCGGTTTCACACGGAGCCTTGCATCGCATGGGAAGGAAGCAGGCTCAAGCATAAGCCCCCCGCCTCAACCCCTCGATCCAGTTGCGGCAAAGCTGCACGCCGTCCTCCGGCCGGAATGCCGACGGGTTCAGACACCAGGCGAGCCACAGGCCATCCATCAGCGCCGTGAAGGCCATGGCCGTCAGCCTGATGTCGCCGACCTTGAAATTTTCGGCTTCGGCCAGGCTGGAAATCAGGCTTTCCACGGTGACGACATAGGTGGAATATTCCCGCTGCTGGGAGGCGCTCATGCGCGGCGAATGCAGGATCAGCCCCCAGAACACCACCCAGACGCCCAGCACATCGCGATCGAACAGCAGCGGCGAGAAAGATGCATCGATAAAGGCATCGAGCCGCGCCTGCGGCGTCGGCGGCGCGTCATGCACAGCCTTCATGATCGACTCCATGAGGCCGTCCGACATGATGTCGAAGGCATAGGCCACGAGTTCGTTGATCTCGCCGAAATGGTGGGTGATCAGCCCTTGCGTGACGCCCGCCTCGGCCGCAATCTGTCGTACGGAAACGCCGGCATTGCCATGCTTGACGATGCAGCGGAGAGCGGCCTCGCCCAATTGCCGCCGGCGGTCCTCCGGCGCCTCGCGGCGGAACCGGGCGCGCGGCTTTGGCTTGGTCCTGGCTGCGGTCAAACGTCTGATCCTGTCTGCATATTAATTCCAAGCCCTTGAAATAACGCGTTGTCGAATTCTCCGCAAGCCCTTAGTCACAGCCTGTTCAAGAGATATTATACGACTTTATAATATCTCTTGACAAAGGCATCCGGAAATTTATCCTGAACCCAATGACCGGCTAGAAACGCCGGCTAAGGGGAATGATGATGAATATGATGACGAAACCGGAATCCCGGTACGATGTCCTGTTCGAGCCGGTGAAGATCGGTCCGGTGACTGCACCCAATCGCTTCTATCAGGTACCGCACGCATCCGGCATGACCAATGCCCTGCCCCGCGTCCGCGCCGCCTTCCGGGAAGCCAAGGCCGAGGGTGGCTGGGGCGTGATCTGCACCGGCGCCTGTTCCATCGATCTGTCCTCGGACGACGCACCGCTGCCGATGGCGACAATGTGGGACGACAACGACATCAAGGCGCATGCGCTGATGACCGATGCCGTCCACAAGCACGGCTCGCTGGCCGGCGTCGAGCTCTGGCATGGCGGCGCATCCGTCATGAACCGTTCGAGCCGTGTTGCGCCGATCTCGCCGTCGGGCATTCCGTGGATGGCGACGCATGTCGGCTTCATGGGCAATCTGCGTCCGCGCTCCATGGACAGGCAGGACATCAAGGATGTGTTGCGCTGGCAGGCCGAGGGCGCCCGCAAGGCGCGGACCGCCGGCTTCGACATCGTCTACGTCTATGCCGGCATGGGCTATCTCGGCTATGAATTCCTGCTGCCGGAATATAATCACCGCATCGATGAATATGGCGGCTCGATCGCCAACCGGGTCCGCTTCGTGCGGGAGATGATCGAGGTCACCAAGGATGCGGTCGGCGAACATTGCGGCGTGGCACTGCGCATTTCGCTGGAAGAACTCCGCGCCAAGCTCGGCACGCATCATCCGTCGGAAGCGCATGAAGTCATTGAGCTGCTTTCCGACGTGCCCGATCTGTTCGACGTCAAGATGGATTCGAGCCCGACGGACTGTTCCGCCTCGCGGTTCACTGGTGAGGGCAGCCATGAACCGGTGATCGATTTCGTCAAGTCGCTGACCAGCAAGCCGGTGGTCGGTGTCGGCCGCTTCACCTCACCGGACACGATGGTGTCGCAGATCAGGCGGGGCGTGCTCGACTTGATCGGCGGCGCGCGGCCCTCGATTGCCGATCCTTTCCTGCCGAACAAAATCCGCGAGGGCCGGATCGACGAGATCCGCGAATGCATCGGCTGCAATATCTGCATTTCCAGCTGGCATGACGGCGTGCCGGTGCGCTGCACCCAAAACCCGACGGCGGGGGAGGAATGGCGGCGTGGCTGGCATCCGGAAAATGCCGGAAAAGCCGACAAGCCCGAACGCGTGCTGATTGTCGGCGGCGGTCCGGCCGGTCTTGAGGCTGCGCTGACGCTTGGCCGTCGCGGGCATGAAGTGACGCTGGCCGATAGTAGGGCCAGTTTCGGTGGACGGTTGACATTCGAGAAGACGCTGCCGGGCCTTGCCGCCTGGAACCGCGTGGTCGATTATCGTCTCGGGCGTCTGAACGAGATGACCAATGTGTCGATGTATCTCGAAAGCACGCTCGGTGTCGATGAGATCGTGGATCTTGCACCCGATCATGTTCTGCTGGCGACCGGCTCGCGCTGGACCAACATGCTCTATTCGCCGATGGAGATTCCGGTCGGCCGGGTCGAGCATCCGAATGTCTTCACGCCCGACGACATCGCTGCCGGGCGCCTGCCCGAAGGGCCGACGCTGGTGTTCGATTTCGACAATTATTACATGGGCGGCGTGATCACCGAGCATCTGGCGGCGCTGGGGATACCAGTCTCCTACGCAACGCCGGCCGGCCAGGCCTCGGCCTGGACGCTGATGACCAACGAACTGCCGCTGGTGCACCGGGCGCTGACCAGGCGCAATGTGACTGTCACCACGCTGCAGACCGTCAGCGCCTTTGATGGCGAGACCGTGACGCTGTCGCAGATCTTTACCGGCGAAAAGCAAACCGTGCAGTGTCGGAACCTGGTCATCGTCGGCCTGCGCATGCCGAATGACGACCTGTTCAACGCGCTTGAACTCCGCACCGGGGAAATCGACGCGGCTGGTATCAAGAGCGTCCGGCGGATCGGCGACGCATTGGCGCCGGGCGCGATCGCCCATGCCGTCCACAATGGCCATCTCGCGGCGCGGGAACTCGGGCTCGGTCCCCTCGGCTTCCGCCGCGATGCGCCGATCGTCGAGTTCGAACCGGCCTTCACCTCTGTTGCCGGTCTTTTGGAGGCCTGATGCCCAACGAGACCCGGTCCATCTCGTCATGGTCAGTCGCGTCGCCGCTTGCGGGCGGTGCACTGCATGCCGTTGGATCGGGTCTCTTCCACACGCTGCTGCCATTGCGTCTGGTCGCCGACGGCTACGGCCCGAACGCGATCGGCCTGGTGGTCGGCGCCGAGGGAGCGGGCTTCCTGATCGGTTGTATCGGCTCCATGCGGCTGATCCGTTCGGTCGGCGAGGTCCGGGCCTATGCGGCCCTTTCGGCAATCTCGGCCGTGCTGATCCTGTCGCTCGGAATGCAGCCGCATCTCGTGGTTTTCATGGTCATTCAGGCCACGATCGGTTTTGCCAATGCCGGCCAGGCGGTGGTGATCGAAAGCTGGATGAACGCCATGGTCCCCAACAAGAGCCGTGGCCGGATCCTGACGCTCTATGTCCTGTTGCTTGGCCTGTTCTACGGTTCAGGCCAGTTGCTCGCCACCGATATCGCGCCTGCGGGCAATGCCATGCTGATGATTTCGGCCGCCTTCTACGTCATCGCGCTGATCCCCGTCACCGCGATCTGGGTCGGCGAGCCGCAACTGCATGTGCCGATGGGCATCAAGCTTTTCCACACTTTCCGGATCTCGCCCATAGGTGCTCTGGCCTGCCTGATGACTGGCCTCATCTCCTCGACTTTTTCATCGATCGGGCCGCTTTACGGACTGGAGCTCAAATTTTCGCAGCAGACGATCGTGCTGCTGATGGCGGCCACCCAGCTCGGCGCGCTGTTCCTGCAGTTTCCGCTCGGCTATCTCTCGGACCGCCTCGATCGCCGGATGATGATGCTGTGGCTTTCCGTGGCGCTCGCCATTCTCTGCACCGTCTTCCTGTTTCTTGTGCCAACCACGCCGTTCTGGCTGTTCCTGATCCTGTTCTCGATCTTTGGCGGCATTTCGGAAATCTTCTATCCACTCGGTGTGGCGCATGCCAATGACAAGGCCGATCCGAGCGAGTTCGTCACTGTTTCCTCCAATCTGTTGCTGATCTGGGCCTTCGGCGGCACGATCGGTCCGGCGATCGTCACCGCCGGGGTCTCGCCCTTCGGGACGGCGGTGTTCTTCTGGTATGCGATTGCGCTGTCGGTGCTGTTCGCCGCCTATGCGCTGTGGCGCCGTTATCGCCAGCCGGCGGCGAAATCCCGCGAATCCTTCGTCGCCTATCCGCAGACCTCGCCGATGGTCTATGAATGGACGCCGCATGACGAGGCCGACAGCGATGCCGGAAAGGGCAAGCCATGAGCACGATCGTCGATACATTTCCACGCAAGGTGCTTACGCTCGATCCGGTGTTCATCACCATGTCGGATGGCATCACGCTTGCGGCGACGATCTGGCTGCCGGAAGACGCAGGCGAAAGTCCGGTGCCGGCGATTCTCGAACTCATCCCCTATCGCCGGCGCGACGGAACCGTGTTCCGTGACCTGAAGATGCACCCCTATGTCGCTGGTCATGGCTTTGCCTGCTGTCGGGTCGATATCCGCGGATCGGGCGATTCCGAAGGATTATTGCCTGACGAATATACCGGCCGGGAACAGGACGATGCCTGCGAGATCATCGCCTGGCTTGCCGCGCAGGATTGGTGCACAGGATCCGTCGGCATGACGGGCATTTCCTGGGGCGGGTTCAATGCGCTGCAGGTCGCCGCCAGGCAGCCCCCTGCCCTGAAGGCGATCATTGCGCTTTGCTGCTCGGACGATCGCTACGCCGACGACGTTCATTACTACGGCGGCAACCTGCTGACCGAGGACGCGATGTGGTCGTCCTTCATTCTGGGCTTGGGCGCGCTGCCGCCCGATCCGCAGATCGTCGGCGACAAATGGCGCGACATGTGGCGCGAGCGGCTGGAGGCGACCACCTGCTGGTCAGAGACGTGGATGCGACACCAGCGGCGCGACGACTACTGGAAGTTCGGTTCGGTCTGCGAGGATTTCTCCGCCGTCAAAGTCCCGGTCTATGCGATCAGCGGCTGGGACGACACCTATTTCAATGCCGTGCCACGGCTGATGGAGGGTCTGAGCGTTCCGCGCAAGGGCCTGATCGGACCATGGACGCACGCCTATCCCTTCCTTGGCGATCCCGGCCCGGCGATCGGATATCTGCAGGAGGCGATCCGCTGGTGGCGGCATTGGCTGGAAGGCATGGACACCGGCATCATGGACGAGCCTGCTTATACGACCCTGATCAAGGACCCGCATCGTCCCGCGCATTATTATCCTGATCACCCCGGCCGCTGGGTGCGGGATCCAACCTGGCCATCGCCTAACGTAAGCGGAAAATCACTGTATCTCAATGCCGGCAAGCTGGCGGATGCGGCTCAGCCCGGCGACACGATGCTGCTGCGTTCCCCCGTCACGGCGGGACGCGATTGCGGCCGCTATGGAGGTTATGGGGGCACGGTGCCGGACATGGCCGGCGACCAGCGCCGCGAAGATGGGCTCGGACTTTGTTTCGACACAGCACCACTCACCGAGGATTTGGATCTGCTCGGCGCGCCGGCTATCGAGCTCTCGTTGCGCTCGGACATGCCTCAGGCGACCATCACAGCCCGTCTCTGCGAAGTCCTGCCGGATGGCACGTCTGTCCTCGTGACATGGGGAACGCTTAACCTCTCGCAGCGCGACAGCCGCCAGTATCCGACTCCGGTAATACCAGGCGAGACTGTCGTCGCCCGGCTGGAGCTCAATCATTGCGGCCGCCGCTTCGGCAGAGGCAACCGCCTGCGGCTTGTTCTGTCCAACCAGCATTGGCCGATCCTATGGCCCGCGCCCGGCATGCCGACCTTCGAGATAGCGCCCGGCGTCTGCCGGCTCACGCTGCCGGTCCGCGCTTCGCAGCCAGGTGATGGTGCATATAGTTTCGAGCCCCTGGAAATATCGTCGCCGGTGCCCGTTGAAGAGATGCAGGAAGAAGTCAACAAGCGCGAATTGCTCATCGATGCCGGCAAGCGCTCGGAGACTTTGACGCTGACCGGCGACTATGGCCGCCAGAAGCTTCTCGATCGCGGTATCGAGACCTGGGCCAAGGTTGTCGACCGGATGGAGATCACCGAGGACGATCCGTTGTCGGCCAGAATCGATACCGGCTGGGTGCTCGGCTTCAAGAGCGGCGAGGCCGACGCCGAGACCACGTCGCATGTCGTGGTGACATCGACGGAAAAGCAATTTCATCTGGAATGGCGGCTGGAAGCGCGCGAGCAGGGTGTGAAGATCTTTGAACGGGAGGGTGAGGCATGGATCGATCGCGATCATATGTAATCCCCCACGTTTACCCCCCTCTGTCCCTTCGGGACATCTCCCCCTCAAGGGGGGAGAATGGACACTCGCTGCTCCCGCTCGCCGCAGCACAGAGATTTACCCATTGGCGAAAATGGTCGTGCGGACCTCTACTCTCCCCCCTTGAGGGGGAGATGTCGCGAAGCGACAGAGGGGGGTGGTGGGCCGCCCATGCGTATCCTCGCGGAGGCAACCGACAATGACCCTCTTTGTCGCCCGCCGGATCGCGCTTGGCATCGTCATCCTGTTGATCGTCTCGGTGATGCTGTTTTTGATGCTGCACATGATCCCCGGCGATCCGACGGTGGTGGCGCTGGGGCCGCGTTCGACACCCGTAATGCGCGAGGCGTTCCGTGAAATGATGGGCCTCGACCGGCCGCTGTATGAACAGATCGGCTCCTATCTCCTCAGGCTCACGCATCTCAACCTCGGCGAGGATGTCTGGAGCAAAAGGCCGGTCACGACGATCGTGCTCGAAGTTCTGCCTTTCACCGTGGCGCTGGCGTTCTCCAGCTTCATCTGGGCGGTATCGCTCGGGGTCGTGCTCGGCTGCACCGCCGTCGTCCATCACGGCCGCTGGCCGGACTGGCTGATCGGCGTGTTCTCGGTCGGGCTCGTCGCCGTGCCCTCCTTCGTCGTGGCCCTGTACTCGCTGCTGATCTTTGCCGTAGCGCTCAACTGGCTGCCGGCAATCGGGGCCGGCGAACCGGGCGATATCGGTAGTCAAATCAGAGCGCTGGTGCTGCCCTCCTTCGCGATCGGCATAGGCTGGGTCGGCTATGTGGCGCGCATCATCCGCGCCGCGATGATCGAGGCGATGGGCGAGGCGCATGTGCGGACGCTGCGTGCCTTCGGTGTCAGCGAGAGGAAAATCATCTATGGCTATGCGCTGAAGCAGGCGTTTCTCTCGGCGCTGCCGGTGATCGCCATCGGTTTCGGCGGACTGCTGACCGGCTCGGTGTTTGCCGAAATCGTCTTCACCCGTCCCGGGCTCGGCAAGCTCACCTATGACGCGGTGATGTCGCGCAACTATCCGCTGGTGATGGGCACGGTGCTGGTCACCTGCGCGCTCTATGTCGCCTGCATGATCATCGCCGATATCGCCGCCGCCATCCTCGACCCCCGTGTCAGGAGCGCACTCTGATGGCGGAACTGGCGCAAAACACAATTGTCAAAGCACCGGACGAACCCGGCACATTCGGACGCATATTCGGCATTTTTCTCAGCGTCGTCACGACGCCGATCGGATTTCTGGGCGTCTTTCTGGTCACGATCATTGTGCTGACGGCGATCTTCGCGCCCTATCTTGCGCCCTATTCGCCGACCGCCATCAGTGTTCGCGAGCGGCTCGCAGATCCGTCGCTTTCCCACCTGCTCGGCACCGATCAGCTCGGCCGCGATCTTTTCTCGCGCGTCATCATCGGCACACGTACGGCGATGACGGTGGCACTGGTGTCGCTCGGCATCGCGCTTGCCTGCGCCCTGCCGCTGGGACTGATCGCCGGTTACGGTCCGCGCTGGCTGGATTCGCTGCTGATCCTGCTGTTCGACAGCTTCAGCTCGCTGCCGATGATCATGTTCGCGCTTGCCATGGTCGTGCTGCTTGGCGCGGGTCTCGGCACCGTCATCCTGGTGATCGTGATCTATTGCATCCCCAGTTACGCCCGGCTGATCCGCACCCAGACGCTCAGCCTCAAATCGCGGGATTTCATCCGGGCCGAACAGGCGATGAACGCCGGCATCGGCCGCATCCTGTTCATCCATCTGTTGCCGAATGTCATCGGCCCGCTGCTGATCCTCGCCTGCCTCGATCTCTCGACCATCATCACTCTGGAAGCCGGGCTTTCCTTCCTCGGGCTCGGCGTCAAGCCGCAGATCCCGAGCTGGGGCAATATACTGAGCGACGGCTTTGCGGTGATCCGCAAGACGCCGGTGCCGGTGATCGCCGGCGGCATTCCGCTGATCCTTGCGACTATCGGCTTCACCTTCTTCGGTGAGGCTCTGCGCGACGCACTCGATCCCAAACTATCGGGGAGGCGTACGCCATGAGCAAAGCGCCGGTCCTCGATCTCGCCGATCTCTCTGTCACCTATAGCGGCGTGGCACAGGCGGTCACAGGCGTCAGTCTTCAGGTCCGGCCGGGCGAGGTGGTCGGGCTGATCGGCGAAAGCGGCTCCGGCAAATCGACGCTGGCGCATTCGATCCTCGGTCTGCTGCCGCCCTCGGCGCGGATCGACGGCCAGCGGCTGATGCTCAACGGTCAAGACCTGCTCAGCGCATCGAAATCGGATCTGGCGGCGCTGCGCGGTCCCGGTGCCGCCATGGTGTTCCAGAACCCGATGGCAAGCTTCAGCCCGTTACACACCATCGGCAGGCAGCTTACGGATTTTCTCTGGCGCGATGTTAATTCCAGCCGCGCGCAGAAACGCCGGCAAATCGTCGCCGCCCTCACCGAGGCCGGGATTTCCGATCCGGACGCGCGCTTCGACGCCTATCCGTTCGAACTTTCCGGCGGCATGCTGCAACGCGTGGCGATCGCCGCCGCACTGCTGATGAAGCCGTCGCTGCTGATCGCCGACGAGCCGACCACCGCGCTGGATGTCACTATGGAAGCGCAGATCCTGCATCTGATGCGCGAACTCCGAGCGAAGACCGGCGTGGCGATCCTGATGATCTCGCATCAGCTTGGCGTCATCGCCGAGATCTGCGACCGGGTCGCCGTCATGTATGCCGGGCGCATCGTCGAGGAGGGTGACGCGCAGGCCATCTTCTCCAACCCGCAGCATCCCTACACCAAAGCGCTGCTCGCTTGCGAACTGTCGCTGGTGGAAAGCGGCGCCAGGCGGCTGCCGGTGATCGACTGGCAGGAAACCAATGCTGAAAGCGCGCCTATAACGAGCGCCACGGAATCTCGCACGACAATCGGAGACGCGGCATGAGCAAGCCCCCGATCATCGAAGCGAAATCGTTGACGGTCGCAGTGCCGCAACGACGGTCACTGCCCTTCATGACGAAGCCCGGCCTCAACATCCTCGCCGACATTTCGCTGGCGATCCATGAGAGCGAGATTGTCTGCATGGTCGGCGAGAGCGGCTCGGGAAAATCCACCTTCGGCCGTACTCTGGTCGGCCTGATGAAGCCGTCCGGCGGCGCGTTGCAGCTCGATGGCGAAAAGCTGGATATGTCCAATCGCAGCTTTGCGCGCATGCGGGCCACCGCTTCCCTGCTGTTCCAGGATCCGGTGACCTCCTTCGATCCGCGCCAGCGCATTCGCTCGATCATCTCCGAACCGCGCAGGATTGCCGGCCATGGCAGCCTGAAATCGGATGCGATCATCGATCTGGCCGAACAGGCGGGGCTCAGCCGCACACTGCTGTCGCGCTTTCCGCATGGCCTCTCCGGCGGCCAGGCACGCCGCGCAGCCGTGGCCCGCGCGCTTTCGGTCGTGCCGCGATTGATCATCGCCGATGAGCCGACCGCCGGCCTCGATCTCTCGGTGCAGGGCGGCATTCTCAACCTCTTCCTCGATATCCGCGACGTCCACAAGACCGCGTTCCTGATCATCACCCACAATCTCGCCGTTGCCCGGCATGTGTCGGATCGGGTGGCGATCATGTATCTCGGCCGCATCGTCGAAAGCGGCCCCAGCGGCGAAATCTTTCGTGCGCCGCGCCATCCCTATACCGCAGCACTGCTCGCCTCCGAGCCGGTGCCCGATCCGGCCCGCCGCCGAACTGCGCCGCCGGTGATCGGCGAAGTGCCGAGCCTCGCACATCGTCCGAGTGGTTGCGAATTTCATCCTCGCTGCCCCTTTGCGCAGGCACGCTGCCGGACGGAGCTGCCGCCGGAGACGTCGCTTTCGCCAGGACATACGATCCGCTGCCATTATCCGCTCGACGCCCAGAAAGCGGAACTCGTCGCATGAAAACAAAGACAGAACCAGAGGGAAAGAACATGACCATTCTCACGATGAATCGCAGGCATTTCCTATTGTCCACCGCCTCCGCCGCGGCCGCAGTGTCGTTGCGGCCGGGCCTCAGCTACGCAGCCGATGGCGATACGCTGATCATCCGTGCTGCCTCCGATATCGAAGTTCTGGACCCGGCCTTCCAAGCTGGCCTGCTGGAGGAGGAGGTCGGCCGGGCACTGTTCCTGTCACTCAACCGCCTCGGCGATGTTCGCGAGGGCACGCATCTGGAGAACTATGCAGCCAAGGAACTGAAGCAGCTATCGCCGACCGAGATCGGCTTCGAGCTGCATGACTGGCTGGAATGGACCGGTGGCTATGGCCCAGTGACTGCGGAGGACGTGAAATTCTCGTTCGAGCGCATCAAGGATCCCAAGCTTGCGTCACCCTGGGCTTACGCTTTCGAGGCGATGGAAAAGGTCGAGGTCACGGGCCAGCGTACCGGGATCATCAAGCTCAAGGCACCCTCGGCACCGTTCTGGGTGACGACGCTGCCCTATTATATGGGTCATATTCTCTGCCAGAAGGCAGTCGAGAAAGCCGGCGGCAAATTCACCATCGAGGTACCGGCCAGCGCAGGCCCCTATCTGATCGAGAAATGGACACCCAAGCAGAACATCATGCTGGCGCTCAACCCGGGCTGGAAAGGCACCGTGCCGGTGTTTTCCAAGATAAGGATGGAGATCGTCACCGATGACGACGCGGCGGCACTGGCTTACGAATCCAAGGCCGTCGACTATTCCAAGATCAGCCTCAACACGCTTTCGACCTATCGCGACAAGCTGCCGGAAGACACGACGCTGATCGAAAAGGATGGCAACCGCTTCCTGTGGCTGGCGCTCAATGTCAACAACCCGAAATTCAAGGACGAGAAGGTCCGGCGCGCGATCCAGTATGCCGTGGATGTCGAGCAGATCATGCAGGGCTCCTATTCCGGCCTTGCCAAGGCCGCGACCGGCGTCATCCCGCCGGGCATGCCCGGCCACCGCGACAAGATCCTCTATCCCGCCGATGTGGAGAAGGCCAAGGCCCTGCTCGCGGAAGCCGGGGTCACCGACATGACCATCGAGATCGCCTCCCCGAACGACAAGACCAGCCAACTGACCTGCCAGATCGTCCAGGCCCTGCTCGGCGAGATCGGCATCACGGTCGAAATCAAGGCGCTCGAAGACGGCGTCTACTGGACGATCGGCGACAAGACCTCCGGCGACACATGGAAGACGCTTGAAATGGTGCTGATGAATTTTGCCGGCGGCGTCGATCCGTCGGAAAACCTCACATGGTTTCGGCCCAACCAGATCGGCGTCTACAACTGGTCGCAATTTGACAGCCCGGAATTCGAGAAAATGTACCAGGAGGGCATTGCCGAGACCGACCAGGCCAAACGCGACGTGATCTACAAAAAGATGCAGGACATCATGGAAGAGTCCGGCGGCTTTGTGTTCCTCACACATGAGACCTTCGCGGCGGTGGCCCGTGGCGGGTTGAAACCCTGCATCCTTGCCGACGGCTATGTCGACGTGACGCGGTTTACCAAGGGGTAGGTAAGCAAGACCCCTCCCCAACCCACCCCCTTGTGGGGAAGGTTGGGGAGGGAATTCAAATAGCCCTAACAGGAGAGTGACCATGACCAGACAAGCGGGACGACGCGAGGGACGACGCGCAAGCAGCGGCGGCATCCGCCAGCTCGGTTTCGGGGCGGCGGTCAATCGCTACCCGCCGATCGCATTGATCAGCGAGGACGAGGTGGAATCCATCCACCTCGCCTCGCTCGAACTGCTGTGCTCAACCGGCATGGAGGTCATGCACGAGGAAAGCCGCAGGCTGCTGAAGGCGGCCGGCGCCGATGTCGATGAAAGCAACCAGCGGGTTCGCTTCGATCCGGACATGATCATCGAGAAAATCAAGACCGCACCCTCGTCTTTCACGCTGCAGGCCCGCAATCCGGCCAGGAATCTGAAGGTCGGCGATGGCAGCCTGATCTTTGCCGCGACTGGTGGGCCGGCTTTCGTGTCCGACCTCGATCGCGGCCGGCGGGCCGGCAATTACCGCGACATGTGCGACTATATCAAGGTCGTGCAGAGCCTGAACGTCATCCATCAGGAAGGCGGCTGCCCCTGCGAGCCGACCGATCTCAATCCGGATTCGCGTCATCTCGATTTCTACCATGCCGCCATCCGCTACACCGACAAGAACTGGCAATGCTGGGCGCTCGGAGGCTATCGCGTCGAGGACGCGATCGAGATGCTGTCGATCGCGCTCGGCCAGTCGCGCGACGAGCTGCGCAAAAATCCGGCGACGCTGACCATCGTCAATTCCAATTCGCCGCTCAGGCTCGATATCCCGATGGGCGAAGGCCTGTGCGCCATGGCACGCGCCGGCCAGCCAGTTGCTATGACGCCATTCACCCTGTCGGGCGCCATGAGCCCGGTGACGATCGCCGGGGCTCTCACCCAGCAGAACGCCGAGGCCCTGGCGCTGATCGCGCTGTCGCAGATCGTCGCCCCCGGCGCGCCGATCCTCTATGGCGGCTTCACCTCGAATGTCGATATGCGCACCGGCTCGCCGGCTTTCGGCACACCGGAATATGCCAAGGCGCAGATCGCCTCCGGACAATTGGCGCGCAAATACAACGTGCCGTTCCGGTCATCCAACGTCACCGCCTCGAACGCCGTCGATGTCCAGGCGGCCTATGAAAGCGGCATGTCGCTGTGGAGCACGATCATGGGCGGCGTCAACCTGATCGAACATGCGGCCGGCTGGCTCGAAGGCGGACTGACCGCCTCGTTCGAAAAGCTGATCCTCGACGCCGAAATGCTGCAGATGATGCGCAGCTTCCTCGATCCGCTGGTGGTCGATTCCGACAGCCGGGCGCTGGACACGATCCGCGATGTCGGCCCCGGCGGGCATTTCTTCGGCACGCCGCATACACTGGCGCGCTTCGAGCATGCCTTCTACGAGCCGATGCTGTCGGACTGGCGGAATTTCGAGAACTGGCAGGAAAGCGGCGCCAAGACCGGGACGGAACGCGCCAACGGCATCTGGAAGGAACTGTTGCGCACTTATGAACAGCCGCCGCTTGATCCTGCGGTGGACGAGGCTTTGGAAGCGTATGTCGCGCGACGGACGGAAGATATCGGCAAAGGGTATCTGAACGCAGCGTGATACCTTGCAATTCTTCCAGTGGAGCCACGGATATTTGGCTTGTAGTCCGGTGCCCAAGACCGGTAAGGTTAAGATTACTATCCGCTTGAGCATATGCTCTCGCCGTGAGAAGTGCGTTTGCATCCGACGAACCACACCATAGGGGAACGACTTGAACAAATATCTGCGCCTCACGCTCACCGCCCTTGCTGTCACGGCAGCGACAATCACATCTTCCGGGACAGCGCTTGCGTGGGGTTGCATCGCGGTCTCTGAAGAGGGCTCTTACGGTTACAGCTACAATTACGACAATCAGGACGATGCGACAGAGCGAGCTTTGGGCGAATGCGCTGCAAAGACGACCACCGAGTCGACCTGCGAGATCACGGAATGCACTGAAGGCTCATAATTCGCCGCGGGGCAATTGGTCAGATCAGGCCGGCAGGGCGCGCAGCCCTGCCGGTTTTTCATTGTCGAGTCGCGCGAATCGACAAAAATTCATCCGTCCGGGATCGATTGAAGCGGCACCCTCTTGAAAGAGTTCGGCCCAAACTACCATCCCTCCTCCAGCACACTCGCCAGCATGTCGGCAAAGAAATCGGCGCTTTCCTTCGTCAGGCAGAGTGGCGGCTTGATCTTCAGCACGTTGAGGTAATCGCCGGTCGGCTGCATGATGACGCCAAGGTCCAGCAGCCGGTTGCAGATCGCCTCTGTCTCTTGCGTGGCCGGCTCCAGCGTCTGGCGATCACGAACGAATTCGAGGCCAAGGTAAAGCCCCATGCCATGCACCGCACCGACGATCGGAAACCGCTGTCCCAAGGCTTCCAGCCGACCTTTCAGGTAATCGCCGATCTCCAGTGCATTGTGCTGCAGCTTTTCGTCCGCCATCACGTCGAGCACGGTCATGCCCACCGTGCAACTGACCGGGCTGCCGCCGGCCGACGAGAAGAAATACCCCTCCCTCTCCAGCGAATCGGCAATCGCCCGCGTGGTGATCACCGCACCCAGCGGATGGCCGTTTCCCATGCCCTTGGCGATGGTGACGATATCGGGCACGACGCCCTGTTCCTCGAAGCCCCAGAAATAATGCCCGAGCCGGCCGTAGCCCACCTGCACTTCGTCGGCGATCGTCACCCCGCCGCGTTCGCGCACCAAACGGTAGAC
>JAQGJP010000046.1 GCA_028290545.1 Rhizobium sp. | reverse complement strand
TTGAGGAACAGATTGGCAGACCTGCTGCTCCCACAAAAACGGGGGCGATCATGCCCCCGTGTCGTCAAAAAACTCCCAGCCAGATATCCAACAAGGGCTGTAAGCAAACCTAAGTGAACGGTATTACGGCGAGAGCTACGTGGTTTTCCTCGCCGGCTATCATCAAAGGCGTCACACCCGATTTGTTGGCCGCGTCGTCTAGTTTCGCACCATTGTGGAGCAGCAACTTGCTTATCGGTAAGCTGCCGGAAAAGGCGGCTGCATGGAGTGCCGTGAAGCCCCCCGAATTCCGAGCCATGACGTCAGCGCCTTTGCCAATCAGCAAATCGGCTATGGGAAGCTGAGCTCCAAGCGCGGCGTTGATGAGAGGCGTTGCTTGGTCGGGTGCCCGGATGTCGACATCAGCACCTGCCGCCAGGAGCTGCTCGACGGCGGCGGTGTTTCCGTCTGCGACGGCGTCGAACAAGGTACTCCCCGCGGCGGCCATTGTCGCCGTGAGGATCAGCGCTACAGATGCAAGCAGCCGACGCATGATTTTCACCTGGGACGTTTCCAAAGAAAATAGCACAGGACCCAGACTTTGGCTAGGCATCGTGCGCTGGGAGAGGCGCTGTACCCTTAGCGCCTGCAAGCGGTCTACAGGCATGGCCAACACCGATGACGCCACGAACAAGTGTGAGTAGTATCGTCTGCATCCTGCGTCTCTGCGCCGTTTGCGGGTTCCGATCCCTGATGTCCGATGAAACTCTCGTGACCCAGATTGTGAATTCGGAACGCATCAACGCCTTACGAAAGTGGGTCTTCGTCGAGATCAAGCAGCATGTCTAGCAATCCGTTTTCGGTCGCGGCCGCGACCAGACGCTCCTCCAGATCAGCTCCCTCGTCGTACGGATGCCCGCCTTCCATGGCTGCGACTATGAAGGTCGCCTGTGCGCTTTCGGGTGTGGTGTTGCCCTGAACAAGAGCGGAGCAGGTGTCGACCGCGCGCCTGTGCGACGGGCCGTTCCTGTCCGGAAACACGTCCGTGAGGCATCGGAGAGCCTCGTCCGCGGCTCCGACGACGTGCCATCGGCCTACCACTTGGACCAGGATCGTTTTCAAGAAGCGAACGCGGGACGCCGTGGCGGATGAACATTCCTTTCCCCTTGCTGTCATGGTGTCCGTTACCGCTCGAGGCCCTCGATCCAACTACAACGCCACGCCGTCCGACGAAGAAGGACAGTCGGCTGCCGCTCTCGTCCGCGACGCCTTGTCGGGCGGCGAAACAGTAGATTTGCCGGGAGGAGTCATCGTTCTCTCGAGTGCCACGAGACCGTCTCTCCGTCGGCACGCCGAGACCGCCAGATCGAAGCAAGGCACTTTCAGGGACGAGAGCATCGCATGGAGGTGCTGGCGACAGTCCCCGCCTATCTCTTGTCGACGATGGCGAGGCTGGGCCGCCTGTCCCTGGCGAGGCGATATGCGTCGAACAGGTCGTCGATCGGGCCGAGGACATCTAGCCCGAGCTCGTCTAGCCACCCATAGAGCAGAGGCGGGAGAGGCTGGCCGCTTTCCACCACCATGATCGATGGGATTGTCGGGATCGTCGTCATGGCCGTTGTCCGCTTGTGGCGGCCGCGAGTTCACGGGGCATGTCCCAGGTTCCTTGATGCAGGGCCACACTTTCATACGGTTCCGCCACGTGTCCTGGCCCGTCACCGCTGAGCGCCTTACGAAACCGTATGTTCGCGGACAGAAAACAGGAAAGTTCACATGCGAATCTCTCCTCGGTTCGATGAAGAACCGATCAAAAGGAGAATGGAAATGCCTTCCAAGAAGAAGACCGCCTCGCTGATCGGCCTCGCCGCTCTCGCCGCTCTCGCCACGCTGAGCCTCGGGACCGCGACCGCGTTCGCCGCGCAACAGGACGACGGCCAGGAGCTGCAGCGTCTCGAGTCGTCCAAGATGTCTCTCGCCCAGGCTGTCCAGGCGGCGGAGACGGAGTACAAGGGCAAGGCGGTCAGCGCGTCCCTCGACATGAAGCAGTCGAGCACCACCTTCGTCGTCGAAATAATGAACGCGAGCGGCAGCCAGTCAGTGGCGGTTGACACCGAGACTGGCAAGCTAACCGCGCTTCAGACCAAGGACGAGAACGAAGACGGTGAAAACGGCGCGGAAGACGCCGACTAAATGGCCTCCGGCCTCCGCCTCTTTCCAGCCGGGGCGGACGCCGACCTTACGAATCTGTATGATCTCCGCCCGTCAATGAACCGCTTCCTTCTGGTATGAGTTCGACATCGAAAGCGAAGGAGTGTGGATTTGGAGACGTGGTGGTTCTGGGCCATCCTGTCGGTCGTATTTGCGGCGATGACGGCGATCTTCGCCAAGGTCGGGATCGAGAACATCAACTTGGACTTCGCGACGTTGGTCGCACGGTCGTGATCGTGGTGACGCTTGCCCTGATCCTCACAGCCACCAGCCGATGGGAAAACCCCGCGTCGATCACGCCTAGGACATGGCTGTTCCTCACGCTGTCGGGCCTGGCGACCGGGGCCTCGTGGATTTGCTATTTCCGGGCGCTAAAGCTCGGAGACGCCGCCCGTGTCGCGCCCATCGACAAACTCAGTGTCGTTCTCGTCGCAGTGTTCGCGGTCGTGTTCCTGGGAGAGCGCTTGTCGCTCCCCAACTGGCTCGGCGTCTGTTTGATCGCCGCCGGCGCGGTCCTCGTCGCCTGGAAGGCCTGATCAATGGAAGCATTGGTGAAGGACCTCATGACCGCGCTCGGCCCGGCGGGATCGCGCTCCTGATGTTTCTCGAGAACATCGTCCCGCCCATTCCGTCGGAACTCATTATGCCGCTCGCGGGCTACCGCTCTGCACAGGGGCAGATGTCGATCATCGTGGTTATATTGGCAGGCACCTTCGGTTCGATACTGGGCATACTCCCCTGGTATTGGCTTGGCCGCGCAGTCGGAAAGAACCGGATCATCCGGCTCGCACTACGGCATGGGAGATGGCTGACCGTGACTCCCCGTGAAATCGACGCAGCCGCGGATCAGCTTGAACGGCACGGCGCGGCTGCCGTGCTGTGGGGACGATTGGTGCCGACAGTGAGGACGTTGATTTCGATACCCGCGGGCATCATCGAAATGCCGTTTCTGGTCTTTGTCGGATACTCGGCGATAGGCTCGCTTCTCGGGACGGCGGGGCTCGCGCTCGGAGGCTACGCCTTGGGGCAGGCCTACGACACCATTTCCGGTTTCGTCGATCCCGTCGCCACGGCGGTCCTCGTCGGCATCGTGGTTTTCTACGTCTATAGGGTCGTGACATTTGACCCGAAGAGGACGTGACGGCGCATAAATCCTCGCTAACGATTCCTCACGAAACCGTAAGTTTGCCGCCCTCTAAAGGTCTGAAACTCAGCCGTTCCTTGCACTCGTGAGGACCTTCGCTCCCTTAGATGGTCGAGGTCTTCATGCGTCGCCATGACGTTCACGGCGACGCCTTGCAACCGCCAGCTCAGGACAAGACCATGAATAACAAATACGCAATTCTGCTCACCGCCGCGGGAGTTTTCGCCGCCGCCGCAACCGCCCTAGAAGCGGCCGACATTCAGACCGACAGAGATGGGGTTCCGATTGCCCAGGAAGAAGATAGCTACGGTGGCGTGAAGATCGGGTACCTGGCGTGCGACATCGGAGAAGGCGCGGGAGGTCGGCTCGGCGAAGGAACTCGACTGCACCTTCCACTCCAGCTTCAAGGACGACCAACCTGACCATTACAAAGGCTTTGTGAAGCGGCTCGGCATTGATTTCGGGTACACATCCCACGGTCGACTGGTATGGGCGGTCTTTGCCCCGACCGCTGGCTATCATCGCGGTTCTCTCGGCGGCACGTATGTCGGCGCAGCGGCAGAAGCCACGCTTGGGGCAGGGATCGGTGCGAACGTGTTGCTGGGAGGCACGGAAGGGTCGATCCACCTGCAGACGATCAGCGTGCAAGGCCAGATCGGCATCAACGTCGCCGCGGCAGGCGCGACCGTCACCCTGAAGGCGGCTGACTAACCGACAGTCGGACCCAGCGCCGACCCATCATCGGCGCTGGCGGGGCTTACGAATAAGTATGTTCACTGCAACATGGCGGTAAGACGGTGGCTTCATTGATGGTCTTGGGAGGCAGCGACGTCCATCTGGAGACTGCCATGACGAACCATCCATCTTGGAAATCCCTATTCAACCAAGGCGACGCGACCTCATCGAGCCTCTGCGCCGTCCGGAGGATCGCGCGCGCCGTGAAGTACCCGAAGCGGGTGTGCGTTTGGCCACACGCGCACGTCCATCCTCTTTGACATCTCAACGGATCAAGAAAATGCTCAAATCTCCAACCCTAAACAAGATCGCGGAAATCACCGTCTTCTTCTGGATTGCAAAGGTCATCGCAACCACGCTCGGCGAGACATTCGGCGACTTCATCGCCCAGACGCTCGGTCTCGGATACGTCACAGGCTTCGCCGTCACCACCCTCGTTCTGATCGGCGTCTTGTTCGTCCAAATCCGCTCCAGGGTCTTCCACAGCGGCTATTTCTGGGCCGCGATCGTCGCCACAACAACGGCTGGCACCGAGATTTCCGACATGATGGACCGCACCCTCGGGTTTGGCTACGTTCTCGGCTCCAGCGTGCTGTTCTCCGCGCTCGTGATCACCCTGGGAGCCTGGTATGCTGTCAAGCGCTCGCTCAGTGTCGAGCCGATCGTCGACAAGGGCAGCGAACTGTTCTTCTGGATCGCAGTCATCTTCTCCAACAGCCTCGGCACCGCCTTCGGCGACGCGCTCATCGATCCGATCGGCTTCACCTTTGTACAGGGCGCGCTGATCTGCTCAGCCGTCATCGGTGTCGTGCTGCTCCTTCACTACTTCACGAAAATCAACGCTGTGTTCCTCTTCTGGGCCGCCTTCATTTTCACAAGGCCCTTCGGCGCGACCTTCGGCAATTTTCTCGTCAAGGAACACGCCCGCGGCGGTCTTGAGCTCGGTACCCTGGAGACCTCTCTGGTAGCTGGCGCTCTCATGATCGCCGTCCTGTACGTAGGGACACGTTTCAATAAGGCACCCAAACTTGTTAGTGAATCAACGCTTATAGAGAGCGCCGAAAACGGCTGATCAATCCTCGCGGAACGGCTGATCGAATCCGAGCCTTCACGGCCCTCTCCATGCGGGAGGGCCTCCTTTTGACTTATGATGGGTCTCCCGCCACGCCAAAAGCCATCGACTGAACCCGGCGGCCATACCAGAGGGTGATGGGACCGATGTCGCATAGGCCCCACGATCGGGGTAACGCTCGACCGCCGGATGTCGCGGATCGGCGGTCTGAATGTACTGTGGCGCGGCCGTCCAGACATGGTGGCGCTACTGGCCAAACCGATTCTGACACGGTTGGCATGGCCAGTGAGTGACCCATACTACGACCAAGTAGGACTGAAGTTTTCCCTGAGGTTCAAGCTGCCCTGCGAGCCGATTCCTTGATGTAGTCGAACTTCCCATAGGACGGTGACACCGTGCCTTACACTCCCGCCTCTTCGTCCGCCTCGATCGCCGCGGCGCGCGCGTCTGTGAGACCCGGCATCGGCCATCCTTTGGGGATATCAATCGCTTGGTTCTACGGGATGTGAAGACGAGGATTTCCAGCCCTTGGTTGCCCCACCGGTAAGGAAGCGCGGGGACCTGATCGAGCTTGCCCAACCGTGCCGCTATCTTCCGCAATTTGGATTTCTTACGCATGGAATGTCGCCCTGTTGTTTGCATGAAACAGGCGGAGCATGTCAGGGTTCCCCAAATGAAAATTACCGTACGCTTTCGTGCCGATGTCGTCGACTGCGCCGACGTCTATCAGGTCAGACGACGCCAGCAGGGCGCTCCGGTTGGAAGCGCCCCGTGCAGTAGTTGGTTCATTACGTGGTCGAGCCGAACGCGACCTTTATCCGCTTACACTCGCCGATAACGCCTTCTTTCTTCGGCGACCTGGTCGGCGGAGTAGGGATCAAGCGCCGGGTCAAAGCCCTTCCAGCCGCCTTCTACGTAAGAGCGACGACGGAGGGCGGGGTCGACCCAGTTGGAACCCTTGAGGATCGCTTCAGCTTCGGCCTGCCGCGTCTCGTCGACACGCGCCGTCACCAGCGTACCGCCACGGCGGACCCCCTCGGCGTAGACATGGGCGTCGGATTCGGAGACGCCGGACTCCGTCAGGGCACCGATCAGGCCACCCGTCGCTCCGCCGACTACCGCGCCTGCTACGGCACCCGCCGCAGTGGCGGCGAGCCAGCCGGCCGCGACGACTGGACCGACACCGGGGATCGCTAGCAGGCCGAGGCCCGTCAGAAGGCCGCCCGCGCCGCCGACCGCCGCACCGATGCCCGCACCAGCGCCAGCGCCTTCGGCAGCATTGCTTTCGTCGTTGTAACGGCCGTCGCTGTTGTTCGAAACGAGCGAGATGTCGTTGGAGGGAATGCCCGCGGCTTCGAGGTTGGATACGGCCGCTTCGGCGTCGTTATAGGTATCGAAAAGTCCTGTGACTATTTTCATCGTTGTAATCCTTGTTCTGAAATCGACGGTTACTGCGATACGACGTTGCCTTGGTAGTCGAGGCCGACGGGCGTCGACTTGCCGTCCTTCATGGCGGTGCCGCGCCATACGCCCTTGTCGTCAAGCTTGAGCGCGCTGACATCGGTGTAGCCCGCGTCGACGATCCGGTCCTTGGCCTGGGCTTCCGTGAAGCTGTTCTCGCCTTCGACCGGAGCAGTGGCGTTCTTGGTGTCGGTCGTTGCGACAGCAGGAGTGTCGCCTTCGGTGGTCGTGGCCTGCGCGAAGGCATGGGTGGAGAGGGCGCTGATCAGCGCCGCAACGATAATCGTCTTTTTCATCGGTGTTTCCTCGTCATTGGGCCAACGTGGCCCGTGGTGCAAAAACACACCTGGCGTGAAAATGTTCCTCTTATGAGGCTGAAGGGAAAAGGAATTCTCGTGTGACCCTCAACGCTAAAGAAAACCGAATGCTCCCAGAAACCTGGTCGGCGAGGTCACGTCGTGCCAAACGGCATCTTCAAGCGCCCGCGGAACAGGCCCCGCTTCTCTATCGCTTCGAAGAGCTCCTCCGGGCCTTCGGGGTCCAGAATTTCGTTGTCTGCCAGCCACTGGGTTAGGTCACTCAACTCCGGCATCTCGTAGGGAACCAAGGTCCGGGATGGGAATGCATGGTCAGCGCCGGAGTTTTGTCGAAGGGCATCAACGGCTGCGATGACTGAGCCCTCTCTTTCGATGGCGTTTATCACGCTCTGGACGCCGACGCCCAGATGCTCGGCGAGCAAGTCGGCTCTCAGCTCGCGGAGGCTCGATCTCAGTGCCTCCGAACCGCGCGCTTCGAAGGCGACGTCGCATTCGTTGTCGAAACGCATGGAGCGATTGTTGAAGTTCGACGAACCAACCCGCAGCATTTCGTCGTCGATGATCATCAGTTTGGAGTGCACGTAGATCGGTTCGCCCTTTGCGGTTACTGGATGATACATCCGGAACCGACCGTGTGGGTCGTGTCGCAGCATGGACTCTCTAAGGCGCGCACGAGCGGTGTCCATCGCGATGGCTCCAAGCCAGTTATCGGATTTGACAGGATTCACGATCACGAATTCAGGACCATCCGGTTCCGCGAGCCGTTTCGCGATCGCCTGCGCCACCGCGCGGGATGCGAAATATTGGCTCTCGGCATAGACAAACTTCCGTGCGGACATGATCATCGCGATGTACAGACGCTCAATCTCGACGATCCGCTGGCGCTCGCCATAGGTCGGACTGGTTCGCGAAATGGCGAGATCGACTTTGCCAAACGCAATCGCTCCCTTGACGGAGGGGAACTCCGTATGCTGCTGGACGGGTCTGAGCTTTCTTCCCCCCGCAGCCTCCCATCTTTCCCTGCAAAGATCGCCGAGCGCGCGTGCCGCCGGACCGATGCAATAACTCGACGCGTCATGCCACGGGCCGTATGGGGTGCCGTTTGGACGTACGCGTTTTGAGTCGTCGTCCAGATGGCCGCGCGTGTCCCACCGATCGGTCGTCACGTCGATCCCGCCGCAGAACGCGAGGCTGTCGTCGATAACGAGGATTTTCTGGTGGTGGGAACTTCCCACGGGATGTTTGCCATCCAGCTTGACAGTGATCTGGCGGTTCCATTTCCATCGGAGCAGGTAGGGGACGTTTGCAACCTTCGCCCAGCTCGAGAAAAAGCCCGGGTTCCAGAGGAGCAACCTGATCTCGAGATCAGGATTGCGCTTGGCCAACCAGAGAAGAAAGTCGCCGACGCCTTTCGGCCCCTCGTCGTGCATATCCGGATGGCCGAGCGTGACCCGTGCATTGAAATCCCAGCCGACCAGAAAGATCGAGCGCTTGGCTGCCTTCATCGCCGACCGCGCGGCGGCGAAGTAGATGTCCGCGTCGATCAGGATCGCAAACTCGTCAGCACGCTCCACCCGCCAACAATTATCCATCGGTTTCAAAAGCGGCTCTGATGTCATTCATTCCTCCCCGGCGTCGTCATTGCGAGCAGACGTCCCAGGATCAACCTAGAGACGGATTTCGATCCTGCAACGTGCTCCCTCAGGCAACAGCTGGTATTCGATCCTCTTGAATTCCGCAGCCAGAATTTTCGTAATGAGCGTGAGGCCAAACCCTTCGCGTGACGTTTGGACCACTCTTGGGCCGCCCAGCTCAGTCCATTCGATCGAGGCCGATACTCCATCGTGATGACAATAGATAAGCACTTTGCCTTCCGGAGCGGCCAAAGCGCCGTACTTGGCGGCATTCGTCGCCAGTTCATTGAGAGTGAGCGCGAGCGGCACGTTAAGACGCGGGGGTGTGCGGATGTGCGAACCCTCGATGGTGAAGGGGTCTAACGCCTGACTGCGGTAAGGAGACGTCACTTTCTCGATCAAGGTCGCAAGGTCGAAGGACGACCACTCGCTTTCCACCAGGATGTCGTTGGCGTCGGCGAGCGCCCTCAATCGGAGTCTGAAAGCTTCCAGACTATCACCCACATCGATGCCGCGTTTGAATGTCTGCCCGGCTATCGACTGGACGACGCTGAGAGAGTTCTTCACACGATGATTGAGCTCCCTCATGAGCAGGACTTGTCTTTCCGCGTTCCGCCTCCTCTCGTCGATGTCCATCAGGACGCCGACAAGTCGTTCAGGTTCTCTGTTCTCGGAAAGCAGTATTTCCGCTCTCAACAGCAACCATCGTTCCTGGCTATCCCTTCTTTTTATGCGGAACTCGACTTCGAAATGTGTCTCTCCTTCAGCAAGGGCGGCCATGGCGGCCTGCTGTGTTCTCTCGCGCTCTCCAGGCAGATAGCAGTCCCTGAAGTCGTCGATGCCAGGAAGGTCATCGTCTTGAAATCCGAACAGCCGCTTCAGGTCGGGGGAGTTCGCCATCAGATTGGTTCTGAGGTCGAATTCCCAGATCGCCATCCCGGCCGCCTCGATCGCCAGCCTCTGCCTGCGCTCGCTGTCATCCAGGGCCGACGCCGCACGCTTGGCTTCGGTGATGTCCTGCACGCAGCCCAGATATCTGACAGGCGTTCGGATGCCGCCGATCTCCTCGAACATTGCGTTGCCTTCCGCTCGCACCCACCGCAATTCCCCCGTGTCCGCGCGCAGTATGCGGTATTCATACGGACGATCCTCCCGCAAGACGGGGTCGATCGCACGCTTTGCCTGCGCGGAGGTGAACGGGAAATCATCGGGATGGGTCACGTCCCGGACCATTTGGTAGGTGATCTCGCCGGACGGGTTGAATCCGTAGATCGCCCGGGCGCGATCAGAGTACTCAAATCTGTTCGTCAGAAGGTCCCAATCCCAAATTCCGATGTTGGCCGCTCTGAGGGCGAGCTCGAGTTTGGGATCGCTGTTCATACCTGCTCCGGAGGTTGGTCCGAACCTACATTGATCCGGTCTTCCAGTTTTTAACAGTGCGAACTCACTGAAGTCTCTGAAGTCTCTGAAGTTTCTCGAGCGCAGGCTAGGCTGCGAAGTAGGCGGCTGCTTCCGTCGGCGAAGAGTGCCGACGATCAGCCGACTTGCTCTGTCGCCGCGGGCACGATCAAACTAGGAGGCACAAGTTCGTTCGTTCTGACGCCCGATACTCTTCGAGCAAGATAGCCAAGAGCGTTCCGGAAGCCGTTCACGGAGTACGGCTTCTCAATGACCCCGATGGCTCCAGCGAAGTCCTCAGGCACGCGCTTCAGGTTTCCGGTCATGAAGACGAAGGGGATGCCCTCAGCGGCGAGATGTCGGCCGACCTCGACCCCGGTCGGCCCGTCTTGGAGATGGATGTCGACGAATGCGAGATCAGGGCGACGCGAACTGGCGATATCGATGGCCTCTCCGCTCGACATCGCTTCTCCAACGACCTGATGGCCCGCGTTCTCGAGTTCGTTTTCGAGTTCCAGTGCCAGCAACACTTCATCTTCCACGATCAAGACGTTCAAATGACCCTCCCTATTTCACCAACAGCTCGACCCGCACGGTGGTGCGCCGTTCCGCTCTGCTTGTGTTAATGGTCGCGCCGAGCTGTTTCGCAGAGGCGTCGAGAATGAGTTTGCTGTAGCCGTCCTCTTCCGGGTCGACCGGCACCGGTTCCACGTCATCAGAGACTTCGACAACGAAATGGCCATTGAGGCGCTTCACTGTGACTGAGATCAATCCGCCGCCGTCGCGAAGCCCGCGGCGCATCGCGTCGCCGATCAGCTCATTCACGATCAAAGCGAGCGGCGATGCTTTCGGCGCTGGCACGAGGACGGGCGACAGATCGAGTTCAAGCTTGATGTCCGGCCTGCCGCTGGCGCTCACCATGTCCACCGCGAGTTCACGCGCGAACTCGGCGACGTCGAAGTTGCCCACGTCGTCGGTGGTGAACAGCTTTCGCTGGACCATGCTGAGCGCTTCGATGCGTTCGAGCACTGATCCAAGGGCCTCCTTGGCGAACTCGCGCGTCGAGGTCCTTGTTTTCAGCTTCAGGAGCGAGGCGACGGTCAGGAGATTGTTTTTGACCCGATGATCGACTTCGTGCACCAGAAGCGTCTTGGACTCGAGCGCGCTTTCGAGTTCGCGTGTGCGTGTGCGGACTTCCGCCTCGGCGTTGCCCCGCGCCTCGGCGAGCTCCTTTTCCCGGTTCTTGATGTGGGTGAAGTCGAGTTGCGACGCGAAGAAGTATTTCACCATGCCTGACTGATCCCGAGCCGGGCTGACATAGAGCGCGTTCCAGAATGTGCTGCCGTCTTTTCTGTAGTTCAGGAGGTCGATCGAGATGCTATCCTCGGCATCGATGGCTTGGCGAAGTTCAGTGACCGCTGAGGGATCGGTGTCTGGACCCTGGAGGAGGCGGCAGTTCTTCCCGACGAGTTCCTCGGGAGTGTATCCCGTGAGCTTCGAGAATGCCGCGTTCGAGAAGATGATCGGATTGTCGCGCTAGGACGGATCGGTGATGATCATCGGCATGCGCGTGTGTTTGAACGCCGCCGCGAACGGGTCGTCGGACGTGTGCTCCGCAAGCAGCCTGTCCCCGGCTTGCCGCGCATCCTGCTTTGACTGGTTTTCCGCCATGTGTCCCTGAACTGAATACTGGGTGCGCATTAATGCGTAAACTGCGCCCAAAGTTCCAGTCGTCGTTGAGCAGGGGTGCGGAACCATATGTAGCAATGCGCGTTTTTTTAAGTTATCGGCACAAACCGCATCATTAAGGCGGCTGCGGGCATCATCGTCGTTCACAGACAACACAAGTGGGAGTTCGGAGTGCTCAAAGAGCTTGCCGAGGTGTTTACGTGCAGAGGTCGCCGGGAAGGGGACCGTTTCCTCGAAAGCATCGTCGAAGAAACACCGGAATGCATCAAGATCGTCGCACCCGACGGCGGCCTCGTGCGCATGAACGCCGCAGGCTTGAGGATGATAGAGGCGGACTCATGGACGAGTGTAGCAGGCGCTCCCATGCCCGACCTCATCGCTGAAGAGCATCGGGCCACTTGGCTGCACAACCATGCGCGCGTTTGCGCTGGAGAAAAGGTTTCGTGGCAGTTCGACATCGTCGGATTGGGCGGAACGCGCCGGAACATGGAAACCCATGCTGTCCCGATAGAACTGGATGATGGCCGGATCGGCCAATTGGCGATAACCCGTGACATTACAGATCGCAGAAAAGTCGAGGTGGAACTCCAGCAGGCGAACGACCGTCTGGACCAGTTGGTCCGCGAGCGGACTCGGGAGCTTGAAGAGACAGCGACCCGTTTGGGCGAAAGCGAGCGCAACTTCGCCCTTTTGGTGAAGTCGGTCACGGATTACGCAATCTTCATGCTGGACCTCGACGGCAATGTCGTGAGCTGGAACGAGGGCGCGCAGAAGATCAAGGGTTATTCTGCCTGCGAGATTATCGGCCACCACTTCTCCAAATTCTACACCGAGGAAGATAAGGTCGCCCGACTCCCGTGGAACGCGCTGGCAACAGCACGAGAGGACGGACGATTCGAGAATGAAGGATGGCGCGTTCGCAAAGACGGAACCCGCTTTTGGGCCAGCGTGATTATCGATGCGATCAGGGATGGCGACAAGATGATCGGCTTCGCCAAAGTTACACGCGACATCACGGAGAAGCGCGCCGCCGAGCAACGCCTTCGTCAAGCGGAACGGCTCGAGGCCGTGGGCCACTTCACAGGCGGCGCTGCCCATGACTTCAATAACTTGCTGATGGCCATATCCGGCAGTCTCGAGATGCTCCGCAAGCGCCTTCCCGACGATCAGCGCTCGCGGGCATTGCTGGACAACGCCATGCAAGGTGCCAAACGTGGCGCGGCGCTGACCCAGCGTATGCTTGCGTTCGCGCGCAGGCAGGAACTCAAAAGCGAAAGCATCGATATCGGCACGATGTTGGCGGGCATGGCGGACCTGCTCGTCCAATCCATAAATCCATCCATCACGCTCGACATGGATGTCGCGCGAGACCTGCCGCGGGTTGTCGCCGATCAGGGCCAACTTGAGAACGCCGTGTTGAACCTGGTTCTGAACGCGCGCGACGCAATGCCGCTCGGGGGAAACATCAAGGTAGGTGCACACGCGCAGTCCGCCTCGACCGACCCGGATGTCGATCTCGCCCCCGGAAAATATATCTGCATTTTCGTAAAGGACGACGGGGAAGGCATGGACCCAGATACCCTGTCCCATGTCAGGGAGCCATTCTACACCACAAAAGGCGTCGGCAGGGGCACCGGACTGGGGCTCTCCATGGTCGATGGACTGGCCGCGCAATCCGGCGGGCGGTTGGCGATCGAAAGCGAAAAGGGACGTGGCACCATCGTGACGCTTTACCTTCCCGCCGATCATTCGGAACTCGCGAGCGTTACGGATTCCGTCGAAACCGAGCCGGAACCGCAACTCTCCAGGAAGCAGCGTGTGCTCGCGGTCGACGACGACGCCCTCGTGTTGATGAACACGGTGGCGATGCTCGAGGACCTCGGACATGAGGTCGTCGAAGCCCACTCTGCCTCGCGTGCGCTTGAGATCGCGCAATCCGGCGAACGATTTGACCTGGTCGTCACTGACCAGGCCATGCCGGGCATGACCGGAGTTCAGCTTGCCAAGATGTTGCGGGAATGTTCCCCCATGCTGCCGATCATCCTGGCGACCGGCTATGCCCAACTGCCGCCTGGTTCGGACGCCACGCTTGTTCGCCTCGCCAAGCCGTTCACTTTGAAGCAACTGGCCGAGAGCGTGGCGGCGGCGGCTCACCAACGTCATGCCTGAAGTTCGACATTTGAAAGCGGCACTTTGAGCTGGAACTTCAATCCATCGGCCTGATAGCGGACCTCCACGTTGCCGTCCAGCTGGCGCGCGAGCATCCGTTCTATCATCGTCGACCCAAAGCCGCTTTTCCCCGGAGCGGCGACTGCGGGACCGTCGAACTCCCGCCAGTCGAATACCAATGCCGACCCGGCCTCCTGCTCGACGGTTTGCCACCGGATGTCCACCCTTCCGTCGTCGGATTTCAGTGCGCCATATTTGGCGGCGTTGGTGCATAGTTCATGCAGGGCCATGCCGATGGCGAGCGCCGCCCTCGAATGCATCACGAGGTCCGGTCCCGCGACCGCGAAACGCTATGGTTCGCTTATGTCGAACGCGCGGATGGAGGTCCTCACGATGTCGGATAACGAGGCGGACTGCCAGCCGTCGCGCATCAGAAGAGCGTGCGCCTCGCCCATCGCCGCCAGGCGTTGATTGAATGCCTCCAGCACAGTCGAGTCGACGTCGGTCGACTTGAACGACTGCCTCGCGACTGATTGCACCGTCGCAAGCAGGTTCTTGACGCGGTGATCGAGTTGCTGCGTGAGCACTTTGCGCTGTTCTTCGTCGCGTTGCTTTTGCACGCGCGCAGAGATCAGTTCGTCCATATAGGTGTCGATCGCGAAACCGAGAAGACCGAACTCACCGTGTTCGGGGGACATTCCGGTGCGGGCGCTTCCGTCATCGGTGCGCCATGCTTCCACCGTACGGAGGAGGTTGTCGACAGGCTTCCTGATGGAATAGCGCGCCGTCAAGGTGGCCAACACCAAAGCCACCAAGGAAGCCGCAACGGTGACCGCGGCACCATAGTACAGGGCGGTGTTTACAGATGCATACTCTTCGGCGGTTGAGACGCCCGCACTGACGTAGAGGACCGGTTGGGTCTTTGACGGCGGAAAGTAGGCGAGGATGCGGCGCGTGCCGTCCTGGCTGGTCAATTCCACCGTCCCCGGACGTTCCGACTTGACCAGGTAAAGATATTTTTGCGGAATTGATTTGCCGACAAACCGCTCTGGGTCGGGGTGCCTGGCCAAAATCACCCCGCTGCTGTCGGCAACCGTCAGGTTGCTGTCGACCGCGAAACTGCGCTCGTTCACCTTCCTGTCCAGCCACTTGAGGTCCAGGGATGCGGCGACGACGCCGATGACCTTGCCACCGTCGTCAACGATCGGCACTGATACAGGAAGAACCACCCGCTTACTCACCCTACCGACGGAATAGAGGCCGACGGCGAACTGCCCGGCCAAGGACTCCTTGACGTAGGTTCTGTCTGCCAGGGAAACACCGCGGCCCGTCGGCTCCTGCCGACACTTGATGACCCCGGAAGCGTCGAGCACGGCGATGCCCGCGAACTGCGGGAGGCGTCCGCCTATCCGGACCATGTAGTCGTTGCAGGCGACTGGATCGAGGCTTTGCACAGCGGGGGCTGCGGCGATGGACAGAAGGGTGTCCTGCAGGCCGCCTAGGACCCGCTGCATTTCCAGCGCGGCCATTTGCCCAATGCGAAACGCCTCGGCGTGGACTTCACGTTCCTTGGCGGTGCGGATCGAATAGAGATTGTAAAACAGGATCGCGGCCAGAGGCAAAATCGCCACCAGCACCAAAATGATCAGCCGTGTCGTGAGCGATGTCCGCGCGACGATTTCCGTATCTCCCGTTTGATGAAATGAATGCATCGCTCGGCATGGAAAATCAACTCTGTCTGCTAAGGCCCGTTGACAGACGTAAGGTTGAGGCAAGGTTGTTGGCTTGAGATTCTTCCTGCTGGACAGGAGGTGTGAATGCTGAGGTTTATTCTACAGGAAGATCAATGGAAACGACTGAAGGGTC
>JAQGJP010000028.1 GCA_028290545.1 Rhizobium sp. | reverse complement strand
ACCCAGCGCCGCGTATTTGCAGGGGGCAAATCAGCTATGGTAAGTGGACTGCCATCGGGTCCGATGACATATTTAACTCGTGGACGTATTGCTTCGGTCATTGGACTCTCTACACAAACAAAGACCATATGGGTTGACATTAGAGCGTCACATTTAAAAATTGCCTAAGCACTTCGCATTAAATTGATGAAAAGCTGTTTTAAATCAGATCAATGCACGGTGTTCCTCCTCAAACGCCTGAAGCTCTCGGCTTGGCAGCGCGGAAATTTGTTCCTATATGGGCTGTTGAAAGCATGATATCAGACACCGAAACTCCTGTTTTGAGCAGAAATAGAAAAGCAACGACCGTGAACAGCCTCGATTTCGACAAGCGTCCCGAAGACACCCGCGTGGTCGTCGCCATGTCCGGCGGCGTCGATTCCTCCGTCGTGGGCGGTCTCTTGAAACGCCAGGGCTATGAGGTCATCGGCATCACACTGCAGCTTTATGATCATGGGGCGGCCGTCCACCGCGCCGGTTCCTGCTGCGCGGGCCAGGATATCGATGACGCGCGCCGTGTCTGCGAAACGCTCGGCATTCCGCATTACGTACTGGACTACGAACGCCGCTTCCGGGAAACGGTGATCAATCCGTTCATGGAAAGCTATGTGGCCGGCGAAACGCCGATTCCCTGCGTCTCCTGCAACCAGACCGTCAAATTTGCCGATCTGCTGGTGACGGCCAGGGAACTCGGCGCCGATGCGCTGGCGACCGGACATTATATCCGCTCGCGTCCCAACCCGACCGCAGGCAGCCCCAGGCGCCGCGCGCTCTATCGTCCGGTCGATGCCGAGCGTGACCAGAGCTACTTCCTGTTCGCGACCACGCAGGAGCAGATCGACTATCTGCGTTTTCCGCTGGGCGGCATGGCAAAAGCCGATGTGCGGGCGCTGGCCGCCGAAATGGGCCTCGTCGTCGCCGCCAAGGCCGACAGCCAGGACATATGTTTCGTGCCGCAGGGCAAATATACCGACGTGATCAACAAGCTCCGCCCGGAAGCGGCACTGTCCGGCGAGATCGTCCATCTCGACGGGCGCGTGCTCGGCAGGCATGAAGGCATATTGCATTATACGATCGGCCAGCGGCGCGGCATCGGTGTCGCGACCGGCGAGCCCCTTTATGTCGTGCATCTCGATGCGCGCTCGCGCCGGGTGATCGTCGGCCCGAAGGAGGCGCTCGATACGCGCCGGCTTTATCTCCGCAACGTCAACTGGCTGGGTGACGAAGTGGTGGCCGATATTGCGGCCGGTGGATTCGACTGCTTTGCCAAGGTGCGCTCGACCCGCCCGCCGAAGCCGGCCAGATTGTTTGCCGATGCCAGCGGCATCTATGTCGAACTCGAAGAAGGCGAACCGGGCGTCGCGCCCGGCCAGGCCTGCGCGCTCTATTCCGCTCCCGGCGAGGATGCCCGCGTCTATGGCGGCGGTTTCATCGAAAGGTCGGAAAAGGATGCATCTGCGGAAGCCTTGCTGAAGCAGTTGCTGATGACGACGCAGGCGGCCTGAATCGAGCCTGCTTAAATTCCCATACGGTCATTTGTTTTTGGCCAATATCGCTTGACAGGATGGGAAACCGCACCTTATAAGCCGCGCCACTGGCTGGAAACGCTTCCAGACGGTACCGATGGCGGGATAGCTCAGTTGGTTAGAGCGTGGGACTCATAACCCCAAGGTCGGCAGTTCAACTCTGCCTCCCGCTACCATTTTCATGTTGGAACAGACTGTCCTTGCGCTGACACCGATGTTGGCGCTATCCGCGCTTGTTGCGGACTGAGCGGCGTTTGACGGTTGATTTCCTGCAAAAGATCGAGCCTGACGATAAAGTCTCGATCCTCACCACATTTTCGCCGTTGCGGGTATACGACGTGCGGGCGCATGGCAACCGCGCTGCGCCGCGCATCGGCGGGCACAGCGAAAGCATCAAGGCGGAGTTCGGACCATGAGTGTCAAATTGAAGGGAATGGCCTGGAGCCATCCACGCGGCTACGACCCGATGGTGGCGTGCTCGGCGCTGTATCTGGAAAAGACCGGAGTCGAAATCGCTTGGGAAAAGCGTTAGCTGCAGGATTTCGAATCCTTCCCGGTCGAGGAACTGGCGCGCGAATATGACCTGATCGTCATCGATCATCCGCATGTCGGCCAGATCACAGCCCAGAACTGCCTTGTGCCGCTCGATCTCGATGGCCGCGAGGCTGAGTTCGACGCGCTCGCCGGGGGCTCTGTCGGCCAGTCCTTTACCAGCTACAATTGGCAGGGGCGACAATGGGCATTGCCGATCGATGCCGCCACACAGGTTCAGGCCTATCGGGACGATCTGGCGGATCCAGCTGAAACCTGGGATGACGTGATCGAGCTTGCCGGGGAAGGTGGCGTGCTCCTGCCGCTTCGACCGCCGCATTCGCTGATGACGTTCTACACGCTCTGCGCCAACCTGATGGCGCCTTGCGCCTCGGGCGGTGGCAAGCTGGTGGATGCAAAGATCGGCGCCACCGCTTTCGACATGATTGCCGAACTGGCATCGCTGATCGATCCCGCCTGTTTCGACATGGACCCGATCGCCGTATCGGAGCGTATGTCCGAGGAAGGCAGCATCATTGCCTGCTCTCCGTTTATATATGGCTATGCGAATTATGCGATCGACGGATTTCGCAAGAATGTGCTGACCTTTGTCGATATTCCCGAGGCGGGCATCATCGGCCCCGCAGGATCGGCATTGGGTGGAACCGGAATTGCGGTTTCGGCCTTTTCGCAGGCCAGGGAAGCTGCCATCGATTTCGCCTACTGGATCGCAAGCGCGGAGATCCAGAAGGGTATTTACGCCGCATCCGGCGGCCAGCCTGCCCATGCTGCGGCCTGGGAAGACGAAACGGTGAATGGCGCGACGGGCGACTTCTACGCCAACACCCGCGCCACGCTGGAAGCCGCCTGGGTACGGCCGTGGCATGACGGCTACATGGCATTTCAGCACGCCGCATCGGAGCGGATCAATGCCGGTTTGAAGGGTGGAGAAAGCGGCGACGTGGTGATCGCCGATCTGAATGCGATGTTCGTCAAGAGCTTGGGATAGTCGCAGAACACCCCCTCTGTCACGAAGCGGCAGAGGGGGTGAGGACCACGTAACGGCCTCTAAATTTAAACCTTCAAATCCCACAGCCTGATCGCGTTGCCACTCAGCAACTTGGCCTTCTCTTCCTTGCTGGCGCCTTCGAGCAGCGCATGCGTGGCGGCCACCCAGGTCGACAGGCTGCCGGCGAGCGTGCAGACCGGCCAATCACTGCCCCAGATCATCCGGTCGAAACCGAAGGACGAGATCGTATGCTCGGCATAGGGGCGGATCGTATCGACCGTCCAGGTCTCGGTGTCGGCATAGGCGATAATGCCCGAGAGCTTGCCAACGAGGTTCGGGCGCCTGGTGATCTCGGTCATGTTCGCAGCCCAGGGCGCGTAGGCTTCGCCCTTGATATCCGGTACGCCGCAATGGTCGAGCACGAATTGCACATCCGGCGCGAGATCGACCAGTTTGGCGACGATCGGCAACTGATGCGGCTTGGTGACGATGTCGAATGTCAGCCCGGTGCCGGCAAGCCGCTGGATGTTCTCGCGGAACAGCGGCGATTCGGAAAGGTCGTCAGGCATGACGTGCAGGACGCGGCGGAAACCCTTGACGATGTCCTTTTCGCGGATGCGCTCGAGATAGGCGGCAAAGCCCTGTTCTTCGGGGCGGCAGGCGGCGATGGCGCCGACCAGCAGGCTGCCTGGCCGCGCCGCGACCTTGATGACATTGTCGGTCTCGGCTTCGATATCGCTTTCGGCGACATCGACTTCCATATGCACCGTCGCGGTGATGCCGAGGCGCTTTGCCTCACGCGCATATTCCGCATAGGAGGCGTTGCGATTGAGCGGACCGGCCTCCGCCAGCCATGGATAGCGCAGCGCGTCCTGGTCTACGATATGAAGATGTGTGTCGACGATCATGTGGTTCCTCCTGAAAATGATTGCCTCACGCGGGGCTTGGCAATTTGGCCTGGTCAAATAAGAATTATCTATTCAAAAAGGTATCGCCTTGTCCGCCCCCCAAATTCATCCGATGGACTTGGAGACCTGTTGGCTTGCCTTCACCAAAAGCTGAGTCGTCTGGGATATATCCGGCGCGTTCGGCATATTGATGATGGTGATATAGGGAATGGTCAGCGCCGCGATCGCCTTGCCATCCGGGCCGATGATCGGAGCGGAAATATTGACGACGCCAGCCGTTTGCAGGCTCGGCATCGTCTCATAGCCGCGATCGCGGATCTGGTCGAGCCGGCTCAGGAATTCCGGTGTCAACTCGCTGACGTCTTCGCCCTCGTCCTCATATTCCTGGATCATCATGGCGCGTTCCTCCGGTGTGCGGAAGGCGAGCAGGACATGGCCGGAGCCGGTATTGTAAAGCGAAATATGCGAGCCGACGCGGATGGAAATGCCCCAATAGCCCGGCGCTTCCTGCTGGGCTATAACCACGGCGGAACCACGATCGAAGACAACGAGCTGATTTGCCTGCCGGCTCTGTTCGGCGAGCTCGCGCATCAGCGGAGTCGCATAGGAGGCAAGGCGACGCACGGGGGCATGAAGCTGGGCCAGGCCGAAGAGCTTGAGCGTCAGCGAATAGCGGTCGCCATAGATCTTTGTCACGTAACCGCGCTTTACCAGCCGGTCGAGCATGCGGTAGAATTCATTGGCGTTGCGGCCCATATGCTTGGCGATCTCGGCCTGGGTCAGCCCGCCATCGATGCCGGCCAGCAATTCCAGGATGTCGAGGCCCTTGTCCAGCGCGGGCGCGCGGTAGCGGTCGTTTTCGTCGTCGTCGTCCACACCATTCTCCCGATGAATGTCAATATTCATATGCGCAAGGCACTTCTAAATCATTGAAAGGGCCTTGACAATACTTGAATAGTTTATTCATAAGTGAATGATGCTGAGGCGTACCACAATCGCCTTAAGTGACGTTGAGGCAAGGTCGAAAGATCGTTATGAATCGCGCCTTCACAAATGCATCGACAGGTGCGGCAATCGCAAAAAGGTGGAGGAGCTGAGCGATGGCACGGATTGAAAAAATCGAGCTGCGCATGGTCGACCTTGTCCCCAAGGTCAAGCGCACCGATGCCATCCAGAGCTTTGTCAGCCAGGAAACGCCGATCGTCACCATCACCGACAGCGATGGCGCTGTCGGGACCGGCTATTCCTACACGATCGGCACCGGCGGCTCCTCGGTGATGCGTTTGCTCCGCGATCATCTGGCGCCGCGTATCCTCGGTCAGGATGCCGACCAGATCGAAGGCATCTGGCACGATCTCGAATTCGCCACGCATGCAACGACCATTGGCGCGATCACCGCGATTGCGCTCGCGGCGATCGACACCGCGCTCTGGGATCTCAGGGCGAAGAAATTCGGCCTGCCACTCTGGAAGCTTGCCGGCGGCGCCAAGGATCGTTGCGCGCTCTATACCACCGAAGGCGGCTGGCTGCATATCGAGCCGCAGGCTCTGGTCGATGACGCGCTCGCCGCCCAGGCAAAGGGCTTTACAGGTTCCAAGGTCAAGATCGGCAAGCCGCATGGTTCGGAGGATTTTGCCCGGCTCGAAGCGGTGCGCAGGGCGGTCGGCGACGGCTATGAGATCATGACCGACGCCAACCAGGGCTTCAGGCTCGACGAGGCGATCCGCCGTTCCGCGCGCCTCAGGGATATCGACCTTGCGTGGATCGAGGAGCCGCTGGCTGCCGACGATATCGATGGCCATGTCAGGCTTTCCCAAAGCACGCCGACGCCGATCGCCGTGGGTGAATCGCTCTACTCCATTCGGCATTTTCGCGAGTATATGCAGAAGGGTGGCTGCTCGATCGTGCAGGTCGATGTCGGCCGCATCGGCGGCATAACGCCCTGGCTGAAGGTCGCGCATGCCGCCGAGGCTTTCGACATACCCGTGTGTCCGCATTTCCTGATGGAACTGCATGTCAGCCTTACCTGTGCTGTCCCGAACGGCAAATATGTGGAATATATCCCGCAGCTGGACGAAATCACGGCCACGCATATGGTGATCGAGAACGGTCATGCCCTGGCGCCGAGCGAGCCGGGCATCGGCATCGACTGGGACTGGCCGGAGGTCAAGCGCCGCTCGATCGACGAATTCACGACGGAAATTGCATGAGGAGAGAATGATATGCAACGGATGGGACAGATCATCGGGCTGAACGCCGACAAGGTCGAGGAATACAAGCGCCTGCATGCGGCAGTGTGGCCGGATATTCTGGCGATGATCTCGGCGTGCAACATCAAGAACTATTCGATCTATCTCAAAGAACCTGAGAACATGATGTTCGCCTATTACGAATATCATGGCACCGACTACGCCGCCGATATGGCCAAGATGGCGGCCGATCCGAAGACCCAGGAATGGTGGGGCGTCTGCATGCCCTGCCAGAAGCCGCTGGAAACCCGCAAGGATGGCGAGTGGTGGGCGATGATGGAAGAGGTCTTCCATCTTGATTGAGATGATGCGCGGCCATGGCTACCCCCCTCTGTCGCTTTGCGACATCTCCCCCTCAAGGGGGGAGAGTAGAAACCCGTGTCATGTACGCTTTCAGCAGCAGTCAACGGTGTTTGTTGCGAATTCAGCAGGTTTTTTGAGGCGAGGTAGCGAAGCGAGCGTCTACTCTCCCCCCTCGTGGGGGAGATGCCCCGAAGGGGCAGAGGGGGGTGACAATGCCTCATCACTCCCGGAGTTCAGACGTTGACCTTCGACCCATCATCCGTTTCCCATGCATCGGTGGCCGCCGATGATATTGTTATTGCCGAGAGGCGTGTCAAAACCGTCTGACCGGGCCGGCCAGATTATTGTGTTATTGGAGGGACGAACGATGGAACATCCGATCAAGGGCAAAACGGTTCTGGTGACTGCGGCCGCGCAGGGCATCGGCCAGGCGATCGCACTGCTGTTTGCCAAGGCCGGTGCCAAAGTGCTGGCAACCGACATCAACGAGGCGTTGCTGAAGGAGATCGACGGCAAGGACGGTATCCGGACGCTGAAGCTCAACGTGCTCGATGACGCCGCGGTCAAGGCCGTGGTCGCCGATCACGGCCCGTTCGAGGTCCTGGTCAATGCCGCCGGCGTCGTGCATGCCGGTTCGATCGTCGACATGAAGGACGAAGACCTCGATTTCGCCATTGATCTGAATGTCAAATCGATGATCCGCACCATTCGCGCCGTATTGCCGGCAATGCTGGAAAAAGGCGATGGCGCGATCGTCAACATCGCCTCCGTGGCGTCGTCGATCAAGGGCGTTCCGAACCGCTTTGCCTATGGCGTCAGCAAGGCGGCCGTGCTCGGCCTGACCAAGTCCGTGGCGGCCGACTACGTCAGCAAGGGTATCCGCGTCAATGCGATCTGCCCCGGCACGGTCGAGAGCCCGTCGCTGCAGGATCGCATGCGCGCCCAGGGCGATGACTTCGAGGCGACACGTGCCGCCTTCGTGGCCCGCCAGCCGATCGGCCGCATCGGCACGCCGGATGAAATTGCCGACCTCGCCCTATACCTGGCGACCGCGACCTATACGACCGGACAGGCGATTGCCATCGATGGCGGCTGGACGATTTAACGGTTCGTCCGATAATGCATCATGGACGGGCTGCAAATGGCAATTTCTGCGCTTCCGGTGCTCACGTACCTTATGTACGCTGCGCTCCGGTTCTCGAAATCACCATTTTCGCCTCGCCCCTGAAGCATTATAGGTCGAACCACAAACAGAAATGAAAAACTAGGAACAGAGCAATGAAACTGATGCGAGTTGGCGCGCCTGGCGCCGAAAAGCCTGCAATTCTGGCTGCGGATGGCACGATCCGCGATCTCTCCGCCCATGTCGCAGATATCGGCGGCGCCGCGATCGGGCCGGAAGGCCTGGCGAAAATCGCCGCGATCGACACCGCTTCGCTGCCGGTCATCCCGGCCGATACCCGCGTCGGTGCCTGTGTCGCCGGCACCGGCAAGTTCATCTGCATCGGCCTCAATTATTCCGACCATGCCGCTGAAACCGGCGCAACAGTGCCGCCCGAGCCGATCATCTTCATGAAGGCGACTTCGGCGATCGTCGGCCCGGACGACGACGTGCTCATTCCACGCGGTTCGGAGAAGACCGACTGGGAAGTCGAGCTTGCGGTGATCATCGGCAAGACCGCGAAATACGTCTCGGAAGACGAGGCAATGGACTATGTCGCCGGCTACGCCGTCAGCGACGACGTGTCCGAGCGCGCCTTCCAGACCGAGCGTTCGGGACAGTGGACCAAGGGCAAGTCCTGCGACACGTTCGGCCCGATCGGCCCCTGGTTGGTGACCAAGGACGAGGTCGCCGATCCGCAGAACCTCAAAATGTGGCTGACCGTCAATGGCCAGAAGTTTCAGGACGGCACGTCGGCGACCATGGTCTATGGCGTCAAATATCTGGTATCCTATCTCAGCCAGTTCATGAGCCTGCATCCGGGCGACGTCATCTCCACCGGTACGCCCCCGGGCGTCGGCATGGGCCAGAAGCCACCGCGTTATCTGAAGCCGGGCGATGTCGTCGAACTCGGCATCGAAGGCCTCGGACAACAGAAGCAGACTTTCAAGGCAGACGTTTAATAACCAAAATTTGGTGAGGCCATTTTGACCAAGATTACCGCTCTCAAGACGCTTGATATCCGTTTCCCGACATCCAAGAGCCTCGACGGCTCGGATGCCATGAACCCGGATCCGGATTATTCGGCGGCCTATGTCATCCTCGGAACCGACAAGGGCGGTTTGGAAGGTCATGGCCTCACCTTCACCATCGGTCGCGGCAACGAAATCTGCTGTGCCGCGATCCAGGCGATGGAACATCTGGTGGTCGGGCTCGATCTCGACTGGATACGCGAGAGCCCGGCGCGCTTCTGGCGGCATGTCACCAGCGACAGCCAGCTCCGCTGGATCGGCCCCGACAAGGGCGCGATCCATCTTGCCACCGGCGCCGTCGTCAATGCCGTCTGGGACCTGCTCGCCAAGCAATCCGGCAAGCCGGTCTGGCGTCTGGTCGCCGACATGACGCCGGAAGAAATCGTCGATATCGTCGATTTCCGCTATCTTACCGACGCGATTACCAAAGAGGAAGCGCTCGCCATCCTCAAGAAGGCCGAACCCGGCAAGGCCGAGCGCATCGCCAAGCTCGATGCCAAGGGTTACCCCTGCTACACGACCTCGGCCGGCTGGCTGGGCTATGACGACGACAAGCTGCGCCGCCTTTGCCAGGAGGCGATCGACGAGGGCTTCAACCACATCAAGATGAAGGTCGGCCGCGACCTCGAGGACGATATCCGCCGGCTGACGATCGCCCGCGAGGTGATCGGCCCGGACCGCCATTTGATGATCGACGCCAATCAGGTCTGGGAAGTCGACCAGGCGATCGATTGGGTCAAGAAACTGCAATTCTGCAAGCCGTTCTTCATCGAGGAGCCGACCAGTCCGGACGACGTTTTCGGCCACAAGGCGATCCGCGACGGCGTTGCGCCGGTGAAGGTGGCGACCGGCGAAATGTGCCAGAACCGCATCATCTTCAAGCAGATGATCGCCGGCGGCGCGATCGATATCGTCCAGATCGACGCCTGCCGCATGGGCGGGCTGAACGAAGTGCTGGCGGTGCTGCTGATGGCGGCGAAATATGGCCTGCCGGTCTGGCCGCATGCCGGCGGCGTCGGCCTTTGCGAATATGTCCAGCATCTGTCGATGATCGATTATGTCGCTGTTTCCGGCACGATCGAGGGCCGGGTGATCGAGTTCGTCGATCACCTGCACGAGCACTTCCTCGACCCCTGCGTGATCGAGAACGCCGCCTACATGCCGCCCAAGGCACCGGGTTTCTCGATCGAGATGAAGGCGGAATCACGGGAAGAATATTTGTTCCGGGGCTGAAATTACTCAGCCATCGCGATCAGAGCCCGCCGCCCGGCGGGCTTTTTTATGGTGCACCGTTGATCTCGATGATGTTGCGGTCGGGATCGAGCAGAAAGATCTGCGGGAAGCCTGCCGTGGGCTGACGATTGACGTAGATTTTCTTCGGGTCGCCTTCTGCGGCGTCAGCATTGAAACCCATCGATTGCAGCTTGGCGACAATCGCCTCGAAATCATCCGTCCTGAAGGCGAAATGCAGATCACTCCGGTCGATCTTGTTGCTGGTTCGAAACGACCCATCGGCATGGACGATAAGATGAATCTGCTGCGTCCCGCATCCCAGCCATGCGCCGGGAAAAGGGAAGGGCGGGCGGACAATCGGCTCGAGGCCAAACACTTCACGATAGAATGGCAGCGATATATCGAGATCCCTGACGATGATCGACACGTGATGCAGCCTGAGTTCAGGCATTGTGGCTCCCCCCCTTACACGCCGAAAACAACGCTAAGTTTGGGGCCCGGTTCGGGAAAACGTCAAGCAACAAAAAAGCCGGGGCATTGCTGCCCCGGCGAGAAGTGAAAGTACCTGTTTTGGCTGGTTACTTCTGCCAGCTCTTGACCAGTTCGTCGTAGTTGACGGTCATCGGCTTTTCTTTCTCGTTCTCGATCTTGAGCTGTGGCGCAAGATTGCCGTTCTTGACGGCATCTGCATTCCAGTAGGCAAGATCATGCTCTTCGGCCAGTTTCGGGCCGATATCGCCGAGAATGCCGGCCTTCTCCAGACGGCCAAGCACCTTTTCCTGTTCGGCGCACAGCGAGTCCATGGCTTCCTGGGCGGTCTTCGCGCCGGAAGAAGCATCACCGATCGCCTGCCACCAAAGCTGGGCGAGCTTCGGATAGTCAGGCACGTTGGTGCCGGTCGGCGACCATTGCAGGCGGGCCGGCGAGCGGTAGAATTCGACCAGGCCGCCAAGCTTGGGCGCGCGGTCGGTGAAGCTCTTGTCGTCGAGCGTCGACTGGCGCACGAAGCTGATCGCCGTATGGCTCTTCTTCAGGTCGATCGTCTTGGAGACGACGAACTGCGCATAGAGCCAGGCGGCCTTGGCGCGGTCATCCGGGGTCGACTTCAACAGCGTCCAGGAACCGACGTCCTGATAGCCGAGCTTCATGCCGTCTTTCCAGTAGACGCCATGCGGCGACGGCGCCATGCGCCATTTCGGCGTGCCGTCGTCGTTCATGACCGATGTTCCGGCCTTGAGCATGTCGGCGGTGAACACCGTGTACCAGAAGATCTGCTGAGCGACTTCACCCTGCGCAGGCACGGGACCTGCTTCGCCAAAAGTCATCCCTTGCGCTGCCGGAGGCGCATAGGCGTTCAACCAATCCAGGTATTTCTGGATCGAATAGACCGCTGCGGGGCCATTGGTGTCGCCGCCGCGCGCCACGCAGGAGCCGACCGGACGGGAGTTGGCATCGACCTTGATGCCCCATTCATCGACCGGATTGCCGTTCGGAATGCCCTTGTCGCCATTGCCGGCCATGGAAAGCCAGGCATCGGTGAACCGCCAACCGAGCGACGGGTCCTTCTTGCCATAGTCCATATGGCCAAAGACCTTCTTGCCGCCGACATCGCGGCCGGTGAAGAATTCGGCGATATCCTCATAGGCCGACCAGTTGACCGGGACGCCGAGATCATAGCCGTATTTCGCCTTGAAATCAGCCTTGTTCTTCTCGTCGTTGAACCAGTCATAGCGGAACCAGTAAAGGTTGGCGAACTGCTGGTCGGGCAGCTGGTAGAGGTCGCCATCCGGCGCGGTCGTGAACGACGTGCCGATGAAGTCCTTGAGGTCGAGCATCGGATTGGTGACGTCCTTGCCCTCGTTGGCCATCCACTTGGTCAGGCTGCGGGCCTGCTGGTAGCGCCAATGGGTGCCGATCAGGTCGCTGTCGTTGACATAGGCGTCATAGATGTTCTCGCCCGACTGCATCTGGGTCTGGAGCTTCTCGACCACGTCGCCTTCGCCGATCAGGTCATGCGTCACTTTGATACCGGTGATCTTCTCGAACGCCGGGGCAAGGACTTTTGACTCGTATTCGTGTGCCGTAATGGTCTCCGACACAACCTTGATGTCCATGCCGGCGAAGGGTTTCGCGGCATCCACGAACCATTGCATTTCCTTTTCCTGATCGGCGCGGGAAAGCGTTGACAGGTCCTTGACTTCGGAGTCAAGGAATTGCTTGGCCTCGTCCATTCCGGCGAATGCGCTGCCTGTGAAGGCAAGCAGCATCACCGCTGTCGTTGTCAGTAATTGCTTTCGCATATGATCCTCCCTGGGGTTTTGCGATTGCGATAGAGCGGTCCGGTGGCAGCCGGGCCGCTTGTTCCTCCTAAGTCCTAAACCAGCCTGAACACGCCGATGGCGTAGATCACGGACAGGCCCAGAGCCCACCACAGATTGGGACCGACAAGCCCCAACCATGCGAGATGAATGAAAGCGCTGCCGAGCAGCGATATGAAGAGACGGTCACCTCTCGTCGTCTCGAACCTCAATATGCCCACCCGCGGATTGCCGCCGGGCGAGGCGAATTCCCAGATGCCCATACCGACCAGCAGCACGAGAATAGTGATGAAGAACAGAGCCGTCGGCAGCGTCCAGGCCATCCATGCAAAATTCATGAGGTGACTCCTTCTGTATGAAACTGCGGCGTACTCATTTCGCGGGCTACTGCGCCGAAAGAAAAGCCAACGAAAATTGAAACCGAAAAGCACAGTGCAATTGCAAAAGCATTTGTCGGCGATAGGTCACCGCGTCTCACGGACGTAAACGCAACAAATCCAAAGCCCGTTAACAGGACTGGCAATACATCACCCACAACGGTTTCCCTACTCAAGGCAGAAATATACCCGCTTAGCACCGCAACAAGCGAAATTGAAAAAGATCCGAAAAGTATATTTTCGGTGCTTTTCCCGAAAATTCTGTATAACAAAAAACAAACTATTGATAAGATAAAGGAGTATACTAGAAGGCAAAGTCCAATCCAAAATATATTTGGAAGTGCAAATCCAACAATTTTCAAAACGTTGTCAAATGTTAACGGCTTCAGCATCAGACCCTCCCCAGTGCAAAGCCCTTGGCGATGTAGTTGCGGACGAAATAGATCACCAGCGCGCCCGGAATGATGGTCAGCACGCCGGCGGCGGCCAGAACGCCCCAGTCCATGCCGGCGGCAGAAACCGTGCGGGTCATGGTGGCGGTGATCGGCTTGGCGTCTGTGGTGGTCAGCGTGCGGGCGAGCAGCAGTTCCACCCATGAGAACATGAAGCAGAAGAAGGCGGCGACGCCGATGCCGGATGCGATCAGCGGCATGAAGATCTTGACGAAGAAACGCGGGAAGGAATAGCCGTCGATATAGGCGGTCTCGTCGATCTCCTTCGGCACGCCGGACATGAAGCCTTCGAGGATCCAGACCGCCAGCGGCACGTTGAACAGGCAGTGGGCCAACGCCACGGCGATATGGGTGTCGATCAGGCCGAAGGCCGAATAGAGCTGGAAGAACGGCAGGGCAAACACCGCCGGCGGCGCCATGCGGTTGGTCAGCAGCCAGAAGAACAGATGCTTGTCGCCGAGAAACCGGTAGCGCGAGAAGGCATAGGCCGCAGGCAGCGCGGCGAGCACCGAGATCACCGTGTTCATGACGACATAGGTGATCGAATTGATATAGCCGTTATACCAGGACGGATCGGTGAAGATCACGGTGTAATTGTGCAGCGTCGGATTGTTCGGCCATAGCGAGAACGTGCCGGTGATCTCGGTATTCTCCTTGAAGCTCATGTTGACCAGCCAGTAGATCGGCAGCAGCAGGAACAGGATATAGATGGCCGAGACCAGGAAGGAGACGAGTCTTGCGCGATTTTCGGTCATGTCTCTCTCCTCACGCTTGTTGATCGCCGGATGTCATGACGGTGTAGAACACCCATGACAGCAGCAGGATGATGAGGAAGTAGATGATCGAGACGGCTGCGGCCGGACCGACGTCGAACTGGCCGATCGCGGTCTTGACCAGATCGATCGACAGGAATGTCGTGGAGTTTCCGGGGCCGCCGCCGGTGACGACGAAAGGCTCGGTATAGATCATGAAGCTGTCCATGAACCGCAGCAGCACGGCGATCAGCAGCACCCTGTTCATTTTCGGCAGTTCGATATGCCGGAAGACCGACCAGCGCGACGCGCCATCGATCTTGGCCGCCTGATAATAGGCCTGCGGAATCGACACGAGACCGGCATAGCACAGCAGCACGACAAGGCTGGTCCAGTGCCAGATATCCATGACGATCAGCGTCACCCAGGCGTCAATCGGGTCCTTGACATAGTTGTAGTCGAGGCCGAGCGCGGCCATCGAATAGCCGAGCAGGCCGATATCGACGCGGGCGAAGATCTGCCAGATCGTGCCGACGACATTCCACGGAATCAGCAGCGGCAGGGCCATCAGCACCAGGCAGATCGGCACGCCGATGCCCTTCTTCGGCATGTTGAGCGCCACGAAAATGCCGAGCGGCACTTCCAGCGCCAGGATGATAATGGAGAATAGCAGGTTCCGTTGCAGCGAGTCCCAGAAACGCGACGAGGCGAGCGTTTCCTCGAACCACTGCGTGCCGGCCCAGAAGAACTGATTGTTGCCGAACGTGTCCTGGACAGAGTAGTTGACGACCGTCATTAGCGGAATGACGGCCGAGAAGGACACGAGCACCAGAACCGGCAACACCATGAACCAGGCTTTGTTGTTCCAGGTCTTTTCCATCACAGGGCCTCCGTCTTGACGCGCCAGGAGTCGGCATAGATATTGATCGCGGCGGGATCGAATGTGACGCGGGCATCGGCGGGAATCTCCTCGTCTTCCGGCACGACGATCGTCAGCGGCTGGCCGGCGAATGTCGCGCGCGCCACCTTGTGACGGCCGATGTCCTCGACCTGCGAGATCGTCACCGGCATGCCCTCGCGGTCGAGCTTGACGAATTCCGGCCTTATGCCGACCTCGGTCCTGGCGTTGGCGGGAACCTGCGGCGCCGATGTCAGGGCAATCACATGCTCGCCGACCTTCGCGGTCGCGCCATCGATCCTCGCCTGCAGCACGTTCATGCCCGGTGAGCCGATGAAATAACCGACGAACGTATGGCTGGGACGGTCGAACAGTTCCGCCGGCGTGCCGATCTGGACGATTTCGCCGTCATACATCACCACGACCTTGTCGGCGAAGGTCAGCGCCTCGGTCTGGTCATGGGTGACGTAGACCATGGTGTAGCCGAACTGGCGGTGCAAAAGTTTCAGCTGCGAACGCAACTGCCATTTCATATGCGGGTCGATGACGGTCAGCGGCTCGTCGAACAGGATGGCGTTGACGTCGGAGCGCACCAGGCCGCGGCCGAGCGAGATCTTCTGCTTCTGGTCGGCGGTCAGCCGCCGGGCTTTTCGATTGGCCCAGCTTGCCAGGTCGATGATGTCGAGCGTCTCGCGCACCTTGCGGTCAACATCCGCTTCCGGGACGCCGCGATTGCGGAGCGGAAAAGCCAGGTTGTCGTAGACGGTCATGGTGTCGTAGATGACCGGAAACTGGAACACCTGGGCGATATTGCGCACTTGCGTCGACAGGCGCGTCACGTCGCGGCCGTTGAACAGCAACTGCCCGTGCGACGGCGCCAGCAGGCCGGAGATGATGTT
>JAQGJP010000103.1 GCA_028290545.1 Rhizobium sp. | reverse complement strand
ATAATTCTGTTTTTGGATAGAAGCTGAGCATCGCATTGAGAAGCGCCAGCGCGCGGTCGGTCAGCCCCAACCGTTGCCTGGCATCACAGACCGCACGGTAGAGCTGCCATTTGTCGATCGACTTCTCAGGTTCGATTTCCTGTGCGCCCGACTGACTTGCCAACATGGCAAGCGTCATCGGCCGCCGCCCAAAGGGCGTCGTCACATTTCCAATCTGCATTCTCTTTCACCTTCCAAAAGGCAAAAGAAAACTGCTCACCAAAACGGTGCCAAGACTCTTGACAGGGAATCACGAAAGTGCGAATCTCAACTTGCTTATGGATGAGAGAAGCTTCCGCGACGGTAACGTTCGGGGGCTTTTTTCTTTTGCGGCCTATCCCTTAATGTCGTGAGACTTCATGAACTCAGCGTGTAGCTCCTCCATTTTTGTCGTTAGAAATTCTACAAATCCCTCGGGTGCGGCCTTGTTGAAGACCAATCGTGCCCCAGATTTGGTGTAAGTGGCGGTCGCGAGCAGGAAGCCGTTGGCTCGGACTTCCACACTATCTCCTGCCGGCTCTATAAATTTCGACTTGAGAGCGGCAAGAGCGATGGAAAACCGCTCATTATCAGTAGCGTCCATCTTCAGCCGAAGTACCTCTACGACCTTGTGGTGGGCGTTCTCGGATACTTTCCATGCGTCCGCAAACTCCATCCATCGGCGTCTTCCGATCTCATGAGCCGGCCCTATTGCCATGATAGTGCCTAACGGGATCGCGGTGGCAATTTTCAGCATGTCGGAGATGCGCGATTTGTCGGTCGACAAAGAGCTGCAGATAACTTCCCTCCGATACCCTGCCTGCTCTAGAGAAAGGGCAAATGCGCATTTCTCAATGAAGGACAGATCGTTGCGGTTGGTATTCTCCTCGCCCTGCAGGATGATGGCTTCTTCATCGGAGAGCTCGCGCACGATAGCACGGAACTTGATCCCCAGAAGTTTGGCCGCCGCCAGCCGGCGACGGCCGAAAACGATCTGGTAGGAAGATCCGTGAGGCCTAACAAGGCCAGGGACGATCTGCCCCCTTTCCTTCATCGATGCCAGAATGTCCTCTACGGCAGTTGCTCCGTAGGCTCCTTCGAACCGATCGAGTATCGCCGACGGCATAATTTCATCGGGCTCAATTTCCGTGACGTAAGCACCGTCCCTCAGAAGCCGGTCTAGAGCATCGCCTTTCTCCTGCAACTCCTTGACACCTTCCGATACCTTCCGGAGATGCGGTGATGCAGACTTGGCCAATGCAGGTGCAGCCGCTTCGGTCTTTGCCATCACGTTGGCGAAAATGCCTTTAGAATCTTTCAAGCCCATTCTCTCCCCCATGCTGTCCAGAGAAGCTTCTCGATTTCGGCATTCGCGGCATTGATCGATTCCATTGCCCGGTCGTAAGTCTTTGGTGCCGAGAACCGTGATCGCTGCAGCTCATAGAGACTCTGTTTGAAAGTCAGGGCATCCGCCACCGCGGTCGATTTTATGACCATGTTCAACAGAAGATCTTCACTGAAAACCTGTCGCATCAGCGCCATCATATTCGCTTGTGGGGCGTCATTAGGTTCGAATTTGGTCACCAGGAACTTTGCGAAATCCCATTTGGCTGGAGCCCCTGCCCCGCTGAGAACCTGCATATAATTCGCAGCGAGCTCCAGAAACTTCCCCGTCGAGTCAACATCGAGCATATGCGCCGGCACTGGTATGATTACCCCTGTTGCTGCGGTTAGCGAGGACAGCGTCAAGAAATTCAGCGATGGCGCGGAGTCCATCAGAATGACATCGTAGTCATCGGCAACCTGCTCCAATGCGTTTGTTACCCGGCTGAGGAAGCTCACGCCTCCGCGCTTGCTCATGTCCAGAGCCACTGTCGTCTCAAATTCGATGAGATCCAGCCCGGCGCAGATAACATGGAAGCCGGTGATGTGGGTGCGATGAATTAAGTCCTGAGTTGGTTTTGTGTCCTCGAAACGAATGGCTGCATAAAGTGTCTCGCCTTCCCGCGGATCGAAATCTGGCAGGGTACCGTGTAGAGCGGTCAGCGAGGCCTGGGGATCGAGATCGACGGCCAGCACCCTATACCCTTTCAAAGCCAGGTAGTGACCGAGGTGTATCGTCGTTGAGGTCTTGCTCGATCCTCCCTTGAAGTTGGTCACGGCGAGGATCTGGCACTTTTCCTCCCCGGCCCTGCGCGGGTTCATCCACTTCTTACGGCCGCGCTCAGCGAGTAAAAGGCGCAGCTCGAGGATCTGGTCCAGAGAATAGTGACGACGACCGTTGAGGTTGTTGATCTCAGGCGTGATCCCCGGCTCCTTCAGAATGGTCTGCCGCACATATGCATCCGTGACCTCGAGCAGAGCCGCAACTTCCGTAGGGGAAAATTTGCGCATTTCTCGTCTGGCGTCTGGTGGATACTGGGCAATGGCCAGGTTCTGCAGCGCATGCTCCAGCTTGGCGGAAAACGCGCTCATAAACTCAAGGCTGCTTAACGGACGATTCACGATTCTTTCCTCTTTTGCTTTCGCAGCCCTTTTATTCGCCTAGAAGCTTAATGAAACGTTAATGACCCAGGCACTCCGCAAAAAACTCGAAATTTTCCTCTTTTGCGTAGTTACAGAGGTATCGCGATTCTGCCGTAACGGCAAATGGCAAATGTTGCCCGCGGGCAACTGGCTGAAAGTGGAGTTGCCCGCGGGCAACTCCACTCCCCAAAGTTCGCAGCTGGGAACTTTGGGGCTGCGTAGAGATCTCGATGATACGCGGAGACCCGGCCTCGCACTTTTGCCAGGAATACGTCAGCGAACTGTTGGAATGGGCTGGGAAGCAAGGCACTGCGTTAAGCCATATCCGGCTCGCAAGCCGCAGAGGAACGCCTATGCGAGCGCCATGACCGCACGGTTGGACACGCATGGCTCGACCAACACATCATTGAAAGCATCGGGCAGGCACAGACTTCCCCGCGCAGGCTATGGACCTAAGACAACGAACAGCCCAATATGGGCATCACGCCCGCACGGAAACTGAAGACGGCCGCGCAAATTCTACCACCAAACCCCGTCAAAAAGGCGGGATTTACCACTGAAAATAAACCGATTTTTCGTCCTACATATGGTAAAGGACATTATCAGATATAGCGATTGGGGCTGCAATAACCTGACATGGTTTCCCTACAGGATTCGATGTCAGATTTCCCGTCATTTTTATTACATTCACCTGGTCTCATATGGATGGTTTCGTTTCTGCGGTATCGGCAGAATTGGACAAGCGCTTATTTGTGAGCGAAATCGGCGGGTCCCTCAGAGAACCCACACGCTTGGGCGTGCGGGGAGATTGCGAAGCTCTCATCGATCTGATACCCGGCAGCATGCCCCCCAAACGGATTGCCATTTCCGATGCAGAAAGTGCCGCGAAAGTGCTGCGGGCGACCTTTGATGATCGTTTGCCGTGGCTGGCTGGCTTGCACACACCAGAAGAAGATCGGTGGTACTTTGCAAATGTGGTCTTCAACGAATGCGAGGTCTGGGGTTCATTTGACGGCGATGACCTGATTGGCTTCATCGCTTTTCGCCAGGGTTGGGTTGATCAGCTCTATGTGCTTCCGGACCAACAGGGGCGAGGCATTGGCGGCGCATTGCTGGACGTTGCGCAAACGCTTTTCTCTGAACTTCAGCTATGGACCTTCCAGAGGAACAACGCGGCACGGGAGTTTTACGAACGCCGGGGGTTTGTGGCCGCCGAACTGACCGATGGCTTACGCAACGAGGAGCGCGAGCCAGATGTCCGTTACGTATGGCGCAGAAGTTGACGACACCGACTGTCAGCGGTGTGGTAACCTGACACGGTTTCCTTACAGGATTCGATGTCAGGTTTCCCGTCGCCTTTCTTACATAGTTGCTGAATCTGGATCAGTGCCGAAATGTTTGTCGACGGTTCTTTGGATCATCGGAGCGTAGTGATCGAAATTCGGGGTCATCAGGCCGGCGACCTTGCCGGCATCGTCGAAGCGACGAACCCGCACGATTTCCTTGACGTTCGGGTTCTTCTCGAACGATGCAATCTCGTCCGGGTTCATCGGTCCTCCCTGCAGCTTGAGGGAATGAATGGAGGCGGCTGAAAGCTCCGAGAAATATGTCGGGTCAGTGGCGCAGATGTAGCGTTTGGCGGCGACGTGCAGACGAACGCAGTCAATCACGAGACTTGGAAAAAATGCATCGAGAACCTCTGCCCCCGCCTCTTCGTGATGCTTGTCGTGCGTATCTTCCATCGAAAACATGCCGAACTCGCTGGTGAAATGGCCAATGTCATGAAGCAGAGCGGCAACGACGATGATCTCGTCTTCCCCCTGCAGCTCGGCTAGATGCGCGCCTTGCAGCATATGCTCGGCCATTGTCACGGGCTCACCGAGATATTCCTCGCCGCCACGACGCCTGAAGATATCGCCAAGGAACGCGACGATCGTTTCGCGCGCGAGCGCGCCTTTATTGGACATGGTCATCACGCGGCCTTTCGATCCTTGAGTTGGATGGCGGCGAGTGTCGACAGAAGACCATCCTTGTCGGCATAGCAACCCTGCAACCACCGAGACCCGGCACCAGAATAGCCCTTGCGCGCATGCAGCACGCGCGTGTTGTCAACGAGGAAGGACTCGCCGGGAGACAGTTTGAACGTCACCTCCATGCCGGGGTCGTCGATGATCTCACCAAGCCGTCGGTAGGCGGCGTAGTAGTCAGCCATATGTTCGTATGGAACGTCGGTGATGGCTGCGGCAGAGCGATTGTTGAAGCGGATGGCAATCAGTTCGCCGTCGGGTGCCAATTCGATCATCGGACGGCGGGCCCGCAGACAAACACCGCTGCTGCCGGCATATTCGAACTTGGCGCAATAGCGTGTCAGAAGGTCGAAGCCGTGCGGATCCTGCTCACGTAACCGTTCAGCCGCACGAAAGCCGTCGACAACCATATTCTCGCCGCCCTTGGCGGAATTCTCAAGGCAATAGAGGATTTGCACCGTCGGCACCGGATCGCGGTAGGGATTGTCGGTATGAGCCTGCAACCCGAGCCCGGTATAAGCGAGGTTGGAGGGTTTGACCTCCGTCCGAACCTCGAAGTGACGACCGTAATTGGTTTCCCGCACATGGCCGAACAGGGCTGCGACCTCGAAAAGGGCGCCGTTCTCGACGGGTCCGCCGGTGACCTTGCCGAAGCCGTAACGCCGCACATCGTCCAGCCAGTCACGCAGGTCCATTGGATTGCGTCTGAGCGAGGCGAAATCGCCCACAGGTACCCTGTTGGCGAGTTGTGCATCCCAGGTCTCGATACCTGGCGCGGTCCATCCCTTCGGCCGTGCGGCGGTCTTGTCATAGGCGTGGTCATCCAGCCAGGCCAGGTCATAGGCAATCATGCGGTTCTCCGGCATGAATGTCAGATGCAGCCCGCCGCCGCCGAGGCTTGCCGCCGAAATAGACGTATCCTTCGGAATATCCCCAAGCGTTATCAATCTCTGGCCATTGCCGGGCGCGCGGGTGTTTTCATCCCATGCGTTGTCACGGAGCCAGACTGCGTGGAACCGGCAGGTTACGCCGGTGGAAGACGTGAGCGCGATCGCCGCGCCGCCATCCAAAATCTCAACCCTGGTTTTCTCGCACATTTCCGACACTCCGGCTTTGATTGAAGAGGATGTCGACATCAAACAGGGGAGGTGCCATAATTGCCAGCAATGAATTCTGGGAGCTTGGCATCAAATTGCTTATGGGTAAAAGCCTGCATGCCCTGCCGCCGCTGGAATGGGTGCGCGTTTTCGAGGCGGCCGCCAGGCTGGGCAGTTTTACCGCGGCCGCTGACGAACTCGGCCTGACCCAGGCGGCGGTCAGCCAACGCATCCGAAAGCTGGAACTGCGTATTGGAACCCAGCTATTCAATCGGCAGCCGCGGGGCGTGACGCTTTCGACACAGGGTGAGGCGTGGCTGCCGCATGTGCAGACTGCGTTGACCCTTCTCCTCCATAGCGCGGCCAATCTCTTCGAAGCGCCGCGTCGCAAGATTGTCATCGCTGCATCCACCTCGGTCATCGAGTTGTGGATCATTCCCAGACTGACCCGGATTGCCGAGCGTCTACCCCATGTTCAATTGGCTTTTGAGACGATCCAGAATCTGCCGGACTACGATCGATCCGAAGCCGATTTCGAAATTCGCTTTGGCGAAGGAAACTGGACAGGAAGAGATTCTCGGCGGCTTTTCCGCGAAGAGCTTGCGCCTGTTGCGGCCCCAGTGTTGTTGGGCTGCCCATCGCAGGATTGGCGCGCCCTGCCGCAAATTGCGACGTCAGGTCCACGCATCGGCTGGCGGGATTGGTGCAATGCAGTCGACATGCAGCCGATGAACGTGCCTGTCCTGCGCTTTGACACATTCGTACAGGCTTTACGGGCAGCCGAGGCCGGTGCCGGTGTTTTGTTGGCCTCCCTCCCTCTCTGTTCACGTTCGATCTCAACTGGCGCATTGACGCGTCTCACACCACAGACACTGCCAATGGAATCAGGATACTGGCTGACGTGGCAACGCAGTCGGCCCAATTTTGCAGAACGGCTTTCCCTGATCGAATGTCTCTGTAAAGGCGACTGAGACATCTGAGAACGCTGTAGCTGCCTGGCCGTCGGGCAAACCTCAAAAGCTGGACCGCCAATTCATCGTTTTGTTCGAGACGGTGAGGGCGCAGCCCGCCACCTTCTCTGACGAGAGCTTTGAATGCGAGGTGTAAGCAATCGATCAAACGAACTCACTATGATCAAAAGCATCATGCACATGGCAGTCATTCTCAAGCGGCCGCGACCACTTCATTCAGAAGCATTACGCGCATCATGGGCAACATTGAGGCTCTGGGGCACAAAATCCCCGATTTTTATGTATTAAATTGAGCAGAGCGTACGTTCTCACCGTTTAGCCGTCAGAACAAAATCGATTGACAAGCATTAAGACGGTGAATAGATATTTAATATTCGATCAAATGATCGGGTTTGGAGGAGGTCACTATGGTGGCCTAGGTGTCAGGGAGGACACGAAATGAATTTGTTGAAAATACTGAGCGCTACCGCGCTGTCGGTAGCTGTTGCATTGACGCCAATGGCGGCGACTGCGCAGTCGCTGACGGGCAAGAAAATCGGCATCGCCGCCCGAGAAATCACCAACGACTACAACCGGGATATCATTGCCGGCGCTACCAAGGTGCTCGAGGCTCAGGGTGCCCAGGTTGTCGTCACCGACGGCGGCACCGACCCCCGCAAGCATAATGAAAATATCGAGAGCCTGATCAATTCCGGCGTGGCCGGGATCATCGTCCAGCTGGGCGACGCTCAGCAACTGCTCCCGGTGGTGGCGAAGGCCAATGCGGCCGGCATACCGGTTATCACCACCTCGGTCGGCTCGAAGACCGAAGGGGCGCTGTCCGACGTCGGCGGCGACGAAGCAATGATGGGCGAGATGATGACGCGCGCCTTGCTGTCGAGCATCGACTACAAAGGCGACGTCTACGTGTTCTGGGTACCGGGCGCACCGCTGCTCGAAACCCGCAAGCGCATTCTCGAAGCCATGGTGAAGGACTATCCGAAGGTCATTCTGCATGAAGTGCCGACGGAGCATAGCGCCGCCAAAGTGCAGGCACAGATGGAGGATCTGCTGACCGCCAATCCCGAACCCGGCAGCATTTCAGCCGTCTGGGGCGCCTACGACCTCCTGGTGTCGGGGGCCGTTGAAGCGATCCGCCGCAACAACCGCAACGAAATCAAGGTCGCATCCATCGATGGAGACCGTGTCGGGTTTCAGATGCTTCTCGATGAAAATAGCCCGTTCGTAGCAACGGTCGTCCAGGATGTGCCGCGGATCGGTTCACTGGCCGCCGAAACGCTCATCAAGGCTATCGACGGGCAAAAGACATTTCCCAGCACGATCTTCACCAATGCCTGGCTTGCAACTCACGCCAATGGCGTGGCGGCTGCCGAAAAGCGCTGGGGCGATAAAGTGTGGGAAGAACTGAGTATTTCCCGGGCCGATGTCGAAAAGCGCTGGCCGCAGGATGGCGAGCTTCTCATCACTCATCCGATCCTTCCCTAAATAAGATGCGCGAGGGGCGTCCTTACTGTCGCCCTTCGCCCGTCTTCCAGTATCCGCGAGAATGAACCATGGCTTTGCGCTTATCCGAGGTCACGCCGGAGGAGACTTCTCCGCCCCAGATCGAGTGTCGCTCGATCAATAAGGAATTTCCCGGCGTCGTTGCCCTCTCCGGCGTTTCGTATTCGGTCAGGAAGGGTGAAATCCATGCCCTGCTCGGGCAGAACGGCGCCGGCAAGTCGACCCTCGTCAAGATCCTGACAGGCGTTTACCAGCCGGATGGCGGCGAGGTCCTGGTGGACGGCCGCCCGGTGCAGATGCGCGATCCCCGCGACGCCGAGCAGAACGGCATTGCCATCGTGCATCAGGACCAGCAGCTCGTCGCCCAGCTGGATGTGACCTGCAACGCCTATCTGGGCAATGAAATTGTCGGTCCTGGTGGCATTCTCGACCTCAACACCATGAGGCAGGCTGTCGGCAAGGCGCTGCAGCGTGTTGGCGCGTCGTTTTCCGCAGATACGCTTGTTCGTGACCTCACGGTTGCCCAGCGGGAGCAGGTCGCGATCGCCGCCGCGCTGCTGCGCGACCCGAAGGTGCTGATCCTTGACGAGCCGACCGCATCGCTGAGCGAGAAGGAGGCGGAACTTCTGTTCAGCATCATTCGATCGCTGAGCAACGACGGCGTCACCATCATCTATATTTCGCATTACCTCGACGAGGTCCTGGATCTCGTTGACCGCATCACCATTCTCCGCGATGGGAAACTGATCGCCACCCTGCCGGCCGCCGGAACTTCGCGCGCCGACATCGTCAAGATGATGGTGGGGCGCGAAATCTCGCAGCTCTATCCGAAAGAGGACGTGCCGATCGGGGAAACACTGCTGGAAATCAAGGATCTGCGCGAGGGGCGTGCGGTTCTCGGCGTCAGCCTCAGCGTGCGCCGCGGTGAGATTTTCGGCATTGCCGGGCTTGTCGGCGCCGGCAGATCGGAACTGGCCATGGCCCTGATCGGCGCCATTCCGAGGCATGGCGGCACCGTGACCGTGGCCGGACAGCCGTCCGCTCCCGGCAATCCGCGTGACGCCAAGCGCCAAGGCTTCGCGCTCATTCCCGAAGACCGGCGCCACGAGGGCCTGATCACCGACATGACGGTGCGCGAAAATCTGACGCTGCCCAACATTTCGCATTGGACGAAGTTTGGTGCGCTCGACCTGCGGCGCGAGGGACAAGCAGCCAGCGAACTGGTGCAGCGGCTCGGCATCCTGCCGCCGAACATCGGCCAGCTGACGCGTTTCCTGTCGGGCGGCAACCAGCAGAAGATTGTGATCGGCCGCTGGCTGACCACTGACAGCGAGATTTTTCTGTTCGATGAACCCACCACCGGCGTCGATGTGGGCTCGAAGGTCGAGATCTATAAGCAGATGGTGGAACTGGCGCGGCGCGGCGCGGCTGTAATTTTCATCTCCTCGGATTTCGAGGAGATCAGCGGCATGTGCGATCGCGTCGCCGTGATGCACAAGGGCAGGATCAACACTTTGCTGGAGCGGCCGGAGGTGAATCCGGAAACGCTGCTCTACTGGGCGTCGGGCGCAGTCGAGATCGCCGGCCGGCCGGAGGCGGGAAAGGCAGATCCAGCGGCCGCACCGGCAAGACCGGAGGCGACGACGCTACTGACCCGATGGGGAACGATCGGCAGCATGGGCCTGATCCTCGCAGTCATCGCCATTGGGGCCCCGCAGTTTCTTTACCTGGGCAATATCTTCGACGTGCTCAAGCAGGGCAGCGTTCTCGCCTTCATTGCACTCGGACTGACGGTGGTTCTGATTGCAGGAGGCCTTGATCTCGCCGCCGGGGCCGTGAGCCAGCTGACCGCCAACCTCGCGGCCGGAGCGCTGATCGCGGGATGGGGTTCCGCAGCGGCCCTAGCAATTGGCGGGGCGACCGGAATGGCTGTCGGAGCCATCAACGCGGCTTTGGTCATGGCCTTCGGCATGCCCCCATTCGTGGCCACGCTCGGCGTCATGTTCCTGGCTATGGGCGCCACCCTGCTTTATAATGGCGGGCAGGCGCTGACGCTCGGAGACCGGCCCGACTTTTTCTTCATCGGTCAGGGCTATATCGGCCCGCTGCCCTTTGTCTTCATCCTGCTGGTGGTCGCAACGGCGATCCTCCATTTCGTGCTGAAGCGCACCCGGCTTGGCCTCAGAATGTATGCGGTCGGACAGAACCTGCCGGCCGCCGCGCTCCGGGGTGTCGGGCAGCTACGGTATGCGCTGGCCTCCTTCGTTCTTGGCGGATTGGTGATCGGGCTTTCCGGCGTTGTGCTTGCGTCCTATTCCTATGGCGCATCGGCGCTGGCCACGGGCATTGACTTCCTCATCAGCGCACTCGCAGCGGCCTTTCTCGGCAGCACGTTGTCGCGGGCGGGCGAGCTGAATGTCGTGGGGACAGTGGTGGCGGCATTGTTCCTCGCTTCCCTATCGAACGGCCTTATCCTGATCGGAATCTCCAGCCAGGCGCTCCCGGGCATCCAGGGCCTTGTCCTGATCCTGTCGATCGCCATCGGCGTGGTTCGCAAGCGGGATATCGGCCAGGTACTCATTTTTTAGGACGCGAGCACAATGTATCCATCAACCGGACAATCGGCTACCGCGAAGTCGCTGGAATTCCTGAGGAATTATGGCGCGATCGTCGGAATGCTCGCTGTGCTGTCGATATTTTATGTCTTCAAGCCGGCTTTCATCAGTCCAAACAACATCGTCAACGTGCTTCGCCAAGGCTCGATCCTGATCGTGCTGGCACTCGGGCTGACGGTGGTGATGTCGATGCGCGGCGTCGATCTCTCCGTGGCCCAGGTGGCCGACGCTGCCGGGCTGATCGCCGCGATCCTCATTCTTCACGGATATCCGCTCTGGACGGCTATCGCCTTGCCGCTGGCCTTCGGTCTGCTGATCGGCGTGATAAACGCGCTGCTGATGGCCTATCTCGGCGTCCCGGCGATCATCGGCACGCTGGGAATGATGTTCATCATCCGCTCCGCCGAACTGCTGACCACCAACGGGGCGGAGCCGCAGATGCTGTTCACCCTTCCGCGCGGCCTCACGAAGTCCTTCTTTTTCCTGGGGCAGGGCCAGATCGGCCCCGTGGCGACATTGATCGTACTGGCCCTGGTCATCCTGGCGCTCGTCTTTTTCCTGATGCATTTCACCGCCTTCGCCAGACAAGCCAAAGCCGTCGGATACAATGTCCGCGCCGCGTTTCTGGCAGGTATCGACGTGCGGCGGGTCTTCGGCTTTGGCTTTATCGTCTCTGGCCTGCTTTCCGCGATCGCCGGCGTGGCGCTCGTCTCCCGGACGGGGATTGCCATGCCAAGGGGCGCCGAGCCTTACCTGCTCGACGCCTTCGCCTCGGTCTATCTTGGCACGCTTGCCTCGCGTCGTGGCGAAATGAATATCCTCGGTACGCTGATCGGTGCGTTGTTCATCGCCTTCCTCGGAAATGGCCTGACGCTGCTCGGGCTCGGCGCTCCCTACAGATACGGCCTCAACGGCGGCTTCGTGCTTATTGCGATGGCTGTCGGCGGACTAAAACGCAAATATTGATCAACGGAGGAATCAAATGCTTATCATCGACGCCCACAATCACCTCGGCATCCGGCCGGGCGCACGCCAGACCGGTGCCGAACTGGTCGCTAAAATCGACGCCGTCGGCGTCGACAAGGCCGTGATGTTTCCGTTCGTCGAAGGAAACTTCACCAATGATCCGATCAAGGAGGCGTTCGACCAGTTTCCCGACCGGTTGATCCCGTTCTGTGCCGTCAATCCATGGGAGTCGAACGCGGCGGACGAAGTCCGGCGCTGCGTCGTCGACTGGGGTTTCAAGGGGCTGAAGCTGCATCCCACGGTAAACGGCTTCCATCTTTCCGATCCGCTTCTGGTCGATCCGCTGTTCAGCGTGGCCGATGAACTCGGAATACCGATCATCGTCCATGGCGCCTCCGACCTTTACAACAGTCCGCCGGAATTCGCGGTTATGGCAGCGCGCTTCCCGAACGTCCCTTTGCTGATGGCGCATATGGGGTTCTTCTGGTCTGTGGACCAGGCAATCCAGTTTGCAAGACAGTACCCCAATCTCTATCTTGAAACCTCCCGGGCTCCGATCTTCGAGATTCAGACAGCAGTCCGCGAACTCGGTCCCGACAAGGTGATCTGGGGAACGGATTCGCCATTCGTTGACTATGAGTGGGAATTCAAGAAGATGGAGCGTGCGACAGCAGACCGCGACGGCTATGCGCAAATCGTCGGTGGCAACATCGCCCGGCTCTTGCGTCTCTAGCCCGCATAGACGATCCCGCGAGCGCAAAGTCGCTCGCGGGATCTGATTGGGACTGGGTGGTCGAAAGATCCGGTCACTGATCCTCATTCCATATTTGCAAGCGGAGAATACTGCGTATGAGTAGCGCGGGCGACAAGATAGACCTGAACGGAGACCGGCGCCTCGATCTGGCCGCGCGGGCCGTTTGGCTCTATTACGGCAAGAGCAAGACTCAGGACCAGATCGCAGCCGAACTCGGAGTATCCCGTCAGATCGTGCAACGCTTGATCGCACTTGCTCAGACGGAGAAGCTGATTCGCTTCGAGCTTGTGCATCCGATGGCGGAATGCATCGAGCTTGCGGAGCGATTGAAGGAGCGGTTCGAGCTGCAATATTGCGAAGTGTCGTTGAATGAACTCGGGAGCGCCGAGGACATTTCCTCGGTTGCACAGCTCGCCGCACTGCATCTGGAAAACCACCTCCAGCAAAAGGCGCCGCTCACCATCGGCATCGGCAACGGAAAAACCATGCGCGAGGTGTCGCGCCGACTGCGGCCGATCAACCGGCCGCAACACAAATGTGTTTCCCTGATGGGCAACCTGACCCGTGACGGACGGGCAAGTCATTACGACGTGGTCACTTGGCTGTCGGAACGCAGCAGCGCCCAATGCTATCCCCTGCCGATGCCGGTCGTCACCAACACAGTCGAGGAAAGGCAGGTCCTGCAGGCTCAACCCGGCTACAAGAACCTGCGCGCCCTTGTCGATGAGGCGAGCCTGCTGATGATGGGCATCGGCTACTGGGGGCATGAGGCAACGCTGTACAAGGATGGTTTCATCACTGCCGCCGAGACCAGACAGGCGATGGACAGCGGCGCGATGGGTGAACTGCTCGGCAGCGCAATCAACGAACGCGGGGAAATCGTCTCGGACGCCGCTTATCATTCCCGCCTGACGTCCTTTTCCCTGACGGCTCCGGCGGACCGGCCGACCATCATCGTTGCTTCCGGCAAGAACCGCGCCGCAGCAGTCATCGCTGCCCTTTCCGGCCGTCTGGCGAACGGCCTCATCACCGACGAGAATACCGCCCGCCTGATCCTTGGTGACTGAGGCGAGATCCAGTAGAAATATAGACAGCCACGCCAGGGTCGATCGTGTCCCGTAGCGTGGTGCAGCTTTTGATATCCCCTCCGGCCAATCGCTGTGAAATCTAATTCAATCGGCTACCGGTCTCGGGGTTGAATATATGCAGATGGGCTGCATTGCTAGAGAGACGGACGGTCTCTCCAGCCCTCACATCCACACCTGGATCCACGCGGACGAGCAAAATCTCCGTTCCCATGTGCCCATGCACCAACGTGTCCGAGCCCAGGGGCTCCACCACATCCACCACCATGGACAAGACGCCCGCCGGATCGATGTGAAGTTGTTCGGGCCGCAGCCCGACGCGGACTCTTATGTTGGATGACAGGCGTTCGCTGAGAGCCATCTCGGCGCCATTGGTAAATCGAAGGCCTGTGTCGGTCGTCGCGGCATTGAGGAAATTCATCGGATAGGTGCCGACAAAATCTGCGACGAACAGCGTGGCAGGGCGCCGATAGAGGTCGAGCGGCGCGGCCACCTGTTCGATCCGTCCCTTGTTGAGCACGACGACACGGTCGGCGAGCGTCATCGCCTCGACCTGATCGTGGGTCACATAGAGCGCCGTGGTCTTCAGGTTTTTCTGCAGCAGGCGGATTTCCAGGCGCATCTGGCCACGCAGCTTGGCGTCGAGATTGGAGAGCGGTTCATCGAACAGGAAGGCGACGGGTTCGCGGACGATCGAGCGCCCCATGGCGACGCGCTGCCGCTGGCCGCCGGACAGTTGCCGCGGCTTGCGGGCGAGATATTCGGAAATGCCGAGAATATTGGCAGCACCCTTGATCTTCGATGCGATGGTGTCTTCGTTGGCGCCCTTGATCTTGAGGCCGAAGGAGAGATTGTCGGCAACGCTCATATGGGGATAAAGCGCATAGTTCTGGAACACCATGGCGATGTTGCGCTTCTGGGTCGAGACGTCGTTGATGACCCTGCCGTCAAAACGAATCTCGCCTGAGGAAATGTCTTCAAGACCCGCCACCATGCGCAACAGTGTCGATTTTCCGCAGCCGGATGGTCCGAGCAGCACAACGAATTCGCCGTCGGCGATCTTGAGATCGACCGCATCGACGCCGGTCACCGCTCCATATTTCTTGGTCGTCTTGACGAGTTCGATGGCTGCCATGGGTTACTCCCGTTCAATTCGTTGTCGGCGCAAGGCGGCTGACGGAGGCTGCCAGCGCCTCCGCGGCACTCCAGGCGCTGCGGAAAACATCGTAGCGCGCGGCGATCGCGCGCTGATCGCCGGATGGTGGGGCATCGGTTGCGAAGCGCGGCCAACTCGCAGCCTCTGCCGGCGATGCAAGAATTCCGAGGCCGAGGAAGCCGGTGATGGCCGCCCCCAGCGCGGTACAATGTTCGGAACCTGCGAGCGTTCGCACGCGCCTGCCGGTCAGATCGGCGAAACGCTGCTGGAAAAGCGCGCTCTGGCCGAAGCCGCCGGCCAATGTTAGGGGGTCGGCGCCACGGCCGAGCTCGCGGAAGACATCGAGGATCATCCGCATCTGGAAGCAGACGCCTTCCAGCGCGGCACCGGCGATATCGGCGCGGCCATGATCCCGGTTGAGCCCGAAGAACGTGCCGGCCGACAGCGCCGACCAGTAAGGCGTCCGTTCTCCCTGCAGATAGGGCAGGAAGAACGGCTTGGTGCCGCTCGGTGTTTCATTCGCGAGCGCGAGTCCGGCTATCTCAGCGGGTGTCGTGCCGAGCAATTGCGCAACCCATTCGATCGACGCTCCCGCCGCCTGCATCGATCCCGTTTCGACATAGAGGCCGGGAATGACATGGGCGAAGGTCGCCAGCCTACATTGTTCATCGACTACCGGATCGGCCGAGGTGAAGGACACCCAGGCGCTGGTGCCGAGTGAGGCATAGCCATCGCCCTGCGACAGCGCTCCGGCGCCGGCCGCCGTCGCCGGTCCGTCGCCTCCGCCCATGATGACCGGCAGACCGGGCTTCAGGCCAAGCTCAGAGGCCATGGCAGGCAGCAGGACACCGGCAATATCCGTCGAGCCAAGAATCTCAGGCGCCAGCCTGATATCCAGGCCGTAAAGCGCGAACAGCGCCGGTTCCCACCGGCCCTTGCGGAGATCTATGAGATTGGTGCAGGATGCGTCGCTGAGATCGGTCGCCAGCCGCCCGGTCAGCTGGGCGACGATCCAATCCTTCGGCTGGATGAATGCCTGTGCCGCCTTCAGCACTTCGGGCTCGTGACGCGCCACCCAGGCGAGCTTGGGCGCCGAATAGGTCGGCGTCGCCGGATTGCCGGTGATCGCATAAAGTTGTTGCTTGCCGGCGGAAGCAGAGGCGGCAAGCGCCTCCCTGTCGGCGCGCTGGTCCGACCAGATGATGCAGGGCCTGAGCGGCCTGTGATTGCGGTCGACCAGGAGCGCCGCCGACATCTGGCCGGTGAACACCATGCCGCTGACTCCGTCGAGCGAGACCTTGGCCGCAAGTACCCGCATCGCCTGGATGAGCGCATTGAGCCAGTCGTGGGGGTCCTGCTCGGTCCAACCCTCCGGCGTAACATGCGTCGGATAACTGTGGCGCGCGGTCGCCAGAACCTCGCCCCGCGCACTGACAAGTGCGGCCTTCAGCGAGGATGTGCCGATGTCGGCGGCGATGATGGTTTCGCTCATGCCGTCTCCCTGGGGGAGGCGATGAGGTCATAAAACAGGGCGTGGGATGCCGTCGCGCCCCAGGCGCTTGACAGCAGAGAAGCTGCCATTGTGGCATCGGGCTCGACACTGGCGATGATTGTCCGCATGGTTCTGACCGCAGCCGAGACGTCGATGCCGGCATCGAATTCCGTCAGGATCGGCTCCATAAAGCGCTCCTGCGGACCGAATTTCCGCCACGGATCGCGGGCGACGGTTTCGATCCGCCGCGAGATCGAGGGATTGCCGAGCCTGATAATGCTGAGCGCCTGGTACTCCGCGATCTCCTGCGGCTCGAAGCCGAACACACGAATCAGGTGACTGCGCAACAGGGCGAGCAGCGGCTCGACCATTGCGAGAATCTCGGAGTCTGTGACCGCCTGGTGCAGATAGGCATGACCCTTCCTGAGCCCGATGAAAGACACGGCGTCAGCCAGCGCATTGACGAGATAGCGCTTTCGGAAGAACAGCCGGTCGACATCGCGGGCGATATCCGGTCCGCGGAAATCCGGATCGGTGGGCGACTCGATCACCCATTCGGTATAGCGCTCGGTCTCGATCAGCAGTTCCGGCGGTGAGGCGGCGCAGATGCGGTCGACCACGCAATCCGGCGTGAAAACGCGCGGGGCAAGAGCAGCATTTTCGGCTTCGAACAGCGACTTGATTTGGGCGCCGACTTTGCGCAGGTTCTCGCAGCCGATCACCGTCCTGGATCTGGCGGATGATGCCCAGACCCGTGAAAGGCGGTTGACCACATTCTGGAGATTGCCGACCTGTACCGAGGTGGTGATGAAATCCGCTTCGCCGATGAAGGCATCGAGCGCCGCATCGTCGCGCCCCAGCGCAAAGGCCCGGGCGACCGGCACGAATACGCTTTCGCGTCTGCCGTCCTCGAAAATGGCGATCGGATAGCCACCTTCGGCGCGGATCCTGTCCACCACCGTCGTGTTGATATCGGCGATGGAGAGCGCCACGTGCTTGTTTGCCAGCAGAGGCAGGATCAGGCCGCGGCCAAGCGCGCCGGCGCCGAAATGCAGGGAAGTCTGTACCATGACCGCCGCCTATCTCAACGCGCCGAGGCTGAGGCCCCGCACGAGATACTTCTGCAGAACCAGCACCAGGACGACGACAGGAACTGTCGCCAGCAGGCCGGCCGCCGAGAGCCTGCCCCAGTCGACAGCGAGGAAGCCGACATATTCCGTGCCCATGAACACCGGCAGTGTGCGGATATTGGTGCCAGTCAGCGTGATCGAGAAGAACAGCTCATTCCAGGAGAGGATGAAGGCGAGCGCCGCCACCGTCACCAGGCCCGGCGCCGCCGATGGCAGCACGATCTGAAGCAAGGTCCGCATGCCCGAGGCGCCATCGACATAAGCGGCTTCCTCGACCTCGACGGGCAGGGCATCGATGAAACTGCGCATCACCCAGACTATCAGCGCCAGGACCACCAGCACATGGGCGATGATCAGGCCAAGCCGGCTGTCGAGCAGGCCGAGCACCTTATAGACTTGCAGCAGCGGCACGACGACGACGATCGCCGGCAGCATCTTGGTCGAGAGGATGAATTCCGCAAGCTCGAACCGGCCACGGATAGTCGACCGCGACAGCGCATAGGCGAAGGGAACACCGACGACCATGCCGATCAGCACCGCGCCGCTGGCGACGATGATGCTGTCCAGCATGGCCTGCCGGAAGCCTTGGGAGGCAAGCACGTCATAATAATTCGCCAAAGTGGGGGAGAAGATGAATTTCGGCGGAAAGGCAATGGTGTCGAGCTTGCCCTTCAGCGATTGCAGGACCATCCAGGCGATCGGCGCAAGAATGACGATGTTGCCGACGATCAACCATGTGTAGGCAAGGATGCGGGCGAGGGGAGAATGTTTCATGTCGTCGCCTTCAGCAGCGCCCGCCCGATCGGCCGCGTCGAGACCAACGTCACGACCAGCAGCACGACGCCGATGGTTGCCGCCGTCTCCGGCTTGAAGAACTGGAAAGCTTCCTTATAGGCGCGGATGACCATGGTTTCCGAGGCGCGGCCGGGTCCACCCTGAGTCATGACATAGATCGCGTCGAAGGCCTTGAAGGCTTCCATGAAACGGAAGACGAAGGTGACGAGCAGCACGTTGCGCAGCAGCGGCAACGAAATCCTGAACAATTCCTGGCGGGCATTGGCGCCGTCGATGCGCGCGGCTTCCATGACGTCCGCCGGCAGCGAGCGGAAGCCGGCGTGCAGGATCGCAAAGCAAAAGGGTGTCCACTGCCAGACGTCGACCATCATCACGGTCGCAAGCGCCGTCGAGGTGCCCGTCGCCCAGAGTGGCCCGGCGATGCCCGCCATCTTCAGCACCGAATTGACCACGCCGAGCGCTGGGTTGAGCATCATTCCGAAAGTCAGGCTGGACACAACAGGCATCATAGCCAAGGGAATGATCAGGATCGAGGCGAAGAACCGGCGGCCGACCGTGATGAACTCCAGGCTGTAGGCGAACAGAAAGCCCAGGAGCATGCTGATGATCGTCGAGCCCAGCGTGAAGACGACGGTATTCCTCACGACCACCCAGAAGCCATCGATCGATGCCATGGACGCGAAATGCGACAGCGTCAGTCCATCGGCGCCCCAGAACGCGTTCCTTAACGTGACGATCAGCGGATAGATCAGCAGGGCAAGCAGCGTGACCGTGACTGGAAGTGTCAGGGCATATGCGAATTTTGAATTTCGCAAGAGCATTCGCAGGACTCCGGGCGGCATGTTATCGCGCCCGTGCCCCGGAGACCGGGGCACGGCAATTCCATCCTATTTCGAAACGTCAATTTCAGGCGAGGATTTTCTCCCACTCGACCTGGACTTTGTCGAGTGCGTCGCTTGGCGAGGCATTTCCGAGGATGGCTTCCTGCACCTGGGCACGCAGGGGATCCATGAGTTCGAAGAACTTCAGATTCGCAGGCGAGATCACCGCCGTCTTCAGCGAAGTCTGCACGGCTTTCAGGAACTCGTCGGGGAAGACCTTGGTCAGTCCAGGCACTTCCCATGCCGAGGAGCGCGGACCGAGCACGCCCTTGAGCGCGATCTTGCCCTGGATATCCTTCGAGGTGGCCCACTGCATGAACAGCCAGCCGGCTTCGGGTTCCGAAGCGCTGTTGGCAAGCGAGATCGTCCAGAAATGGGCCTGGCCATGGGCGCCGGCAGGACCCGCGACCATCGGCGCGACGCCGACCTTGCCGACCACCGTTGAGGCTTCCTTGTCCTGCAGGCGGCTGTAGATCACCGAGGAGTCGAGGAACATCGCCGCCTGGCCGGAGAGCATGGCAGTGTTGATCTCGTCCCAGTCGGAATTGGTGATGCCCGGCGGGCAGAAGCTTGCGAGCTTCACATAGCTCGACAGCGCGGCCTTCGATTCCTTGGAATTGACCACGGACTTCAGGTCACGGGTGACATATTCGCCGCCGAAGGATTTGACGAAGCCGTAGAACGGCCACCAGTTGGCGGCGCCGCCGCGCATGGTCATGCCGTACATGCTGCCGTCGGTGATCTTGGCGGCGGCCGCCGCAAGGTCGTCAAAAGTCTTGGGAACGGCGATGCCCTTCTCCTTCAGCACGTCGGCGCGATAGACCAGCGTCTGGGCTTCCGAGGTGATGGCGATGCGGTCGGCATATTTGCCGCCGATCTTGGAGACGTCGCGGGCGGCGGGGAAGAAGTCTTCCCAGTCATAGGTGGCCTTGTCGGTCAGCTTGGCGTTGTCGAGCAGCGGCCCGATATCCTTCGTCCAACCCTTCTGCTGGTAGGACGGGGAATCGTAATACTGCGTCATGAACACGTCCTGGCCGAACGTGCCGCCGGTGAGATCGGCCACCGTCTTGGTCAGATATTGCTGTTCCGGCAGCTTCGAAAGCTTGACGGTGATGCCGGTCATTTCCTCGAATTCCGGAATCATCGGCTCGATCGCTTCCTGCCACGGGTGGCGGGACATGCCGACATTGATCGTCTTGCCTGACTGTTGCTTCCAGTCAAAACCGGATTGCGCATAAGCCGTGCGCATCAGAAGCGGCGCGGCCAGCACCGCTCCGCTCGTCGTCAGAAATTGGCGTCTCTTCATGGAATTTCCTCCCTTTCCTCGAAACCATTTGATATTTCGATATACCCGAGTTTCGAAGCTGTCAACGGTGAAATTTCTGTAGTATTTGCCGTATTAAACGACAATTTCGCATACTGTGGTTTTATTGAGTGGGCATATTGCAAGATTAGATATATCGTTATATCAAAATTTGAGATTACCCGCCTTGCTGTAGAATATCGCCCGGCGGAGGGAGGAATGTGAGAATGAGCTATGACAAACAGCCCTCGATCCGGTTCGCCGAAGGCGCCGGCAAGGCCATCCGTTCCTGGGCCGACATAGCCGGGCATGTCCGCGACAGCGCGAAGGAAATTGTCTGCGTCGAGTCCTATCCCGGAGTGAATCTTGCCGAAGTGGAGGCCGGTCTTGCCGGCGTCTTCGATGCCTCCCTGATCATCCGCACGGCGGACCTCATGCTCGACCAGTCGTCGCTCGATGATCTTCTCAGATCCTTCCTCACCGATGATCGGGTCTTCGGCTACATGGCGCCGTTCCAGATGGCGGATCTGTTCGATGCTGACGCGGTCCATGCCGCCCGCAACCGGATCGAGGATGCGCGAAAGACCGGCACGCCAGTTCTGGTTATCGGCACAGGTGCGGCGCTTCTCGCAGACGTTTCTTACTTAGTTTACGCCGATATGCCGCGCTGGGAAATCCAGAAACGGATGCGCGCCGGCCTGCCTAACCTGACGGCGAACAATCCCAATGAAGACTTCCTCGTCAAATACAAGCGTGCCTATTTCATCGAATGGCGGATCGCTGATCGGTGGAAGATGAAGCACTTTGACCGTATTGATGTCTTTCTCGATACGACCCTGCCGGACAATCCGCGCGCAGTCGATGGCGTCACGATGCGCAAGGCGTTGGCCCATTCGGTCACCCGGCCGTTCCGGGTCGTACCGTTCTTCGATCCCGGCGTCTGGGGCGGCCAGTGGATGAAGAAGCATTTCGACTTGCCTGACGGCCCGCCGAACTATGCGTGGGGCTTCGATTGCGTGCCGGAGGAAAACAGCCTGCTGATCGATTTCGGCGATATTCGGATGGAAGTGCCGTCGATCAATGTTGTGCTCCGCCATCCCGAACCGCTACTCGGGCCGAAAGTCTATTCGCGTTTCGGGCCGGAATTCCCGATCCGCTTCGATTTCCTCGATACGGTCGAAGGCGGCAACCTTTCGCTGCAGGTGCATCCCCTGACCGGTTATGCGCGCGACAAATTCGGCATCGCCTACACCCAGGACGAGAGCTATTATATTCTCGAGGCCGACGATAGCGCTTGCGTCTACCTCGGCTTCCAGGACGGGATCACCAAGAGTGATTTTTTTACGGCCCTGGAAACCGCGCAATCCGGCGGTGCACCGCTCGATGTCGATAAATTCGTCAACCGCTGGCCGGCGAACAAGCACGATCATTTTTCCATCCCCGCTGGGACGATCCATTGCTCGGGCAGCGGCACTGTGGTGCTGGAGATCAGCGCGACGCCCTATATCTTCACATTCAAGCTTTGGGATTGGGGCCGGCTCGGCCTCGATGGCCGGCCGCGTCCCGTCCATGTCGATCACGGCCGCGCCGTGCTGCGAGAAGAGCGCAACACGGCCTGGGCGAAGCGCGAGCTGATCGATCGTGTCGACGTACTTTCCGACCAAGATGGCATCCGCGAGGAGCGAACCGGGCTGCACGAGCTGGAGTTCATCGAAACGCGCCGGCACTGGTTCACTGAAACCGTGATACATCATACCGAAGGCAGTGTGCATGTCCTCAATCTCGTCGAGGGCGACGACATCATAGTCGAGAGCCCGGACGGCCATTTCGAGCCTTTCACGGCCGGTTATGCCGAGACTTTCATTGTCCCGGCGGCGATTGGTACCTATACGGTCAGGCCCGTGAACCCCGATCGTCGCCACGCAACCGTCCGCGCATCCGTCAGGATTTGATCCGCAAGACCGGAAGTGGAAATCTGCTAGACTCTTCGGGAGAAAGAATCAGACAAGCTGAGGTGGAATGAACCAACGGATCAACATCGACGATATCGCGCAGGCTGCCGGCGTTTCGAAGGCCACCGTCTCGCAGGTGCTGCGCAATGCCGGCCGCATCTCGTCCGAAACGCGCAAACAGGTCATGCAGGTCGCGAGCGATCTCGGCTATGTCTATAATCGCGCGGCTGCGAATCTCAGGGCAGGGCAATCGACCACGATCGGTATCGGCGTCAGTTCGCTATCCAACCCGTTCTTCGCCGAACTCGTTTCCGGTGCCGCGGAAAGCCTCGAGCAGGCGGGCTTTTTCCCGATGATTGTCAATGTTGAAGATAATCTCGAGCGGCAGCAGCGTTTTGCGACATCGCTCAGGGAAAACATATGCGCCGGCGCCGTGCTCTGTCTTGCACCGGGAACCTCGCCGAAAATGCTGGCGGACTGGAAGGGCGCAATCCGGCACAGCGTCATGGTGCTGCGTCCGCCCAAAAGCCCGCTCTTCGATTTCGTCGGCGTCGACAATACCGAAGGCAGTGCGGCGGCGGCCGAGCATTTGATCTCGCTCGGCCACAAGGTGATCGCCTATATCGGCGGCACGTCGATTTCCTCTTCGCGGGAGGCGCGCATCGCCGGCTGGCGGCAGGCGATTGACGGGGCGGGCCTTCCGTTTACCGAAGACCTGATCGAGCCTTGCGGCGCAACGATCGCCGACGGTTCGGAAGCCGTGCGGCGCACGCTGAAGCGCCGGCCGGATGTCACCGGTATCGTCTGTCATCAGGATATCGTTGCGTTCGGCGTGACCATCGGTCTTCGCAAGCTGCATCTTGAACCCGGCCGTGCCGTGTCCGTTGTCGGGTTCGACGACATCTCGATGTCGGCGGAATGGGACCCGGCGCTGACGACGATCTCGGTGACACCGCGAACGCTCGGCGTCGAATCCGCACGTCTGCTCCTGCGGCGCATTGCCGAACCCGATGCCGCGCTGCAATCGATCTTCATCCGCCCACGGCTGGTCGTTCGCGACTCCACCTCCGCCGCACCTCATTAAAGTCCGGATTTTGCATGGCTATTGTCCGCCTGAGAGATTACTTCATCGACGCCGTCCTGCCGGTCTGGGCATCCGTCGCCTTTGACGACCATGCCGGCCAGTTCATGGAAGGCCTGCAGCTCGACGGCTCACCCGATCCGAGCGGCATTGTCCGCACGCGTACGGCGGCGCGGATCATCTATGTTTTCGCACAGGCTTCTTCGCTCGGCGTTGCGCCTGACCGTGCGCTCGAGAAAGCCGAACGCGCCTTCGCCAATCTCAGAAAAGTCGCCTGGATCGGCGGCGATCGGCCCGGCTATGCGCGGACGATCGACTACAAGACCGGTGTGGTGACCGATAGCGAGCGCGATCTTTACGATCATGCCTGTGTGCTGCTGGCCCTTGCCTGGCTTCTGAAGGCAACCGGGAAAAGCGAGTATCTGTTGCAGATCGAAGAGCTGGTCGCGGCGATGGACCTGACGTTGGCGGCACCGCATGGCGGCTGGGCGGAAGACAGCATCGGCAGCCTTCCGCGTCGTCAGAACCCGCATATGCACTATTTCGAGGCCTGCCTGGCGCTCTGGGAGGTCGGGGCCGGCGAGCGTTATGCGGCCCGCGCCGGCGAACTCTTCGGCTTTTTCCGCACGCGGCTGTTCGACGATGGGGCCGGTGTACTGCGCGAGTTCTTCGGCCCCGCGTGGGAACTGGCGGCTGAATACAATTCAAGCCGCCTCGATCCGGGCCATATGTCCGAATGGGTCTGGCTGGTCCGCCGCTATGACAAGCTCGCCGGCGCCGATCATTCCGACCTCTGCCACAAACTGCTCGACGCGGCATTGCGGCTGGGGGCTGCGGACAACACCCCGTTCCTGGTCGATGAAACCGCTCTCGACGGCAAACCACTCAGACACACAAGACGTCTCTGGCTGCAGGCCGAACTGCTCAAGGCCTATATCATGCAGGCAAGGGCGACCGGTGACGAGGCATATTCACGCAAGGCCAATGCCCTGGTCGAGGCACTATTCGCCACCTATCTGGCCGATACGCCGCCGGGCACCTGGCGGGATTGTTTCGATCGCGAGGGCCGATGCGTCGCGACCTCCATTCCCGGCAGTTCGCTCTATCACCTCTGGTCGGGCGTGGCGGAGCTGGTCTGAACGATGGACATGGGCGAAAGGGATTGAGACGACTTGGGGGCCTCTCGCAGTTCTGGAGCTTGACGGGACGTTGTGTTTTGGCGATGCAGGGCGCTCCACCCTGCCAGGAATGAGTAGGATTCTATCCTATCGCGTGTTATAAGGATGTGAAGAGATAGGAGAATAGGCCATGCGTTCAACGCAGCAAATGAGCATCACCTTGCCCCTCGAGATGGCGAATCTGGTGAAGACACGTGTTTCCAGCGGCGACTATGCCTCGGAAAGCGAAGTTATCCGGGAAGGTCTGCGAGCCTTGCAGGAACGGGAAAACGCTGTAGAGCATTGGCTCCGTACCGAGGTCGCGGCCACCTATGACGCCCACAAGGCCAACCCCACGCGGGCCAAACCCCTCGATGAGGCGTGGAAAAGCCTGGAAGCGACCATGGACGACATCGACCGGGAAGAGGTTTGATGAAGCGCTACCGCGTTCGCCTCTCGGTTGAGGCGAAAGCAGACCTTGCGCATATCTACCGCTACGTCCGCCACAAATCCGCATCCTCTGCCGTGGCACGGGATTACGTGGGGCGCATCCGCGCCTTCCTCGCCGGATTCGAGACCTTTCCTGAACGCGGCAGCACCCGTGACCATATCCGCGAAGGCCTGCGCCTTGTCGGCTTCGAGCGCCGAATCCGTGTGGCGTTTCTTGTCGAGACCGAGGAAGTCGTCATCCTGCGCGTCCTCTATGCCGGACGGCAGTTCGAAAGCGACGAAGAGTAGGGGCGGCGGGTTTGATTGCAAACTCTTATGTGCACCCTGCCGTTTGACGTGGCTCAGATTCGCGGAAAGGCACGGAGGGGTTCCGAGGAGCGTTGTTGCAGGCAATTGGTCGAGCAGCGGAGCACGGGACGGTGACCGGCACGGGCAATTCCTGACGGATGTGCGGGTCGCCGTCGACCAGAATGTGCTGGCGCGGCGGCGTGCGTGACCAGCCTTGCGGCTATCGCTTAGGCAACAGTTTGCGGCCTGCCTGTCTGATCGTCAGCATAGAGTCCGCCATTTGCGCCACAAGACCAGCAGCCATGGCGCTGTCGAGAGCTTCGGCGTATTCCTGCCCCTGAAGCTGATGCTTTCTTGCATGCCCTTCCACCGCACCACGCGTGGCGGTTGGCGAGACGCCAAACCTGGAGGTATGGAAAGCACTGAGAATGATTTGGTGTTTGTCGTTCAAGTCCATGTTGACTCTCCAATGTGATTGCGGTGCTACCAGTAAGCTGATCGATTTCATAGGCGTGTCGCAGGGCTCATTTGAATCTCTGGCACAAAAACCTTCCGACGAGGTCGCTAAGTTGTGATTGACCACCCGCTATAGCTCCCGCGACGATGCACTGTCGCAAACACCTTCGCCATGGTAATCCCACATTTCTAGGGGGCTTATCAGCCCGCCGGCATTGTGAAACTCCATGGAAAGGTGATTGCGGTCTACGCCTTCAGGCGCCTGGGCGGGCGCCGTGACATCGCCAATTTTAAAGAGGCGCGGTCGGGCATGGTCAAACTGCAGCTGCGCAAAGGTGCTTAATCACCCTGAGAACACTCGCTGATGACAATGCTGCATCCGCTATCATAGCCTTCGCAGGCAGCTATTGCCTTCTTGTTTGCGCGGCCTTTTTTAACGTCCCAAGCCACGCCGTATCCGTTTTCAGATCCGACAGCGAGGGCGGCGCAGCTGTTGGTAAATTCGTAGACAACTTTGCAGTCACCAGAGGACGAATTCTCACGGCAATAGCTCAAAGCTGCACGTGCTGCCTCTCTCTTCGTCTCGTAGTTTTTTGACCAGCCGCTTGCACCTGAGCCCTGTGAAAATGCAAGGGCGCCATAGTAGCCAGCGAAGGCCGAGGCAGGGACAATAAAGCTTGTGAGGGCGAGGGCGGCCGCGAGGGCGGTTTTCTGGAATATCGACATTGGTTTCTCCCTGAACTGAGACTGTTTATCTTCGGACGTCTTATGCGGCCGCCGATATCTGCTTTCACAAACGAGAATTTCGGCGATGCGGGAGCGCTTGTACGACGATAAACTTAATTCTCTGTGAGAGCTGCGGGAAAAGAAGCGACCTTAGTTTCCTCAATATCCGCGCTTGGCGAAGCGCGGCGAGGGCGGCGAGGGCGGCGACGGTCTTCAGAAGCCATTGACATCCAGAATACAGCCATTGAATTTAATCCCTGCACCAGGGTCGCAAGGAACCAATCCCTGCACCAACACCGCAGTCACCCTGACCTCGCGATCTCAGCCTCCAAATGAAGCAAGTTAGGCGGCATGAGCCCGGTCGCGGTCATCAGCTATCTGAAAGGTAGACATCATATTCGCCATTCTCGATGTCTCTTTGAGCAGGACCATCGCCGCTGCTGTGGATTCCTCCACCATGGCTGCGTTCTGTTGGGTAAACTGGTCCATCTGATTCATGGCGGTATTGACCTCGGCCAGACTGGAGGCCTGATCCTTCGCCGAGGATGCGATGGTCAGAATGACGCCGTTAACATCCCTGACCCGGCGGACGATGGAGTCCAGGGCTTTACCGGTTTCCGCCACAAGCTTGACGCCGCGCTCGACATGCTGCCCGGATGCGGAAATCAGCGTCTTGATTTCCATTGCAGCTTCTGCCGAACGTTGTGCCAGTGCGCGCACTTCCTGGGCAACGACGGCGAAGCCACGCCCCGTTTCCCCAGCGCGCGCCGCCTCGATACCTGCGTTGAGGGCCAGCAGGTTTGTCTGGAAAGCGATTTCATCGATGACACTGATGATTTTGGTGATTTCTGTCGCGGAATGCTCGATCGCGCCCATCGCCTCAACGGCCTGGTTGACGACGTCCCCGCCATGCTCTGCGTCTTTCTGAGTGATGATCATCGCATCGCGGGCCTGCTGGGCGCCATCGGCGGTGCGGCGAACCGTATTTGTAATTTCATCGAGTGCTGCCGCAGTTTCTTCCAGGCGTACTGCCTGACGTTCAGTGCGTGTTGCGAGATCGCTCGAGGTTGAGCTGATCTCACCGCTGCTGGCACGAACGCCATGGGATGCATCGACAATACCCGACATCGTCTGTGATAGCTTGAGAACAGCGGCGTTAAAATTCCCGCGCAGGGTTTCGTATTCGCCTGCAAACCGTACGTCGATACGCGCCGTCAGATCGCCTGCGGCCAATGCTTCCAGACCGTTGGCAAGAGCGTCTACAACCGTCTTCTGTTCCTCGGAAGTTTTCAACTGCTCCAGGCGGTTGGCCTCGGCGGCCTTGGCGCGCTCGTCCCCCGCTTGCCGCTGCTCCTCGCCCATACGGATTTCAATTTGCTGCTGGACTTCCCGCTGGGCGATTTCTTCCTTGCGGGCCTTGTCCAGATTGCGTCTCCATGTGACCAGCGTACGGATGAGAAACAACCAACCGATACACAGGATAAGGGCACCAACTGCGGTGAATATCATGGCCTGATGACGTACCGCAGTTGCTTCGTCAACAGCAGCGGATGTCTCGGCTTTCAAACCATCGCTAAAGGCACGCGCCCCGTCCGCGTAGACTGCCTTTGCATCGGTATAGGTCGAACTATCGAGTATCGCGACAGCGGCTTTGGTATCCGTCGTCGCAAAGACGCTTGTTTCCAGCTCGACCAGCTTCGTATTGGCCGCTTCAGTCGCCTCTTTGAAGCGCGTTCGAAGGCTGGTACTGGCCAGATCGCTGGCCTTCATCATTGCCGCGTCCAGCAACGGAGCACTCTTGTCATAGCGGCTCTTCCATGCCGCATCACCGGTCAATGCAAACAGACGGGCGGAGCTCGTCAGCACCTCATCGAACTGGCGAATTTCACCCAAGGCCGCCTCGCCGGAAACCGTTCGATCATAAGCATATGTCAATTCCGCAGCCGTGCGCTCTGCGGTCAACGCAAGCCAGAAGACCAATGCCGCAGTCACCGCGAGTACAAGCAGAATTGTCGACGTCGGAAAACGGACGTTGGATGAAGCTGGCATGGCATGATCTCGATCACGAACGCGTTCAGATAATTTAAAGCTAAGACCATTAAATGAAGAAAGTCTTAGGCATAGTACAAAAAATAATGAACCTATTTGGGTATCGTATTTCTAACTATTATCTTTAGGTTGAACATCAAAGACGACGCTCGTTTTATTGCATGTGCATCTGGCATTTATCAATATTATTGGGGATGTCAGGTTAACTTGAATTGGTTGCATGTATTGTTGGCAACCTGTCAGGCGATTGCAGCGGTGACGGCGTTGGTGCACCACTGGGCGTAATTCAGTCTATGAGGGCGCCGATACAGTGTGCACTTCACACCCGACATCGTTGTCCTGGATCGACCAGGTCAAGCGCCGGTTTGCCGAACTTGCCCGGAAGCAACAGCGCCGTGGCGTCCACACTTCAATCAGCCAACGCGAAAGCGATATCCGCGCCTTCATCGGCGCGCCAACAAAAATTCCAAACCTACAGGCACCGACGAAATCCTCGCTTCCGTCAAGCGGTTCGGTCAGAAAGCGGGACAGACCTTATGCGACGAACTCTAGGTCTAGGTGACTGGAGGGCCGTACGGGTGGCGCCTCGAGTCGATGGTGGCCATAGTTCCCCTTCTCTGGTCTTGCGCACGCGGAAGACTGCTAGAGGAAGCGGCCGGGTAGGGGCGTTCTCCGCATAAGCAGTGCTGCGACAGCGATACATAGAACAACCAAGAAAATTACGAACTGCGCGTCGGCGTAGGCCAGAACATAGGCTTCCTTCTGGACGGTCCTCGCAAGGACGCCCAAAGCGGGTGCGCTTTCATCCGTTGTTCTGAGGCCGGATCGCAAGGCAGTGCCAATCGCGTCGAGCCGAGCCTGGACGTCGAGATCGCCGGTTTGGACGTGAAGGCCTATGAGATTGGAATGCACCGCTTCCCGGACGCGTATGAACGTCCCGATCGAGGCCGTGGCGATTGCCGTGCCGACCGTGCGGATGATGTGGACCCATGTCGCTATCCAGGGGATCTGCGCGAACGTGATGTCCTCGGACACAACGACCATGACCGGGACCGCCAGAAACGGACCTGCTATCGTCTGCAAAAGCATCGGCCCCATGAATTGATCGCCCGTCCAGGCACTCGTGAGGCCGGTGCTCCACATGACGCCGATCGAAAACAGAATGGCACCAAATGCCACAAGGTCGCGAGGGTCGAACCGATAGCATAGCCACGCGACGAAAGGAGCCAGGGCAAGTTGAGGAAGGCCGGCGGCAACAAAATACTGGCCCGTTTCAAGCGCACGGTAACCTTGCGTGCGGATAAGGAATTGCGGGATGACAAACGCGGCCGACATGGTGGCGAAACGCGAGAGAAAAAGCACCGACAGCGCCAATCCGGCATTGCGCTGGGCAAGAAGGCGGGGACTGACCATGGGCTGCGGGTGAATGAACGAATGCACCAGATATGCGACAAGAAGAACGGCTGCGGCCAGCAACAGGCCGACGATCAGACCGGAATTGAGCCAGTCGAGGCGATTGCCCTGGTCCAGCGCTGTCACCAAAGCAGCAAGCCCCAGCGACAGGGAAAGCAGTCCGAACAGATCCGGCCGTCTCAGTTTCATGAATTTTACCGGATCCCATTTGATGCCGTATGCGGCGCCGAAGACGGCAAGTGCGCCGGGTATCACGTTGAGCCAGAAAAGATATTTCCAGGACAGGTGATCGACGACAAGCGCCTCCGTGACAACGGAAAGGCTGGGCGTGAATCCGGAGATCAGCGCGTATATGGAGAGCGCGTAAAGCCGCTGCGATTGCGGGATATAGCGCATCACGACGCCGTAGGTCATCGGGATGAGAATACCGGCGCTCAGGCCGCGCAGTGCCTGAACTGCCAGAAGAACCGCCAGCGAGGGGCTGAAGGGGGCGAGAAGCGACAGAACCGAGAACAGCGCTGCCCCTATCATGACCCCGGGCGCCGGCGATAGAACCATGCGCAGCCATACGGTGGCAGGAATGGCGGCGACTTCGGCGACGACATAGGCCGTGGTAATCCATGACGCTTCGTCATAGCCAAGCCCAAGCGCCCCTCGCAGGTCGGTCAGCCCGATATCCGTCAGCCTCGAATTCAGAATCGCCGTGAACGTGCCGAACATAACGGCAGCAACGGCGACGAGCGCGCGGATATCGGGACGCCCTGCTTTCGCGGGAGCAAGGTTGGGAACCATCTGGGACGTGGTCATGATATCTCATTCCTTGCTGGCAACCATCTGGTCGGTATGGATTGTCGGGACGACGGACATGCCGGGCCGCAGAAGCTCCGCCAGGCCATCGCTGTCGTCGAGCTCGACGCGAACCGAAACCCTCTGCGCGACCTTGGTGAAATTGCCGGTCGCATTGTCCGGCGGCAGCAGCGCGAATTCCGAGCCGGTGGCCGGCGAGATGTTCGCCACATGTCCCCTGAGGATCCTGCCGGGGAACATATCCACCGTCAGCGTTACCATTTGGCCGACCCGAACTTTTCCGAGTTGCGTTTCCTTGTAGTTGGCAAGCACATAGACATGCGGAAGGGGCACGACCGTTGTGATCCTGGAGCCGACCGGCAGGTATTGGCCCGCCCGAACGTTGCTGGCGCTGACAAAGCCATTGATCGGCGAGACAATGGTCGTCCGGTCGAGGTTGACGCGGGCGATGTCGAGAGCCGCCTGCTGGCTTGCCAGCTCTGCCTCGGCCTGTTGCTTCTGGGTGCGCAGGACATCGGTCCTCTGGCGCTGTGCATCGACTTCGGTACGCTTCTCGAGCGTCTGGGCCTCAAGGCGCTTGACATCCGCGGTGGCAGCTTCCAGCGCTTGCACCGACGACCATTTCTCTCGCGCCCCCCTCTGTTGCCGGGCATATTCGCTGTTGACCTTGTCACGATCGGCCTCGACTGCGGAAACGGCGGCCTCCACCTGCGCAATGACCTTTTCCTGAAGCCTGATCTGACTGTCGGCATTGCGAATTGTGGCCCTGGCCGCATCCACCATCGCCGATGCCCGAGCAACCTGCGCGGCATAGTCGCGGTCATCGATACGGGCCAGGATATCGCCAGCTTTGACGCGCTGAAAATCGGCGACGAGAACTGCCTTGACGCGCCCGCTGACCTCGGTGCTGATCGGCGTGCTGTCGGCCCGCAGGTAAGCATCGTCCGTTGCCTGGTCGGTCATCCCCGCCAGCCATTGTCCCCAACCAAGCGGCACGACGACCGCGAGGCCGATCGCTGCAACGATCACGGTGGCGCGCATGATGCCGGCGGTGGCATTCCTTGCCTTGCGCCTTTTCTGCGGGTTTGCACCGGCGACGGACGCCGCTGGGGAAACTTCCCTGGCGTCCGGCAAGTCTGGCAGTTTTAGATTGGTAATCTGTACATTCATTCCGAACTTCCTTCAGACAGGGGCAGCAACCAAGCATTAGATATGCTTTCACCGACCATGATTGAAATGACGATCATTCACTCAGTCAATGAATACAGTTCATTCCAAGAGTGGCCACCATGACTCCGAGTACTGCAAGGTAGAGGACCAGGCCAGAGAGACACCGTTGTGTCAGGTCCGACGCATAATCAGGAAGTTCGGTCGATCGTCTCATTGCAATGCACTGCGTTGTTGACTCAATTGAATCTGAAGAATAGGCAATCACCCACATGAAAGAAGTGAAATGAGTTCATATATAAAATGAGCATCGCTAATAACATCGATCTCAATCTCCTGAGGGTCCTCGATGCCCTTTTTCAGGAGCGAAGCGTCACCAAGGCAGGGGCGCGGCTGAGCATCACGCAGTCCGCCGTCAGTCATGCGCTTAATAAAATGCGTGCTGCCTTTGACGATCAGCTGTTCATCCGGGGACCGGATGGAATGCATCCGACCCCGCGCGCGGTCGAACTGTCCAGGGCGCTGGCTCCCGCCTTGCGTCAAATCGATTCCGTCCTCGGTGACGCGAAGTTCGATCCTGCAACGGCGGAAACCGAGCTGGTGATCTGTACGTCCGACTACATATTCGGCACCTTGTTTCCGTCATTGATGCGAATTGTGGAGCAGACGGCACCAGGAGTGCGCTTGTGGCTACGGCCCATCAATGACGTCAATATCGTGGAAGAACTCGACCGTGGTACGGTTCATCTCGCTCTCGGCGTCTTCGGAAGGGTGCCGTCGCGCTTCGTCAAAACGAACCTGATGACTGACCGGAGCGTCTGGATCATGAGGCCCGACCACCCTGCCGCCAAACTCGGAGTGACACTGGATGTTCTGGGGAAATATCCTCACGTCGATATTCTGATCTCGCGTCGCGATGCGGTTACCGTCGACGGGGTGGTCGATCAGGGCGGCCTCGAGCGGGCGTGGATAACAAGCAATCCGCGCTATGTGGAAGGTCTCCTGTCAGAGAAGGGGTTGTCACGGAGAGTGGGAGCCACGGTCTCGCATATTCTCGCGGTACCCCCATTGTTGGCGACCACCGACATGATCGCATATGTCCCCTCGCGTTTTGCGAGATTTGCGGATAGGACATTCGGGATAGTCGCGAGAGAGGCTCCGTATTCGGCGCCGCCGCTGACAATTTCCATGTTGTGGCACCGAACGATGGGTAAACACCCGTCGATCGCATGGATGGCAGGCCTGCTTCAGGCGAGCGCAGGCCTGGACAACGGATTTCTCTAGCGGCTGGCGGGCCCACTGCCAACGGCACCTGTGCGCTGTCAGAGCGATCGCTTTTTCGGTACTTGATGCGCCGATGACCGCCAGCAGCGGGAGCGGCGAGTTGGCAGGCGAAGTGATGCACGCGTTGCGATGATCTTGCTGTAGCTCATGTCACGGCCGGTCCGCTCGGCTGGCCGTCTGCCGACGCTGACTACGCGGCGTAAGCATCCTGCTCCCGCAGAAGCTGCTTCATCGTCTCGCGGCCAAGAGTGGCGCCGAAGACGGGCGTTCCGGTGGCAAAGCCCTGGCTGGCGGCAAGCTCGCCAGCATCGACCGGATCGAACCCGAGGCGGTCGATGAAATCCGCGACGACGGCACGGGCCTGCGGATCGTTGCCGGCGAGAGCCAGCGCACGCCGGTCAGGATGGCCGATCAACCGCGCTTCCTCATCGATCTCGTGGTAGCCCATGTGATTGAAGCTCCGCACCAGTCGGGCACCCGGCAAATAGTCCTGGATCACTTCGCTGCTCGACGCTTGGCCTTCGAATTCCACGATGGTGCCATCTGTCGGCGCCCAGTAGTTCATGACGTCAACGACGATCTTTCCCTCGAAGAGATCGGCCTGCAGCGCGCGGTACCTTGACAAGGGTAGCGCCAGGACGACGATATCGCCGGCGTCGATCACCGCCTCGACAGAGCCTGCCTTCGCGCCGGGAGCCATGATCTCCAGCAGAAGCGCTATGTCCTCGGGCGGCTTTGAGGTCGCGATCCTGACCTCGTAGCCCGCCGCGATCGCACGCCGGGCGAGTGCCGTGCCGACACGCCCCGCGCCCAGAATCCCGATAGTTTGCACGTCAGTGGCCCGCATGACTTTTCTCCTTGACGGCGTTGTTTGCTCCGAGTTCGGCGTCGACCAGCGGCTTGACGCGGGTGCCGAGTAATTCAATCGAGCGCAGGAAGTCTTTTTGCGGCATTTGCCCCACATCCATCTGGAAGAACTGGCGCATATGCCCCAGGCTCCTGTGCAACGCGACGATGCGCTCGGCGATCTCCTCCGGCGCGGCGGCGCGAAACCACGGACCTTGCCGATCGTTTCCATTATCGCGTGCCAATGAACCCAGAACTGCTCCTTTGCCCTTTTCGCGTCATCCCCGACATAGCCCGGGCTTGCGACAGAGATCTTCATCTGCGCCTCCGGGAATTTCCCCTGAGCCGCTGCGCGCCGGTACAATTCAGCCAACGGCGCAAAGCGTGCCGCCTGGCCGCCGATAATCGCATAGGAAATCGGCAGGCCTAGCAGACCTGCACGCACCGAAGACTGCGGGTTGCCACCGGTGGCCAGCCAGATCGGCAGCGATCCGCTTTCCGGGCGCGGCACGACCAGCGCATTGTCCAGTGCCGGACGATGTTTGCCGCTCCAGGTGATGGATTCGCTCTCGTTGATCTTGAGCAGCAGATCCAGCTTCTCGGCGTAGAGTTCATCATAGTCGTTCAGGCTGTGGCCGAAGAGCGGAAAGGATTCCGTCGAGGAGCCGCGTCCGGCGGTGATTTCGGCACGACCGTTCGACAAGGCATCCAGCGTGGCAAACTGTTGATAGACGCGCACGGGATCGTCGGTGCTGAGGACGGTCACCGCACTTCCAAGCTTGATGTTTTTCGTCGTCGAGGCTGCCGCGCCCAGCACGACTGCCGCAGCTGACGCCGGCATCTCACGGGTGTGATGTTCGCCGATGCCGAAATAATCCAGCCCGACTTGATCAGCGAGCTGGATGGCTTCCAGCAGATTGCGTGTGGCTTCGGCGGTCGAGCCGAGTTTGCCGGTGACGGTATCCCTCTGGACGTCGCCAAAGCTGTAAACACCAAGTTCCATGTTCATCTCTCCTTCGCCGGCGACAAGCTTGTGAAGTGGGGTCGCCTTTAGTATATATTTGTAACTAGGCTAATATTGTAACTGGCTTGAGGAGCACAAGGAGGCACATCCATGTTACCTGAAACCGGCGATTTGCTGGACACATGCAGGCCCGTCCGTCAGATTCTGGCGCGGGTCGGAGACAAGTGGAGCGTGCTGATCGTCATGGCGTTGCGCGACGGCCCACGCCGCTTCAACGAGATCAAACGCGCCATCGGCACGATTTCGCAACGCATGCTGACATTGACCCTCAAGGGCATGGAACGGGACGGTCTGGTCAAGAGGACCGTCTTCCCGACCAAGCCGCCGCGCGTCGACTATGAACTGACAGAACTCGGCCATTCGCTCCGGCGGCCTGTCGAAGCCCTGGGGCACTGGGCGATCGAACACGAGTTGCTGATCGCCAGCGCGCATCGGGCGTTCGACGATAGGGGCGACACCGCCGACGCCGCTTGACCGCCAGTCAGACCAGCCCGAGATAGCCGGCCAGTTCCTTCGCCGCCGCGCCGGCGTCATCGGAATGCCTGTGACCGAGACGCACGATACTGTCATCGGAAATCAGGATCGTCCCGCGTGCGTTCCAGGATCAGCGGAATGATCAGGTCTTCCTCGTCCTCAAGGTGTCGCAGCAGGACCCGGTCGAAGCCTGTGATCTTTCCGGCGAGTCGGGCGGCGACGCGCATGGCATCTCCGTCGTGCCCGGACACCTCGCCAGACAGCGCGGCGATGAGTTCGCAACTGGCCTGGTTCAGAGAAAGAATCGAGTCGTGGATCACATCGTGGTCGTTGTCGAGAATGTCGAAGCCCTTTTGCAGCTTGGGTGCTGCCGCGGCGAATGCGGGAAAATAATGGTGATCCTCGACGTGATGATGTGTTTCCAGTTCGCTGAGCAGGAGCCCCATCCGGCGCTGGAACAGGGGCAGGAATGTTTCGGCCGCGAGACGGCCTTCCCTCAAGTCGGCCGTCGCCTTGGCCGTCAGCACGGACAGTTCACGGAACATCTCATGTCGCTGGATCCATCCTTCGGCGAGACCGTGAATACGCGGATCGCCTGCCCACCGGCCGCGCGGAAATTTGCGCAGCAGATCGAGCAGATCCGTCGGCATGCCGCGTCTGACGGCAATCGTAAGCTGGTGATCGACTTTATTCATGATGACACATCCATCCGGGACTCTTGTGTGGAGCGCCGGCCGTGGGGCGAGCACCCACAGCCGGCAACCGCTGTTACCGCGTGCCTTCCTTGAGGCCGAGGAGCTGCCATTCCCAGCGCAGCCCCTGTCCGAAGCCGCCGCCATGTTCGGCGAAGAGCTTGGCTACGGCGTCGGCGTTCGGCCGTGCCCAGTCGCGCATCAATTCGGAAACATAGCCAGCCGCCACCAAAGGCTGCGCACCGGCCTGCACCATCCGCTGCACAGCGCGTTCATGGCCCTCGACGCTGCCACCGCCCGACGCGTCGGTGACGATGTAAACCTCGTATCCATCGGCAAGCGCGTCGATCACAGGCATGCTCAGGCAAACCTCCGTCCACAGGCCAGCCATGACCAACTTCTTCTTGCCGGTCTTCTTGACCCAGTCGCGGATACGTTCGTCGTCCCATGAGTTGAGCCCCGTCCGATCGATCGGTTTCTGGTCCGGGAAGACAGCCTGGACTTCCTCGAACAAAGCCTGGCGCTCGGCAAAGGCGGTCGTGAAAAGCGTCGGCACTTTGAACTCTTTGGCCGCCTTGGCGATGAAGGTCGTGTTGTTGACGACGGTTTCATTGGGGTGCGAGCGCAGTGCGAGCAATTGCAGAAACTGATGATCGATCAGCAGAAGGGCGTGTTCGTCGGCGGTAATAAGGGAACTCTTGGCCATTGCGGTACCTCCTTCGGGTAAAAGCGAGACCTGTTGTCTCGATGCACACGAAAGATAACCGTAGAACGAGTTTGCCAGTAGCCAGGCGATTCGGTACGGTGCGTTCCATGGGTGGAACGACGATTATGCAGGACCTCAACGATCTCTTCTATTTTGCGCGCATTGTTGAGCATGGCGGCTTCGCGCCAGCGGGCCGGGCGCTCGGCGTTCCCAAATCGACGCTCAGCCGCCGCATTGCGCTTCTCGAGGAAAGATTGGGCAGCCGGTTGCTGCAGCGTTCCACCCGCCATTTTGGAATGACGGAGATCGGCGAGACCTATTATCGCCACTGCGTGGCGATGATCGCCGAGGCCGAGGCCGCACAGGAAGCAGTTGATACCAACCGCGCCGAACCGCGCGGCTCGATACGGGTGACCTGTCCGGTCTCGCTGATGATGAGCCCTGTGGCGGCGATCGTATCCCGCTATCTCGTCGCCTTCCCCCTGGTTCGCGTACAGCTTTCTGCCACCAATCGCCGCGTCGACGTGATTGAGGAAGGCGTGGACGTCGCCTTGCGCGTCCGGTTTCCACCTCTGGAGAACGAAGGGCTTGTGATGAAACGGCTTGCCGACAGCCGACAGATCCTGGTCGCCAGCCCGGTTCTGCTGGATCGGCTTGGCCACCCGAAGTCGCCGTCTGAACTGAGCCGTTTCCCGGGATTGGATCTCATCCGCACAACTCCCAAGCACTCCTGGGAGTTTCGCGATGCCAATGCTGCGCTCATCAGCGTTCCGTTCGAACCACGGTTCACCGCCGACGACATGTTTGTCTTGCGGCAGGCCGTCGAGGATGGTGTCGGTGTCGCACAACTCCCCGATTACATGGTCGCCGAACAACTCGCGTCGGGCGCCCTTGAATCCGCTTTGCCGGAGTGGTCGCTACCGATCGGGATCGTGCACGCCGTTTTTCCCTCCCGCCGGGGTCTTTCACCCACCGTGCGCAGCTTTGTTGATTTTCTTGCCACCAGTTTTCGGGCCTGAGAGGCTCATCATCGCAGTTTTCGCCACATGGCAATCCCCCATTTCTAACGGGGTTCGTCAGTAGAATTCAGGCTGCCGTTTCAGTTTTTGGGCAGGCGTCATTCCCCCGATGCTCATATTGGGCCGTTCGTTGTTGTATCTCCAGAGCCATCGCAACCGTGGAATGATCCGGGCACCAACGCCGTGCCCATTCAAACGGGTCGCCGATTTCGCTATTTGGCCAGGTGCCACACTCCTCCCACGCCATCGCCGTTGGTCTCACCGGCTTTTTTATCCTTGACAAAGGTATAAAGCGGCTTGCCCTCATAGGCCCACATTTCCTTGCCGTCTGCGGCCTTGACCAGAGACCACTCTCCTTCTGCCTTGGCGTTGTCACCAGCGTGGAATGCCGGCCACATCTTTAGGCAATCCATATCGCAGTTGGATTTGTCCTTGGTATCCTTGTCGAAAGTATAAAGGATCATACCCTTTTCGTCGGCAAAGGCCTTGCCCATTTTCGTGTCGACCATTTGGGCGGGCTCCGCTGCGAAAGCAAACCCGGTCAAAGCAGATAACAGGCTTATCGCGATTAACATCGTTCTCATGAGTTTTCTCCCGTCGGGAGTACCGGCGGAATGCCGGTAGCGCCCGATCCATTTGGGAGAAACGTGCAGCTATGAAAGCGGTTCCAACTCGCAGCCGCAAAATCGCTGCGGTCAAGAACGTCCTGCAAGTGCCGCAAAGGTCAGATAAGCGCTTGTTCAATTCCATCATTAGGTGCTCGTTTGGACCATGGGGTGTGCGGGGCGACCGAGCTCCCCTCAGATCGTATCCCAGCGTGGTCTAGCTGGGTTCCCCAGCCATCGGTGTTTTCCGGTAGGCGGGTTGTTCAAGACCAACCTGAAGGACATCACGATGACCGACGCGATGATGAACTGCGTTGTCTGTTGAAAAGAGCGCCGACAGCGATTTGTTGCGCGAGATGACAGGCTTTACCGCCAGCAGCTGATGGAGCAGGGCGGCGTTGCAAGCCGGCCAATCCGCTCGACGCCACCCCGAATCATCGCGACCAATTTGGACTTGATGTTATATCATGTATGATATAGATCAGTATCGAGGAGTTGAAAACTCGGGGAGTAGTCAATGGCAAGAACCACCATCAACTGCGATATGGGAGAGGCGTTCGGGATCTATCGTTTTGGCGATGATGAGGCCTGCATGCCCTATGTGACGCACGCGAATGTCGCCTGCGGCTTCCACGCGTCCGATCCGGTGGTGATGTGGAACACGGTGCTCGCCATAAAGCGGCACGGCATTGCGGCAGGATCCCATCCGGGGCTGCCGGATCGCGAAGGTTTTGGGCGCCGTGAGATGAAACTCAATCGTTATGAGGTCGCCTCGCTGGTCGTTTACCAGACAGGCGCACTCAAGGCGTTTCTCGATGCCGAGGGTATTCAGCTTTCGCACATAAAGCCGCATGGCGCCCTGTTTGGCATGGCGCAGAAGCAGGAGGAGATCGCCGAGGGTATCGCCGATGCTGCGGCGATCTTCGGCGTTCCCGTCATTGCCTATTCCGATTGCGCGATGTCGCGCGTGTTTACCCGGCGCGGCATCCGCTTCTCCTGCGAGTTCTATGCTGATCTCGACTACGACGATGAAGGCCGGCAGATCATCACCAAGGAGCATCATGCCGTTGAGCCTGAAAAGGTCGCCGCGAAAGTCAGGCGGGCGGTCGATGAGGGCCTGACGCAGTCGGTCACCGGACACGATGTGCGCGTGCTTGCGGAAACCATATGCGTCCATAGCGACACGCCGAATGCGTTGGCCGTGGCGAGGGCCGTTCACGGCGCGCTCGCCGATTTGGTCTGAGCGAACGAACATGACCCGGATTGTCATCGGTAGCGCCACTCACCAAGTCTTACTCGGGTCGCTCGCACCGATGATCCGGGCGATCGGATCCTCCCTCGGACCGAATGGGCGGGTGGCATTGTTCGATATCGGCGGCCGGGTCGGCCGGGCGTCGTCGGGCGTGGCGATCGCAAGGGAAACCCATGGCGCTGAGGGTCTGCAGGGAATTGCGCAAAAGATACTCACGGAAACGCTGGTTTCCGCCGATCGCGATCTCGGTGATGGAACCGCCCGCCTCGCGCTGACGGCCGAGGCAGCCTTCCGGGCAGGCGTCGGGTATGTTTCGTCGGGCATTTCCGCAACGAAACTTGCCGAAGCGCTTGCTCCGGTCAGGGAAGATGTTGCGCGAATGATCGCATCGCATCAATGCGATGTCGGCAGCCTCGAAGATCTGGCGATCGGCGCGGGTGTCGATCGGGACTATGCCGAGGCGCTGACATCAGCATTCGAGCAAGTAGGTTCGTCCGGTGTAATTGAGATCGCATCATCTCCGAATAGCGGTATTTCCACCGAGATTGCCTCCGGTTTCCTGTTTGAGGGCGCCGTCATCGGCTCAGTGGTTCCAGCGGGGCAAGTGCTGTCGCTGGAAAGCGTCCATGTAATTGCAGCCGATGATATCATTTCGGATTTCGGAGCCTTGGCGCCGGTCATCGATGGCTTTGCGGCGAAGGGGAAATCACTGCTCATCGTCGCCCGCGATGTCACCGGACCGGCATTGGTCGCCCTCGAGCGCAACCGCAAGGCAGGCATTCTCTCGGTTGCAGTGATGAAGCCGGCCGATGCGGGGCCGCGCGCCGCCCAGATTATCGAGGATTTGGCACTGGCCACGGGGGCTGCGCTCGTCGCTGAGCGCAGCGGTCTGCCGCTTTCGGCCCTCAAGCCGCACATGCTGGGACGTGCCGCCTCGCTTCGCCTTGCCGGCGGGCGTGCCGAACTGCGCGGCCTGTCGGGAAGTCCGGCTGATGTTGTGGCCCGCGCCAGAGCGATCGAAGGCGATATCCGCAAATACCAGTACCTTTCCCTGGATCGGGAACATGCCGAGCGGCGTCGCGCCCGGCTGCTTGGGCGCTGGGCGGAAATTCGCGTCGGTGGCAGCACAGACTATGAAACCGATATGCTCGTCGCGACCGGCAGGAACGCGCTTGCCTGCCTGAGATCGGCATCACAGTTCGGCGCAATCTGCGGCGGCGGCAACGCGCTGCGGCACGTCGCCGAAGAGATCGCGGCCAGAGGCGGGAACGATACCGAAATTGCCGCCGGCAGGGTTGCCGCGGAGGGCCTGAGAGCTATCGAGCGGCAACTCTACCGCAATGCCGGGCGGGACCCCATGTCGGTTGACCTGCGCGAGCGCCGTGACCTGCCGGGACGGCTCGTTCGCGATCCGTTGAGGCTGACCCAGATCCTGGTCGACCAAGCATTTTCGATCGCCGGTCTGCTGCTGCGGGTCGATGCCGCAGTCGTGCGGTGATGAGTAACTGCGGAGAAACCGTGCGCCGAGGAGTGGAAAAGAATGCCGATGATCGCCAACGCTGAACCAGCCATGTTGCAGGTTACAGATGTCGTCCACCGGTACGGCAATGTCACGGCGCTCGACCATGTGTCGCTCACCGCCGGCAAGGGTGAGTTCCTCACCATTCTCGGGTCGAGTGGCTCGGGCAAGACGACCATGCTGCGCGTGATCTCGGGCCTGGAGACGCCGACCTCCATCGGCGCGTTGAAGATTGGCGGCGAAGATGTCGCGGGCAAGCCGCCCGCCAAACGCAGCTGCACGACGGTTTTCCAGAACTACGCGCTTTTCCCTCATATGTCGGTTTCGGAAAATGTTGCCTATGGGCTGAAAATCCGCGGCATCGCCCGCGAGGACGCCCGCCGCGAAGCGACCAAGGCGCTGGCGATGGTGCAGCTCGATGGCAAATCCGATCGGCGCATTGCTCAATTGTCGGGCGGTGAACGCCAGCGCGTCGCGCTGGCGCGGGCTGTCGTCACCCGACCCGCCATCCTGCTGCTCGATGAGCCGCTCGGCGCGCTCGACGAAAAGCTGCGGCTCGAGATGCAGATCGAACTCGTGGAAATCCAGCGGACGCTCGGCATGACCTTCGTCTACATTACGCACAGTCAGGAAGAAGCGCTGACCATGAGCGACCGCGTCGTGCTGATGCGGCATGGGCGTATCGAACAGAGCGGCCGTCCGCTGGATCTGTTCGATCGGCCGGCAAACCGCTTTGCTGCGGAATTCATGGGCTACGAGAACATATTCGAAGGCAAGCTTCTGGCCAGGGACAATACCATGGCCGTCATCGAATTGCGTGGCGGGCTGACTGCGCGCGGCATTCTCGCCGAAAGCGCGTCGCAGGTGGGCAGCAAAGTCTGCATAGCTGTCAGAGCAGAGCGACTGACCGTTATGGAGCATTCGCCCGAGGAGAGCACAGCGCTCAATACGCTTCCCGGGACACTTCAGCGGCAAGTTTATCGAGGAAAATACACCGATCAGGCAGTCGAAACGCCGCTGGGGCCGATCCGACTGCGCAACTGGAATCGTGTCACCTCCATCGAAACGGTGCGAGGGGTCGCGTGGCGGCCGGAGGATTGCGTCATCCTTTCCGCCTAAGGGGAACGTGCAACAACAAAGGGAACAGAACGATGAAAGACAAGTTTTCCACCACCTCGCAATTGGAATTGACCCGGCGCAGCATGTTGAAGGCGGCGACCGCCATGGCCGGGGCCGCCGCGCTTGCGCCTGCCATGGGCGCGCTTTCGCCCGCCCAAGCCGCCAATCCGAAGGTACGCGGCTACGGCGTCACGACCGCCCAGTTGAAGGATTGGTCGATCATGACCAAGTCCATCGGCGTCGACATGGAATTCACCGGATCGAACAACGCCGTCGGCGTCTTCCTCCGGGATGTCGTGGCATCCCAGCTCGGCGATGACGTCGATATCTTCATCTTCGAATCCGGCACCGAAGACATCCTCGGACCGCAGGGCGTCTATCTGCCGATCGACGAAAAGAACCCGGAACTGACGCTCTGGGAGCGCACGTCGGACGACTGGAAGCGTTCGGCCGTGGTGCAGGACCGCGAGGGCAAGCAGTGGGGCGTTCCGGTCATCGGCAATGCCGACAGCTTCGGCTACTTTCCTGAAAAGCTGGGCATCAAGCCGGATAGCGACGAGGAAATCTCCTGGTCGGTGATGTTCGAGGACGACCGCACGCGCGGCCGTGTCGCCTATGATCAGACCTGGACTTATTCGCTCGGCCCCGCAGCGCTTTATGTGCAGGCCAAGAGCGGCAAGAAATTCGGCGATACCGCCGACCTGACGAAAGACGAAGCCAAGATCGTCGTGGACTTCCTGATCGAGCGAAAGAAGGCAGGCCAGTTCCGCACGCTGCATTCCGCCTTCGAGGAGCAAGTCCAGCTGCTCACCAACAAGGAAATTGATGTCATAAATTGCTGGGAGCCGGCGGTCCGTGAGGCGAACCTGAAGCTCGGCCCGAACACGACGAAATATGCCTATACCAAGGAAGGCTATTTCAAATGGGGCCATGGCGCCTATATCGCTGCGCAGGCAAAGGACCGCGACAATCTCGGCGCCATCTACAAGGTGCTGAATTACTTCCTTGGCGGCGAGTATCGCGCGCTGCAGGCCCGTGATCGCGGCTATGCCGGCCCGAACATGGATCTCGGTGTCGCCTATGCCACCGAAAAGGGCTGGAGTGCCGACGACATCGCAGCGCTGAAGGCGACAGAGGCGAAAGTGGCCCGTAAATTCGCCAAGCCCTATGTCAGCACGACCACGCCAAACAATTCCGACGCGATGGAAGAAGAATGGCAGCGTTTCCTCAACGCATGATGCTGATTGAAAAGACGCCGTTCCGCCCTGAAAGGCAGAACGGCTCTGACAAGTCCATTGGAAGGGTGACCTTGTGACTGTGATTGACGGCCAAGCGGATAATCAGGAACCCGCCAGCAGGATTTTGAGGCGGCGGCCGGCCTTGGGCGATTGCCTCATTCCCGCAGTCCTGCTGGTCTGGTTCTGCCTCGTGTTACTGCCGCTCGCAGTGCTCTTCGTCTTCAGCTTTTTCGAGACACGCAGTTTCGTCACCGTTTATCAGCCAACGTTCAACACCTGGATATCGTTGTTCGAATCCGGACGTTTCGAGGTTACGCTCAGGACCTTGCGCATCGCCCTGACGGTGACGGCGCTCGAGCTTCTGATCGGCTATCCCTTCGCTTTGTGGCTCGCCAAGGGCGGCACAACCAAGGCGACGAAGGCGGTGATGCTCGCTCTGCTGACTATTCCCTTCTTCCTCGACATGTCGTCGCGCACCATCATCTGGAGGGCAATCCTCGGGCAAAGCGGGCTGGTCAACAGCGCGCTCATGGATATCGGCGTCATCAGCGCGCCGATGGAATGGATGCTCTATAGCGAATGGTCAGTGCATTTCGGCATGCTGATATCGCTTTTCCCGACCATGGTATTGCCCGTCTACATGGCGATCAACGTCATCGACGATTCTCTGATCGAAGCCAGCAACGACCTTGGCGCCTCGCCGTGGCAAACAATGTCAGGGATTATCATTCCGCTTTCCCTGCCGGGCGTGCTCGCGGGCGTCGTATTCACGCTTGGGCCGGCGCTTGCGGCCTGGGTAGAGCCGAGCATGCTGGGCGGCGGTTTCGTCAATCTGCTGAGCAACTCGGTCGAAAGCGCCTATACCGCGCTCAAATATCCGGTTGTTGCCGCGCTCTCGACATTCATAATCCTGCTGCTTGCAGTCCTGCTTGCCGCGATGCTGCTTGCCGTCCGCCGCTTCGGCGACCTGTCCTCCGCGTTCCGCGTCCTGAAGGGGTAACGGATGTCCACACTGGAAGCCGCGACCGTTTTCGCCAGCCCCCCGCAGGAGCCAGACCATTGGAGCTATTGGCGGGGCTGGAAAATAATTGCGAAATGGGGCGGGTTGTTGATGATCGCAACGATCTATTTTCCGCTCGGTTGGCTGGCGCTGATGTCCGTCAGCAGCAATCCGCTATCCGGCATTCCGCTGCCCCTTTCGACGGAACACTACAGGGATCTTTTCTCCGACACGCGGTGGCTCGAACCGTTCGGTGCCAGCCTTCTGATCGCGCTGATCGTCGGGCTTGTCTGCGCGGTGGTCGCAACGCTGGTCGGACGGGCCATTCCGCAATCGCGGCGGCCAGGATCGCTTCTGCTGCTGTTCGTCCTGCCGCTCTTCGTGCCGGGCATGTCGATGGGTGCGGCACTGTTCATCTTCACCCGCTCGATCCTCGGCATCAAGCTCGGCTTCTGGTCGATCTTTCTCGGGCATTTCGTCTGGGCATTTCCCTTTGCGCTGTTGATCATCCTGGTGTTGACCACGCGCTTTGATCACCGTCTGGTCGAAGCGGGCCGTGATCTCGGCGCGTCTGCCTGGCGGATCTTCTGGGACATCGAATTTCCGTTGCTGATGCCAGCGATCGTGAGCGCAGGCTTGTTCGGCTTCCTGCTGTCGTTCAACGAAGTGCTGCGGACGATCTTCTTGCGCGGGACCGCGGAGACCATGCCCGTTTGGAACTGGATCATGGCGGCGTCCCAGCAGTCACAGGTGCCGATCATCTTCGCGCTTGCGACCATCGTGCTGCTGGTCACGCTGCCGCTGCTGGCCGGTGTTTTCTGGCTGCTCTTCGTCAGGTTGGACAAGTCATGAAAAGCTCAGGACGCCTTGCGAGAAATCGTACTCGAGAGGCGGGGAAGCAGCGAATCCGCCGCGAGGGTAATGTCGCGGACGATATATTCGCGAACGGCGAGACGATCGCCGGACGACAGGGAGTTGACGACCTTCACATGCTGGTCGTTGGCATGCAGGATGTAATCCTCGTCATCGAACAGTCCGTTGAAGAACGGGCCGACCTGGCCCCAGAGATCCTGGATCAGTCTGAGGAGATGCGGGGCTTCAGCACGCTCATAGATCGCGAAGTGGAATTTTTGGTTCAGCGAGACATAGGCCTTGGTGTCACGCTTGACAATCGTCTCTTCGATATCCTTGAGCAGAGAGGAAAGCTTCTGAACATGGGAAATCTTGAAATTGGGTGTCGCGAGTTCGGCAGCAAGGCCCTCGAGCGCGGTGCGGATGCGCACCAGTTCGATAAACTTCTCCGCCGAGAGGCCGGGAACCGCAATCGATCGGTTGGGAAGCATTTCGAGCAGCCGTTCTGCGACCAGACGTTGAAGCGCCTCACGAACCGGCGTCGCCGAGATGCCGTAGGTTTCCGCCAGCGTCCTGATCACCAATGGCTGTCCGGGAGAGAATTTTCCTGAGATGAGCCCCTTCTTGATTTCGTCATACGCCCGGTCATTCAGCGTCTTGTATTCTATTTTGCTCATCTGGGTGTCCCTGCCGATTTTCTGATTATAGCTGAAACGGTTTCTTTTCCAAGTGCCTGCAAACGTTGCCATCTGAGGACTTGACGTTCTATATGATATATGTTGTATCTCAACTCCGTTTCGCTGCAAAGAGCTTGATGCGTGGTCGGTCATCAAACATTGGGAGGAGAGCCGGATGATTTATGCATCTCCCCGTTTTTATCCTGGCGGTGACCGTGCGATCGAGGTTGAACTCGGCGACGGCATGGATTTCACACTCAACTTTCTTGTTCATAGCCTCACGGCCGCGATTCGCTCAGCCAATATCAGCGGCGTCATCGAACTCATTCCGGAATTGGCTTCGCTGCAAGTATCTTACGATCCGGATGAAATCTCCTATGGCGATCTGGTCAAAGAGATCGATCGCCTGCACAGCGGCAGCGGCGGCACGGATGGCGGTGAGTTGCCGAGCCGGCTTTTTTATGTGCCGATCCTCTATTTCGACCATTTGACAGAAGCCTGCATCGAAGACTACCGCGCCAAGGTGTCGGCAAAGGTGTTCGATCCGGATCTGGTCTGCGAAATGAACGGCTTGGCTGGCCGAGCGGCCTTGCAGCGGATGCATTCGGGTACCGAGTACTGGGTCGCCGCACTCGGTTTCTGGCCGGGCCTCTGCTCGCTGATGCCGCTCGACGACCGTGCCCGGCTGATCGCGCCAAAATACAATCCTCCCAGGACCTGGACGCCGAAAGGCGCAATCGGGCTCGGCGGCTCGCTCACCTGCATTTATCCCGACCGGACTCCCGGCGGCTATCAGCTGCTCGGCCACTCGCCAATGCCGATTTTCGACCGCGCCCAACGACTGAAGGCATTCCGTGACAGCCTCGCGCTGTTCAAGCCCGGCGATCGTGTGCGGTTCGTGGCCATCGACCACGACGAGCACGATTGGATTGCGGCGAAGGTCGAGGAGGGCACCTACGAACACCCGAATGTCGATTACCAGACCTTCTCCGTCGATCGTTACCGGGTCTGGAAGCAGTCCATCACAGATGGGAACCAGCGTGAGGCAGCCCAATGACCGGCCGGTTCGTCAAGGTTCTGAAGCCGGGTCTGGAAACGACCGTGCAGGAGTTGCCGGGCCGCATCGGCTATTGGGAGCAGGGCTTCCCGCCCTCCGGTCCGGTCGATTCATGGTCTTTCCGCCTGGCGAACCTTCTGGCCGGCAACGAAAGGGACACGGCGGCGCTCGAATGCCAGTTCCTCGGGTCGACGCTTGAATTCCCGGACAATGCCACGGTCGCGATCACCGGCGCCGACATGCATCCCACGCTCGACGGCGAGGCGGTGCCGATGTGGCAGACAGTTTTCGTGCGGGCCGGGCAGGTGCTTGAACTCTCGGCCGCCCGGACGGGTGCCCGGAGCTATGTGGCGCTGGCCGGCGGCATCGATACGCCGCCGGTGCTTGGTTCGCGCGCCGTTTTTCACATGGCCCATATCGGCGGCGCGGCGCTAAAGGCGGAACAGGTCCTGCCGCTCGGTACAGCGCCTGCAAAGACCGCAGCCACAGTTGTCAAAGCTGAATTCCGACCGGTTTTTACGACCGACAAGACCTGGACGATCGAATGCGTCGCAGGGCCGAATGATGATTGGCTCGATCCCATGTCGATCGCAGAATTCCTCTCTTCCGACTGGACCGTACAGGCCAAAAGCAGCCGGACGGGAATTCGGCTGACTGGCCCGGAATTCCGCTTCTCCGAACGCGCCACCAACAAGCGCGCGGATCATGGCCAGGATCCGTCCAACATCCTCGATCACGGCTATCCGCTGGGTGCTGTCAATCTCGCAGGCCAGACGCCGATCATCCTTATCAACGATGCGCCGAGCACAGGTGGTTTCATCAATCCTTTCACGGTGGCGAGCGCGGCTTTCTGGAAGCTTGGCCAGGCACGCCCCGGCGAAAAGCTCAGGTTCCAGGCGGTGAGCGTCGAGGAAGCGCAAGCCCTGCGGCGACAACTCGATGTGAAAGCATTGCCGTCGAGCCTGCGGCCGCTTTGAAGCGTTCGCCATAGCATTCCTTTACGGAAAACAACGAATGAACGAGAATATCCCGCTGATTGGTCCGCTCCTGACATCTTCGCCCCCTGTTCTTTCGGACGATGATGCGGCGACATTTGCCCGCGATCTCTATGGCATTGACGCCAAAGTTCGCCGGCTAACGAGTGAGCGTGACACGAATTTTCATCTGCTGTTGGATGACGGCCGGGGCTATGTACTGAAAATCGCCAATGCCGCCGAACCGCCCGAGATCACCAATTTCCAGACGGAAGCGCTGCTGCACATCGAACGGACCGATCCATCGCTTCCCGTGCCGCGTGTCCAGCATATGCTCGACGGCAGGACCGAGATATCGCTGCCGATGAAGGATGGGACAGTCAGCGTTGTCCGGCTCCTCAGTTTCCTCGAAGGCGAGCCTTTGCACCGCACGCCGACGGGGACGCTGCAACGCCGAAACATCGGCCGTTGCCTGGCATCGCTCGGCCTCGTGTTGCGGAATTTCGACCATGGCGCGGCCGATCACGACCTTCTATGGGATATCAAGAACGCCGCGAGATTGCGCTCGCTATTGCCCAGCATTATCGACAGCGACCTGCGGCAGCTGGCCGAAAAGCATCTCGATATGTTCAATCGCGAGCTTGCGCCCGTGCTGCCGACATTGCGCTCCCAGGTGATTCATAACGATTTCAACCCGCACAACGTCCTGGTGGATGGCGATCGGCCGGACACGATCACCGGCATTCTCGATTTCGGCGACATGGTGTGGACGCCCCTGATTCTCGATGTCGCCATTGCCGCCTCCTACCTGACGAGTGTGGGAAGTTCACCGCTGGAGAATGTTTCCGAGTTCCTGGCGGCCTATCATGAGGTTTCGCCGTTAGAGCGGCAGGAGATCGACATTCTCTTCGACTTGATCGTCACACGCCTGGTGACGACGGTTGCCATAACCAACTGGCGCGCCGCCCGCTATCCGGAGAACAGCGCCTACATTCTGCGCAACAATCAGCCCGCGCGCGATGGGCTGGCGCGATTTGCAACATTGTCCCGCAAAGAGGTCCGGCGCCATTTCAGCCGGGCATGCGGTCTGGAGTGACACCATGAAAACCGATAATGCCATGGTCAATGCCTTCGTCCCGGGTGCGGTCGCGTTGACCCCGGAAGAGGAGGCGATGGTGGAGCGCCGCCAGCGCCTGCTTGGCCCCGCCTATCGCCTGTTCTATGAGCGGCCGGTGGAGATTGTCCGCGGCGAGGGCGTCTGGCTGTACGACAAGCAAGGCGATGCTTATCTTGACGTCTATAACAACGTCGCGTCCGTCGGCCATTGCCATCCGCATGTCGTTTCGGCTCTGGTGAGGCAGGCCGGCATTCTCTCCACCAACACCCGCTATTTGCACGATGCCGTGCTCGATTACGCGGAAAGGCTGCTCGCGACCTTTCCGCCGGCACTCAGCCACATCATGTTCACCTGCACGGGCAGCGAGGCCAATGATCTGGCGATCCGCATTGTCAGAGCCTTTACCGGTGGGACAGGCTTCATCGTCACGGAGACAGCCTATCACGGCATCACGCACGCCGTGTCGCAGATCTCGCCGTCGCTCGGCGCCAATGTGAACCTCGGCTTCGATGTACGCACGGTTCCGGCGCCCGACAGCTATCGCTCCGAGAACGGCGATGTCGCTGGTAAATTCCGCGCCGATGTCGAGGCCGCTATCGCCGACCTGCAGCGCCACGGCATCAGGCCTGCCGCGCTGATTGCCGATACGATCTTTTCCAGCGATGGCGTGATGAGTGAGCAGCCTGGCTTCCTTCAGGGTGCGGTCGAAGCGATCCGGGCTGCCGGCGGGCTGTTCATCGCCGATGAGGTTCAGCCGGGATTTGGACGAACGGGTGATCGCATGTGGGGTTTCGACCGGCATGGTGTCATCCCGGATCTCGCGACGCTCGGCAAACCCATGGGCAATGGCTATCCGGTCGCGGGCGTCGTCATGAAGCCGGAGGTGGTTGCGGAATTCGGTGCGAAGGCCCGTTATTTCAATACGTTCGGCGGCAACACCGTCGCTGTCGCAACGGCAATGGCGGTTCTCGAAGTGATTCAAGGAGAAGCCCTGCAGGAGAATGCCAGAGTGGTGGGCGGTTATTTCCGCCAGCAGTTGGAGGAACTCGCCAAGCGCCATGAGCCGATCGGCGATGTCCGCAGCGCCGGGCTTTTCCTCGGGGTGGAGATCGTGTCGGATCGGGAGAAGAAGACTGCCGACGCCGCAACCACCTCGCGGATCGTCAACGCGCTGCGGGAAGCCCGCGTCCTGATCAGCGCCACCGGGCCGCGGGCCGCGGTTCTCAAAGTTCGTCCGCCGCTGGTCTTCAGTCGCGCAAATGTTGATTATTTCATCGAGCGCTTCGATCGCGTGCTGTCGCAATTATCCTGATGGTGGAGATAAACTAAAGCCCGCGCTGCTCTCCGGACTGCAAAAGGTCGACAAAGTTCGATAAGCAACCCTCGTAGCGGGGCCTTCGCGACCTGTGGAAATGCTTGCGACAAGGCCGATCTGGCACGCCTCGGAACAGCCAGAAATCAGAAATAGAAATCTGTGAAATCGAGATCGGCTTGTGCCGTCTGATGCAGCGTCAGTCTGCCACCGCCTGCGTGGATGATCACGTCATTTTCCGTGACGGTGAGATGATGAGCCCAAAGATCATCGAAATCGGCGATCGCATCCAGACCGGAAAGATCGATGTGATCTGAACCGTTGACGAAATCGGCAACGACGTCATGGCCACCACCCTTGGCGAGCAGGAACGTATCAGCATCCGCACCGCCCGTGAGCAGATCGTTGCCATAACCGCCATTCAGCACATCCATCCCGACTTTGCCCGACAGGACATTGTCGCCGGCATTGCCGGTGATACCATTGTTTTCATCATTGCCCATGGCCTTGGCATCTGCCTTGCCCAGCAGGACAAGGTTCTCGACATTGGCTGACAATGCGTAGGTGACTGTGGATTTGACTGTGTCGGTGCCCGCCCCGACTTTCTCGACCATCTGCGTCTTTGCATCATCGACGATGAGCCAGTCATTGCCGTCACCACTGACGATGTTGTGGTTTACGCTGCCACCGCGATTGTCGAAACTGTCATTGCCGCCGCCCAGATCAATGCCGCCTTTCATGACGCCACGATTGACAATGATATCGTTTGCCGTCTGGCCTACAATCGCATCGGCGCCCTTGATCAGGCCACGGTTGGTCAGCGCAGACTCTTTTCCGTCATCACTGTACAACTCGACGGCGGTTGCCGATGCGATGATCCTGCCCTGGCTTTCATTGGTGACAATGCCGCCTGCGTCATTGAGCAAGATTGCGAAGGTCCCACTGATGCGCCCATCGTTGGTGATCACCGCATCGTCATCACAATAAACGCCATAGGCATCACCGCTCACTGTACCGTGATTGGTGAATATCGGGCTATAGCCGGCCAGCCGAACGCCGCTGTAACCACTGACATCACCGCTTCGTGCAATTGTAACCTCAGACTTTTCACCGCGGATATACATACCGGAGTCGGAGAAATCATGCCCGCCTTCAATCGTGCCCTTGATGACAAAGCGATTGAATGCGTGCGTTACATCTTCAAGCAATGCTCCGGCACCGTCGAACTTGATGGAGGCATTCTTGTCCAGCACCCAGAGTGCGGTGGATTCATCAACTGCGTATTGCGTGGTGTTTTGGCCGGTGATGTGGTACGTCGCTATGTCTAAGAATCCTTAGATTATCGGTATTGTGTTTCGAGCCGCGATGGGCTCAGAAAATGAAGTCGGACGCGTGCAGATCGGCAAGCTTTCGATATCGTTCCAGCCCGTGCCGTACTTGTCCAGGATCGAGGCGTTATCGCAGATGGCGGGCTCCCGCTGGTGGTGATGTGGTGCGTTCTCATGTCATGTCAATTGTTGGCAGTTGTTATCGCTACACTCCGTTTCATGAACGCGTCAGGGTGTCCGTTTATTTGTTACAATTATTTCAGTACGTGTCTCCGCAACCGTTTGACAGCTTCAATGAGCAAAACGTCGAATGCGTGGACCGCTCATTGTAAAACTTGTCAGGTTGCGAGGGGGTGGAGGGCCTGCTTCTGGCGCACAGCAGAAGCGCGTGACCTTTCGCAACTGGCCCCAGCATTCATGGCTGCTGGGGCATTGATCACGCCTGTTTATCTACCTGACGTAACTTCCGCCGTTGACGTCAAGGGTCGCGCCGTTGATCGAGCGTTGGGACGGCAGTAGCGCGAAGGCGACAAGTTCTGCGATCTCCTCCGTCGAAGCCAAGTCGCCGGTGGGAATGTCCGCTGTAGCCGCCGCCTCGCCGTGTTTCGCTACATAGTTCTCCGCCATGCTGGTTCGAACCCAGCCGGGCGCGATTGCAATTGCGATCACGCCGTCTTTGCCGAAATTCCGAGCGATCGATTTCGTCAGATTGTTGAGTGCCGCTTTCGCTGCGCCGTAAGGCATGGCGTCGGCGACATAGCCCCGCTGGCCGGCGCGACTGGCGATATTGACGATTCGCCCGCCGCCGATCTGCCGGAAGTGGCGAATAGCAGAGCGGCATAGATCAGCAGCCGAAAACAAATCGACCTGGAATTCCCGCATCCAGGCCGCTTGCCAGGCATCAAGTTCGTCCTCAATCGAAATTTCTGTTCGAATTCCGGCGTTGTTGACCAGCCCATGCACCGATCCGGCTTGGCTGATCGCGGCATCCCAGAGCGCCGCCGGCTCGGCGGGATTGGAGAGGTCCGCTTGAATCACCCACCCTTTGCCACCAATCCCTTCGAGCAATGACGCGGCTGCCCGTTCATTGCGGCTGAAATGGATGATAGGACGAGCGCCTACCGATGCCAGTCGCCGAATGATGGCGGCGCCAATGTCGCCGGTCGCTCCCGTGACCAAGATGTTCTTGCCTGCGAGGGGCGTGTCGAATGGTGTCATTTTTTTATTCCTGATTAAGATTGAAAACGTGTAGTCGCTAATATCGGAATTCATAAATCCACAGCGGACGGATCGCCGGCATCCTATCCCCTGTAAACAGATTTTACCGGACAGTCGCCGTACCGAGAGCCTCTGACAGTTTGTAAATATGCGCGCAAGCGTCCCGGACGCAGCCGCGCAGCCAGCGATGCGCTGGATCGGCATCCAGCCGCGGATGCCAGAGCAATGAGACCGTTATCTCCGGCATGGGTACGGGAAGGGAAAAACTGTGCATCCCGGCGCGCGAGGCTCCGGTGTGTCGATCGAGAACACTGGCGATCAGGTCCGAGGCACGCGCCAGAGCCAGGGCTTCCGAAAAGCCACCGACGACCGTCACGATCTCCCGTTTCAGCCCCAACGGCTCGAGGGCATCATCGATCGGACCCCTGTCGAGCCCACGGCGGGAGATGAGGATGTGCCGGCCGGCGGCATAACGGGCGGGCGTGATCGTGACCTCACTTAACGGATGCCCCATCCGAACGACACCGACGAAACGATCACGGAACAGCGCCTGCGCGCGCACCTCCGGCCCTACGGTCTTTCCGACGACGCCTGTTTCCAGGTCGACGCTGCCGTCGCGCAACGGCGTGCTGTCCTTGTCGAGCTTCGGTACAAAACGCAGACGAACGCCCGGTGCTTGTTCGCCCACGCGCGCAATGAGACCCGGTCCGAAACTCTCAACAAAGCCATCCCTGTTTCTGAGCGTGAACGTTCGCACAAGCCGTTGCAAGTCGAGCGTCTCAACAGGACGCAGAGCGGCTCTCGCGTCCTGCACAAGCTGACCGACGCGCTCGCGGAGTTCGAGCGCTCGGGGTGTCGGAACAAGGCTGCGTCCAGCCCGGACCAGCAGTGGATCGCCCGTCGTCTCACGCAAACGCGCCAGCGCGCGGCTCATCGCCGACGGGCTGAGCCGCAACCTTTTGGCGGCGCGTGTCACGCTGCCTTCCGTCAGCAGCACATCAAGAGTGACGAGAAGATTGAGATCGGGATGCGACATATGCCGATCGTAGCATGACTGGCACGATTTGGCATAGCGTCAAGCGCAATAATAAAGTGCAAATGGTGCGTGTTCCGCCATGTCAAGGAAAGGACTAGGTTTCTGTCGGCTCCGTTTCGGGAGCCGACAGCAAACGGAGTTCGTGTTGAAGAGAGTCATTGCAGAACGAGATGAGCCAGCAGCGGGCAGCGCGGAACGGACTATTTCCTTACGTTGGGCTCTCGCCAGCCTTTCGCTATCCATGTTGCTGTCCTCGCTCGGCACCAGCATCGCCAATGTTGGCCTGCCGACATTGGCTCAGGCGTTCAACGCCTCCTTCCAGAACGTCCAGTGGGTCGTGCTGGCTTATCTCCTTGCCATCACCACCCTGATCGTCAGCGTCGGTCGGCTGGGTGACATCACTGGCCGCCGGCGGCTGCTGCTGGCGGGAATCTTCCTGTTCACAGCAGCCTCTGCCTTGTGCGGCGCAGCACCGTCGCTGTGGCTGCTGATTGCCGCCCGGGCGGTGCAGGGCTTGGGCGCGGCCGTCATGATGGCCCTCAGCATGGCCTTTGTCGGTGAGACGGTTCCGAAGGCAAGGACCGGTCGTGCCATGGGTTTGCTCGGAACGATGTCAGCGCTCGGCACCGCGCTCGGTCCATCGCTCGGCGGGGTTCTGATCGCCGAATTCGGTTGGCGGGCTATCTTCCTCGTCAACGTACCGCTGGGTTTCCTTACGTTCCTTCTCGCCTATCGCTACCTGCCCGTTGATATCGGGGGGTCAAAGACGGATCGACCCCGCTTTGATACGTTGGGCACGTTGCTACTTGCTCTGACGCTAACGGCTTATGCACTCGCCATGACGATGGGGCGCGGCAGTTTCGGTCCGTTCAATATGGCTTTGCTGTTGGCTGCCGCGGTCGGAGTTGGTCTCTTCATGCTCGTAGAGGCGAGAGCAGCATCGCCTTTGATCCAATTGGCAATGTTCCGCGATCCCATGTTGAGCGCGAGCCTGACGATCAGCGCGCTCGTCTCGACGGTGATGATGGCGACGCTGGTGGTCGGGCCGTTCTATCTCTCCCGTGCGCTCGGGCTCGACGCGGCTCTCGTTGGCATTGTCATGTCGATCGGCCCAATCATCTCCGCACTGAGCGGTGTCCTGGCAGGCCGAATTGTCGACCGCCTGGGCGCGCCATTCATGGTCACCGTTGGACTTATAGCAATGGCGGCCGGTTCAATTGCTCTTTCCGTGCTTCCGGTGCTGTTCGGGATCGCGGGCTACATTGCTGCCATTGCCGTCTTGACCCACGGCTATGCGCTGTTTCAGGCAGCCAACAACACCGCCGTCATGATTGATATCCGCCCGGACAAGCGGGGCGTCATGTCCGGGCTGCTCAATCTGTCTCGCAACCTCGGGCTCATCACCGGTGCATCGGTGATGGGCGCTGTGTTCGCGCTCGCATCGGCGACCATCGAGATCACAACGGCCCGTCCCGGGGCCGTAGCGTCAGGCATGCAGATCACCTTCGCAGTCGCGGCAATGCTGATCGTCGTTGCGCTCGCAATCGCCGCAGGAAGCCGCGCTCTCGCAGCACGCTCCCTGGAGACGTGACATGACTCGTTATCGCGCTCACGGACAGGATCCGGACTGGACAAAGCCCTGTGATCGTTCATGCGGAGCCGGATGCCAGGCCATGCCTATCGCTTGGTCAGCCATTTCTTGGCAACACGACAGGCGATCGTATAGGCTGGGTCGAAGACGTTGCCGATATCATAGCGGACGACCTGGCCCAGCAGATGGCTTGCGGCCCGCTTGTCCAGGCCATAATCCGATGTCAGCCAGTTCAACATTTCAGTTGTGGCGTGCTGGAGCGCCTGATCGAGCGGCCGGGCGTTGCCGATGGTGAGGATATCGTCGGCAGTTTCTCCGTGCGGCCAGACCAGCCGAGCCGCCTTTTCGACTGTGAGCCGTACCGTAACCTCGAACGTCGTTTCGACGCCGGTCCCGACAATCTCGCCATCCCCCTGCACGGCGTGGCAGTCACCCAAAAAGAAAAGAGCACCGGGAGCGGACACCGGAAACCAGACCGTGGTGCCTGGACCAAACCGGCGGTAGTCCATATTGCCGCCATATTCGCCGCTGGTCGCAGTCGATATTGCCTGGCCGAGGGCAGGTGCCACTCCGAAACAGCCGATCATGGGAGCCAAGGGCAGGACAAAGCCCTCGAGACCGCTGGCGGGCTCGGAGAGCCGCACGGTCAATGCTCCGCGATCGATCGCCCAAATGGTCATCTCGCGCGGCGGCAGGTCGCGAACCGCCTCTGGATCGATTACATTGGCCGCCACGACACTGCGGGTGAAGCCGGTGTCCCGGGTCGGCGTCATGGCGACTATCTCGACCTTCAGCGCGTCTCCCGGGTCGGCGCCCTCTACAAAGATCGGACCATTCATAGGGTTGGGGCCAGATATCTGCTTAATGCCATCCTTATCATGCCCCTCGGCGTCGAGCGTCTGCGTGATGATGGTGTCTCCATCAGCGATACGCAGCGCAGGCGGAAGCGAGCCGATGACATTGTGATAGGTCGTCGGAACGAAATAGTGAGTTGTCATTGATGGTGCTCTTGGTGTTTTTTGTTGTCATAAGCCTGTGACTGAATGGCCCGGCAAAAAGCGCTCAAGGTTACCAATTGCAGATATTGCTTGAGAATCCAATATTGAGCACACCCCGGAATCGCAAGGAGCGCATCGCCAATCTAGATAAGCCGAAATCAGTCCGGCGCAGGTGGAAATCGACAGGCTTCGGGTGGGCCATAAAAGGCTCCAGCTGACGGGCCTGATGAGGCGGACGGCTCTCCTGTCTTGCAGCTCTGACAACCGCACTGTGGCACCTGAAATGCTGGAGAGGAGGCCGACCACTCTTCAAGCCCGAAGCTGCAGTGTGGACGACTCGGGCCGCTTGGTATCAGCCCTGAAGCATAGGCCGACGATCGGCCCATGGCGATGCGGCTTCAAAGGCGGCCGATGCCTGCAACACTCCGAGATCGTCGAAGCGCTTGCCGACGATCTGGAGACCAACCGGCAGGCCTGCGCTGGTGAAGCCGCAGGGGACGATCGCCGCCGGATTGCCGGCCATATTGAACGGGTAGAGGAATTCGGCCCAACTGATCCAATCCCACTGGTGCTGCGGCCAATGTTCCGGCTGGAGCCGATCGGCCGGGAAAGCCGCGACCGAGACTGCCGGTGCAAGCATATAGTCCCAATCCTCGAAGAAGGTATGAATCGCCGCGCAATAGGCGTATTTGCGCTCGCGCAGTTTCTGATACGTCTGGAAGGAAAAATCCTTGCCTTCCTTGACGCAGGCCACCAGACCCGGATCCATGCTGCTTTCCCATTCGGGTAACAGATCGTTCATGTGGCTGAGATGGGCCGGCCAGAACGAGCGGATCAGCTCTGGTCCCACCGGACCCCAGGACGGCGTGACCTCTTCCACCTCGACGCCGAGCATGGCCTGGAAGGTGCCGGCCGCCTTGGCGACGAGTTCAGCTACTTCCGGATCGACTCGGGCATGGCCGAAATCGGCGCTGAATGCTGCCCGCCGGCCCTTGATGCTCTCGTTCAGCCGGCCGGTGTAGTCTGCCGGCTGCGATTCCATGGAGGAGTGGTCCCACGGGTGCGGGCCGGCCATGACCTTCAGCATCAGCGCCCCATCGGCGACGGTCCGCGTCAACGGTCCTATATGCTCGCAGTAGTCGATATTGGAGAGCGGGAAGTTTGGCACCCGGCCATAGGTCGGCTTGATGCCGAAGACGCCGCAGAACGCAGCCGGCATACGGATCGAGCCTGCGCCGTCGCTGCCCTGATGCAGCACGCCGAAGCCAGCGGCAGCCGCCGCGCCGGCACCCGCCGACGACGCACCGGCATTATAGCCATACCGCCACGGATTATGGGTGATGCCGGTCAGCGGGCTCTGGCTGACCCCCTTCCAACCGAACTCCGGCACGGTTGTCTTGCCGACAATGACCGCGCCGGCATTCTTCAGACGCGTCACCAGCGGCGCATCGACGTCCGGGACGTAGCCCTTGCGCATCTGCGAGCCGAATTGCGTCGGCACGCCCTTGGTAAGGGCGAGATCCTTGATCGTGGTCGGGATACCGTGCAGCGGCCCGAGGGTATCGCCGCGCATGATGGCTGCTTCGGCCTCACGCGCGGTTTCCATCGCCGATTCGGCCATCAGCGTCGCGAAGGCATTGACCTGGCCATCGTACCGGTCGATCCGATCGAGAACCGATTTCGTGACCTCCACCGGCGAGATCTCCTTGCTGCGCATGGCTGCCGAGAGCTCCGCCGCGGGAGTGAATGCAATTTCCGTCGTTGTCATGTTTCATCCTTGAGAACAATGTTGCAGAGACTAACGCCCGATATCGATAGCTCCGAAGGCCGAATCCGACCTGGGGTCGGCGCTCGGAGCCACTCTTTCCGGGTAGAGGGTAACGAGACCTGATTTCTAGAGGCGTGCTTCCGTGTCCGGGTCGAACAGGCAGACCCGCCCGGAGCGGCAGTTGAGCGTTACCACGTCGCCCGAGGCCGGGGTGCGGTCTGGATCGCTCGTCGCCTTCACCGACCACCCGTCGAGGTCGACATCGACATAGCTGACGGAGCCGACCGGCTCGACGAGGAATACCTTGCCCTTCAGCGAGAGATCGCCATGGCCCTCGATGACGAGATCAGTCGGGCGGAGACCCATCAAAGCCTTCTGGCCTGGCTTCAGCTTCGACAAGGTAGCCGGATGTACGACGATGTGGGGCAGCTTGAGCGCCTGATTGCCGAGATGGCAGATGAGGGCATCCGACGTGTTCTCAAGCGTCACCTCGAGAAAATTCATGGCCGGAGAACCGATGAAGGCCGCGACGAACAGATTAGCCGGATTGCGATAGACCTCCATCGGCGCACCGAACTGCTGGAGATCGCCGCCGCTCATGACTGCGACACAGTCGGAGAGCACCATCGCCTCCTCCTGGTCGTGCGTCACGAACACCGAGGTAACGCCGAGTTCGCGCTGCAGCCGCTTGATCTCGGTCCGCGTCTTGATGCGGAGCGAGGCGTCAAGGTTCGAGAGCGGCTCGTCCATCAGGAAGACGGACGGGTTGCGCACCACCGCGCGGCCGACAGCGACGCGCTGGCGCTGACCGCCACTGAGTTCCGCGGGGCGACGGGCCAGCAACTGCGTGAGGCCGAGTAGCTCCGCGGCCGTGTCGACCTGACGCTTGATCGTCGTCGGCGCGACCTTCTGTTGCTTGAGGCCAAAGCTCATATTCTCGCGGACGCTCATATGCGGATAGAGCGCGTAGTCCTGGAAAACCATCGCCACATCTCGCTCATGCGGCTCCAGCCGCGTGACATCGCTGTTGCCGAAGATGATCTGCCCTGATGTCGGCTGCTCCAATCCGGCGATGCAGGCGAGCGCCGTGCTCTTGCCGCAGCCGGATGGTCCGAGTACCGTGAGGAACTGGCCGTCCGGCACTTCGATGTCGAGCGAGTGGATGACCGGCACCGTCCCGTAGGACTTGCTCATTCGCCGTAGGGTTACACTTGCCATCGCGGGACTATCCTTTCAATGATCCGGACAGCATGCCGCCGACCAGGTATCGCTGGAACAAGAGGGTGATCAGCACCGGAGGCAGCACGGCGAGCGTGCTCGCCGCGAACATCGGGCCGTAGTCGTAGAAGCGGAGCTGGGCGAGGAAGCCCGCGATCGTTACCGGGATCGTCTGCGCGTTGGGCGTGCCAGTGAGGATCAGGGCGAAGATGAATTCGTTCCAGCTCACCAGAAAGCAGAAGATCGCCGCTGCTGCGAGACCGGGAATAGCGACCGGCAGCACGATCTTGAAGATTGCCTTGAGGCGCGTGCAGCCATCGACCCGGGCGGCTTTCTCCAGCGTCGGTGGCACACCTTCGAAGTAGCCCCTCATAATCCAGGTCGAGAGCGGCAGTATCAGGCTGCAGTAGGCGATGACGAGAGCCGTGCGCGTATCGAGCAGATCGAGCCTCTTGAAGACGAGAAAGAAGGGCACCATCAGGGCGAGGCCTGGCGTCATGCGGGTCAGCATGAGTGCCCAGAGGGATCCACGCATGAAGCGGTTCTGCTTGCCGGTAGCATAGGCGTAGCCAGCTAATGAACCGAGTGCGACGTTCACGATGGTTACCCAGAACGCGACCACGAAGCTGTTCCAGATGCCATAGGGCACACGCGATGCCTGGACACTGGAGGCGCCGTCCGTCGAATGCGACGGGGACAGAACGAAGCCGTAATTCTCAAGCGTCATGCCGGAGGGGAAAAGGCTGGGCGGGCTGCGCACCAGCTCAATCGAGGGCGTCACGCTCATGATGACGAGCCAAAGGAACGGCAGCAAGGACCAGGCGAAGATCAGGATGCGTCCGAGCCACAGCAGCAAGGTGCCGATCCGACGCGCCGTGACGCCGGACACGAGACCGCGTCCCCTCACAGCCTCGATCTTCAACAAGGCCGATCGGGTCACCGATGCGTGATCGCCCGTCCTCATCAGCAACGTGCTGGCCAGCGAGCGCGGTCTTGCATTCACCGTCGCTTTCCCACGACCGGATCGCGATGGAAACAGCATGAACAGATAGAGGGCAGCGAGGATGAGGCAGGCGATCGTCAGGATATAGAGGACCGCCGCTCCCTCTCCGAAACGAAAGAACTGGAAGGCGTAGGCGTAGCCCATCCAGGAGAAGACCGTCGAGGCGCTGCCCGGACCGCCGCGCGTCATGATCCAAAACAGATCGAAGGCCATGATCGAATTGATTGTGGTCAGGATCATGACGAGGAGCAGCATGGGCCGCAACCATGGCAGTGTGATGTGCATGAAGCGTTGAATGGCGCCCGCCCCATCAATCCGCGCAGCCCTGTGCAGGCTGTCCGGCATCGATTGCAGGCCGGCGAGCAGGAGAAGCGCGGTCAACGGCGCCTGATTCCAGATATGGGCAAGGGCGACCGCATGGAACGCGAATGTACCGCTGCCCATCCAGTAAATCGGCTGCGAAATGATACCGACATCCATCAGGATCGCGTTCAACGGCCCATAGTCGCCATTGAAAATCCAGTTCCATAGAATGCCGACGGCGATCGGCGACATCGCCCATGGAATGAGCACGACGCTTCGAAGAATCCCGCGGCCGAAGAACCTGCCGTTAAGCGCCAACGCCATGGCAATGCCAAGCGCCAGCCCCCCGGCCACCGTGATGCCGGCGAAATAAACGGTGCGACCGAAAGCGGCGAGGAAGTCCGGATCCGGCAGCACCATGAGATAGTTCTGCAGGCCCACGAACACCCACCGCTGACTGAGCGGATTGATGCGATTGAGGCTGAGAATTAGCGAATAGGCGAGTGGTATTCCGATTACCACGAAGACTACCACCAATGTCGGCAAGGTAAGCGGCCACGTCGAAACCAGACGGAACTTACGGGCCGGCCTCCCCTCCTTGAGGCCGACCAATGGAATATCGTTAAATGAAGTATCGCTGCTCGTCATCGAAATACCCTCGTCAGAAGCTGGGAAAACAGGCGTTGGTCGCTACTCCGGATACTGGAGCTTGACCTCGTCTACTTTCTTCGAGAGCTTATCGATCAGTTCCTGCTGGGATTGCTTTCCACGGATGTAATCCTGCACTTCACCCATCATGTACCAATCCCAGTCAGCGAACCAAAGCTTCTTGGATACTTCGCGGGTCTTGGCGATCTGCTGCTGCTTGGACGAAATATCCAGGTCTTTCCACTGCCCGAACGAAGCGCGGACTTCCGGATCATCAAGCACCTCCTTGTGGGGCGTGCCCAGGCCGTAATCGAGCGCCCAGCGTTTGATGACATGGTACTGGCCGTCCTTGGACTTGCCGCCGAAGAACTGCATGAGGTTCCAGGCCCGCTCGGTATCGATCGGCTTGGCACCCATCAGGTAGAGCGAAACCCATGTCAGGGTCGAGTGGGTCTTGCCGGGCATCAGCGCATTTTTGACCTGGCCCGGGATTTGCGAGAGCTTGGGATCGTTCAGGACTTTCTGGTCGTATTCATGCACGACCATGAACGTGTGCTGACCGGTCGCGTAGCTCGGTACGCCTTCCTGTTCGATCGTGAAGATGTCCGGCTGCACGAGGCCTTCGGCGTACATCGTCCGATGCATGTCGAGGACCTTCTTGAAGGCGTCGTCAACGACGAGATTGCCGGCGGCGTCGAAGACTTCAGCGCCCTCGGAATACAGGACGGAGAAGAGGCTCCATGACAAGGCGGTCCAGGTCCGCTGCCATGCGCTGACATAAGGAAATTCAGCGATCTTGTCTCGCTTCAGCTTGCGGCACTGGTCGATACACTCTTCCCAGGTCGTTGGCGGCTGCAGCTTCGCCTGATCCAAGTGCTTGGCATTGTAGATGAACGAGTCGAAGCCAGCGAAATAAGGCAGGCCGCCGAGCTTTCCGTTCGGGAGCGAAAGACCCTGGATCGCGTTCTCGAACATTCCGGCCTTGATCTCCGCGATACCGGGCTGATCCTCGAGATCCTTGACCCAGCCGGCAGAATACCAGCGCACGAGGCGGTCGACCTCGCCATACATCATGTCGATCGGCTCGCCGGACATCAGCTTGGTTTCGGCGATCGCCGGATATTCTCCGGGCACCAATTGATAGTCCACGGACTCGTCGTAGATCTTCTTGAAGATATCGACGTTATCTGCGACGATCTGGGGATTATACTGCCAACCGATGAAATGCAGCGGATCTCTTGGCGCAGCCCTGGCTTGCCCCATCATTCCGGGAACGGCCAGCGCTCCCATGCCCGCGGCGCCCATCTTCATGAATGAGCGACGATCCATCAAATGTCGAACGAGCCGTTCGTGTTGTCCTTGCTCAGCCATTCCCTGATATCTCTCTGCCGAAGCGGCGCTGTAATCACTCTTCTTCATTTTATTCTCCGTGGAGGCTATGACGTATTGAGTCGGCGGCGACCTGCTTTTCGTCAGGTTCGGCGTCGTGACCTAGGTGCGCCGTACTTCGTTGGACGACGCCTTCACAGTAGTTTTCAAGGCTGACACGCGCGCGCATGCTTTCCTTGCGTAAGAGCGCGAACGCTCCCTCATCGTCGAGGGAATGGGACGTCATCACCATCGTCACCGCCTTGATGACGTGACGGCGATACCTGCGGCGTCTTTCCAGTTCTTCGATTGAAAGACGCAATTGTGTTCTCTGTTCGTATTCATTGACAGCCAGATAGAGCGCCGAGAACATCGAGCCGCTGTGCACGGGCTTGGACAGGAATGCCGTCGCTCCGATCTGCATCAGGGCACGAAGGCGGCTGGGCGCCTCAACGCCCACCAGTCCCACGACCGGCACCTGCGCCAGCTCTGCCGCATTGCGCATGGCGAACTCCGGAACGAAATTCATGTCGCCATCGATGAAAAGCACGTCGCGGCGCGCGTCCGCCGACTGGAGGCCAAGCTGAGCGTCCGAATCGAACGTCGAAAGATGCTCGACCGAAAGGCCGAGCTTTCGGGCGGTCGAGGACACCGCATCCGCCGCGCGAACATCTCCGGTCAGGATCAGGGCGCGGCGTTGGCTGAAGTTCTGGACGAAGCGGTTCGGCCTCATGGTACAATCCTCAAGGTCGGACGAAGCCAAGGGGCTTCGAGCGTGGAAGAAGAATTGATGAGATAGGGATCCGGCGCGACAGGCCTGCCTGCGTCGAAAATGATATCGAACTGACCGTCCTTGCGAGAGCGGCCGATGCGCGGTGTCAGATAGGCATGAAATGTGCTCGGATCGATCGAGATCTCCCCTTGCGGAGCTGAAAGCCGTTGATGGGCGGCGCAAGCTTTGACGGCGCGCAACGCGTCCGAACCTGCGTCCCTCAGCGACTGGGCAAGCAGAATGACCGCTACATAGGCGGCTTCCGCTTCTGCGGAGGGCACCGGCTCACCCGGGAACGCCGTTTTGTATCGGGAAATGAAATCCCGGTTTTCGGGTGTGTCGATCGAGGCGAAATAGACGCTTGAGCTTAGGTGCCCCTCCATTGCATCCCGACCGATGCTGTCCAGTTCCGGTTCCGACAAGTTGCAGCTGGCGATCGGATAGCGCTTGACCTGATCAATGCCTCGCGCCTCGCAGGCGTTGCGGAATTCGCGGAAGAATGAATAGGCGGACTCCCCGATCAGGGAAATGAAAACGAGATCGGGTTTGGCCTCAAAGATCGCCTGAATTATGCAGTCAACGTCCGTCTCTCCGACGGGCAGATAGCGCTCGCCGACCACCTGCCCATGGCGCTGGGCAAGCTCCTCGCGGAGAACCCGGTTGCTTTCCCACGCCCAGATGTAGTTCGACCCGACACAGAATACCCGGCGTCCGATGTGGCGGACAAAATAATCGACCAGTGGCAGCATGTGATGGTTGGGGGCGGCCCCAGTGTAGATCACATTCGCCGAGCTTTCGAAGCCTTCGTAGTGGATCGGATACCACAGCAGCGCATCGCGCTTTTCGAAAACAGGAATGACCTCCTTGCGGCTGGAAGAGGTATAGCAGCCGACAACGTGGTTGATGCCTTGCATCAGCAGGGTTTCCACGGCGGGTGCATAGGCGGACAGGTCGCTGCCTGGATTGCAAAAGACGGGATTGAGGCGGATGCCGAATTTACGGTCGGTGTTAATCTGCTGACACGCGAGCTTCGCGCCGTTCAGCATCGCACGACCTACGGTTCCATACGACCCGGACACCGAGAACACAATTCCAATAGGGTATTCCTTGACCATGTTCGACCAATCAACGGGTAAACCCCGTCAGCATGAATGCTGCAGGTGGCGACATTGCCCAAAGAATGGATGTATTTCTCGACGAATGGCGCATTTTTAAGCATCTTTGCTCAACGCCTCATATTTAAGCTGAAGGTTTATTTCACATATGTCAAGCGGGCAGTCTAACTTTTTTAGTACAGCCATGCCGAGGGTTGAGGCGCCTTGTGTGGCCCAGGGATCCTATGCGTGTGTATGCGTACCGGAAACCCGGCCATAACGCAGAATTAATCATGAATCTGTGGTTGAAAGTGCTGCAGGCCTTCGTCACGGGGTGGAATGCCGCTAATCGGGCTGAAGATTGTCGAAATCTTGCCGTAAAGGGAGAGAAAATTGCAATCTGCAGCAGAAATTCCGACGAGATCGCAGTCGTGTGAAAGACGCTGGAGACATATAGAGTTACGAGCACGGGTAGTAACGTAAACTTGACATTCGATAGCCAAGCCCGCGCAATGCACGCGGTTTGAAGGTGGGCGATTTTGTGCCAAGTCCGCATGGCTGCGTCTCGGAATTCGCGATGGTGGGATGAGGCTATATCGTGGCGTGGGAGATCGAAGGGATTGGCGATCGGATCATGGATGGAGACAAAACGCTGAAGCTGTCGCGACGACTTGAAGCGTTTCATCAACCTCTCTCGCCGGCGATCGGTTGATGGGATTTCTCCGCCCGGTTGTTCGGCCCTTTGTGGGCGCTTTCTCATCAAACGCTTTGCGGCCTTGGCATTGCGATTGGCGGATCAATAGCCGGCCGCTGCGGCAACGACATGACGATCTCGGAAGCAGGCTTGGGCCTCGCAAAGTAATAGCCCTGGACCTCGGTGCAACCGGCACCCTGCAAATGTCGAAACTGCTGCTCTGTTTCAACCCCTTCCGCCGTGGTGGTCATCGAAAGGCTGTTTGCAAGGCCGGTGATAAGGCGAATTATCGCCATGCTGTCCGGCCGTGTGTCGAGGTCGCGCACGAACGACTGGTCTATTTTAATCTTGTCGAAGGGGAAATTGCGGAGATAGCTTAGGGAGGAATAGCCTGTTCCGAAGTCGTCCAAGGCGATGCGGACGCCGAGACTCCGCAATTTGTGCAGTGTCGCCAGCGTGGATTCGCTTTCGTCCATGAGTACCGATTCCGTGATCTCGAGTTCGAGGCGGCGTGGTGGCAATTCCGTGCTCGACAGCACGTCGATGACCGTTTGCAACAGTGATCCACTACGCAGCTGTAAGGCGGATAAATTGACCGCGATCACGATGTCGTCGGGCCAATTCATAGCTTGAGTACACGCTTGCTGCAGCACCCATTCTCCAAGCCCAATAATCAGCGCCGTGTCCTCGGCGATCGGAATGAATTCGGCCGGCGGGATCATGCCTCGTACCGGATGCCTCCAGCGCAGCAGTGCCTCAAAGCCGCTGATTTCATAGCGGCTCGCATTTACCAGTGGTTGGTAGAAGACGTCCATTTCACCATTTGCCAGGGCCTTGCGAAGGTCCGCCTCCAACGCCTTGCGTTCTTGCAACTGCACGTCCATCGCAGGTTCGAAGAAGCAAAAAATGCCTCTTCCTTCCGATTTGGCTCGATAAAGCGCGAGGTCCGCCTGCATCAGAAGTTGGTCCGGCATTTCGCCTCCGCCTGTGGCCCGTGCGATGCCGATGCTCAGGCCCACGGTTATCTCTCGGCCGTCGATAACGAAGGGCCGATCCACTTCAGCGATCAGTTGTCGAGCAAAATTGCCGCATTCGGATTGCCCCATGGGAACCGACGACAGGATTGCAAACTCGTCGCCGCCCATGCGCGCGACCAGATCGGTGCTATTGATGCTGGCGCGCAATCGTGCCGCCACTGCCTTGAGCAACTCGTCGCCGGTGTGATGTCCAAGGCTATCGTTGACTTCCTTGAAACGGTCCAGGTCGAGACAGAATACCGTTAATGGCAGCCCTTCGCGCTCTGAACTTGACATCACTTCTTCGAGCCGCTGCCGGAAGAGGACTCGGTTGGCGAGTTCAGTGAGCGAGTCGTAGTGGGCCATATGGGCTATTTGAATTTCCGCGCGACGTCGCTCCGTGACATCCTCGTAGGTTGCGATCCAGCCGCCGTCAGAGAGCGCCGCGTGCGAAACGGACAACGCCCGGCCGTCCGAAGACTCCCATAGAAAGTTACCGCCGCGGCTGTCTTGAATGAGTGTTTGCTGTTGCGAATAGATCTCGCTGAAGCATGGTGCCTCGTCCGCTTCGGCGACTGCCAGGATCGAGGCCATTGGACTGCCGGCCTGTATAGAGTCCTGCGGCAAATTGAAGATCTGTCCGAAGCGCTGGTTGCAGACGACAAGGCGATCCTCCGCGTCGAACATGCCGAGACCTTGCGACATGTTGGTGAGAGCGGCATCGAGGCTGATGTTCTTGACCTTCAAGCTGCCGCTTGCCTGCCTCAAATCCGAAGTTAGTTCACCCAACCGGCGGTGGGTGCGGCCAAGCAGTCGATTGTGCCAACCAAGCATGCCGATAAAGGCAATGCTACAGATTATGAGGCCGGCGGCAAGCGCGGAAAACAAGAGATGAAGATGCAGAAGTTCCGCCTGATCCTTGGCGGCGCGCTGAGTGCCCGTGAGATTTGCCTCCGAAGACAATGCGGCGAGCCTGCTATCCAAAGGCGAAAGAACGTCAATAAGGCCCCTAACAGAACCAGGACGCTTGATATTTTGCAGCAGTGGTTCCGCAACCGCAAGCACCGCTTCAAGTTCACGAATGGTTTTTGCACTTGCGGGATCGTCACGCAGAAATTCGGTAATTTCGCGGGTCTTGAGCAATTCCATGCGACTGTAGAGTATGTCGAAGCGGAGTTGGACCTCGTCAGTATCGGTTGTGCTGTCAACGAGACCGAAGGCAGCGACCCGCTGCTCCAGCCGCATGTATTCTACCAATGCCTGATTGACCGACCAGGCTACCTTATATCGCGAAACCTGTTGCAGCGCCTCTTGGCGATCATAGATAATATACGAGATATAGCCTGTGGCGAGAACGAAGCATGCCACCGTGATCGCCAGAAGAAGCTTCAAAAGTCGCAGAGATGCCATGGCCTTGGCCTTTCCGGCAAATGCTACTCGATGATGAGTTTCGCAAGTTGCCAGGCCGAGCGTCCATAATAGAGGTCTGTCTGAAGAGCCTCATCGCTGTCATAGGGATAGACGATGAAGAGAGGCCCCTTGTCGCGAACCGGCATGTATTCACCGTCACGCTTGAGCGCAAGGATCGCGCCATGCTCCGCAAAATCACTCATCGGAATTTCCGTGTTATAGTCGTTCAATGCCAAGGCGGTCACTTTTTTCCCGTGAGCACCAATGCTCTTCATCAGCGAGTCAAGCGAAATACCCTCGAAAGTCACAGGGGCATCATACCAAGGTGTCTTTGTCTTGAATGATACCAAACCCAGTGATTCAAGCATCGCGCGATCGAACTGGGCGACTTCGCCCTTGTTTGTTTTGGTAATGTTGCCGGATATGGTCAGAATGACTTTTCCAGTTGGAAGCGCCAGGCCACCCGCCGCCGCCGCGTTAAAAGACAGGATTACTGCGAATACTGATAGTAACACTGTAAATTTTCGTTTAAATAGTGTCTTTCGCATCTTGACGTTCTCCGTTGACTTAGGATGCACACACAGACATTAATGCGCGGTGAAGCTTTAACACTATAAAAGCATCTGCTTGTGTACGGAAACTTATATGATTGTGTCTCGCGATTTGCCTGATGGCCGAAAGCCTGGCCCATAACGGATCGGAATATCCGGACTTTGCCAGTTTGCAGCCAGCGAATGCAATAACAGGCAGCGTAACGTTAACTGAGCATCGATTAACATGGGGATCTGGCGGTATGACCAGATTAGCACGTGATCCTCCTTATCGTCGTCTGCCGCACCACATATTGATCGGCCTCTCAGCCCATTTGAGCTCGCGGCGTTGTGTCGGGTCCCGCCAGGGCCTTAAGCGGCCACGTGACCTCCAAAGACAGGATCGGACTGAAGCAGTTCCCGGGTATAGGGATGTTGAGGATGGTTGAAGAGATCCTCTGTCCTGCCTTGTTCGACGATCTGACCCTTCTTCATAACGAGGATCCGGTCGGCAAAGCTTCGAACCACAGGAAGGTCGTGCGCAATGAAGATGTAGGACAGGCCGTAATCGTCCTTGAGGCTCCTCAGGAGCGCGATCACCTGGGCTTGCACGGATACGTCCAGAGATGAGACTGCCTCGTCGCAGATGATGACGTCCGGCTTGAGCGCGAGCGCGCGCGCGATCGCGACACGCTGCCGCTGGCCACCCGAAAACTGGTGCGGATACCGCTGGGCATGGTCCCGCGAGAGGCCGACCTGCTCGAGCAGATCGCCAACGCGGTTGCTCCATTCCTTTTTCGGCAAGACGTCCCGATGGATCGCCCAGGGTTCCGAGACAATCTCCGCGACGCTCATGCGCGGGTTGAGCGAAGCCGTCGGGTCCTGGAAAACCATCTGAATCTGACGCTGGAGAATGGTCCGGTCGTCCGCCGTCGGATTGAGCATGTCACGATCGCGATAGGATGCTGTGCCGCTCGACGCCTCTTCCAGTCCCAGAAGCGTGCGGGCAAGCGTCGATTTTCCAGAGCCGGATTCGCCCACCACGCCGAGCGTTTCTCCGCGCGCCAGTGTGAACGATACTTTGTCGAGGGCCATTAAGATGGGAGACTTGGCCGAACTCGGATACCCCTTCGACAGTTCGCTGACAGCGATCAGCGGCTTTGGGCTTTCGCCGGGTGAAGACGCTGCTGGAAAGCCCTGCCGGCCCGGTACCGCGTTCAGCAGGTTCCGGGTATAGGCATGTCCTGGTGCGGCAAAAACCTCCTTTACGGTTCCCGTTTCGACAATTTCTCCGCCATTCATGACCGCCACGCGGTCCGCCAGCCCCTCGACGATGCCAAGATCATGCGTGATGATCAGCAGGCCCATTCCCCGCTCGCGCTGCAGGTCTTTCAGGAGACGCAGGATGCGGGCCTGGACGGAGACGTCGAGTGCCGTTGTCGGTTCGTCGGCGATGAGCAGTTCAGGATCGAGCGCGATCGCCATGGCGATCATGATGCGCTGACGCTGGCCGCCGGAAAACTGATGGGGATAATCGTTGAACCTCGCACGCGCATTGGGAAGTTCGACGCGTACGAGAAGCTCAAGCGCCCGGGCATTGGACTCCTTGCGGTCCTTGCCGTGCGCGCGGAACGTTTCGGCGACCTGCCAGCCGACCGGATAGACGGGGTTGAGCGCAGCAAGCGTGTCCTGGAAAATCATCGCGATCTTCGATCCGTTGAGTTCCCGCTGGCGTTCGTAGGAGACCTTGAGAAGATCCTCGCCGCGATAGAGCACTTGCCCGGACGTGATGCGCCCCGGGGGTATATCGATGAGCCCCATCAGCGCCGACGAACTGACGCTCTTACCGGAACCGCTTTCGCCGAGGATCGCCAGGGTCTCGCCCCGATCGACATGCCAGCTGACATTCCTGACGGCGGGAATCGTGCCGTCCTGCGTATGGAACTCGACGGAAAGGTTGCGCACCTCGACGAGATGTTCTTGGTTCTCAGTCATTGGATTTCTTTCTCGATTCAAGCCGCCAGCGTTGCACGGGATCGCCGACGATGCGCAGCCAGTTCGCAAAAAGGTTCAGCGACATCGCCGTTAGCGTGATCGCCAGGCCAGGCCAGAAGGCCACCCACCAGGCCGTGCTGAGGTAGTTCTGCCCTTGGGCGACCATCGCGCCCCAGGTGAACGCCGGCGCCTGGATGCCGAGGCCAAGGAAGCTGAGACTCGATTCCGAGAGCATGACAAATGCGAATTCAAGAGTGGCAATGGTTATGAGGGTAGGGGTGACGGTGGGACGTATATGTTTCCAGATCAAACGACGCGGCGAGGCGCCCATGATCCGGGCTGCGGTCACGAAGGTCCGTTCCCGGATTTCGAGCACCTCGGCGCGGGTGGTGCGCAAGTAGATCGGGATACGGGTGATGGCGAGCACCAGAATGACATTGGTAAGGCCAGGCTGGAGGACGAACAGCACGATCAACGCCAGCAGCAACGAGGGGAAACTCATCACCACGTCCGCAATGCGCAAGATGGCGGCGCTCATCCAATCGTTGCGATAGCCGGCGATGAAGCCGAGCAGGGACCCGATCAACAGCGAGCATATGACAGCTGAAGCCGCCAGAAGCATGGTATTCTGGGCGCCGACGATCAGCCGCAGCAGAATTGAACGGCCAAGAGAGTCGGCGCCGAGCGCGAAGGCCCAGCCGTGCTTGAACGACAGTGGCGGTGCATTGCGCGCCAGGAGATTGATCTTGTTCGACAACTGCCCGAATACAGCGGGGCCGAATAGGGCTGCGGCGATGACGAGCAGCAGAAATATGACCGCGACCGTCGCGAATTTGTCATGCCATAACAGCAATAGATACCGGTGAAGCGTCGAGCGGCTCTGTTGGGTGCTGGGGGAAACAAGGGTGCTCATGAAATTCTACCTCAGCTGTACCGGATACGAGGGTCGAGCAGCGCGTAGGAGATATCGATGACGATGTTCAGCGCGAAGATGGCAACCGCCGTGATGATGACGCCGCCCTGGACCATAGCGAAGTCGCGATACTGAATGGAGTCGATCATCAGCTTGCCGATGCCGGGAATACCGAAGATCACCTCGATCACCACGGCCCCATTGATCATTCCCGAAGCCTGATCGCCGGCCACCGTGATGACTGGAAGCATGGCGTTTCGTAGCGCGTGCACAAAGACAATGGTGGTTCGACGGACCCCCTTCGCCCGTGCCGTCTTCACATAGGAGGACGACAGCGCGTTGATCATCGACCCACGGACCACCTGCGCTATCAGCCCGCACGGCCGGACGGCGAGGACCATCACCGGAAGGATCCAGTAGAGGAAGCCCCCGGTTCCGGAGGTCGGCAGCCATCGCAGCCAGACCGCAAAGACCAGAACGCTGACGAGCGCCAGCCAGAAATTTGGTAAGCTTGCCCCCGCAAGCGATATGACATTGACGAACCGATCCAGAATTCCGTTCGGCCTTTGGGCCGCCAGGGCACCGGAGACGATCGCAATAACAAGAGCGAATGCCATGGCGAAGAACGCTAGCAGAAGCGTTGTTGGAAACGCGGCCAGCACCAACTGCAGGACGGGACGCTCCTGACGGAGCGACTGACCGAAGTCGAGATGGGCGAGGCTCTGCACGAAATGCCAGAATTGTACGATCACGGGATCGTTGAACCCGTGCGCTTCCGAAAAGGCAGCCCGCACATCCGCAGGCGTTTCGATCGGTAGGTAAATGTCAGCCGGGTTCCCTGTCAGCCGCGCGAGAAAGAAGACAAGGACGATAAGTCCCACCATTGAAATGGCGCTATGCGCCATGCGGGATCCGATATAGCGGTGCAAGTGGCTCCTCCCTTTTCCATGTTCACTGGCTGACGGCCTTGAGACCATCTCGAAGACCGTCGGCCTGAATTCTAGCCTATTTGATCTCCGCAAAGGTGTTGTTTTTCTTCCGTATCACCGCCCTGTCCTCAGGTGTCTCCCATTCCTGGGCATAGTCGCTCTTTTCCCACGCCTCGAGGTCCATCAGGCCGATGCCCATGCCGAAGCCGGGTTCGCTCGTGTAGGTGTTGACCATGAACGCGAGCCATTTTCCGTCGGGACTGACATTGGAATTGCTGGCGCGCCATGGAGCGCGGTCAAAAAATCGCGTCATTCGCACCCGTCGCCCGGAACCATCGAGCTTCAGCTTCCAGAGATCGAGTGGTGGAAACTGGTCGACGAAATCGCAGGATGATTCGAGGCAGATATGTTCATGGTCGGGGAAGATGCCCTCGCACTCGTTGTGCGTCAGCGGCTCGTCGATATAGGTCCGGACGTCGAGCGTCTTGAGATCGATCCCCCTGGTCTGGGTTTTCCAGGTGGTGCTGCGATCGCGCGGGCCGATATATTCTGCCATGATGACTTCGGTGTCGTTGTTGCGGAAATCCTGCGGCTCGGGTCGCCGGAATCCCGTCACGTTGCGGTAAATCGCGCGCGTCGCGCCGATCTCCGCGCCGTTCGGACCGTACTCAAGCTCCGAAACGTAGCACTCGAAATCCTCAAACTTGCCCAGCCGTGGATCGTGTTCGCCATGGCGGGAATAGGTGATGCGGTTGGCGATGGCCGAAACGCCGATGCCTTCGAAGAAGGTCAGCCCCATCGGACGGGGCGGGGTCTTCGCCTCGCGGTCCATGAACCAGAGTTCGGTCTCGATGTAGCGGCTGGTATGGTGGTCCTTGAATTCCTTGGGACCGATCAGAAGGTAGTCACCATTGGGCAGGAACAGTACCCGCAGAAATGAGTGGTGATCGCCCAGATTTCCAGTGAGATTGCGGATCTGCCGTGTTTCAAGGTCGATCTCGTGAACATCGCCGTAGGCCTTTTCGACGAAGGCAATCCGTTTGCCGTCCGGCGACCAGTAGGGCCGGGCACCGTAATTGCAAAGCTTTTCGTGAAATGGCGGCGGGTTGTCCAGGACATGCGGACCTTCGTATGGTTTGTTGTCCCACTTATAAATAGGCATGCGTCTTCCTCCGTTCTGGCGGAACATTACAATGGATGGGAAAGGAGGCGGCAGGCCGCCTCTCTTCTTGAAGTTCATTTGAAAGTGATTGCAGCAAGTTCCAGCTGGCCACCGGTTGTGAAGTCCGGTTTGAAGCTGATGCGGGGGCTGAGCCGCATGTAACTGACCATATGGAACAGCATGACATCGGGAACGATCTCCTGCTGTATTGTGCGGTTCGCCTGCTGAAACAGCGAACGGCGCTTGTCACCGCTCGATACGCTGGCCTCGTTGAGAACGGCGTCGAGCTTGGGGTCGGAGACGTTGGATAATGCACCCGCCGAAGTGTAATAGACCATCATGGTGAAGACCGCGTCGCCGGCGATATTGTCATGCAGTTCGTGAACCATAGTCGGACCACGATCGGTCGGATACGGCTTTCGGCGCATTGCCGAGTGCTGGATCTTGTCGACCATACGGATCTGAACGTTCAGGCCGATTTCCTGCCAGCTCTGGACAAGGGTCTGCAGCATCTCATCGAGGTTGGCCTGCATGAATTGGCTGCCAAACAGGTCGATCGGCTTGTCTACGGGGACGCCCGCAGCCCTTGCTTCGTCAACCAGCGCCTTGGCCTTCTCGGGATCGTATGCCCACGGCTTGATGCTATCGTCATAACCATTGACGGTCGGCAGCATATACTGGCTCGCGGGGAGCGCTTGCGAACTCATGATGGTACCGAGGAAAGCGCTGCGGTCAAACGCCATGTTCAGCGCCTTGCGGACCCGCACATCGTTCAGTGGCGGCTGGTCCATGAAGATGCGAATGCGGCTCGTATCGGCATTGAGATAGCCGATGTCCATCTGCGGATCGACGTCTTGGGGTGCGATCTGCAAACCGATATCGGCTTCGCCGACCTTGACCATCGAGGCGCGCAAAGCCGGTTCCTCGCGCCACATGTAAGTGGCCTGATGCACCTGAGGCTTTGCGCCCCAGTAGCCGTCGAAACGTGTCAGGACGAGCTTGCTCGCTGGGTCCCAACTGGTGAAGACATAAGGTCCAGTTCCGATCGGCGCCTTCGTGGCCTCCTTGGTGCTGGTGCTCAGTGCGGTCATGCCGATCTGCGACAGTGTCGTCGGCATCAGCGGCATCGGCGCGCTTGTCTTGATCTCGACGGTGTCATTGTCGATGGCTTTTGCCTGGATCGTCGTCTTTCCGAACAGCCGGATGGTGTCACGGCACTGCAGCTCGGGGCTGAACTGCCGGTTGAGCGCGGCTATGACGGCATCGGCGTTGAATTCCGTGCCATCCTGGAACTTCACCCCCTGACGCAGCTTGATCTGCCAGGTGAGCGGATCGATCTGCTTCCATCCGGTGGCCAGATTGGGCTTGATCTGGCTGCTCTGCGGATCCAGCCGCGTCAGGGTTTCAACCACATTCGTCTTAAGAACCTGACCGATATAGCCGGTCGAATTCATGTGGCAGGGTTCGACGACATCAACCGCGGACGACAGGACGATATTGATGTCGCTGGAACCGTTCTGTGCGTATGAGGGACTTGCGCAAGCGCTCAGCGCGGCCAGTCCCCAGAAGAAGTTGATAAATTTCATGGTATTCCTCCCTTTCGCGATTTCGGCGCGAGCGCCTCCACGCCGGCAAGCCTTTGAACGTGGAAAGAAGCTGTCTGCTTGCATCCAAATTCTGATCTGGATGCTAGACCTAAACATTTTGATTGATAAGAAGCAAAAATTGCGGTTCATTATATACTAAAAGTATGGACTGGCCGTTGGACAAGTTACGGGAAATCGAAACCTTCGTCGCGGTCGTGGAAAAGCAGAGCTTTGCCGCGGCGGGGAGAGAGCTGGCATTGACGCCGGCAATCATCGGGCGGCGGATAACGCAACTCGAGCAGCGGTTGGGAGGGCGGCTGCTGCAACGATCGACCCGCAAGCTGGTACTGACGCCGCAAGGCGTGGAATTTCTCGCCTACTGCCACCAGATCCTGAAGCGCCTGGAAACGGCCGAACGGCTCGTCTCGGACGGTCGGAACTATGCCACCGGCCATTTGATCGTTTCCGCCCCTGCCGCTTTCGGCCGCAGGCACGTCGCACCTCACATCCAGGAATTCGTGCGCGCGAACCCTGACGTTCGGGTATCACTTAATCTGAGCGATCACGTGATCGATTTAATCCGCGACGGTTACGAGGTCGGCATCCGCCTGGGCCCGGTCATCGACACGAGCCTCGTCCAGCTGCGTCTGGCAATGAATCAGGCTATTCTATGCACCACGCCGGCCTATCTCGAAAAACATGGCATGCCGCTCAGCCCCGGCGATCTCATGCATCATAACTGCCTCGTCTTCAATGAGTATGGGGGGCAGCCGCGGGGATGGCATTTCAATTCAGGAGATCGCCCGATCACGCTGAAGGTATCCGGAACGATGTCGTGTAACGACGGCGAGGTCCTCACAGAATGGTTGCGCGAGGGTCTTGGAATAGCCTGGCGCTCGCGATGGGAGGTTGCTCCGGAACTGGCCACCGGAGCGCTGGTCACCATACTCGACGACTACATGCCGCCGGGCTACGACGTTGCCGCCGTCTATCCGGTCCAGAAACATCTTCCGGCGAAGATCGGGCTATTCATCGGATGGCTGCGCTCGGTCTATGGCCGCCCCGGATACTGGGAGGGATCGTGAACCGTTACAAGGAGATACGCGCGTTTCTGGCCGTGGCCAAAGAGGGCTCACTCGTCTCGGCGGCCAAAAAGGAAAAAATCACCTCGACAATGATCGGCCGGCATATCGACGGTCTCGAGCGGCGTCTGGGCGTCAAGCTTCTCCACCGCTCGACGCGGCATCTTTCGCTGACCGAGCAGGGATTGCTTTTCCTGAAGCATTGCGAAGAGCTGATCACGGAAATCGACGTCGGCGAGGCTGAGATATTTCCCGATATTTCGCAAATCGGCGGCCGTTTCACGGTCCTGGCGCCCCCTCATTTCGGGCGTTATCATGTTGCCCCGCATGCCAGGACCTTTGCCGAGACGCATCCCAACCTGCAGCTTTCCTTCAATCTTTCGAACGACTACGTTGACCCGGTCAGCGCTGAGTACGATATCTGCATCCGCATTGGCAATGTCATCGATCCTCGCTTCGTCACGACGAAACTGCTGACCAACAAACGAGTTGTCTGTGCGACCCCGGCCTATCTCAGAAGGCACGGCGTGCCCCGAACACTCGAGGATCTCGCCCGGCATAACTGCCTGGGTGTCAACCTGAGGGCAGGGATGCACCGCGAGTGGCTGTTTCAGGAGGCGGGGAAGCCAATTTCGGTCAAGGTGGACGGGACCGTCGATTGCAATGATGCTGACGCGCTGATCCGGTGGGCGCGCGATGGATTTGGTCTTGCCTGGCGCTCGACATGGGAAGTCGGCACCGAAATCGCGGGCGGCGAGCTTATCACTGTCCTCGACGATTTTGCGCTGCCGAGCTTCGATATCACAGCGGTCTATCCGCGCGACAGGCCGCTCAGGGCGGCGAGGCTCTTTATCGAAACTTTGAAGGGGGCCTACGGTCAGCCCGGTTACTGGGACGCTCCAATGTCCGCCGTGTCCCCGTCGCGCATCAAACTTCCATTAAATGGGTCCGGCCGCTCGGCGTCATGATAGCGGTCTCCCGGCAGGGCGACAGGGCCGTCGGCCGTCGATCGATCATCTGCGGCACTTTGTCTCCATTTCGTTATTCACTGCCAAGAATCTTGAACTGCGTTCGGCGAACGGTTTTCCTTTGCCCTGGAGCGGGGAGGGCACATCAATTCGGCCGGCGGCTATCTCCGAAATCTCACCGATCAAGCCTGGAAGGGCGAGTTCGGTTTGGGTCCGATGCAGACGGCGCTGATGCGTGCAAATGGCGTGCCGGTGAAAATGGCCGGATAGATGTGATGTGGTGGACGGCCCCAACTCCGAATTCTGTGCCACACTTAAAAACTAAAATGCCGCGAATAGTCATCTGTTGACAATCTGCAATTCGCTGCGTAGTTTCCATCATGCCAATTTCTGCAGGAGCCGGATCCGGCCTTTGCGAAACTCGGGAGGTGTAATGGCATTCCTAGAATTAGATGGCCTGACTAAAAGCTTCGGCGCCCTGAAGGTGGTCAAAGGCGTCAATCTCTCCGTCGATAAGGGTAAGCTTGTCTGCCTCCTCGGTCCTTCAGGCTGCGGCAAGACAACGACTTTGAGGCTGGTGGCCGGCTTTGTACCGGCAACCGGAGGAGAAGTGCGTGTCGGAGGAAAGACGATATCTTCAGCCCAATCCACCGTGCCGCCGGAGGGTCGGAACATGTCGATGATCTTCCAGAGCTACGCACTCTGGCCGCACATGACGGTGTTCGATAACGTCGCTTACGGCCTGAAACTTCGCCGCTTGCCGAAGGCAGAAATTGTCCAGAGCGTGCGGACAATCCTTGCGGCGACTCAGCTTCTCCCATTGGAAGGTCGCTATCCCGGCGAACTCTCCGGCGGCCAGCAACAGCGTGTGTCGCTGGCGCGGGCGCTGGTGATCAAGCCGGAAATCCTGCTGCTGGACGAACCGCTCTCAAACCTCGACGCCAATTTGCGCGAAGAGATGCGCTTCGAGATCCGCCGGCTGCATGACGAATTTCGCTACACGACAGTCTATGTGACGCACGATCAGGCGGAAGCGATGACGACGGCCGATATCATCGTCGTGATGAATGACGGCTTAATCGAACAAGCCGGTTCGCCGGAAGATATCTACATAAGACCGGCCACCGAATTCGTTGCCCGCTTCATTGGCGGCACCAATATCCTGACCGGAACACGCGGCAATGACGCCGCTCTCTGCGACGGTGGCCTCGTTCTTCGCTGCGGCAGCGGCACCTTCGCGGCCACGGGCAAGACAGCGGTTTCGATCCGCCACCACGATATCGAACTGTCATCGGACAAACCCATCGGAGACACCAATGTGACCTTTGGTACGGTCACGCGTCAAATTTATCTCGGCTCGCACCGGGATTATCTCGTTTCGATTGCTGGCGGAGAAATGGTGCGAACGGTCGCGCCGGTCAACGTTGCGATCCCGGTTGGCCAGACCGTTTGGCTGCATTTTCCGCCAGAAAAATGCCGGGCACTCGCACAATAAGGGAGGAAGTAGACATGTGGAAGAGAGTTCTATCCGCCGTATTCCTGGCTTCAGGCCTCACGGCGTCAACCGCTGCCTGGGCTCAAGCACCAGCACCCTACCAGATTACCCCCGAACTTGAGGCCGCTGCCAAAGCGGAAGGTTCGGTCGTATTCTATACCGCGACCGACGTGGCAGTCGCCGAAAAACTCGCAGAACTGTTCAAGACCAAGTATCCCGATATTGGGGTCCAGGTCGAGCGTGCCGGCTCCGAGCGAGTTTTCCAACGCATCGGCCAGGAGTATTCGACCGGAATACACAATGCCGACGTCATCGAGACATCGGACGCTGTGCATTTCCAATATTTCAAACGGCAGGGCTGGCTTGCACCTATGGTGCCGCAGGAGGTTGCCGATAAATGGCCGGCGGATGAGCGCGACCCGGATGGCTATTTCGCTGCCTATCGTGCCCATCTCTCGGTCATTGCCTATCGCACCGACCTGATGAAGGAAAACGAGGCTCCAAAGTCCTGGGAGGATCTTCTCGATCCGCGTTTCAAGGACAAGATGGTCAAGGCACATCCGGGCTACAGCGGCACGATAATGACCTCGACCTTCGTGCTGAGCCAATTGCTTGGCTGGGAGTATTTCGAAAAGCTGGGCAAGCAGAACATCATGCAGGTACAGTCCTCGACCGAGCCTCCGAAGAAGCTCGCCCAGGGCGAACGGGCGCTTGAGGTAGACGGCAATGAATACAATATCTTCCGTCTGATCGAAGAGGGCAAGCCAATCAAGATCGTCTATCCCGACGAAGGCACGCCGCTTGCCGTCGGCAATGCCGCAGTCCTGAACCAGGCCCCGCATCCCAACGCCGCCAAGCTTTTCTATGCGTTCCTGTTTTCGCTTGAAGCACAGCAACTCAACAGTGACTTCGGCGGGTTGAGATCGTTCCATCCGGATGTCAAGGAAAAGGCAAGCCGGACACCTCTGTCGAAGATCAAGATGCTCCATTCGGACCCTGCGAAACTTGAGCCGGAGATCCAGGTAATCAAAGCCAACTACGAAAAGTATTTTGGGACATAATTCATCATGACCAGCAACGCTCAGGTTCAGGGTCGGCGCCGCGGCATCGACCTTTCATGGCCGACTTTCGCTCTTCTGACACTTGTCCTGAGCGTTTTGGTTCTCTTGCCATTGTTCTGGCTGACCTATTACAGTTTCCGCAGCGATACTGACGGGTCCGCCACACTCGAAAACTTCATTGCCCTTGTTGCCGACCCAACGCTTCTTCGGGCTTACGGATTGGCGGTCGGCATGGCACTCGCGGTCGGCGTCCTCGCCTGCCTGGTCGCTACGCCCATGGCATGGCTTGTGTCCAGAACCGACCTGCCGGGAAGGCGCATCGTTAGAATATTGGTGACTGCATCTTTCGTGACGCCTCCGTTTCTCGGCGCTATCGCCTATGAAATCCTCGCAGCACCAAACAGCGGCATCGTCAACATCGTCTACCGAAGCATTTTCAGCCTCGATTCATCCGCCTATCTGGTCAACATCTACACTTTCACCGGCCTCGTTTTCGCGATTGCCTGCTTCACTTTTCCTTATGTTTTCACCCTCACGGCGAACGCGCTGGACCGGGTTCCATCCGATCTCGAAGATGCGTCTTCGATCCTTGGCGGCAAATCAATGACGACCTTGAGAAAGGTGACTATTCCGCTGGTATTGCCGGCCATGCTCGCCGGAACGCTCATTGCCATACTCCAGGCGTTGACGATGTTCGGCTCACCGGCGATCCTCGCCTTGCCGGCCGGATTTCATGTCATCACCACAAAAATATGGAGCCTCTTTCAGTTCCCGCCCCGGCTTGGGCTGGCGGCGGCATCCGCCCTGCCGCTCCTTGTAATAACGGTCATTCTTCTGCGTACGCAAAAGGCGATCCTCGGCCGCAAAGGCTACACGGTACTTGGCGGCAAGAGTGGCACGCCCCGCGTTACCAAGCTTGGGCGGTGGAAATGGGTCGCCGTGCTGTTCGTCGGCTGCATCCTCAGCCTGACGATCGTTCTTCCCTATCTGGCCATCCTGAAAACCGCCTTTACCAACACCGTGGGTGATCCGATCAATCTCAACACGCTGACTTTGAGCCATTGGCGCTTCGTGCTGTTCGAATTCTCGGCAACCCGGCTTGCGCTATGGAACACATTCTTGCTCGGTTTCCTCACGGCGACCGCCGTTACCGCGATCGCACTGGTCGTCTCCTATCTGGTTATCCGCCACTTGATCCCAGGTTCCGGTTTCCTTGGCGTCCTTGCGACGGCACCCGTTGCGATCCCCGGCATCGTCCTTGGCGTCGGGCTTTTCCTCAGCTACGCCAATCCGACATTTCAGCTCTACGGGACGATCTGGATCCTGCTCATTGCCTTCATGACGATCGAACTTCCTGCGGGATACCAGCAAATGTCCTCCGCCTTCTCCGGCGTTCATCCAGAATTGGAGGAAGCAGGGCGTATTATGGGGGCATCGAGGCTGAGAACGCTGTGGGACATTACCGCGCCACTGCTTCGAACCAGCGTCGTTGCAGCTTGGTGTTTCGTCTTCGTCGGCACGATCCGTGAACTCTCGGCAACGATCCTTCTGACGACCGCCAATACCAAGCTCGTCTCGGTGATCATCTACGATCTCAATGAGAGCGGTGATCTCGGGGCAATCTGTGTTCTCGGCATTATACTCCTTGCCGCATCCTTTGCCGTCGTCTTCGTTGCCAACCGGGTTCCTGTACTTGGCGGCTCGCAGATGAACGCGCGGGGTTGAACGATTTTGCGGATCCTTTAAAGACAGCGGGACTCGATTGTCGCAAGTATCGCCAATTACAGCAGTTACTGATAAAGGAAACATTGGGGGCAAGCGTCAACGCTGAAGCCCCTATACTTTTTACGGGATCCGTCTTGCTCATGTCAGACATAACCAACGTACCCTACAATTTGTCTGCGATCGATTTTCTTCGCACCCGTTCGCTCGCGAATGTGGTGCAGGCCGAGATCGAACGAATGATCATCGACGGCGAGTTGAAGCCGAATGAGAGGGTGAATGAAAACGGCCTTTCACAACGCCTGGGCGTGAGCCGCGGGCCGATCCGCGAAGCCTGTAGCGCACTGGCAGCGATGGGGCTCATCGAAATCATCCCGAACCGCGGCTTCTTCATTCGCGCCCTGACCAATGACGAAGCGCAGGATCTTTCGGAAGCGCGCGCCGGTGTTTTCGGCTGCATGGCCATGATGCTCGCCGAGCGGATCACGGACGCGGAAATCGCCATCCTGCGCGCGCTGCTGCAGCGTATGGACGAGGTTGTCGAACTGGGCGACGTGCACATCTATTATCCCATCAATCTCGAATTCCATAAGCAACTTACGCATATGGCGGGCAACAATCGCCTTGAGCTCATCTATCAGAGCTTCGTGCGGGAATTGCATATTCAGCGTTACAGGGCTCTTTCTAATCATGACGTGCTACACATTTCCAATCAGGAGCATCGCGCGATCGTCGACGCGCTTGAGGCGCGTGATCCCGTTCGCAGCCTGATTGCAGCGCGCACCCATATCCTGAACGGTATAACGCGAACCCGTCAAGCCGGCCAGCCCGGCCCTACGCCCGCAGATAAGCCGCAGAAGACCCCGCGGGGCAAACGCGCCGAAGGCGGATCCAGCACCGAATCCTGAATATTAACACTGGATTATCTAGGCGACGTTTTTGCAAACACAAAACTGTTGACAATTAACAATCCTCCCAGCACAGTCAAATTGAGATTCGCTCAATACGAATGTACCTAAGAGGATGAGGCATGAACCAGAACAAAGCAGTCGATGTAAAGCTGACCAAGTATGTTGCAGAATTCGTGGTCAACACGACCTTCGGCGAACTTTCGGCAGACGTTGTGGAGCTGGGCAAAAAATCGATACTTGACGGCTTTGGCCTTGCTCTTTCCGGTTCGGTCGCCAAAAGCGGTGAGCTGGTCCGTCGGCACCTCGACGATCTTGGCCTTGGCGAGGGCGTGGCGACGGTTATTGGCGGAGGGCGCAAGGTGGCGCCTCGTTTCGCGGCATTCGCCAACGGTGTCGGTATCCACGCCGATGATTACGACGACACGCAGCTCGCCGTCGCCAAGGATCGCGTCTACGGCTTGCTGACCCATCCGACGGCACCGGCGCTGCCTGCAGCATTGGCAATCGCCGAGCTCGTCAAATCGTCCGGCAAGGATTTCATGCTGGCATATCATCTCGGTGTCGAGGTCGAGTGCAAGATTGCCGAAGCCATCGCGCCGCGCCACTACCAGACAGGTTTCCATGCCACCGCCACCTGCGGAACGTTCGCCGCGGCAGCCGCCAGCGCAAGGCTGATGGGCTTCGACGTCGCCACCACTCTGCGCGCCCTGTCGATCGCCGGCAGCCAATCCGCCGGTCTGCGCGAGAACTTCGGCACCATGACGAAACCCTTCCATGCGGGCCGTTCGTCCGAAAGCGGCGTCGCCGCGGCGCAGTTTGCTTCCTATGGCTGGACGGCCACGCCGCGCATCCTCGAGGCTCCGCGCGGCTTCTTCGCGGCCGCCGGCGGCGGCTATGACGAGACTGCGATCCTCGGCAAACTCGGCGCTCCCTGGACCTTCGCCATGCCCGGCATCTCCATCAAGCCGCATCCGTCAGGCTCGCTGACCCATCCCGGCATGACGGAAATGCTACGGCTGATCAAGGAGCACGCGATTCGTGCCGAAGACGTGAAACATGTCCGCGTCGGCACCAATTCCAACATGCCCAACGCCTTGATCCATCACCGTCCCAAGGATGAGTTGCAGGCCAAGTTCTCCATGGAATTCTGCATGGCGATCCTGCTGATCGAAGGCCGCGCCGGCCTGAACGAATTCACCGACGCCGCCGTCGAACGTGCGGACGTCAAGGCGATGATCGAGAAGGTCGATTTCGTCATCGACGACGAAGCGGAAGCCGCCGGTTACCACCTGATGACGACGTTGATCGATATCGAGCTCAACGACGGCCGCACGATCTCGGGCCGTGCAGACTTCGGCAAGGGCAGCCCGGCGTTTCCGATGAGCTATGACGAGGTTGCCGACAAGTTCCGCGAAAATGCGGAATTCGCAGGCATGGCAAGCGGAAAGGCAAACGAGATCGTCGAACTGGTGCGCAGGCTTGAGGCGTTGCACTCGCTCGACGAGCTGACGACCCGCCTGATCTCCGTCGCCTGACGCCGTCGACATCGTGAGGCCGGATCCGGAACCATTGGGCACAGGCGGCGGGCGGCGATTCTTCCACCGCCCCTTGGCTCGGATCGGCCTGGCGCTTATGATCGGCATCGCGGGCGCTTTGATCGCCAAGGGCGTCGCGATGCCCCTTCCCTATCTGCTCGGACCGCTTCTGGCATGTGGCGGTGCGGCGCTCATGGGGGCTCCTATTACCGCCCTGCCCTACGGACGGGAACTCGGTCAGGTCGCCGTCGGGCTGGCGATCGGGCTGCATTTCGTTCCTGCAGTGGTCATCGCCATCGCTAAACTATTACCATTCATGTTGCTTTCGACCGTGTTGACGATCGCTGCCACCATGGTCGCCGCTCAAATGATCCGAAGGCTCGCCGCGATCGACAACAGGACCGCATTCTTCGCGACGGCAGCAGCCGGTCTTGCCGAGATGGCGGTCGTCGCGCATCAAAGGAAGGCCGACAGCGACACGGTGGCGGTTGTCCACCTGGTCCGGGTCAGCGCGATTGTCACGATCGTGCCCTTTCTTGTATCGATCTTCGGCGAAGATGGCGGCTTTCAGCCGGTGGCGATCCCGTTTCGGGGCGAGGCGCTGCCTCTAATGGTCCTGTTTCTGGTCGCAGCCCTGATTGCATTCCTGGTGCAGCGGCTAAGGCTGCCGAACACCTGGTTGCTTGTTCCCGCGGCTATCGGCGGCGGCGTTGCGGGTTTCGGCCTTGGTCCCTATGCCGTTCCTTCGATCGTCCTGACGATTGCCCAGATCGTCATCGGCATCTGGCTGGGTTGCCGTTTCCGGCGATCGCTGCTCGGCAGACTTCCGCGGGTAACGCTCTCGGCTTGCATCACCACGACCTTCCTTCTCGGCGCGGCTGCCGCAATTGCCTGGCTGCTCTCGGCGGCCACCGGATTGTCCTTCGTCACCAGCCTGCTCGCCGTCGCACCGGCAGGCGTGACCGAAATGGTGCTGACGGCAACGGCAATGCATCTCGATGCCACCACCGTCACCGCCTTCCAGATCACCCGCATCGCCGTCGTGATGACCACGATCCTCTTCACCCTTCGGATCTTCGAAACCTTTTCGCGCCGTATCGACGCTGCTTCTGATTGAAAGGACTACCTGCATGACACACCATCTCGTGATCGGAATTCTGAACGGCGACGACATCGGCCACGAAATCGTGCCTGCCGCCGTCGAGGTTGCCCGCGCCGCCGCCGCCAAGACCGGCCTCAGGATCGATTGGCGGCCGATGCCCATCGGGCGGACCGCGCTCGACAGCCATGGCTCTACCTTTCCCGAGGGAACGATGGAAACGCTGGCCAAGATGGACGGCTTCATCCTCGGCCCGATCGGTCACCAGGCCTATCCCAAAGTGCCCGGTGCCATCAATCCGCACCCGATCATGCGCAAGGGCTTCAACCTGTTTGCCAATGTCCGGCCGACGAAATCCTTTCCCGGGCTGGGGGCGATCCACGAGGGCATCGATCTGGTGATCGTGCGCGAAAACAACGAGGGGTTCCAGCCCGACCGCAATGTCGTTGCCGGGTCCGGCGAATTCCGGCCGACGGAGGATGTGACGATCTCGGTGCGGGTCATCACAAGGCTCGGCTCGTCGCGCGTGGCGCGGGCGGCATTCGAGATCGCCCAGCAGCGCAAGAAGCGGCTGACGCTGGTGCATAAAAACACCGTCTTCAAGCTCGGCTGCGGCATGTTCGTCGAGGAATGCCACCGGGTTGCCAAGGAGTTCCCCGACGTCACGGTCGACGAGGTGATCGTCGATACCATGGCGATGCGTCTGATTCGTGATCCGCAGACTTTCGACGTCATCGTCACCACCAACATGTTCGGTGATATCCTGACGGACGAGGCGGCCGGCCTGGTCGGCGGCCTCGGCATGGCACCGGGTCTGTGCATTGGCGAGGGCAATCTAGCGATGGCCCAGGCGACCCACGGCTCAGCGCCGGATATCGCCGGCAAGGGCATCGCCAATCCCTTCGCGATGATCGAATCGGCGCGCATGATGATCGAGTGGCTGGGGCATAACCGTGGGATTCCCGAGGCTATCGAAGCGGCAACGATCATGCAGACAGCCATTGCCACCGCGCTTTCCAACCCGGCCACGCGCACCCGCGATATCAAGGGAACCGCCGACACCGTCGGAATGACGCAGGGCATCATTGCCGCACTCGGTTAGGAAAATCGCCTAGCAATTTCCGTCAGCCGACCAAACGGCTGACGGAGGTTGTTCGACGTGTCAGACGGCCGGCATCGGATCCTGTCCGTTGAAAAATTTCCAGAAGGCATCATAGATGAGATCCGGACGCTGTTCGGCGGGATAATGTCCGGTCGGCACGGCCCAGCCCTTCAGATCCGGAGCCCATGGTTTCCATGCCTCGAGCGGCTCGAAATGGCGCCCGCAATGGCTGTTGGAGCCCCACAGGACCAGAACCGGGCAAGCGATGGTCCGCTTGTCGAAGTCGGCCGTATCCATTGCCAGGTCGATGCTGACGGTGGCGCGATAATCCTCGCAGACCGCATGGATCTGTTCCGCCGTGGTGCAGCGCTTGTATTCCGCCATCGCTTGCGAACTGAAGATTTCCAGACCGACGCCCTTCTTATTCAGTTTGTAGTCGATGTAGTAGTCAAGATCGGCCGTCAGCAGTTTCTCCGGGAACGGCGCCTTCTGCGCCATGAAGAACCAGTGATAGGCTTCGAGCCCCCAGCCGAGCGTCACATTGGTCAAAGCATGGTGCGTCGGAACGATGTCGAGGGCGGCCATGCGTTCGATCCGGTCAGGGAAATCCAGCGCCATGCGGAAGGCCGCACGCGCGCCTCGGTCATGGCCGGCGATCTGATAGCGCTCGAAACCGAAATGCGACATGACGGCCGCATTGTCCTCGCCCATGGCTCGGAACGAGTATCCGGAATGGTCCTCGCCACCATCGGGTTTCGAACTGTCGCCATAACCGCGCAGGTCAGGCGCGATGACCGTAAAGCTTTTGGCAAGCGCCGGGGCGATTTTGTGCCAGCTGACATGGGTGAGCGGATTTCCATGCAAAAGCAGCAATGGCGGCCCCTCGCCGCCCACCGCCACATTGATTTCCGCGCCGGCGGTCGGCACCCGTTCGTAGCGGAATCCATGCATCAGTTCGTTCTTGTGTTGGAAAAACGCCGGCATTTCGGATATCGACCTGTCTATGGACAACGACATCGCTTCCCTCCTTGTTTGGGCTCTGACTATAACTTCCTGGTAAAGTCATCCCTATTTTGGTAAATTGTCAACAATTTATAATTGACAATTACGATAAAGTTGGGCATCCGATTAGGTGCGCACCGTCAGCGCGAGGAGTTGAGAATGAAGAAGTACGAAATTGCGGCCATTCCGGGCGATGGCATCGGCAAGGAAGTGGTCGCGGCTGGCCTTCGCGTCCTTGATGCCTGTGCTCAACGCGACGGCCGCTTCGACCTGAAGGTCGAAAATTTCCCCTGGGGCTCCGATTATTACAAAGCGTACGGTGTCCTGATGCCTGAGGGCGGCATCGATCGTCTGAAAGCCTTCGACGCCATCTACTTCGGCGCCGTCGGCGCACCCGATGTCCCCGATCACCTGACACTCTGGGGCCTGCGCCTCGCCATCTGCCAGCCGTTCGATCAATATGCCAATGTCCGTCCGACCCGCATCCTGCCCGGCATCCAGAGTCCTCTGCGGGGCGTGACGGCCGACGATCTCGACTGGGTCATCGTCCGCGAAAATTCTGAAGGTGAATATGCCGGCCAGGGCGGCCGCTCACACCGCGGCCTGCCGGAGGAAGTGGCAACCGAGGTCTCGATCTTCACCCGCGTGGGCGTTACGCGCATCATGCGCTTTGCCTTCGAATTGGCGCAATCGCGGCCACGCAAGTTGCTGACCGTCGTCACCAAATCGAATGCCCAGCGCCACGGCATGGTACTCTGGGACGAGATCGCCCGCGAGGTCGCCGCCGACTTCCCCGATGTTACCTGGGACAAAATGCTGGTCGATGCCATGACGGTGCGCATGACCCTGCACCCGAAATCGATCGACACGATCGTCGCGACCAACCTTCACGCCGACATACTCTCCGACCTTGCCGCCGCACTTGCCGGCTCGATCGGCATCGCGCCGACGGCAAACCTCAATCCGGGACGGAAATTCCCCTCGATGTTCGAGCCTATCCACGGCTCTGCCTTCGATATCACCGGCAAGGGGATTGCCAATCCGGTCGGCACGTTCTGGTCGGCGGTGATGATGCTTGAGCATCTCGGCGAACCGGTCGCCGCCGCACGGCTGATGCGCGCCATCGAGCGCGTCACCGCCGATCCGGCACTGCACACGCCCGATCTCGGCGGGACAGCCACGACCGACATGGTGACGGACGCGGTCTGCGCCGCCATACTCGGCGACAACGAATAGAAGAGGAATTCGACATGCCGTCCAAACGTCTGAAGATCGCGGTCATCGCCGGCGACGGCATTGGCAAGGAAGTGGTACCGGAGGGCCTCCGCGTCCTCCAAACAGCGGCCGAAAAATTCGAAATCGACATTGCCTTCGACCATTTCGACTTCGCTTCCTGCGACTATTATGCCGCGCATGGCCAGATGATGCCGGATGACTGGAAAGCGCAGATCGGCAGCCATGACGCGATTTTTTTCGGCGCCGTCGGCTGGCCGGACTCCGTTCCCGATCACATCTCGCTCTGGGGCTCGCTCCTGCAGTTCCGCCGCGAGTTCGACCAATATGTCAATCTGCGCCCCGTTCGGCTGATGCCCGGAGTTCCGTCGCCGCTTGCCGGCCGCAAGCCTGGCGATATCGACTTCTTCGTCGTCCGCGAAAACACCGAGGGCGAGTATTCCTCGATCGGCGGCAAAATGTATCCCGGCACCGACCGCGAAATCGTCGTCCAGGAAACCGTGATGAGCCGCATCGGCGTCGATAGGATCCTGCGCTTCGCCTTCGACCTGGCGCAAAGCCGGGGCAAGAAACACCTGACCTCGGCCACCAAGTCGAACGGCATTTCGATCACCATGCCCTATTGGGACGAGCGCGTCGAAGCCATGGCGAAAGCCTATCCGGATGTCCGCTGGGACAAGTATCACATCGACATTCTCTGCGCGCATTTCGTGCTGAACCCCGACCGCTTCGACGTCGTCGTCGCCTCCAATCTCTTTGGCGACATCCTTTCCGACCTCGGTCCGGCCTGCACCGGAACGATCGGCATCGCGCCATCGGGCAACATCAATCCCGAGCGCAATTTTCCGTCCCTGTTCGAGCCGGTGCATGGCTCGGCGCCTGACATCGCCGGCAAAGGCATTGCCAATCCGATCGGCCAGATCTGGGCGGGCGCGATGATGCTCGACCATCTCGGCCACCCGCAAGCGGCCGCGGCGATCGTCTCGGCGATCGAAACCGTGCTCGTCGATCCTGCGTCCAGGACCGGCGATCTCGGCGGCAGCGCCAACACGGTCACCTGCGGCAAGGCGATCAACGAAGCGCTTCGGTCGATGCCCCTTTCCACCACCCTTATGTCGAGGCAGTCATGACCACAGCACTTCCCGTCATCGCCCTCACCCCCGGTGATTGCACCGGCATCGGGCCGGAACAGACGGCCCGCATTCTCCACGACGGCCGGATGGCCGACACCGCCCGCATCGTCGTGATCGGCGACATCAGGGTGCTCGAGCTGGGCATGCGCCAGGCCGGCGTCTCCTTTGCCTGCCGGCGTTATGATAGCCCAGCCGCCATCGATTGGTCGGACGGAAGCATACCAATCGTCGATCTGAACAATACCGATCCCGCGCTTTATCCGCCCGGCGTCGGCAGCGCTGAGTCCGGGCGGGTGACCGGCGAAACCCTGTCGCGGGCGATCGATTTCGCCAAGGCGGGGGAGGTCGATGCCGTGTCCTTCGCGCCGCTCAACAAGCGGGCGATGTATGATGGCGGCTGGCACTTTCCCGATGAGCACAAGATGTTTGCGCATCTGCTCAGCCATCGCGGCTATTTCAGCGAGATGAACGTGCTCGACAATCAGTGGATGTCGCGCGTCACCTCGCATGTCTCGCTGCGGCAAGCCGTGGAACAGATTAACGGCCCGGCGATCGAGAACGCCATCATTCTGGCAACGACGATGATGCGCAAGGCCGGTATCGATCAGCCTCGGCTGGCCGTCGCCGCGCTCAACCCGCATGCTGGCGAAAACGGCCTGTTCGGCATGGAGGAAATCGAGATCATCCGGCCGGCCGTCCAGGCCATGGCAGCCAAAGGCTTCAACTGCGAGGGGCCGTTCCCGTCGGATACCGTCTACCTCAAGGCCTTCGCCGGCCACTATGACGGCGTGCTTGCCATGTATCACGATCAGGGGCAGATCGCCACGAAGATGCGCGGGTTCAACCGCGGCGTGACGGTCACCGCCGGTCTGGACACTGTCTTCACCACGCCGGCGCACGGCACGGCCTTTGACATTGTCGGCAAGGGCGTCGCCGATACCGGCGCCTTCGAAAACGCCATCAAGCTTGCAAGCCAGTTGGTCCGCTTCAAACGGACCGAGGCCTAAAAAGATAGGGGATTTTGCCAGGTCGAGACGGCGACCGCACCCAGGCCGCCGAGGATCAGGACGCCCAGAACCGGGAATTTCGGAATCCAGTAGAGGATTGCGCCGGCAAGACAGGCGATCACCACCGCCAGCACGCCGCCGTCGGCAACGCGGAACAGCGAGATCACGCCGGCAATGATCAGGCCGACGCCGACCGGCGCCAGTCCTTCGCGCATCGCCCGGTGCCATTTCTTTTCCCGGTGCGTGTTCGTGAGCCTGAACACGACATAACACAGCAACGACGAGGGCACGAAGAGTGCCAGCGAAGCCACCAGAGCACCGAGCCAGCCGGCCACCTTCCAGCCGATGACCGTCGCCAGCATCATTCCCGGCCCGGGGGCGGCTCTTGAGACAGCGAAGAGATGAATGAATTCGGACGCACTGACCCAGGCGTGAACGTTGACGGTTTCGTTCTGGATGCCGGCGATGATGGCGCCGCCACCGCCGATCGAGGTCAGTGAAAAGGGTACGAAGACCAGAGCCAGGCCCAGGAGCAGGTCATTGCGCATCTCAGCCTCTCCGCCAGGCGAGAGCAACGCTGACCGGAGCAATTGCGAGAACCACCGGTATCAGCGGCCATTGAAGCACGCCGACCAGAACGGCCGTCACGGCAATGATGATCACCGACGGCGGAAACCGCATGGCACGCCGAACCCCATGAACGCACATGAGCAACATCAGGCCGATGGCTGCAAACGCGACGCCGTTGGAGATGATCGGCAGCAGGGCAAAACCGGCCAGCAAATCGAACAGTTTATAGAGCGCAATGACGGCAAAGAACGGGCCGACCAGAAAGCCGATGACACCGGCGATTGCGCCCAGCGGCCCGCGCAATTGTTCGCCGATGCAGATTACCAGATTGACGACGTTGGCGCCGGGCAGCATCTGCGAGATTGCCAGGCTGCTGGAAAAATCCTCCTCGTCTATCCACTGTTTGCGGAGCACGAATTCCTGGTAGATCCATCCCGAAAGTCCGCCGCCAAAGCTTAGTATGCCAATCTTGAAGCACAGGAGAAAAAGGGCGGGAAGGCTCGGGCTTGGGGGCGAAAGGGAAGGTTCTGATAAAGACATCGGAAATGTCCATCGCTGGCTTGAAAATTCGAACGCATTGCTCGTCTGTCGTATTCGGGCAACGGCGGTGTGGCCGCCATTGTCCGATCTCTGGCCGAGTCCCTGCAGGTTATCAAGGCAGGAATGCTCCTCCATTCACGTGCAGGGTCTGGCCGGTCGTGAAGCGGGCATTGGCGCTGGCGAGGTAGCGCACGGCCGCCGCCACTTCCTCGGGCGTACCACGCCGGCCGACAAGTGTATTCGTGGTCTTGTGATGGCCCGGCTCTCCGCCCGCCGATGGATGATGGCGGTTGGTATCGATCATGCCGGGGGAGACCAGGTTGACGGTCACGCCACGCGGACTGAGTTCGTGCGCCAACGCCTTGGTCAATCCGTCCAACCCTGCCTTGGCCGAGATGACATGGGCGCGGTGCTGCGCGCCGGTATAGGCGGTGAGTCCGCCGATATTGACGATCGTGCCCTGGCTGCTCGCCAGCAGATGCGGGATGGCTGCACGGCTCATCAGGAACGCTCCATCCAGCGTCACGCCCATGACCTCGCGCCAGTCCGCGAAGGACAGGGTCTCGATCGGTGCTTCACGCCGGACGGCTGCATTGTTGACGAGGATGTCGAGGCGCCCGAAGATCTCGACCACCTGGCCGACCAGCCGCGCGGCATCGTCCTCCTGCGACACGTCGCCAAGCAGGACCGTCGCGGGACTGCCTTTCGCCTCCACTTCGCGCGCCACCGCATCCGCGGCGGCCCGGTCCGATCTTGCGACGATGGCGATTGATGCTCCCGCTTCGGCGAGCGACAGGGCAATGGCGCGACCAATATTGCGCGAGGCTCCGGTCACCAGCGCTACATGGCCTTTGAGTTCGTGATTGTTCATAATCTCTCCGCTCACGATCTTGCTGCGGACAGATCGACGCCGCCGCCGTCCGCGATCTGTTCGAGTGCCCGACGCAGATCCTTGATCGCCCCGTCGGAAAGCCCTCCGAAATTGAGGTTGGCCTCGAACTTGGCGAGAAGTTCGGTATCCGGCAATGGTTCGTGAGCGCCGCCGCGCATATACGGCTGGTGAAACTCGTGCGTCGAACCGTCCTTCAACACCGCCTTGAGATGTCCAGTGAAATTGCGCGGATAGGGATCGTCCGGATCGATCTCATAGGAGATCTTCGCGGCGAGCGTCCTTACATCCGTATCCTTGACCCGTTCATCGGTGAATTGGCCAAGACCCGCCTCATCATCGAAGAATCCGACCGCCATGCAGAAGGGCGTCGAAAACTTGCCGGCATAGCCGTTCGGCGGCCGATGTTTTTCCGCCAGTGGCTCCCACAGGCGATGGACCGTTCCCTCACCCACCTTGCAGGTGATGGAAACGATATCCTCCGCCTTGACGCCTGCTGCTGCAAGCTTCTTGGCACAATCAATGAACGGTTGCGTCATCGTTCCGCAGGCATAGGGCTTGAAGGCCAGGGTCTCCAGAATCCAGGTTTGGCCGAGGCCGTCGAGCAACGGGGCGAAATCCGGGGCCTTGGAAGGCGCGAAAGCCTTGTATATGCCGTTGAGGCCATCGAACACCGTCAATGGCCCTGTAAAGCCGGCTTCGGCCAACAAGGCTGCCCGCAATCCTGCCTGCGCCGCGGCACCCGCGTGAAGTCGCTTGGTCGAACTGCCGTCGGCCAGATATTCGATGATCCCGGAAGCGAGGCTTCCGGAAATACCGAGCGCCCGGCCTGTTGTTGCCGCATCGAGGCCGAGTGCCGCGCACACCGCCGCCGCCGCCGCCGGGGCGCCGAAAATGGCTGTCGGATGAAAGCCTGCCTTATGCGTTGCCTGCGGCGCCACAAGACTCATGCGGCACATCAGCTCGGCGCCGACCGCAATGCCGCGCATGACCGCCCGGCCGTCGAGGCCGCGCTTCTCGGCGATTGCCAGGACAGCGGAGACGATGACGGCGCCCGTGTGAATAGGGCCTCCTTCGAAAGTGTCGTCGTAATCCTCGCCATGTGCGGCGGTTCCGTTGACGAGAGCGGCATCATAGAGCCCTAGGCCCCGGTTATGGCCAAAGGTTGTGCACGGACCCTCGTCGACGGCACTGGCGAGCGCCGCGCGGACATAATCCGTGTGCCGGGCAGCGATCGAGAGCGCGACGACGTCGAAAACCAGACGACGGCAGACGGCAGACGCCGCTGCCGAAGGGGAGGCCCCGGCGGCAAAGGCCGCCAGCTTGACCGCGACGGGGGTTGATGTCGGAACGGCAACATTCATGGGAGAGCTTCCTCTAATTTTCTCTTGCGGGCGTCACGGAATTCGCGGGAAAGCGAGAAGGCAACGAAGATAAGGGCGATTGACAGCAGGCCGACGGCAATCGGATCCTGAAGGAAGATCACATGATCGCCGCCCGACAGGACGAGTGAGCGTCGATAGCTCGATTCCACCATGTGACCGAGCACGACGCCGAGGATCATCGGCAGCACAGGAAAGCGGGTCAGCCGCATCAGATAGCCGACAAGGCCAAGCACCAGCGCGATGCCGAGATCGAACAGGCTGTTGTTCAACGTAAAGATGCCCGACAGGATCAGCGCGAAGATGAATCCGGCGCGATAGGGCCTCGGCCTGTTCACCAGCCAGATACAGGCCGGCAGAATGATGATGCCGACACCGATCTGGGCGATGATAGCGATGAAGGAACCGACATAGATGCTGTCGATCACCTGGGCGTTCTGCTCGAACAGGCGCGGGCCCGGGATGAGACCGTGCATCAGGAGCCCGCCCAGCAAAACGGCAGTGGAATTGGAGCTCGGAATTCCGAAACTCAGCAACGGGATGAGCGCAGTGCTCGCCACCGTATTGTTGGCGGCTTCCGGCGCCGCGACACCTTCCTCCGATCCCTTGCCGAAGAGATGGGGGGTTTTCGACCAGCGCTTTGCCTCGTTGTAAGACATGAAGGCGGCGATCGATCCTCCGCCCCCCGGAGTGAGACCTTCGAATAGTCCGAGAACGCAACCGATGAACTGCGAGCGTTTGAGCTTGTTCATCATGGAAAAGCTTGGCAGCTTGATCCTGACTGATTTATTCAGATGCGTGACCGTTGATGAGCCTGATTGACTCATCAGCTCCGTGAGTGCGAACAGGCCGACCATGACCAGGACCGGTTCGATGCCGCCCAGAAGATCCGGGATATCAAAGGTAAAACGTGTCACGCCGGAGATGGGGTCCGTACCGACAGTGGCAATCATCAGACCGATCGTTGCGGACGCCAGGCCCTTGATGAGCGACCCGCCGCTCATGGAGGCGATCACGCTGAGGCCCAGGATCCCGAGACCGAAATAGGACGGCGGCGTAAAGGCAAGCGCCAGCCAGGACAGCGGCTCGGTCAGCAGAATCAGCATGGCAAGGCCGAAAAGGCTGCCGACAACGCCTGACATCAGCGAGATGCCGAGCGCCTCGCCGGCGCGGCCCTGACGGTTGAGTTCATAACCGTCGATGACAGTGGCGGCGGATGAATTGGTGCCGGGAGTCCTGATGAGGATGGCCGGAATCGAACCGCCATATTCAGCGCCGATATAGACACAGGCCAGCAGCGCAATCGCCTGAGCCGGATCCATCGTATAGGTGAAGGGCAGGACGAGCGCCATGGTGATGGACGCCGAGATGCCCGGCAGCGCACCGCCGAGAATTCCCCATGTCAACCCACCGATGGCGACGAAAACAAGGGGCGTTTCGGTCAGCAGGTGGATAATGTCCCAGAAAGTAGCCATCAGAACAATCCTTGAAAAATCAAGCCCACAGGCTGATGGACACCAAGCAGCTTCACGAAGATTGCCCAATAGAACACGCCGCCGCCGATGGCTGCCGCGAAAACCACCCAGGAACGCGGAGCCCCCTCGTAGAGCGCGACGGCTCCGATCAGCAGTGCGGCACCGGCGATGTAGCCGATGAACGGCAGCAGGAAGACATAAGCCGCCCCGAACAGCAGGAAGCCGACCCCGCGCAATAGACGGGCGTCGCCTTCATCCTCAATGCCGGATGCGGCCACGGCGCGGGCGCGCCTCGTGAGCAGCGCCCGGCCGATCAGGCACACAGCGAGAATGGCGAGTATGACGGAGAGAACATGCGGCAGGCCCTTGGCACCGACCTCATCGGACAAGGTGCTGTCTGCAATGTCGCTGGACCATGTGTAATAAGCGCCGGAAACGGCAAGCAGCACAACGCCGCTGATCATATCTCTATTCATAACAACCCTCATGGTGAAGGAATTGTGTGGGACCGGTGATAGCCCGATCCCACGCCGTTATTATTTGATGACGCCAGTCGATTTTAGGAAGTTTTCCGTCGTCGTGGCAAAGTTGTTGATGAAGGCCTGATAGTCCTTATGCCCGATAAACTGTGGCACCAGCACTTCGGCGGTATAGGCCTTCTGGTAGTCCGGATCGGCCAGCAGGTTCTTCATGGCCTCGTCCCAGATTGCCTTCGTGGATTCGGGGATGCCGATCGGACCGGCCAGACCGCGAAACTTTACCAGGCTCACGTCGAAGCCCAATTCCCTGACCGTCGGAACGTCGGGCTTCTCCGCGATACGCTCCGGATTGAAGGTGGCCAGCAGGGTGATCTTGCCTGCGTCGAGCTGAGAGCGCAGTTCCTGGATTTCACCGATACCGATATCGAGTGTGCCGTTGAGAACGTTCAGCATCATATCGCCGCCGCCCTCGTGGGTGACAATGGCGGGCGTGACACCAGCGGCGCGCTTCAACTGCTCCGCCGCCTGCCGTTCCAGCGAAGCGGGATTGGCGGCACCCCAGCGGCCGCGCTCCTTCTTGGCGTGGTCGATGACCTCCATGAGGGTCTTGTAAGGTCCATCCGTGCGCGTGTAGATCACTTCGCTGTCGGCGAACAGATTTACCAGCGGCTCAAGATCCTTATAGGTATTTTGCGGCTTGCTCATCAACGACGTGTATATATATGTGGGTGTCGTTGCGTAAAAAACGCTCCCGTCCGCCGGGGATGTTGCAACGCGAGCCATGGCCTTGGCTCCGCTGCCTCCTTGAACATTCTCGATGATAAAGGTGGCGTCGATATACTTGCTCAGATATTTCGACATTTCGCGCAGGAAGACGTCGCTGCCGCCGCCCGGGCTCGAATGCGTGACCAATGTCACCACCTTGGCCGGATAGGGCAATGGCTCGGCCGATGCGATTTGGCCGGATAGAAGGGCGGCGGCAAGTCCCAGTGCGGCCTTGCCGATCAGTTTCATGAAGGTCATTTTCTCTCTCCCGTTTCAAGTGCCGTTTCTCCCGGAACGGCGTTCAGTTCAGTCTTGGTTATCCTGCTGCGAGCTCCTTGGTAGCGTGGCCTTCAGAATGTCCACTGCTGATCAGCGATATGATGCGTCCGATATCGGCGCCCGCATCGATACCGCGTACCAACGCCAGCAGTTCATTTTGCCCTACGACATCGATGACGCCTTCGGCACACATGCGGAACTTGTCATCGAGTTCGCCATCGCTGAGCGGATTGGAAGGTCCGCCGCGATAACGCTCGTCGGCCCATTGCACCAGCGTACGGCCGTCTTTGGTGACGACCTCGATGCGCGAGCGAATCTTGTCGTAGCCGAGCGCATCGATTTCGAGATCGTTGATGACGTCCGTGCGCGCCTGCAGGTCCTGCATGGCTTCTCCTGCGACGAAAGCGTCCTCGAACTCATGATGGCTGGCACGGCGGCACAGCACGATCATGGCCAGCAAAGCCGGCATCGAAAACTTTGCCTGCAGATGGTTTCGCGCCATCGGATAGCGGATCGGCTCGATGATATTCTTGCCGGCAAAGAAGCGGATCCGCTCGACTTCCTCGGCCTTCAGGTCATGATCCAAAACCAGCCGCAGCATCGCATCCATCGATTGGTGCGTGAGAATGCCGGACGGATAGGGCTTAACGCTCACACCCGGTTTGACAATGGTGAGCGGCGCTCCAAAACCGACCTCAGCCTTGGAGATATCAAAACCGTCGCCCATGACGGAGAAGAAGCCCCAGGTTCCGTCAAGCGCGGCGGGATCTGCTTCGAAACTGCGCGAAGCAAGGACTGCGGCGGTGATGCCGTTCTCGCAGGCGCGACCGACATGCAGCGGTTTGGTCATCGTGCCGAAGTTGACGCGGATACCGGCGGCAAAGCTCGCCGCAAGGCCCAGCGTATGGGCGAGCCGGTCGCCCGTGAGGCCTAGGAGCTTGGCGGCGGCAGCCGCGGCACCGAACGTGCCGACTGTTCCGCTTGTGTGATGTCCGCGGCGATAGTGGTGTGGGTTCATCCATTCGGAAATCTTGCATTCGACCTCGAAACCAGTCTGAAAAGCCAGCATCAGGTCGCGGCCATCCACATTGCCGAGCTCGCTGGCAATGATCAACGCCGCAGTCAGTGCCGGAACGGACGGGTGGGTCAGCAAGCCATAGACATGGTTCGGATCATGGGACACCTGCGTATCGTCCCAATCATGGGCGTGCCCCGATGTGCCCCAGACCCGTCCGGCCAGCGCCGCCGGCACTTTTTTCGAGCCACCACCTGGCAGCGGTGCATCGCCGCGCCCACCTTGGGCAAAGGCGTCTTCGATAAGGATTCGCACGGATGGCTCGCGGCTGCCTGCAAGATAGAGTCCAACCGTATCGACCATGCAACGGCGGCCGATGACGAGCGCTTCTTCCGGCAGGTCGGCATAGGTCATGCGCTCGATGAAATATATGGCCTGGGCCGTAATGTCGGAAATGGTATTCACGCGTTCAATCTCCTGATGGGTTATTTGAGGTCCGGGGTCGTCGTCATCAGCCGCACCTTGGCTGCCTCAACGTGCCGGGTATGGGCAGCAAGCGCCCTGGCCGGATCGCGTGCGGCAACGGCATCCACCATGGCATGGTGCTCCTGATGGGAGGCATGCATTGAATCGCTGAGCATGAGGTTGCGGGCACGGTAGAGCCGGAGTTGCTTGACTAGCGTCAAATATTGCTGGGCCAGGGTCGGATTGCCGGTTCCGACGACAATGAATTCGTGGAAGGCAAAGTTGATTTTTACGTAGGCTTCGAAATCGTCGGCTGCGACGATGGCGTCCATATCCGCGATAAACGCCTTGAGCTTCGCGATCTCCTCATCCGTGATACGCTCTGCCAGCAGCTTTCCGGCGAAGCCAAAAAGTACAGCACGGACATCATAAACATCGGCGGCTTGTGCGGCGGTCAGCGTACGGACAAAGACTCCCCGGTTCGGGACCTGTTCGACAAGCCCCGAAGAATCAAGCGACCGCAGCGCCTCGCGTACCGGGCCGCGGCTGATGCCAAAGCGTAGCGCCAGTTCCTTCTCGTTGATGTGGTCCCCGGGCGCAAACCCGCCGCCGAGAATGACGCGCTCGATTTCCTGTTCCAGCAGCATCGGCAGTGAATTCGACCGGAGAACAGCAAATTCGTTGATTGTCATTGCTCTCCCCTTTGAAAGGAGTGGTAATATGTAGAATGTAGATTGTCAACAATCGTGACGCAAGATTACCGCTGCTTCATGGCGCGTTTGCGATAAGAGCGGCTGCCCTCGACCCTCATCCTTGCAGACGACGCCATCGCCCGGTGTCTCTTCCTCGATCAGTTCAACCGCTCCCGGTTTGCAAACCTGCATGAAGCTGAAATGCATCGCGTCCGGAATCTCGACATAGCTGGAGGTCGCCTTGGGAAGATCGGCGGCAAGGTATCCAGACTCGAGCTTTGCCGGAAGGTCGCCGATATCCACACCTGCACCGATGATCAGCGCTGGCACAGGGAAGGCTGCCAGGTTTTCTGGCGTGAAGCCACGTGCAAGCCCCAGATCGAGAGAGACGATCGCGCCAATTCTTGCGTCGCTCAGATCACCATCCAGCTGGTTGTCATGACCCTGTGCAATACCGAGTTCGACGGAAAGGCCGCACGTGCGCGGGATTGGATGCATCTTGCAGTCTTGCGCGAACCGGTCAGTGCTGAAGCGCGCGCCGCCAAGAGCGGTGACCGTCCACCCTCCGAGAGAATGGCCGATGGCCGCGATGCGAGCCGGTTCGATCGCACCGGCCAAAGATGGATCCCCTGTCAGAGCGTCAATCACCCGACTAAGATCATGGGGGCGTTCCCAGAGCTTGGCCGCCTGTGCCGGAAATTTATCAAAAGTCGTCGTTCCTGGGTGGTCCGGCGCTGCGACGACATATCCTTGATGAACGAGTTCCCCCGCCAGCCAATTCAGGTTTCGCCAACTGCCACCATACCCGTGAGAAAGAACGACCAGTGGGTGTGCATTGCCGACTAGCTTGGCATCCTTGATAGCGGGCACACCATAAAAGACACCGTTTTCGCCGACCGGGCCGACGTCGCCGGTCGGATACCAGATACTGACGTGCAGTGGTCGATCGCCGCTCGCATCCGGCAGTTGGGTCTCTTTGAAGCCGATGGCGTCAGCAGCTTACGCGGCGGAAATCGAAAGGGCGGCAAGCAGCAAAGCGGGTAGAACAGATTTTAGCATGGAAATCTCCGACATGGACTGAACATGCATTCTTTGCCGGAAGTCGCCGTCATCGGAGACCTCAAACGCGATCGAGGACGAGGCTCAATTGGCTTCTATGTTTTTGCTTCGTTCTCCCTTAATTTCTGGCCCCATCGGCGGATGGTTTCATAACAAACAATGATACCGCGCTCCAACAGCATTTCCTCGACCAATCGCAGGCTCAGTGGAAAGCGGAAATAGAGCCAAACGGCCTGGGCGATGATCTCTGGCGGAAAGCGATGATTCTTATAACTGACAGTCGGCAAGCTTACAGCCCGATCTACCAGTCAAGGGTTAAGCCGAAAACAACGTGACAGCACCGTCCGAGGAGGTCAGGCCCGACGAGAGGCCTTGGCCACCACATCGCGCGCGGATTTCCGCGAATCTTATCGGCTATATGACAAATCTGAAAATCACCTGAAAACGCCGTCAATCGACTGACATATGCGCGCACTACAGAGGCTGCGAAAGCGCCGGGTCACTCTCCGGCGCGTTGCAAAGCCTTTGCGGAGAATGCACGATGAAGATCATCCAGATCACTGATACCCACCTCAGCCCCAGCAAGCCGCATTTTAACGGCAATTGGGAACCTCTGCGGGCCTGGATCGTGCAGACCGGTGCGGATCTTGTCATTCATACTGGCGACCTGACGGTTGATGGTGCCGATCAGGAAGACGACATCACCTTTTCGATGGACCTGATGCGCCAGCTTCCCGTGCCGGTGCTGATCGTGCCGGGAAACCACGATGTCGGCCATCTGCCGGGCTCCGGCCAGCCGGTGGACACCGTCCGGCTGGAACGCTGGCGCCGCCTGGTCGGGCCTGACCGCTGGGTGTCGGACCATGGCAACTGGCGGCTGATCGGGCTGAATGGCCTGCTGTTCGGCCAGGACGACAGCGAGGAAGAGGCGCAATTTGCCTGGCTCGCCGACACTCTGGCAGCGCGAGACGGCCGCCGCGTTGCGATCTTCACCCACAAGCCGCTGTTCGTCGATCACGCCCATGAAGGCGATACCGGTTACTGGAGCATCCGCCCGGCACCGCGCCGCCGCCTCTACGACCTGTTCGCAGCGCATGATGTGGCGCTTTTCGCCAGCGGTCACCTGCACTGGACCTGGAAGGGCGCGTTCGAAAACACCGCGCTCGTCTGGGGCCCGTCGTCGGCGTTCATCATTGATACGCTGGAGCGGGAAATGCCGGGCGAGCGGGTGGTCGGCGCCGTCATCCATAGGCTCGGTGAGGATGTCTCGAGCGAGATCGTCCCGCTGCCCGCGTTGACCCCGTATTTCATCGACGATGTGGTCCATGAGGTCTATCCGCGCTCCGTCCCCAAACAGGTGCCGGAGGCGGCGCAATGAGCGTCTTTTCGCTGCATGACATCCGCAAATCCTTTGCCGGCAACGCCATCCTCAAGGGCGTGTCGCTGACGGCCGAAGCCGGTGAGTTCATCGCGCTGGTCGGCCCGTCCGGCTGCGGCAAGAGCACGCTGCTGCGCATCGTCGCCGGTCTCGATCATGCCGACGGCGGAGAAATCCGCATCGGCAACCGCGAGATGTCGCAACTGACCGCCGCCGATCGCAACATCGCCATGGTGTTTCAATCCTATGCGCTCTATCCACATCTGACCGCCGGCCAGAACATCGCCGTGCCACTGGCCATGCGCCGGCTGACCGGCACGCAACGGCTACCGTTCATCGGCACGCTGCTGCCGGGCCAGCGCCAGATCTGCGCCGATATCCAGCGGCAGGTCCAGGCCATGGCCATATCGCTGAAGATCGACCACCTGCTCGACCGCAAGCCGGGACAGATGTCCGGCGGCCAGCGCCAGCGGGTCGCTCTTGCCCGCGCCATGGTGCGCAATCCGAGCGTGTTCCTGATGGACGAGCCGCTCTCCAACCTCGACGCCAATCTGCGCGTCCACGCCCGTGGCGAGATTGTCGAGCTGCATCGGCGCGCCGGCGTGCCGACGCTCTATGTCACGCACGATCAGTCGGAAGCCCTGTCGATGGCCGACCGGGTGGCCGTTATGATCGGCGGCAATCTCCTGCAACTGGCCGCCCCCCAGGTGATCTACGACGATCCCAGCCATCTTGAGGTCGCCCGTTTCATCGGCCAGCCCCGCATCAACCTTCTGCCGGGCAAGAAAGACGCGCACGGCCTCGTCCAGTTCGGCGCGCTGCGTCTCGCGTCTTCGTCGGATGCCGCGGGCGAAGCAAGCGTCACACTCGGCGTTCGTCCGGAATTCGTGCGGCTTCGCGCCGAAGGGCAGGGCGGACTGGCCGCCCGCGTCGAACGTCTGGAGTTTCTGGGATCCGAGGTCATCGTGTTTGCCAAGCTCGCAGCCATCGGTGAGACAATGCTCGCCAAGGTCGCGCCCGGCGAAGCGCGCGGACTTGTTGCCGGCCAGCCGATCGGCCTCGACATGGACCCGGCGCACGTGATGCTGTTTGCCGAGGATGGTCGCCGCCTGCCGGCTGCGCCGGTTTCCGCCGTTCTGCGGGAGAGCGCTCATGGCTGACGTCGCGCTGCCCTTCACCGCCGTCGATACGGCAGGCCGGCGCGAAGCACAGGTCGCCTGGCTGCTCGCCGCGCCCGCCATTGCCCTGATGCTGCTGTTCATCGTGCTTCCGACCATCGCCGTGATCGTGCTCGGCTTTACCGATTTCGAACTTGGCTACGGCAGCTTCCGTTTCGTCGGCCTGGAAAATTATGCCGAGCTGATCGGCGACCGGACCTTTCGCCGCTCGTTGTGGAACACCACCGTCTACACCGCGATCGTGACGCCGGTGTCGATCTTTCTTGGTCTCGGCATCGCGTTGCTGATCGAGTCCGAACCGCGCGGCCGCGACTTTTTCCGCACGGTCTACTTTCTGCCTGTCGCCTCGCTGCTCGTCGCCATGGCGACGGTCTGGCAGTACCTGTTCCATCCGAGCATCGGCCCGCTCAACACCTTTCTCGCACTCATGCGCATTCCCGGCCCGAACTGGCTCGGTGCGTCGAGCACGGTGATCTACGGCCTTTCGATCATCGGCATCTGGCAGTCGGTCGGCTTCAACATGGTGCTGTTTCTGGCGGGCCTCACGGCCATTCCCCGGGAGCTTTATTCGGCGGCCGAGGTCGACGGTGTCAAATCTTCCATCGACCGCTTCCGTCTCGTCACCTGGCCGATGCTCGGACCGACCACGCTTTTCGTCACCACGATCAGCGTCATCAACTCGGTCAAGGTGTTCGAAACGGTCAAAGCACTGACTGAAGGCGGGCCGAACAAGGCGTCGGAAGTGCTGCTGTTCACCATCTATCAGGAAGGCTTCGTATTCCTGAGGGTCGGCTACGCTTCGGCAATGACCGTCGTGTTTCTCGCCATCCTCGTCGTCCTGATGGTCCTCCAGTACCGCTTCCTCGACCGGCAGGTGCATTACACATGACCCAGACCCTGACGCTTGGACGGTTTTTCCGGCTATCGCTGCTGTCGCTTGGCGCCCTGATGTTCCTTGCGCCCTACATCTTCATGGTCTCGACGGCCGGCAAGGACCAGAGCGAAATCTTTTCCGCCTCGCTGTCGCTGATCCCGGAGCACTTCGCCTATGTGGCCAATTTCACCAAAGCGCTGACACGGGTGTCGATGCAGAACCTGCTGTTGAACGGGGTCATCGTCTGCGGCGTGATCCTGGTGCTGCAGGTGGTGGTGGCCGTGCCCTGCGCCTATGCCATGGCCAAGCTGAAATTCGGCGCGGCGCGTTTCATGATGGCGCTGGTGATGCTCGGCCTGCTGGTCCCGATCCATGCGACCGCGCTGCCGCTCTACGTTGCATTCGACAAGCTGTCGATGCTCAACAGCTACGCGGCACTCGTGGCGCCGTTCTCGATCTCGGTGTTCGGGATTTTCCTGTTCCTGCAGTTCTTCCGGGCCATGCCGGACGACCTGATCCATGCCGCCCGTCTCGATGGCATGTCGGAGGCCGGCATCGTGGCGCGCGTGATCGTGCCCAATGCCTGGCCGGCGGTCACCGCCTTTGCCATCTTCTCGGTGGTCGCACACTGGAACGACCTGTTCTGGCCGCTGATCGTCGTCACCAACCAGTCCTACGCGACACCGCCCCTCGGGCTGTTGTTCTTCCGGGCGGCCGAGGCCGGCGACGACTACGGCGCGCTGATGGCTGCCACTCTCATCATCACCCTTCCCCTCGTCATCGCCTTCCTGCTCGCGCAGAAGCGTTTTGTCGAGGGTATCACCATGACCGGTCTCAAAGGCTGACCGGTCGCAACTCCAGGAGATCATGCGATGAAACGTATCAAGCAGGCCCTCGCCGCCGCCGCGGTGTCGATGGCCATGTCGTTCCCGGCTCATGCCGAAACGACCCTCACGATCCACTATCCCATGCCCGGCTTCTTCAAGGACGTGATGGACACGATCTCGAAGAAATTCATGGAAGAAAATCCGGATATCAAGATCGAGTTCGCCAATCCTTCGGCGAACTATGAGGAAGGCATCCAGACGATCATGCGTCAGGCCGGCACGGCGGAAATGCCCGATGTCACCTTCATCGGCCTCAACCGCCTGCGCATGCTGAACGAGCGCGACATCGCCGTCGATCTCGGTCCGCTGGTCGCCAAGGAAGGCGATATGGCCGCCCTGGGCTTTTCCGAAAACATCCTGAAGCTTGCCCAGGTCCAGGGCAAGCAGGTGGGGCTCGCCTTCGCCACGTCCAACCCGATAATGTATTACAATGCCGATCTCGTGCGCGCCGCCGGTGGCAATCCGGACGTTCCGCCGAAGACATGGGACGAAGTGATCGCGCTCGGGGGCAAGATCAAGGCGCTCGGCGACGGCAATGAAGGCATCGACTTCCGTTGGCAGGGCGACGACTGGATGTTCTCCGCGCTGCTGTTCGGCGCTGGCGGCACCATGCTGAGCGACGACGAAAGCAAGGTCGCCTTCAATGGCCCCGAAGGCCTGAAGGCCGTTGAGGTGCTGGACCGCATGGTCAAGGAAGGCGGCCTTCCGGTTCTGACCAAGCAGGCCGGCGAGCAGGCATTCGTTGCCGGCAAGGTCGGCATTGCCTTTCAGACGACCGGTGCGCTTCGTAACACCATCAAGAACGTCGGCACCAAATTCGATCTTCGCACCGCGCATATCCCGCTGATCGACCCGGTCAACGGCAAGCTGCCGACCGGCGGCAACGCCGTGGTCATCCTGACCAGGGATGCCGACAAGCAGGCCGCCGCCTGGAAGTTCGCCAAGTTCGCCGCCGGCCCCTATGGCGCATCGGTCGTCGTTCCCGGCACCGGTTATGTTCCGAACAACGAGCTGGCGGCCGCTTCGCCGGACTATCTCGGCACGTTCTACAAGGAGAACCCGCTGTTTCGTGCCGGCCTCGAGCAGATGCCGCTGATGACGCCCTGGTATGCTTTCCCGGGTAGCAACGGCGTCAAGGTCACCCAGACCATCGTCGAGAACCTGTCTCGCGTGGTCGAACAGTCGGCGACGCCGCAGGAGGCCCTGACCGACGCAGCCGCCAGTGTCGAAGACCTGCTGCCGCGCAACTAAAAAGACCTGAGTTCATCGAACGGCCGCCGCTCCTTGTGGCGGCCGTTTTTCGTTGCACGCCGTCAGGCATCGTTCCGGATGTTGCGCACCGTGCCGCCGGTGCGCAACCGGTGCGCCACCTGCAGATGGCGCAGCGCGACCGCATTTTCGGCCATATCCAAAAGCAGCGATGCGGCCGCGGCGCCCATTGTGGCGTCCCCCATTTCCACCGTCGTCAGGACCGGATCGGTCAACAGGCCGATCGCGATGCCGTCGAAGCCGACAACCGAAATATCGCCCGGCACCGACAGACCCTGGCGTCTGACGGCGGCGATGACGCAAAGCGCCAGAAGGTCGTTGGAGGCGATGATGGCCGAGGGCGCGAGGCGCGAAAAAGTCACCGACAGATCGAGCGTTTCAAACCCGTCGACGAACGGGATCTGCATGGCTTCCAGCACGGTCACGCGCGTCGCATCCATCGCATCGCAATATCCGACGTAGCGCAGCCTTGCCCGGTCGGAAGCCGTGAAATAGCCGGAGACGAACAGGATGCGCCGGTGGCCGAAAGAGAGAAGATGTTCGGTGACGTCGCGGCCAACCTGGCGATTGTCAGCGCACACGGCTGCGGGAAAACGCGCAGTCGGCGGATTGCCGAGCAGAACCGTTGGCGGCAGGTCCGCCGAGAGGGCTTCGCTGCGATGGGCATCGCAGACGGTGAGGATCAGCCCTGTCGGCTGCTGGTTGAGCAGGGAGGCGACCGCATCCACCTCGCGCGCCGGATCATAGTCCGACTGGGCGATCAGGACACCGTGGCCGGCGACCAGCATGCGGTTCTGGATGCCGCTCAGGGAGGCGGCAAAGACAGGGTTGGTAATGCTGGGGATGAGGACGCCGATGACCGGCCGGCGTTTTGCCGAACCCGACGGTCCTGCTGCCGGACGATACCCGAGTTCGGCCGCGGCACGCCGGACTTTGCGCACCATCTCGTCGCTGACCGGACCGGTGCGGTTCAGGACGCGCGAGACCGTTGCAAGCGAACAGCCCGCACGAGAGGCAACCTGCTGGAGGGTTGTCATGACAGTGGCCCGCTGTTGGAAGCTGCAGGGAAAGCGCGCAGCAAGATCACTATCTACGACGAACCCGGTGGAGGGCGCAACCGGGCTCAGGTGCCCAATCTCAGGCGATAGGACACGAACCGGCACTATGGCTTATCGTAACCGCTCGGTTGTTCTTTCAATTACCCACAAATTGAGTTCCGATAGCCGCTCCGAGCCTTATGTCTGTGGGGCGGGATCGACCCCGCCATATCACGGCCGCCGGTGTAATTACAGGCCTGCTCGACGTGCAGGCAACGGTCGGTAAACAAATAGCGATTGGCGCAGCAGGTGCATTTGCAGTGTTCGTTATCACCTTCCTTATCAACCCGGCCGTATTGTAGATTTAGACCCCATTCGAAGCGAGGGGCTGTTCTACGTCCTTGAAAACCTGACATAGTTTCCTGACCGGATTTCATGTCAGGTTTCCGGTCGTTGGTTACATGGCGGGATCGTTATCGAGGATCTTTCCCAGCCGGCATACGAAACGTAAAGCGGGTCTCATCGACATCGCTTATGACAGTTAGCCTGCCGCCATGTGCCTTAGCAATTTCCGCTGCGATATAGAGGCCGAGACCCAATCCTTCCTTCCGTGCGGATGGTTCGCCACGGTAAAACGGTTGAAACAGCCTTTCCTGTATCTCAGTCGGAATAGGCGTGCCGGCATTGCCGACTGAGATTTCCAATACTTCTGCATCGCTCCAGGCACAGAACCGCACCGGCTGGTCTTCGGCGCCATGGGTAAGCGCATTGCCCAAGAGATTCGAGACCATCTGCCCGATCCGGACGGGATCGCACATCACCGGCGCGGCAAGGCCGATTTCCACTTGGATTTCCCTTCCTGGCCTACTTTCGCGCAATTCGCTGATCACTTGGCTCACTTCCCGCTCTAGCGCTTGGCTGGTCAGGCGATTGAGGCCCAGACCTCCCCCTAGCCGTGCTCTGGCAAAATCCATCACATCGCTGATCAGCGCAGCCATCCGGCCGACGCTTCCGTCCATGAGAGTAAGGACACTCTTGCTCCGGTCGCTCAGGTGTTCCTTTGACAGCATGCGGATGCCAGACTGTACCGACGCGAGTGGATTGCGGAGATCGTGCCCCAGAACCGCAATGAAGTGCTCGCGAAGCTCGGCCGTTTCTTTCTCCCTCAGCAAGGAGCCCTCTGCATTACGCCGCTCTTCGACAAGCTGCTGGACACGCTCCTCTAGAACGGCATTGACGTTAGCGAGTTCTTTCCTTGCTGCTTCCGTGGCGGCCTGGACCTCGACCAGCTCACGCTCGTAGCGCCGCCGCTCGCCAGCCTGGAACAGGCTAACGCGCGTGAACAGAAGCTTTCCCTCAGCATCGCGGCGTTCCACCGCGTTGGCGAGCACCGGCAAACGGCTGCCATCGGCCCGGGTGACATCGAGTGCGACCTCGTTGAAGAAGCCCTGCATACGCAGTAGCGGGGCGAAATGCGTCTCGTAGAAGATCTGCGCGCCGATATTGAGCAGATCCCGCATCAATGTGCCAACGAGCCGCTCCCGAGTGTAGCCGGTCCAGCCAAGGAACGTGGCGTTGACCATGTAGATGCGTCCGTCGGGCAGGAGAGAGAGGTAGCCGCAGGGCGCGTTGTCGTAGAGGTCGGTCAGATCCTCTTCGGGAACGGTACCGAGTATCTCGGGCGCGATATCAGACGAAGGAACTAATCGCAGCAATGACTTCCTCCGGGGCGCTGAGGTTGGGACAATGTCCCACCGCCTGCAACTTGCGGAACTGGCTGCCGGCGATGTTGTGGTGGACATATTCACCCACTGCATCGGAAGCGATGATGTCGTCGCTGCATTGAAGGATGAGTGTTTTGGCCGCGACCTTCGTCAAGTCGGCGCGGTTGTCTGACATAAAAGTCACGCGCGCGAAAGCCTTGGCAATCTCCGGGTTCATGCGGCAGAAACTATTGGTCAATTCCTCGGCCAGTTCGGGGCGCTCGGCATTCCCCATGATCGCCGGCGCCATCGCCATCGACCAGCCCATGTGGTTGTCGGCAAGAAACGCTAGCATTTCCTCAATCTGACTTGCCGTGAAGCCTCCGACGTAGTTGCCGTCGTTGATGTAGCGCGGCGAAGGACCCACCAGAACAAGGTGGGAGAACATGTCAGGTGCACTCAACGAGGCCAGCATGCCGATCATGGCACTGACGGAGTGACCAACAAAAACAGCATCGGTGAGATTTAGTTCGCGGCCGATTTCCACGACATCCTCTGCGTAGCCATCGAGCGAGACGTATTTCTCCGGGTCATAAGCCGACATGTCTGATCTGCCTGCGCCAACATGGTCGAACAACACAGTCTGGAACCGGTCTTCAAAGGCCGGCGCCACGAAACGCCACATGTTTTGGTCGCAGCCATAGCCATGAGCAAAGACCATGCTACGAGAGCCTTGGCCACTCACGACGACGTTATTGCGGTGAAGAACCGACAATGCATTTTCCTTTGCGTTGTAGGGCGAAGCAGCGCGAAAGCTGACATTTGTCAGCCTACCTGATTATTACCTGCTTGCATACAAAAAGGCGGTACCTCACTGATTAGATGAAAAACGGTGCTTCGGTCGATCGGAACATGTTCGTGGGTGCGTTGACTTTTCCGTAGTAAATAGGACCAAGGGTGATTTGAAGGCTGATGCCCGTCACGCTCCGCTCAACAACATCCGAATAGCCTCAAGCAGCTGCCGTGCGTCAGTCGGCGCCACGAAGAACAGAATTCTGGGAGATTTCGGAGTCGTTGAGTGCCGTTACCAGGATGAAGGGCACACCCATGGCCGTCAGAATGACTGCGTCGGGGTGCTCGCGCTTAAGCAGATCGAGCGCTTCGTCCACCGCCACTACCGAAGCTATCACGTGATAGCCGGCTTTTTCCAAAATCGATGTCAGTTCCATGGCGATGAAAAACTCGTCTTCGGCGACGAGGATACGCTTCTTGGAAGATAGCTGGCTTGGGCCGGATTGTGTCATGAGCCTCACATTTGCAGCTTGATGATTGCTGTTAAACCGCCGGCATCGAACGTCAGTTCCGCCTCTCCGCCCAAATGTTTGGCGGTGCTGTTAATCAGCTCCGTTCCATAGCCACGCCGCTGAAGAGGCGGGACAGGGGGCCCGTTTGCTTCCCGCCATTCACATATTAGCAACTGTTGCCCGTTGTTCTGGGGCTCTAAATTCCATGTCACATAAACCTCGCCATCCGGGACCGACAGATCCGAAATGCCAATGGGACGGCTGCGAAAAGAATAGGACGCACCGTGCCCCTGTCAGGCGGGATGCTGAAGGCCTTTATCTGCTGTTCTGTCTTGAGCACGTCAAGGAATACAATAAAGGGGATTTCGCGACCGATCTGTCTGACGCGGACATCGCCCGCTACCTGCTGGTCGATAGCACCGGGCTGAAGATCCATGGCGCAGGCCAATGGCTTGAAGAAAAGCATAGCCAAGTCCCGCCGTGGCTGGCGCCAGTTGCATCTGGCGCTTGATGCCGACAGTGGCGAGATCATTGCGCATGCGTTGACGGATCAGGTGGAGCCACCGCTCGACCGGATCGACGATGAGATTGGCCGGTTCACCGCCGATGATGGCGATCTAACCTGCAAGGCTGTCCTGCGCCACAGGACTGAGGCCAGGATCATCATTGCACCGCGCTCAACGGCGGTGGCAAGACAGGAGGCTGAGCCGGTAGAACACCGGGATTGTCATGTCGCATCAATCCAGGCCGATGGTCCGCTAAAATGGCAGGCCTCCACCAGCTATGGTAAACGGGCTTTGATTGAAACGGCAATGGGTCGATGCAAGGGGATCATCGGGCGTCGCCTGCTCGCCTGCGGACGCCCGAAATCCGTCCGCTGAAAGCCAAAGCAAACCGACCAAATCCATCGTAGACAACTGCTGGCACAAACCGATCGCTGCACCAACGCTGTGTTCGTCAGTAATTGATCCCGTAAGGCTCGATAAAGATAGCTATCGCTAAACAATCTCACCCGGTAGGGGCAGATCAGTTGCCGAAATGCAGGGAAATACATAATTCGTCTGTCTAATATGCGTATCGACTAAATATTACGAAATTATTTACACTCTAAGTGAATAGTGACGATAATTCTATCGCGCTTCCCGAATTCAGCGATAGGTGCTTTAGGTTAGTGCATTCCCACCGCTAGTATAAACCACATGGATCTGCCATGGCGACTTCAGTCATTTTGCTGCGGTCGCTTCTGGCTAGGGAGGTCGAATGACCGCGCTTCGAGTTCTTCATGTCGACGATGACGCTGACATCCGCGAAGTGGTGGAGATATCGCTCGGTCTCGATCCCGATCTGGTGACGCGAAGTTGCGGCTCGGGCATGGAAGCCCTCACCCTCGCCATGGATTGGTCGCCCGACCTGATACTCCTGGACGTCATGATGCCCGCGATGGACGGGCCAGCCACGCTTGCGCACTTGCGCGACGACCCGGGGACCAGGGGGATCCCGGTCATTTTTATGACCGCGTGCATGGAAATCCGAGAGCTGAACATCTTTCGCTCGCACAGCGACTTAGGCGTGATACCCAAGCCCTTCGATCCGATGACCCTTGCGGCCTTGGTGCGTGGTTACGTGCAACCCGGAGACCGGGGCGGGCGGCAATCTTGGGTTTTCCGAGATCAGTGACACTCTCTCAGCACCAGGGATACGGCTGCGGCAAAAGCGAGATCGCCTGCTGTCCCTCCTCGGAGCTGCGCATCACGCCTCAGTGAAACGGGCTTCTACGCGGCGGACTTGCAGAACATCATCGACCGATAGAGCACACCAGCAGGCCCAAGAATTTGTTGCCAAGGACGATCTGGCAGTCGTGAGATTGCTCGCCCGTCGCTGCACGCGCCTTCATGCGGTAGAACCATTATGGATTGCGGGGACCAACTCATGACTATTCGAGCCAGCAAGACGCAAACACGGAGTGGCGCCATCGAGAGCGTGGATACTGCGACCCACAAGCAGGCAATATGGGAATTGCCGAACAGGGAGGGGCACCTCACTGAAATTCTGCGCAATCTTGAGATCTCGTCGGTGATGCTCGACCGGGAAGCGCGCATCCTCTACTGCAACGATTATCTGCTGCGGCTGACGGGCTGGCTGAGCGAGGATGTGATTGGCCGGGACTGGTTTGAATTCTTTGTGCCGTCCGAGGTTGTCGATGAGTTGCGAGGGATCTATTCGGCGTTGCTTGCCGATCAGTCGGTTGCCTGGCATCACGAGCACGAAATCGTCACCCGATCTGGAGCGCGACGGCTTGTCCGGTGGAACAACTCCCTGTTGCGCTCGACGTCCGGCGATGTGATCGGCGCGGCGAGCATTGGTGAAGACATCACCGAGCAAAAACTGTCGGAAGCCGCCTTAAAGAAGGCGCACGAGGAAGTGATTGGCGCCGACAATACCGCCCGCAAACAGGCGGAGGCGGGGCTGCTCAGGGCGGGGCCTCTGCAGAGCGCGATCTTCAACAGTGCCAACTTTTCCAGCATCGCCACGGACGCCAAGGGTGTCATTCAGATCTTCAATGTCGGGGCCGAGCGCATGCTTGGCTATACGGCCGCCGAGGTGATGAACAAAGTGACTCCGGCCGACATCTCCGAACCGCAAGAGCTGATCGTGCGCGCCAATGCGCTCAGCGTCGAACTCGGCACTTCGATTACACCGGGCTTCGAAGCCCTGGTGTTCAAGGCCTCACGCGGCATCGAAGACATTTACGAGCTGACTTATATCCGCAAGGACGGCAGCCGCTTTCCGGCGGTGGTGTCCGTCACGGCGTTGCGCGATGCGCAGGACGCCATCATCGGCTATCTGCTGATCGGCACCGACAATACGGCGCGTAAGCTCGCCGAAGAGGCGCTGCTCAAGGCTGGGGCCTTGCAAAGTGCCATTTTCAACAGCGCCAATTTCTCGAGTATTGCCACCGATGCCAAGGGCGTCATTCAGATTTTCAATGTGGGCGCCGAGCGCATGCTGGGCTACACGGCCGCCGAGGTGATGAACAAGATCACGCCGGCTGACATTTCCGATCCCCAAGAAGTGATTGCTCGCGCCAAGGAGCTCAGCGTCGAACTCGCCACCTCGATTACGCCGGGTTTCGAAGCCCTGGTCTTCAAAGCATCGCGTGGCATCGAAGACATCTACGAACTGACTTACATCCGCAAGGATGGAAGCCGGTTCCCGGCGGTCGTGTCGGTTACCGCGCTGCGCGATGCGCAGGACGCCATCATAGGCTATTTGCTGATCGGTACCGACAACACCGCCCGCAAGCAAGCCGAGGAAGCGCTCCTCCAAGCGGGAGCGCTGCAGAACGCAATCTTCAACAGTGCTAACTTCTCGAGCATTGCCACCGATGCCAAAGGCGTCATTCAGATTTTCAACGTCGGCGCCGAGAAAATGTTGGGCTACACCGCCATCGAGGTGATGAACAAGATCACACCGGCTGACATTTCCGATCCGCAAGAAGTGGTCGCCCGCGCCAAAGCGCTCAGCATTGAGCTCGCAACCCCGATTACGCCGGGCTTCGAAGCCCTGGTCTTCAAAGCTTCGCGTGGCATCGAGGACATCTACGAACTGACTTACATCCGCAAGGATGGAAGCCGATTCCCGGCGGTGGTGTCGGTTACAGCGCTGCGCGACGCACAGGACGCGATCATCGGCTATCTCTTGATCGGCACCGACAATACGGCTCGCAAGTTGGTCGAAGAAGAACAGAAAAAGCTCGACCAGCGTCTGCGCGACCAGCAATTTTATACCCGCTCGCTCATCGAAGCCAACATCGACGCGATCATGACCACCGATGCGTCCGGCATTATCACCGATGTCAACAAGCAGATGGAAGCGCTTACGGATTGCACGCGAGACGAATTGATCGGTGCGCCGTTCAAGAACTACTTCACCGATCCGGACCGGGCAGAGTCCGCCATCAAGCGGGTATTGAGCGAAAAGTCGGTCACCGACTACGAGCTGACCGCGCTCGCTCGCGACGGCAAGCAGACGGTCGTGTCGTACAATGCGACCACTTTCTACGACCGAAACCGCACATTGCAAGGCGTCTTCGCTGCGGCGCGCGACGTTACCGAACGCAAGCGATTCGAGGTCGAGTTGCAGCAGGCCAAGACCGCCGCCGAGAGTGCCAGCCTGACCAAGTCGGATTTTCTCGCCAGCATGAGTCATGAGATCCGGACGCCGATGAATGCGATCATGGGCATCTCGGACCTGCTGGCGAAAACAACGCTCTCGCCGGAGCAAGACAAATATGTGCAAATCTTTCGCCGCGCTGGCGACAACCTACTGAACCTTATCAACGACATCCTCGACCTCTCCAAGGTCGAAGCATCGCAGCTTGAACTGGAACAGACCGGTTTCTCGCTCTACGACCACTTGGAAAAGGTTATGGAGATGGTGAGGGGTAAGGCCGATGAAAAAGGCCTGGACTTGAAATACGAGCTCGCCCCTGAGGTGCCCCCAGATCTGATCGGCGATCCGACCAGGCTGCGACAGGTATTGCTCAATCTTGTCGGCAACGCGATCAAATTCACCCAAGCCGGTGAAGTGTGCCTGCGAGTGGACTTGGATCAAGACTCATCCGATCCGACCGCACTGCGGTTCACCCTTTCCGACACCGGCATTGGCATTTCGTCCGAGAAATTGGGACAAGTATTTGAACGTTTCACGCAAGCCGATTCGTCCACAACGCGCCGGTTCGGCGGTTCTGGGCTGGGCCTCACGATTTCGAAGCGCCTGGTGGAACTGATGGGCGGACGCATCTGGGTCGAAAGCGAAGTCGGCAAGGGCAGCGTGTTTGCTTTCTCCGTTCCGCTTGAGGTGTGGGCCGGAGGCAATCGGCCGGTGCCCGAATCCGTCGGCGCAGGTCCCGAGCAACAGCTGCCGGCGCTTCGCATCCTGCTGGCGGAGGACTCGCCGGACAATTGCACGATCATCTTGGCATACCTTGAAGGCACGCCTTATGGTGTCGAAATTGCCGAGACCGGAGCCATAGCCTGTGAGAAGTTTCAGACTGGGCAATATGACCTTGTCCTGATGGACCGACAAATGCCGGTCATGGACGGTCTCACTGCGACGCGCACAATCCGCGCGTGGGAGGAGGCCAACAATAGGCCGCACACACCTATCATTGCCCTGACCGCCTCGGCCCTCAAGGGCGACCGGGAGATGTGCCTGGCCGCCGGGTGCACCGCATTCCTGACCAAGCCGATCAAGCAGGACGTGCTGCTGCGAACGATCAGGGAGACCTCTCTGCACATTCCGCCATCGTCCAGAGAGGACGTGAGTGCAAGGGACAAAGTCTTCCTGCATCCAAAGCTGGCAGCCCGGATCCCCGCCTATTTGCACAATTGTCGGCAGGGTGTCATCGAAATGCGCGAGGCCTTGGATCGCATCG
>JAQGJP010000091.1 GCA_028290545.1 Rhizobium sp. | reverse complement strand
TGGCTTTCCGGCGAGGAGAAAACCGCAGATGGAGTTGCTCCTCCATCGAGGATTTTCGACAAGGCCGGAAGCCAAAAGCGCCCGGCCCTTCGGGTGGGCCGGGATTCGGCCGCCGGATGCGTCGCAATCCTCGACCGTAACCAAGGTTACGCTCTCCGGTGTGCTCCTGCCCGGACGGTCGTTCCCGGCCCCACGCAATAGGTCGTCATCATCGAGATTTGGTATAACATCTCCCGCGACCGCCGGACCGCGCCCCGACCCGATGGTTCGGTGCGCAGCCCGGCGACCGATCATGTGAACAAGTCGCCCTGCGACAGGTGGAACCGAGATGAGCGATGGCGAAACCTACCGCGTCAGGATGACCGGTATTTCCAAGCGATATAATCCGATCCAGACTCTGGACGATGTCTCGCTGAGCCTGAAACCCGGGGAAGTGTTGGGTCTGGTCGGCGACAATGGCGCCGGCAAATCGACGCTGAGCAAAGTTCTGTCGGGCGCCGTCATTCCGGATTCCGGCACGATCGAGATCGACGGCAAGGTGGTGTCCTTCTCCTCGCCCGCCGATGCCCGCGCCGCGCGGGTGGAGATGGTCTACCAGGACCTCTCGCTCTGCGATACGGTGGATGTCGCCGGCAATCTTTTCCTCGGCCGCGAGCCGCGCAAGCACATTCTCGGCATTCCCTTTCTCGACAACAAGCGCATGCATGACGAGACTCGCCAAATGCTCGACCGGCTGGGCATCGTGATTGCCGATACCAGGCTCAAGGTCGAGAACCTTTCCGGCGGCCAGCGCCAGTCGATCGCCATCGGCCGCGCCGCCTCCTTCGATCCATCCGTGCTGATCATGGACGAGCCGACGGCAGCACTTGCCGTGGCTGAGGTCGAGGCGGTGCTGGAACTTATCCGCGCGGTCAGCGCCCGCGGCGTCAGCGTCATCCTCATCACCCATCGCCTGCAGGACCTGTTTCTCGTCTGCGACCGCATCCAGGTCATGTATGAGGGCCGCAGCGTTGCGGAACGGAATATCGGGGACACCAGTATCGAGGAGGTCGTCAACCTGATCGTCGGCCGGAAATTCAGCGCCCGTTCGGCAAGGGCCAGCCATGATGCGGGAGCGCAGGCATGAACGTTACATCCGCAGACGCTTCGACATCGCCGCCCAAACGGGCTCACAAAAGCACATGGAAGGATGTGGCGATCGCCAATGGCAGCGTCGTCTCCATCGCGCTGTTCTTCATCGTCGTCTGCGTGGTGTTCTCGCTGATCACCACCGCCTTCATGACGACACCCAATCTGCTCAATATCGTCCGCCAGTCCGCACCCTTGCTGATCGTCGCGGCCGCCATGACCTTTGTCATCACCACCGGCGGCATCGATCTCTCGGTCGGCTCGGTGCTGGCCCTCACGGCTACGCTGTCGGCCGCCTCGCTGCAGGCTGGCCTGCCCTGGCCGCTGGCCATCGTCGCCATGCTGGCGCTGGGGGCGGCGATCGGCGCCATCCACGGCTTCTTCATCGCCTATGAGCGCATACCGGCCTTCATCGTCACGCTCGCAGGACTGTCCGTCATCCGCGGATTCGCGCTGCTGATCACCGGCGGTTATTCGATTCCCGTCGAGCCGACGAGTTTCTTCGTGCTGATCGGCAGAGCCTGGTTCCTAGGCGTGCCGGTACCGGCGCTGATCGCGCTCGCCGTACTCATCGTCGCTTATCTTGTGTTCAACGAAACGCCGTTCGGCCGCTACGTCACCGGCATCGGCGCCAATGCCGAGGCTGTGCGGCGGGCGGGCGTCGACACGCGCTTCACGACGCTGTTCGTATACATCCTGTCGAGCATGGCGGCGGCGGTCGCGGGCATCATCCTTGCGGCGCGCCTTGGCTCGGGTTCCTCGAATGCCGGCCAGGGCTTCGAACTCGATGTCATCGCTGCCGTCGTGCTTGGCGGCACCAGCCTGTTCGGCGGACGCGGCACGATCGTCGGCACGGTGCTCGGGGCACTGACCGTCGCAGTCATCGGCAACGGGCTGATTCTCGCGCATATGTCGCCATTTTTCACGCCGATCGTCACCGGCACGATCATCCTCGTGGCCATATGGCTGAACTTCCGCCTGTTCAAGGGCGCAATGCGGAGCCGCTGAGAATGGATCACCTCTTCGAAGACAAACCAAAGGAAAGGGCGCCGATCGGCGTCCGCTCCGGTACCGCGATGACCGTGACCGGCCCGGTTCCGATCGCCGATATGGGCGTGACGCTGATGCATGAACATATTCTGCTCGATGGCGCCACGTCATGGAAATGCCCTTGTCATCCGGACGAGATGAAGATCGCCGAACTGCCGGTGCACATGGACATCATCGGCGAGTTGCGGATGAACCCCTACATGAACCGCGACAATGTCTCGCTCGACGACAGCGATCTGGCGCTCACGGAACTCAGGAAATTCCAGGCGCTCGGCGGCCATACCGTAGTCGATGCGACCAATATCGGCATCGGTCGCGATCCGGTGAAGCTTGCCCGCATCGCCCGCGCCTCGGGTCTCAGGATCGTCATGGGCACGGGCTTTTATCTGCAGCATACCCATCCGGAATGGCTGAAGGCGATGGATGTCGACGACGTCACCGAATTCCTGGTCAACGACGTCGGCGGCGGCGAAACGCAGCCCGACGTGATGGCCGGCATCATCGGCGAGGTCGGGGTCAGCAAGGATTTCACCGACGAGGAGCGCAAATCGCTGCGCGCCTCCGCCCGCGCCGCGAAAATCACCGGCCTGCCGTTGACCATCCATCTGCCCGGCTGGGAACGGCTGGCGCATCAGGTGCTTGACGTCGTGGAGGCCGAAGGCGCCGATCTCCGGCACACCGTGCTCTGCCACATGAACCCCAGCCACGACGATCTTTCCTACCAGAGAAGCCTCGCCGAGCGCGGCGCCTTCCTGGAATATGACATGATCGGCATGGATTTCTACTATGCCGACCAGGATGCGCAATCGCCCTCCGACGAGCAGAATGCGCGGGCGATCCGTTCGCTGATCGACATGGGCCTGATCGACCGGATACTTCTGTCGCAGGACGTCTTTCTGAAGATCATGCTGACGCGCTATGGTGGATTCGGCTACGGCTTCATTCTCAAGCATTTCGTTCCGAGATTGAAACGCCATGGCGTCGAGCAGGCGGCCATTGACCACATGCTTATCGATAATCCAAAGACCGTGTTCGCAGCAGGCCTCTGAGCCGCTGACCAAAGCTAATCAAGGGAGTAAAAATGTCCAAGAAGAAGGTGCTTCTCGCCGGGGAATCCTGGGTGTCGACCGCGACCCACATCAAGGGTTTCGACCAGTTCCCGACCGTCACCTATCACACCGGCGCCGACGAACTGCTGACCGCGCTGAAGGATGGTCCGTTCGACGTCACCTTCATGCCGGCGCACGAGGCGCAGCGGAATTTCCCGCAGACCATGGATGCGCTTTCGGCCTATGACGCCGTCGTGCTCTCCGATATCGGCGCCAATACGCTGCTATTGCATCCCGACACATGGATCCATTCAAAGCCGACGCCGAACCGTTTGCGCCTGCTGCGCGACTACGTCCGCAATGGCGGCGGCCTGCTGATGTTCGGCGGCTATTACAGCTTCCAGGGCATCAATGGCGGCGCGCGCTATCACAAGACACCGGTCGAGGAAGTTCTTCCCGTCACCTGCCTTTCGGTCGATGACCGCGTCGAAGTGCCGGAGAGCTTTGCGCCGGTCGTGGTCGGTCCTGACAGTCACCCGATCCTCAAGGGTCTCGGCAATGACTGGCCGGTTCTGCTCGGCTTCAACGAGGTCGTCGTCAAGGATGGTTCGGAGGTTCTCGCCACCGCCACCTCCGATTACGGCTCGTTGCCACTGCTGGTCACCGGCAAATATGGCGAGGGCCGTACCGTCGCCTGGACCTCGGATGTCGGTCCGCATTGGCTGCCGCCGGGCTTCATCGCCTGGGACGGCTACAAGACGCTGTTTGAGCAGATGCTTGGCTGGGCAACGTCCAAGGACTGAATATGCGCGTCCATGTCGTCGGCAATGTCTGCATCGACACAACGTTTCGCCTGAAGCGGTTTCCGCAACCGGGCGAAACGCTGAATGCATCGGGACATGCCGATGGCCTGGGCGGCAAGGGTGCGAACCAGGCGGTGGCTGCCGCGCGCGCGGGAGCGGACGTTCGTTTGCGTGCGGCAATCGGCGATGACCCGGCCGGCGCATGGATCAGGGAGCAATTGAGCCGGGAGCTCGACATCAGCCGGTTGACAATGTTGTCGCTGCCGAGCGACCGCTCGACGATCATGGTCAATGCGCGGGGTGAAAACCTGATCGTCACCGGTGCGACCTGCGCCACGGCCTTCGATCCGATGGCCGACGATACATTCGCGCGGTCGATCGAGGCCGGGGATATCGTTGTGATGCAGGGCAATCTCCGGCCCGATGTGACGGCCGCCTGCCTCAAGGCAGCACGCGACGCCGGCGCGGTGACAATCCTCAATCCAAGCCCGCTGGCCTCGAACCACCCGCCGGAGCTGACAGCCGTCAGCCTCGTTATCGTCAACGAGGGCGAGGCGGCACGATTGACCGGAACCAGCGATCCTGCCACCGCAGCCCGTGAACTGATCGGCCGGGGTGCCGGGGCGGCGATCGTGACGCTCGGTGCGCGCGGCTGCCTTGTTGCCGATGGTGAAGGCGATATCGAACGGATCACGGCGCCAATGGTGACCGTGATCGATACCAGCGGCGCGGGCGATGTCCTCTGCGGCTGCATCGCCGGCTGCCTGTCCGCCGGCATGGATCTTGCGAGAGCTGCACGGGTTGCTGTACGCGCCGCCGCCATCTCGGTCGGCCGCGCCGGCACGCTCGACTCCTGCCCCGATGGACGGGAAATGAAAACACTCATGGAAACGACGGAAACGGAAACCGCATGACCCAGTCCTCCAAACCCATCGGCCAGGTTGCCGGAGACGCGCTGCAATCGATCTTCGGCAGAAGCAAGGTGGTGATCGGCGTTGTGCATCTCGCCCCCCTGCCCGGTTCACCGCGCTATGACGGCGAGGCGATCGAGGATATCTACCAGCGCGGTCTCGACGACGCCAAAGCCTATCTGCACGGCGGCTGCGATGGCGTGATCGTCGAGAACCACGGCGACGTGCCGTTCGCCAAGCCCGACGACATCGGCCCGGAAACGTCGGCCTATATGTCAGTGGTCTCGGACCGCATCCGCCGCGAACTCGGCCGCCCGATCGGCATCAACGTGCTCGCCAATGCCTCCATTCCCGCGTTGTCGATCGCCAGTGCTTCCGGTGCGGGATTTATCCGCGTCAATCAGTGGGCAAACGCCTATGTGGCGAACGAAGGCCTCATCGAGGGCGAGGCGGCGCGCGCCATGCGATTTCGCGCCAAGCTCCGGGCAAACGGTATCCGCATCTTCGCCGACGCGCATGTCAAGCACGGCGCGCATGCGATCGTCGGCGACCGCCCGGTCGAAGAACAGGTCAAGGATCTGGTGTTCTTCGATGCTGATGCGGTGATTGCCACCGGCCAGCGTACCGGACATGCTGCCGACCTCGGCTATATCCGCATGATCAAGGAAGCCGCCGGACTGCCGACGCTGGTCGGCAGCGGTGTCACTCCTGATAACGCCAACGACATTCTCGGCATCGTCGATGGCGTGATCATCGCCAGTTCGCTGAAGCATGACGGCGTCTGGTGGAACAAGGTCGATCCCGCGCGCGTCACGTCCTTCATCGGTGGCCTCGATCGATGACATTCGAGCCGGAGATCAATGCCGTGACCGAATTACCGGTCGAGGTCGTCGCCTAGACCCATGATGAGCGCAGCCGCTTCGCACCCGGCGTCATGGGTTCGATGGCATTCACGGGCGCGCGGGTTCTGTTGCAGGCGACGCTATCGGCGGCAGACTCGGTTAATCCGGAAGGCGGCTCATGAAAGCTTCGAATTCGCTATCTTCGATCGGAACCAGGTGCTTCTGTTCCGGATAGGCGCCGCTTTCGACATCGGCGGCGAATTCCTTGAATGCGGCGATCCGCTCCTGCTGCAGCCGCTCATATTCGGCGCGGAAATTGCGGTAGACCTTGGCGTGGCGCGGCTGGTGGCCACGCGTGTATCCCAGCACGTCCTCAGCGAACAGATATTGCGCGTCGCCGCCGGTTCCCGCTCCCATCGACAGCATTAGCAGCGAGGTGCGTTTAGAAATCTCGGCTGCTACCCGGTCGGGCACGACTTCAATCTCGGCCCCGAATGCGCCGGCCGCTTCGAGATCCTTGACCTGCCTGTAGACCAGCATCGCGGTATCGGCAGTCTTGCCGACGGCCCTGAATCCGCCAGTCCAGGTTGCCCTGCAGGGAACCAGACCGACATGGCCCACCACGGGAATGCCCTCGGCAGAGAGCTTGGCGATCGTGTCGAGGCTGGCGGCGCAATAGACGCAATCGCCGCCGATCTTGATGGCGGCATGGGCGGCGCGCAGGTAATCCTCATAGGTGCAGAGATCGCCGTAGAGCAGTCCGACCTGCACGAAGCAATTGCCGGCCGCCTCGCGCATCGCTGGCGTCCAGATCGGCGCGATGATTGACAGCATGTCAATACCTGCCGCGTTCGCAGCGGCGGCCTCCTCGACGGTCTCGACGAACAGCATTTTGAGCTGTTGCTTGCCCTTCAGCGCCAGCATGTCGGCAACGGTTCTGCGTTTGATCATTTCTTCCCTCCGTTTGAATCTTCCAAGTGACCCGTGGCGCTCAATCTCTCCGCCCGCCAGGTGCGAAACCCCTCAGCAGACGACCGGCGCATAAGCCGCTCCATGCCGGGAACATCACATCTTCATGCTCGATTGACAACCAGCTATCTTTGCCGGAGGCGCGATAGCAGATGGCCTTTCTCAATCGCTCGTGCGCCTGGTTGCTGTAGCCATTGGGATGACCAGTTCGAGTCCGCGCGGTGACGCACATTCGGGCAGCGCATGAGAGTTTTCTTTCATTGCCCGGCGCGCTTTTCTCTCAGGAAATAGAGATACGGAATATGGCTTCACGCAAGCGCACCCGCTAATTACATCCGTCTAAATCCAATTGAACATCTGTTTCGTATCGAATCTCCAAGGGACGCACGTTGCCGAAGCCACGCAATAAATCCAACCCAGTGCAACACAGTATCAATTCGACAGGCCCGGCAGCCGAGGCATCGGGCATATTTACCTGGATCATCGGCACGGACACCGTCTATTCGGACGCTTTGGCCGCTGATGCATTCGGTTTCGATCGCGAAACGGCGCGAAGCGGCCTCCCGTTCAAGGATTATTTATCCCGCATGCATCCGGACGATTTGCCGCGCGTCGCCATGGCCATCCACGACACGATAATTTCCGGACTGCCTTTCGGCGAACAATACCGAATTGGCCGGCCGGATGGCTCGTCGATGGAGGTCATGGCATTCGGCTCGTGCTTTCGGGACGCTTCGGGCGAGCCGTCGCACTATTCCGGCATCATCATGCCCTCGGATGCGGCGGCACGCGGCGAGAATGCGATCGCCGGTCACTTGCTGGCCGCGTATGATCTCGCCCGGCGCGAGGACAAGTCGGAACTCGCCAGCAAGATTGCTGATGCCTTGATCGAAATCGGCTGGCAGAAAGACAATGCCGACACCCGGCAAAGCGTCAGCCATCTGCACTAGAATCTACTTTCAGAACGTCGGCAGATCGATCTTCAGGAACTGGCTGAGCGCCTCGATAACCATGCGATGATCATCGATTTGCGGCAGGCCGGAAACGGTGATCGCGGCAATCACGCCGGCTTTCTTGACACGGATCGGAAAGCTGCCGCCATGGCTCGCATAATCGTAGGGATCCAGCCCCCAATCCGCACCGATCACCCTGTCTTTTTCCGCCAGCAAATTGCCGTAGAGCAATGACGACTGATGCATCCTCAGTACGACATTGCTCTTGCGGCGGACCCAGTTGTCGTTATCCGGGGTGGCACCCGGCATCGCTGCATGGAACAGCGCCCTGTCCGAAGTGCGGATATTGACGACCACAGGCGAGCGCTTTGCGCGTGCGATCCCGTAGAGCGCCGACCCAAGATCGAACGCAGTCTCCTCTGTGAAGGTCTGGAACTGCGCCAGCGTTTCCTGTTTCCTGAGAGTCTCAATGAGCTCCACGCGTTCCTTGTCTTTCTCGGTCATTTCCGTCCCTTATTTTGGTTTCATGCTTCGGGCCAATCGAGCCAGTCGCGGATCAGCCGAAAGGCCACCGCGCCGCCGACCGGCACGAAAATTTCATCAGGATGCGTACTTTCGATCATCGCCTCGACCTCGACCCGGGTGAACCAGCGGCAATCTTCCAGCTCGGTCGTGTCCGCGTTCACGTCCAGCGACACAGCCTCCGCATAGCAGCCGATCATCAGCGAATGCGGCATTGGCCAAGGCTGGCTGGCGTGATAGCGGATCGCGCCCGTCTCTATTCCTGCTTCCTCGAAGGTCTCGCGCCGGACGGCATTTTCGATCGTCTCGCCCGGCTCGACGAAGCCGGCAAGGCAGGAATACATGCCGGGCGTAAAATGTGGCGAGCGGCCCATCAGGCAGCGGTCGCCCGCAACGTCGATTGCCAGCATGATCACCACAGGGTCGGTGCGTGGGAAATACAGCGCGTTGCAGGCCGTGCATTTGCGCCGATAACCGCCGGCCTCGCTTGCCGTGGGTGCGCCGCACTTGCCACAAAACCTGCAGGAAAGGTTCCAGGATATCAGCCCGGACGCCTGCGCGAACTCGCCAAGCAGATCCTCGCTGATCAGCGCCTCGCGCATCAGCGACCGGCCATCGGCGAATTTCAGATGATCGGCGCTGGCTTCAGGGTCAATGCCGACCGGAACCGCCAGCCGCGGCTCGCCGGTCTCCTCGAAACCGAGCAGCACGGCGTTGTCGAAGTCCGGCAGCAACTCGTTGAGTTCGTAAGGCGCAAAAAGCGGATCGAGCAGTTGTTCCTCATGCTTCAGAACCAGCTTGCCGCCGGCGAAAGCGAAGAGATGCACACCTTCGTGCTTGAGCGCGGTCTCCACGCAATCGTCTAGTCGGTTCTCGGACTGCCGATCGAGTTTGTTGCCGGCGAAAGCCACCATTGCAGACGCTTCCGGATGGGGCTGCAGAACATCGAAGATCGAATGATTGGGCATCAAAGAGAATCCAGTATCAATTTGGCGAAAGCAGTCTTCTGCTGTTCGCCATAAGGTTGGCGCTGGCCGAATCCCCAGACGGGGCCTGGCCAATTGGTATCATTTTCATAGCGGGCGATGATATGCACGTGCAACTGCCGAACAATGTTGCCGATGGCCGCTATGTTGATTTTTGCCGGCTGCGTGGCTTTTTTCAGCGCCTCGGCGACAAGATTGGTCTCGAAGGTCAGCATTGCCTGGTCGAGCGGGGCAAGTTCGAACATTTCCGCGATATCGGGCCGTTGCGGCACAAGGATCAGCCATGGCCAACGGCTGTCATTCATCAGCCTGAGCTGACAGAGCCCGATATTGGTAAGCAGGGCCGAATCATTCATCAGCCTTTCATCGAGCTTGAACGCCTTCACCTCTGTCTCCCACCATGTTTTTTCAAATCTCATAACAGATATTTTTATCTTTGGCTTGCAATCGCAAGCGATATTGACGATATGGACTGCGGGAGGCTGGTGGTGGACGCGCCACTCGCCAACCGGGTCAGGTCCGGAAGGAAGCAGCCCCAACGAGCTTCGGTACGGG
>JAQGJP010000050.1 GCA_028290545.1 Rhizobium sp. | reverse complement strand
TGACACCAAAAACACCCTAAAATCGACGCTTTGGTGTGTCAGAATGTCGCAGTCTCCACGGATGTCGAAAAGGATTGAATTCTGTCGCTGCCAACACCGCGTTTGGCATCGTCAGATGTCTTTCATTGTATGATTTACGCAATTCTATATGCGACACGCATGGAGCCGTCAAAGCTGCCGCATAATACGACGGCACCGCTTTTGAATGGCACGGATCGACTTCGCGATGACATCATGTGGACCTGCCGGCATGGCCTCTACAGTGGCTGCTGCCGTGGTCAGGTGCGCCTCGATGGCTTCGCTCATCTCGCGGACTCTGGCCATCGTCGAAGCCGCACTCATGTCGACCGACGTCGCCAGCGTTCGCCAGTCTTCCCCATGCAATTCATTTGCATTGGTCCTGGAGCCGATGCTCTGGGGCAAGGCCTGATCGACGTTGCGATAGACTGCCGCGCACATCAGATCATAGAGCGGCGCAAGCCGCGCCGTTCCACCCGCACCGACAACGACCGAATAGTTCTTCGCATGCGAATCCGAGTTGCCGATCAGGACATTGAAAATGACCCCGTCCAGAAGGGCGAGGCGTTCGGCGGGAGAGACGAGGTTGGCCAATGCGCGGAACATGGCAGTCAGGTTGGCACCGCGAGCCGCTCCCAAGCCGGATCGTTCGTACTTGGCCGACGGCAGCAGACCCAGAAGCTGGCAGAAGTCCTCCTGGTGAACCCTGCGAACAATGCCAAGCTGGTCCGACACTCGGTCATAGCGGGTGACGAGCAGATAGGATCGCTTGCCTACTCGGCCTGTCGTGACGTCAGCGACGGCCAAACCACAAAGCCTGGCCAGGGTCATGCAGAACGCTTCGTTCTGGACGCTGCCGGCAAGCCTGCGGATGTCCGGCTTCAGGATATGGGTTGATGGGGTGCCATCGATAGGGATCGCAATCTTTTCCCCGTTCGCCATATAAACCGGCAGCTTGTCCTGAACACCCGCCAGTGACATGGACACGCCGTGTTCGCCGACGAGAAACGGACGTTCAGGGAGTTCCTCGATGATACGCTCGAGGGCGGCTCCATCCGGAACAATGCGGAAATTATTTCCGGATCGGCGGGCCTCGCCGAAGGAGAAGGCGCCCGCCGTGTCGCGACCAAGTCGCATCAACATGCCGACCACATCCTGCGGCGACACTTTGAGCTGAAGTCCAAGTTCTGTGAGATGCGCCTCGGGCAGGAGATTGGCCAACCACGGTACCACCCGGCTGCTGCCGAAGGGTTCGCCGCTCAAGGGCATGGTCAACGAGACGGGAAACGCTCCGGCCCGCGCCAGCCAGGAAGGGTCGTAGACAAGCGTGACCTCGCCTTGAGCTCCCAGATGCGCGACAGGGACCGCCTCATAATAGATGACGGCCATGGATCACCTGTCGAACCGCGGGAGGTGCGCGAGAGCATCGTCCTGGGCTGCGGTCTCCGGAAGCGTTGCTGATTTCATGTCGCCGAGCTCAATGCCAACGGCCCGCGCAGCTATGAGCGACTTTTCGAGATGGCAGGTCGGCTTGCCCCCTTCCAAATCGACGATGAAGCGTTCGCCCGTGCCACAACGCTCGGCGAGCTGAGTTTGGGTCCAACCGAGACGTTTGCGTCGCTCCCTGATAAGCGCGCCGAAATCCGAAGCCAATTTGATCATGAGCTTACCGTACAGGAAGATTTCATCTTCCGCAAGATGTATCGTACCGTACGGTAAGATAATCGATGGAAATCGCCAAATATTCCCGATCGGTAAGCGTACTTAAAGGGGAAAATGACGCGGTCTGAGGGCGCGTAGAAAGGCCTAAAAATAGGGGGAGAGTTACGACCTTGATTTCCAGTACCAACAAATGTACCAACTCAAGTACCAAAAAGCGCAGTAAAGTCAGAATCTTGTTCTAAGCCCTTGAAAATGAAGTACCTGACGGAGAGTCCCACCCTCTCCGCCATATGGATCAAATCCTGCTTTTGTTGATTGCCTCCCGCCATCGGCTCCCGCGCCAGCTGTTTTTTCTGCCGTCAGCGCGTCGCTCCCGCCACATCCAACGTTCCGCATATGTTAACAATATCCTGCGTTTTGTTATCAAAAGCGGTCGAACAATAACCGCTATCTTTGGCATACTCCATCAGCACTGCAGACTTATATATGATATATCTAATATATAAGACGCTTGCGAAATTACCAAGTTGGAGAAGCAATCCTCTAAATTATGACTTTTTATTGCAGTTGCTAATTACCACTTGATTGTTGACGGCTCACCATGCATAGATTGCCACGAATCTTCAGGCAGCATCAAGTAGGAGAGAGACATGGCAACTAACATTGGCGGTCCCAATGACAACGTCATTATCGGCAAGAGCTTCAAAGACAAGCTTTTCGGTAATGGCGGCGACGACAAGCTCTATGGCAATGGCGGCAATGACGTCATCAAGGGCGGTTCTGGCGATGATTTGATCGTTGGCGGCAGGGGCGACGACAAACTCACTGGCGGAACCGGCAGTGACACATTCGTGTTCAAGCAGGACTCCGGCAAGGACATCGTCACCGATTTCGACGTCAAAAAGGACGTATTGGAGATCGCCAGGGGCCTCAACGGCATCAAGAAGGCAGGCGACGTCCTGGATCATGCCAGCCAGAAGGGCAAGGACGTCATCATCAACCTCGGTGACGGCAACAAGATCACCCTCAAGAATGTCGATTTGGATGACCTCAAGAAGCATCCGGGCGATCACTTCGATATCGTATGATCTTCGGTGTTTTAGCGATTTTGGATCTCCGCCGGAATGGCGGAGATCTTTTTTGTTTCTAGGGTATGGATGGATGCGCTCAATCCCGGATAAATTGCGGATTGAGCAAGCAGAAGGGTTGCCACCATGTTGCTTGGCCGTGTCGATGAGCTGAAAAGCGGCAAGATCTTTGGATGGGCCTATAATCCGGACAATCCCAGCGAGCATGTCGTCATTCGCATCAATCATGGCAATCAGGTCGTGGCCAGCGGCGTCGCCAATATCGTTCGGCCGGACCTGCCGGACGCGGGCATAGGCGACGGTGACCACGCATTTGAGATTTTGCTTCCTCCCAATATTTCATCTTTCCACGGACTGACGATCATGGCGCAGTCGCAAAGATCGGGCGAGGTTGCCTTGCAGATCGCAACCAATGATGATCGACGAATTGATGAATTGTTTTCGATTTTCTCGAAAAACTATGAGGACGCTTTGGTCGCCATCAAGGATAAGCTCGATGCGCTGGATGTGCGTTACTCGGATCTGGAGAAGATCGATGAAACGCCAGTTCAATCGCTTCCCGAGGAGATTTCCGACCGTCTCAACCGCCTTGAGATACGAATGGAGTCCGCCGAAGTATTCTTTGTTCGAATAGACGAGTTGACCCGAAAGCTTGCCGAAGAGCAGAAAAAGAGAAAACGCAAGCGTTTCCTTGGCATTTTCTGAGCGAGCGGCGCGTGCGCATCCTGTTCGTACATCATTACTTTCCCGGGCAGTTCGGTCGAATCGTCAGACATTATCTGCAAGAGGGAAATAACGACGTCATTGCCTTTCATCGCGGACAGAACGATGGCAAAAGCAGTCAAAAGATTGACGGCGTGAGGACGTTCATTTACGGCAGTGAAATCGTAGCCGACCGCCCATCCGATCACGTCCTGTTTGGCACGGACCTGTTCGTCCGGGAAGCCGCCAGCATGGCAATCCAGGCACAGGAACTCAAGGACTCGGGATGGGCGCCGGATCTGGTCTACAGTCATACCGGGTGGGGTACGGGGGCTTTCCTTCAGGACATTTTTCCCGATGCACGGTTTATCAAATACTGCGAGTGGTTTTACAACAACACCGCTGATAGCACCGAGTTTCTCGTGCCAGACCGGCCATTTGAATCGAGGATCATCACCAGCCTGCTCAACATTCCCGTGCTCGCCGACCTTGCACGAGCCGATCTGCTGACGTCACCGACTGAATGGCAGAAGGCGCAATTTCCGGCTCACATAAGGGGCTCGATCGAGGTCGTGCCGGATGGAATCGACATTGACCTTTTCAAACCGGATAGCGCTGCGGAATTGGCACTCGCAGGTGGCAAAATCGTCAAAGCGGGCGATCGTGTCATCACCTATGTTGCCAGGGGCGCCGATCCGTTTCGGGGATTCGAGCAGTTCATGGCGGCGCTGGAAATCATCCAGAGCCGGGATCCGGTCGTCGAGGCGATCGTGGTTGGAGACCGGAATGTCTACTATGGCGCCGGCCATGGAACGGATGCGCATTTCCGGGAGGTCATGGCACAATCCAGCATCGATTTGTCCCGCACCCACTTCACGGGAGCCCTTCCCTATAAGACCTATCGCAAGGTGCTGCAGGTCTCTGCTGTGCATGTCTATTTGACCGTGCCTTTCGTATTGTCCTGGTCCGCGCTGGAAGCTCTTTCAACAGGCTGCGGATTTGTCGGCTCCGATACCGCACCCGTCAGGGAATTCGTCGACAGCGGCGGAAATGGCCTGCTTGCCAATTTTTTTGATCCGGCGGCGATTGCGGATAATATCGAAACGGTGCTGGCCGGTGGGCCGATAATCGACGAATTGAGAAAGAACGCGCGCGAGACCATAGTGAACCGATGGTCGGCGGAAGCGGCGATACGGACACACGTGGCGTTAGTGAGCAAACTGTTTGCTTCGCAGGATTAGCGAACCAACGCGTCCGCGTCTCCATTGAGCTTGGCCTTGCTTGGTATTACCCCTGCTTGCCGGCGTATATCCGATAGCAGTTGTCAAACAGGTCTCGGCGGCCGGGTATCGGTGCCGTCAAGCTGGTTTGCACAAGCGAGGGATCCCTCAGAATGATTGCCATCGCATCAGCCAATGAAGCCGGATCGGAATGTCGGGCAATGACTCCTGCTCCGTAGCGCGCAAGGATCTCTGGCGCGCCGCCATGGGGATAAGACACCACCTGCCGGCGATGATAGAGAGCTTCATAGATCACCAGGGGAGCGTTTTCCCACCACACCGAGGGGAAGACGAGGCAATCGATATCCTCCATATGCGAATTCATGTCCTCAGGCTTATATTGCCCGAAAAACCTGATCCGTTTTCCCAAAGTTGTCTTGGCGCGTTCCATGCGATCAAGGAGATTTTTATCTTCAAATAGCTGCGCCCCATGAACCGCAATTCGAAAATCTTCCGCGCCGCGCTCCAGCAAGCTGTCTGCGGCATCGAGCAGGTCGCCGAGCCCCTTGACCGCAGATATATTGCCGAAATAGCCGAACGTGACGGCTCGGGCTTCGCGCTCAGGCCCGGTGGCCGGAGGCACGTCCGCACCGAGATATCCGTTCTCGACGACCATGATCTCCTGGTTGGTGGCGAGATACTGATCAAACTTGCTTTTGAGGAAATGGGACGGAGAGATCAATGCATCGCATAATGACAGCGCATGCGTGACACCCGAAGCACGCATGGCAAACTCGTTTGGACTGTGCTGGGGGAAACACTTCAGGCATTCGACAAGCGTTGGCCCTGGACAGCGCTCATTTCGATCATGCTTGTAAAGTTGCCCGTTGTTGGCGCAAATCAGGTAGAAATCGTGCAGGGTAAAGACGATCCGTGCATCCGGAAGCGCCGAGCGGATCACATAGAGTGCCTCCAGCCCGAAATTCAATATGTGGTGCATATGCACGACATCCGGCCGGATCATTTCGAGATACCCGCGAAACTCCCTCAGGAAGCCGAAATAATCCTGTTGCATCAGATGGAACCGGCTGAAGCGGTCCGTGGCCAAGGCGGCCTCGCGGCTGTCTGCCGACAGCGCGATCATATTGGTACCCCCGTTCGGCAGGATTTGCGAATTGTCGAGCGCTCCGAGATACCAGCTGTCCAGCCCTCGCCGCCGCGCTTCGTGATGCAACGCGAGCGCGGTCAGTTCCGTGCCGCCGGAATGAAAGCGCGGATGATTATGCGCGATCTGTAGAATTCGCTGATCGCCTGTTTTAGGAAGCAGGCTCACAGAAGCACCAGGTCCTGGAACCATGGCCCTTGTCCGCCACGCCAGCGCCCCTTGCTGATTTCGGCCTTCCTCCCGCTTTCCTTCTCGATCATCTGCGCGAGGTAAGACTGGGAATAGCAAACTGCGGCAAGCGGCGACGCACCCTCCACATGCCAGCGGTAAGGATGGTCGGGATCAGCCTTGTTGAAGCGCAGATGCGGAATCTGCACCTCGGGAGGCCGCTCGCCATCGAAGAGATAGGCCGTCGCAAACAGCCGCCCGTCGTGTTTCAGTACCCTGGCAACCTCGTTCAGATACGCACCGATCTCCTGCTCATAGAGATGCGTGAAGACGGAGGTGGCGATGGCGAAGTCGATGGAATGGTCTTCACACGGAAAGACATATTCGGTCGAAAGAATGGCCCCATCCGGCCGATAAAGCTCATTGAAAATATCGGCCCAGACAAATCGGAAATTCGGCAGATGCGAATAGGCGGCGCGACACCAGTCAACGCCTTTCTCCATCGGATCAAATCCGATGTAGCTGCCCGTTTGCGGATCGAGATAGCGACTCAGACCCGCCGTAATCCGACCTATGCCGCTGCCGATATCAAGCACCGAATGATCTGGACGAAGTCCGCCGACCTCGACGAAATAGCGTAGGAACTCAGCACCGATTTCGGCATAGGCACCATCCCCGACGAAAATATCGCCCTGTTCCGGCACAGGAACAAGTCCGTTGCGCAGATCGGCAGCGGCGCTTTCGAGTCGCTCATTTCGCATGGCCGGCGTCCATTTTCTGAAGATTCATATTTGATATATGCATATCCCACTTAGCGGTATGCAGCGCTCTGTTGTAGCTTGTCGAGCCCCGATCCTGCTGGCCATCGTCCTCCGGCATGGACTGGCGCTCGAAATGATAGAGTTCGATTGAGGGCATGTAGTAGGGTGTTCCCTGATTCTCGCGCAGTTTCAGGCAGAGATCGCTGTCCTCGTAATCTCCGACGATGTAATCCGTGGTAAAGCCGCCGACTGCAAGATAATCGGACTTGCGGATGATCATGCAGGCGCCGGTGACCGCCGGGACGACGCGCTCATTGGTCGCCGGCTCGAAATCGCGGCCATAACCTTTCCAGTAGTGGAAGTTCTGCCAGTAGCCTGTCGTCAATTTGTCGAAATACATGCCCGCGTGCTGAAGGCTGGTGTCCCCATAGAGCAGTTTCGGGCCGATCACCGAAAATGGCGGCAGTTCACCCAGCTTATTCAATGCCGCTTCGATCCAGCCGCGGTTGATGGGAATGACGTCCGAATTCAGCAGTATCAGCGTCTCGCCATCGGCCTGCGCGACCCCGATGTTGTTCGCAAGCGCATATCCACCGTTCCTGTCCAGCGTCACCAGCTTGATATCAAGGCCGAAGGCATAGGTCATACCCTGTAACAGTGATGCAACCCCAACAGCGATAAGCGGATCATCCAAAACGAAAACGATTTCGCAATGGGACACAACAAACGCATCGACAGCCAAAGCCATAAGCTGCGACCGGATGAATCCGATTTCCTTGTAAAGCGGAATGATGATCGACACCGAGCGGCTTGAGCGCCTGCCGTATTCCCTGATGTGCCTTACACACTGTCGCGCATTCAATTGTCGCTGGATTGGATCAAGCGCCGGAAGATATATATCCGTCAGCATGTCGGGCGGAAAGGAGTGTCCGACGATCGTCTCCAGTATCGCCTCCCTCTGGGCGGAAAGATCGCGAGGCATGGGGGGTGCGGCAATCAAGTGATCGCCCTCATTCCTGAGGCTGACCCTGATTCGAAATATTGCCGGAGGAGACGCTTTCTCCTTCCGCCGCAGCAAGGCGACATAGCGTTTGACCGACCACACTCGTCCGGCGATCTCCGCCTTTCCGTCGAACAATTTCCATACCGCCGATATACTGCTGTCAACCAGGGTATGATCGACAGCGATGACATCGTCGATCTCACCTCCCGGATCGAGAAACCAACCGCTGACGAACAGTCCGTTGTCCAGCGAAACAGCCACATCCGTAACAAAGCGGATACACAGATCCGGCTCGTCCAATGTTGCCGGCCTGTTATCCCGCCTGCCGGACCTTGCGACGATCGATCCGGCCTCGCTATCCACCCGGGACAACAACGCGACCAGATCGATATCGTCGCGTATGTTTTCGTCGATGAACGTCTTGGTATCGGCATACGGTTTTGTGTTGACCTTCAGGGCAATCTCGCCCCCACGGCCGATGAGGAGAGCAGATACAGTATGAACAGGCGCCGACAGATCAATTGCAGCAATCTTCTGGCGCGGATTCGGTCGAGCGAGATACTCCTCGACGCCTTCGACCCGACCGATGGTCAATCCCTGGTCTGCAAAACTGACGAGGACATCTCCGGCGACCATCCTGGTGCGCGCTGGAATGACCGCAAGGACTGTTTCGGAATTGCCTATCTCGTGGAGTTGAATAACGGCTCTAGCGGTTGCGTTCAACTGTAGTTGCCGTGCAAATGCGTTGAAGACCTCGTCCGACTGCATTGCCAGCAAACGCGCCGCCGTCCCGAACAGACTGACAAGCAAATGCGCCCGATCGCTGTCGCTCAGGTTGGACTGCGCGATGAAAGAAATCACATCATCGCAGATATTCTCACCGGAGGGGTCAAAGCCGTAGCCAATCGGCATCTGGTACAGATGAAAGCCGGTGGTACCGGCAGCTATATCCAGACGCCTGATCGCCTGTTTAAGAACAGATTCTGCAAACCGCTCGGATAGTTGAGGAGCAAGGACGGCCCGGTCTCCAATCCGACATAAGATAGCACCTTCGCGAACTGGCCCATTACTTTGAAAAGGCTCACTGCTCACGGAAGGCCCTGGAAAAGCTTTTCTCTATTGGCGACAGCAGATAGGCCAACGCCGTCCTGTGGCCATTGACGATGTGCACGTCAGCAGTCATTCCGGGGTAGAGAAACAGATTGGGCTGCCTCTTCAGTTCCGCATCATCGATCTTCGCACGGAATGTATACGTCATCTCGCCGGTTTTCTCGTCGATGATCGAATCCGGAGCAATGTATGTCACATGGGCTATCAAGGGGAACGCCTCTGCGGCGCCAAATGACGAAAGTCTGATCTCGGCGCGCTCGCCAACTCGCATCGTGTCGATATCCATCGCCCGTGCCTTGCCTTCTATCAGCATGGGTTGATTGGCCGGGACGATATCAAGCAGCGCCTGGCCGCCGAGCAAAGCCGAACCTGCCGTGCGAATCTTTATGTTGGCGACGATACCGTCCTGCGGCGACCTGATCGCGGACTTGGCGACGATATCCTCGGCAGAGATGATCTCCTGCTGTACCCGGGCGATATCGGATTGTACCTGCTGAATCTGTTCGGAGATCGTCCGAAAATATTCGGTGCGGCGATTGGCCAGGGATAGGTTGGCCTGTGTCTGCTTCTGCTTGTTCTCGGCAATCGCGGCGTCGGATTCGGCTATGCGGGTCTGCATGTCGACGAGCTGAATTTTCTTTTCGTTTCGCCTTTCCTTCGTCGCAAGCTGTTTGTCCTGCAGGGTCGCCAGCGCCTCGTAGTCGCCTCTTATGAATTCGATCTGCTCCGCCCAGGATTCGCGTCGCGCAACGAGTGCCACGCGCTGACTATCCAGCTGCTCCATGAGCGACTTCTCAGTCGCTATCTGGTCCCTGAACTGGCTGATACGTTCCTGGAAAAGCTTCTTTTCGGTGCTCACCAGTTGGCGCCCTGCCTCCGCATCCATGCCCTGCGGTACCGCGTCGCTGAAAGCGAAATTCTTCTTCTCATCCCGTTCGGCGATCAGACGCGCAAGCCGGGCGCGAAATACAAAACGCTGTTGTTGAAGTTGAACGACTATTGACTGGCTGCGGGTGACGTCCAGTTCAGCCAGCAGTGCACCCTGCTTGACTGTTTCCCCCTCGCTGACGGCGAGAGCTTTCAACGTCCCGCCCTCAAGGTGCGTCACGGTCTTGGTGTTGCTCTGCACGATGATTTTACCGGTTGCGACGGAGGCCTGTGCGACCGGGGTCAGGGTCGCCCAAAGGAAGAAGCCGCCGATACCGACAACCAGCGTTACCAGACCGGCCAGGACCGGGCCGAGAAGCGTGACCGAACCGGCCTTCTCTTCTTTTACGACGGCTTCCCACTCGCTAAGAGAATGACCATCTGACGTCGTTCGCTTGTACTCGGATGGTGAAAGATCGATTGGCCCAGCCATCAGGCGTCTCCTTTGGCGGGTATGGCACGGATTGCGGCTTTGCGGCGCGTTTCACTTATCGCACGCGCTTCTGGCGAAATCATGCCGACCACGTCCGTCATTGCGCCAAATTGCGTAACAGCGCCGTTCTCCAGCACCATCATCTTGTCCGCAACCGCCATCACCGACGGGCGATGGGCGATCATTATGACAATGGCGCCGCGTGTCCGCGCCTTTTCGATCGCCGCGATCAACGCCTGTTCGCCATTATGGTCGAGATTGGAATTCGGTTCATCGAGGATGAGAAGCTTCGGGTCTCCGTATAGAGCCCGCGCCAGCGCCAGGCGCTGCATCTGGCCGCCAGAGAGCATATGCATGCCCTCGCGTATCGGCGTGTCGTAACCATGCGGCAGACGCCCGATCATCTCGTGAATACCGGCATCCTGCGCCGCCCGAATGACATCGCGCGGATCGCTGTCCTGCATGCGTGCGATCGTCTGCCTGATCGTACCGTCAATGATCGAAAGGCTCTGCGGCAGATAGCCCACGGCCTTTCCGAAGGAGCCGCGCTCCCAGAGGAAAGTCGAATGGCCATCGAGGTAAACGCCGCCTACCGTAGGCTTGAGAATTCCCGTCAGACAGCGCGCTAGCGTCGATTTTCCAGCGCCGGAAGGCCCCGCGATGCCAAGCACTTCACCGGGGGATATCGAAAAGTTGATGCCGCGCAGAACGGGAATATCCCGCCCGTCGGGAAGATAAACAAGGTTCTCTACCGAAAGATCGCCATCGCCCACGGGAGCCGGCATGGTCTGGCGAATCGAGCCCTCCTCTTCGATCAACTTACGAATGCGTGTCCAGGCTTCCTGGGCGTTGACCCATTGCCGCCAGCTTTCGATCATTCCGGAAAACGGGCTTACAGACTGGGAGGTGAGGATCATACCGGCAAAAAGCACGCCCGCGCCTACCTGCCCATTCAGAACCAGTATTGCGCCGGTCGCAACGGTGACCATCTGCAAACTCTTCTGCAGCGCCTTGGTAACCGCGAGGACCGCCCGGGACCGGACATTTGCGGTTCTGGAAAATTCCAGCATCTCACCCTGTGAGACCCGCCACATGCGGACGAGCGCCGGCAACATGCCCATCGCCTCGATCGCTTCGGCATGCCGCATGGAATTCGCGACCTCCTGGACGTGCCTCTGTTGTGCAGCGTTTGCTTCCTGAATCGCATGACGGGTCAACCGGTCCGTCACGAAGTTGAGAAACACCATGACCACGATGAAGGCGATTGCCACCATCGTATAAACCGGATGCACGAAATACAGCGCTATAAGGAACAGGATGGACCAGAAGGCATCCAGCGGCATCGATATGGAATTGCCGGAAATAAACTGCCTGAGTTCCGCAATACTGCGGATGGCGACACCGCCTTCGTTCACCCCGCCTTCCACGGACTTGAGCACACTGGCCCGCAAGGCAGGAAGGTTCAGCCGCTGGGAAAATCCGTGCGCCATCACGCCATAGGTCCAGTTGCGGATAAAATCCAGCAAGCCGTATAAGATGACGCCGAACACACCTATGATCATCAAACCATAAAGCGTGTCATAACTATGGGCGGGGATGACACGTTCATAGACCTGAATCATGAAGATTGGCCCGATGAGCGTGGCGAAATTCAGAAAAAAACTGACGACCGCGGCGAATAAGAACCCCCGCAAGAACGCTTTTCGCGAGGCCTGAAGAAGCGAAACAGCAGTTTCGGGTTTTGCCATCAATAGCTCCGTATGCCTAACAAAAGCAAATTATGCGATATCTCAGGGGTATTTTCCGGTCAAGCACTTACGCCCCTGCAGCGATCATAACATAGCCTCAGGATTTTATTCCACCCCATCTCCAAGCTCAATCAGGTTGGAAAAGGTTCGGCTGCGGCTCAGGTTGCTCATCGACACTTAGATCATGGCGACATTGAAGCAAGATCGGCATGGACCAGATATCGGGGCAACAAAATGGCATAAACCGTCACCCAGATAGAAATCACGCCAACCGTATCATCGTTAACAGCGCCACCATCGGATTGCCGGCTGGTATCGGTTTTTCTCAGCACGGATCCGACATGCGACCGCCCAGTCTCATAGCCTACGCCATATATCTCGGCTATTTCCCTGAGGCTGGAGCCTCCAGAGGGCCACCCATGCTTTCGGTCGCCGGCAGGCCGGCAATGCGGCCCAAGACGGGCAGGATATTTGCGCCTGCCGCGCCGCTCGCCTGGCAGAAGCGACCAAGGACCTGATTCCAGCTGGGTGGACCGAGGGTCGCCTCCAGGAAACCCGCATGACGCGAAGATAAACGATCTGACTTTGCGGGCAATACCCAACTGGAGATCCTCTTTGCAGCCCAAGGATCGCTGGAAGAGGCTCCGAAGATCGCGACAGGAACTCTCCTCCACCCGGCACGTTCCCATGGCAGCATATCCGCAACGGAGGACTAAAATGGGAATTTTTGACAAGATGAAACACGCCATCTGGGGTGACGACGAAAGAGACAGGGAGGCAACTTCGGAAACCGCAATCGAGGATACATATCTCGGAACCACATCGGCGACGACTGGCGTGGTACCGGAGGTTTCCACGTCGGCAGACAACCCCGCCCTCCGCGATATCGCGGCGGCAGGCGTGCAGCCGCTGTCCAAGCCGGCGCCCATCGAACAGGCTCAGAATCCGACCGCGACCGCTACGGCTGTCGATGTCGCAGCCCAGCTTGATCGGGCCGTCGCTACACACGGACAGAAGCTTGAATGGCGGCATTCCATTGTTGACCTCATGAAGGCGCTTGGCATGGACGCCAGTCTGGAGGAGCGCAAGGAACTCGCCACGGAACTCAATTACGATGGCGACATGAATGATTCGGCCAGGATGAATATGTTTCTACATAAGGCACTTTTGCAGAAACTATCGGAAAACGGCGGCAAAGTGCCGGCAGAATTGCTGAATTGACAGCGCCGGCGGCGCCCGGCCTCGGGCGCTGCCATTATCTCCGGCAAGGGACGACCACCTTGAACAGTACAGCCAGCACTCCCGGCGTCAGCGGCGGAATACAGGGTTTGAGCGGAACGGAACGACGCCGGCGGCTGCAGCGTCTCAAAAGCCTGGCACAGCTGATGGATACCGCGATCCGGATACCGGGAACCGGCATTCGCCTCGGAGTAGATTCAATCCTCGGCCTGATTCCGGTTCTCGGTGATGCAAGCGGCGCGCTGATTGGCCTTGCTATCGTCAACGAAGCGCGCAAGCTCGGTGTCCCGAAGCATAAGATGGCGAGAATGCTCGTTAATGTCGGCGTGGATACAGCCCTCGGAAGCATTCCTTTGCTGGGAGACGTCTTCGATATCTATTTCAAGTCGCACAGGCGCAATGTCCAGCTCATTCTCGATCATTTTGAAGCTGATGATGAGTCGGCAGACAGGCGTTACAACTGAGGTGTGATAGTCTGCTCGACGCTGACTGAGATCAGCGTACCGAAACGACGACTATTTCCTCTTCGCGTCCCGCCACCTGGAATTCGACAATGTCCCCGGGACTGGCGCCATCCAGTGCCCGGGCAAGTGGCGATGTCCACGCGATCGCTCCAGCCGACGGATCGGCCTCATCCTCACCGACGATACGCAATTCCTGCTTCTTGCCACCGCGTTCGATGGTGGCGGTCGTCCCGAACTTCACAACAGCCGGGCCGAGGATCGGTTCGACCACCTCCATGCTCGCCCGCCGCGCTTCCCAATAGCGTAGATCGCGCTTCAGCATGGCAATCGCATCCGTGTCGATGCTTGCCTGGATCTGGGCAATCAATGCGGCGATCATTTTTTCTATTTGCCGGGCGCCATCGAATGTCACGAGATTGCGCGCTGCACTGATCTGCCGCTCGGGAACAGGCGGCGGCGGGGCGTCGTCGATCTCTCTGGTAAATGCGCGGCTCACTCAGATCCTCCTCAAACAAGCATTTCGGCGATAACTCGTCGGCGTATTCGCATCTCCTTATATGGCGCTGGAAGGGCGGATCAGGTAGTGGAACGATGCGATGTTCGCTCCGCTTTAAGCACATAGCTGCCTTGCAAAATTCTGCCTATGATTTAGGCGTGCTTATTGTATGGTCATTTCATCGAAGCGATGCACCCTCCTCCCGCAGAGCTTCGACATTGCAGACGGCCCACTCCTCCTCCCAGGGACGTCTGTTGGATCAGCAACACCCTCCTCCCGTTGCTGATCGGCATTTAGGAAGCCTGCCGCACCTCCTCCCGCGGCAGGCTTCTTTCGTTTAAGCAAGCTATTGAATTATGCGTGTCGTCGGGCGACAAAACAGAAATGCGGCGTTATTCCACGGCGCTGTATTGTTCAGCCGTCACGGGCTCCAGCCACTCGGCCGCGCTGCCATTCAAAACTTCCTGAATCGCAATATGTGTCATTGCCGTTGTGGCAGTGGCGCCATGCCAGTGTTTCTCGCCCGGAGGAAACCAAATGACATCGCCGGCGGAAATCGCCCGCACCGGCTCGCCCCAGGTCTGCGCGAGGCCGCAACCGGCGGTCACGACCAGCGTCTGGCCGAGCGGATGGGTGTGCCATGTGGTGCGCGCGCCGGGTTCGAATGTAACACTGACGGCCTGAACGCGCGCGGGATCAGGTGCCTGGATGATCGGGTCCTGCCGGACGGAGCCGGTGAAATAGTCTGGAGACGGCGTGACCGACGGCCTCGATCCGCAGCGCTTGATATCCATGGCAATTCTCCCTGGCTGGTTTTGATGAAACTGTCTTAACCGCCGCTGAGCAAATCCGCCAGTCGTCCGAACGCCATCGACGCACCTGGTCAATATGACCCGGATCAATTGACGCGAGAAATAGCGAAAGCCGCCGGATTTCCCCGACGGCTGCATTTTTGCCCCTAGACAACAATCGCCGCAGACGATTAGCGGAAGAGCTGCAGGATATTTTGCGAGTCGGTGTTTGCAATCGAGAGCGACTGGATACCCAGTTGCTGCTGCGTCTGCAGCGCCTTCAACTTGGTCGATTCCTCGTTCATGTCGGCATCGACGAGGCGGCCCACGCCCTTGCCGATCGTGTCGATGAGGTCGGAAACAAATGAGTTCTGCATGTCGATGCGGGCATTGGCGGCACCGAGGGTAGCAGCCGTGTCGGTCATCGATGTCAGCATCTGATCGACAGCGGAGATCATGCCGTCCAGATCGTCGTTGGTCGTTGCGGAGGTCAGCGTGATCTCATTGCCGGTTGCCGGGGTGGCCGCGTCGACATCCAGCAGGAAGTAGTTGGCGGTCGCCGTGGTCGTGCCGCTCGGCTGCGTGACGAGGGTGTCCTTGGTCAGAAGGCCGAGAGTAACGTCGTTGGTGTCGATCAAGGTCGAGTCCGCGGTGTCGAACTTCAACACGCCCACCGAGACGGCGCCCGTGTCGCTGCGGTTGAACGAACCGACCATTTCAATCGTGGCGTTGGCAGTCGCATCGGTATTGTAGAGCCAATTCTGACCCGAGAACGAAGCCGATTCGGAGATCGATTTCAACTGGTTCTTGAGTTCATCGACTTCGGCATTGACCTTGAGCTTATCGACACCCGGTTCGCGGGCAGCAACCAGCTTGGTCTTGATTTCGCTCAGCACCTGGATTGAATTGTCCAGGCCGAGATAAGCCGTGTCGGTCTTTGCCGCAGCCAGACCGAGAGCGTCGTTCACGGTGCTCATCGCGGCCTTGTCGGAGCGCATGGTGGTTGCGATCGACCAGTAAGCCGCGTTGTCGGCAGCCGTATCCACCTTGTAGCCGGAGGAGATCCTGTTCTGCGTATTTTCCATGTCGCTGTTGATATTGCGCAGGGTCTGCAGGGCGGAAATGGCGGATACGTTCGTCATAATGCTAGACATGGGAGGTCCCTTTTTACGAGATACTTGTTGGGACAAGCCGGATTCGACTGTCTTACCGGTCACAGCGTAGTGGCATCATGCCCGTCGGTTTGCTCTTTGTTTGAAACCTTAACGTCGTGTGAGATGAAGTATTGACCGTATGCCTTTCTAAATAATTAAGGTTAATGCCCCCACGAAAGTAACCGCCCGTTATGGTTAACCAATGGTTATTTCGGACATCAGGCTTATATAATTAATTAACCACCATAAATAACTGAGTTTAATTGCGGCACAACGCGAGTTAATATTTATTAACGATACACAATTTTGGATGAACTGCAGACAAGACTATAGATATAGTACGACAATGACCAAAAAAACGATGCTGAAATTAAATACAACAGCTGCTCATCACGGCGATATACAGACAATCATGCATAGCAACAGCCGACGATCCTATGCTGAAATTCTATATCTCGATGTGCCCCTGCGGTGCGTGGCGCGTGGAAATGCATGGCGAAACTGTTCATGATCCCGCCTGCACTTGCACCCGTTGCCACCGCGCTTTTCGCCCGAGGCAATTTGGCGGGCCCGCACGTGGAGATCGCCGTCCCCGTCAGTTCACACCAGCAGATTCAGCGTTTTTTCTTTTTCGATATAGGTGCGCTGCGTGTCTGTGATGTAATCGCGGACGATCGGCGCAGCATCCCGCGTCCTTGAGAGCTGCATGTGAAAGACCAGCTGGCTGCCTGTGCGGAACATCATCTCGGCACTGATCAGGTAGAATTCCCACATCCGCGCAAATCGCTCGTCATACATCTCGACGACCTTGTCGCGGTTTGCGTCAAAGCGCTGATGCCAGTGCGCCAGCGTCGTTGCATAGTGGACACGCAGGAATTCGAGATCCATGACCCAGAGCTGATTGCGCTCGACCACGTCGAATACTTCCGACAGCGCCGGCGAATAAGCGCCCGGAAAGATATATTTCCTGAGCCAGGCGCTTGCCATGCCGGGCGGGCTCATGTGCCCGATGGAATGCAGCACGGCGATGCCGTCATCTGTCATCAGCGCGTTGAGCTTCTTGAAGAACTCGTCGTAATGATGCACGCCGACATGCTCGAACATGCCGACGGAAACAATACGGTCGAATGGACCGGTCACGTCGCGATAATCCCGAAGCTCGAAGCGGACCCGGTCCGCAAGGCCCGCTTTTTGGGCACGCTCGCTGGCCAGCGCCTGCTGTTCTCTGGACAGCGTCACGCCGAGCACCTCGACATCTTCCAGCATCGCCAGATAGAGCGCAAGGTCCCCCCAGCCGCAGCCGATATCCAGCACTTTCATGCCCGGCTTCAGGCCGAGCTTGCTTGCCAGAAGCCGCAGCTTGTTGCGCTGCGCATCCTCCAATGTCTCCTCCGGTTCGCGAAAATAGGCGCAGGAATAGAGCATGTTCTTGTCAAGGAAGAGCTTGTAGAATTCATTGCCGAGGTCGTAGTGATGGGCAACATTCTGCTGTGCCTGGCCCTTGCGGTTGGATTGCTGGCGCTTGCGGAAGCGCATCTTGATCGCCCTGAGGATCTTCTGGATCGGATAGGAGCCCAGCGACAGCCGGTTGATCGAGAACAGTTGCAGGAAATCACGCAGCGTCGAGCCTTCCTCGAACCGCATCGTTCCGTCCATATAGGCTTCGCCGGCGGCAAGTTCGGAGTTGAACACCAGCGCCCGGTAGAGTTTTTTGTCTGTCAGCCGCATCGTCACATGCGGGCCGGGCGTGCCGGAAAAAACATGGCGCTTGCCATCGGCATCGATCACGGTCAATTGGCCCTTGCGGATAAAGGCCTTCATCATGTGCGAGAGTGGGAACATTCAAAAACCTCTGTTCTCTGGCAATTGTCTCAACCGAGAGCATTATGGTCGGAACTGGCGGATGACAATTGCTTTTAATCGGCCAATATGATCACGAACGCTTGACGGAACTGCTTTCAATACAAAACGTTCAGATTTGGCGCGGATAATATTGGTGCGGTCCAAACCTGACGAGGGAATATTTCATGACACAATCATCGCCCTTCTCCATGTTCATGGACCTGTCGCGACTCGCCTTCGAATCGAACATGGTCATTGGCATGCGCATGATGCATCTCGCCACCGGCGATTCTAAAGCCATGGCGGAAGCCCATCTGATGATCAGCGAGAAAATCCAGACGGCGAGCAGCCTCGCGATTGAGAATTCGTTTGCGCTGGCCTCGGGAAAATCCCTCGATTCCGTCAGCAGAAGCTCGATCGCGAAATATAGCAAAGTGGTGCGTGCAAACCATAAGCGTCTCAGCCGGACGAAATAGAAGATCTCACCAGCAAATCAGTGGATGAAAACACGACAAATCGCGATCATCGGCGGCGGGCCAGCGGGGCTGATGGCGGCGGAAATGCTGTCTGGAAGCGGCCATTCGGTGACCGTCTATGAGTCCATGCCCACGGTCGGCCGGAAATTCCTGCTGGCCGGCAAGTCGGGACTGAACATCACCCATTCGGAAGACACTGCGCGCTTCGCCACCCGTTTCGGCGCGGCGTCCGAACATCTGCGCCCTGCTCTCGATGCCATGACGCCAGGTGACATCCGTGAATGGGCGATGGGCCTCGGCACGGAGACATTCGTCGGCTCCTCGGGCCGTGTCTTCCCCAGAGTGATGAAAGCCTCTCCGCTGCTGCGCGCGTGGCTGGCGCGTCTCGAAGCGCAAGGCGTCAGTATCCTCAGGCGCCACCGCTGGACCGGTTTCAGCGACGATGGCTATGCCTTTGACACACCTGAAGGGCAAACGATCGTCCGGCCGGATGCGGCATTGCTTGCACTCGGCGGGGCCAGCTGGCCAAGGCTTGGCGCGGATGCAGCGTGGGTGCCGTGGCTGCTGGAAAAAAGCGTCGAGATCAACGCCTTCAGGCCCGCCAATTGCGGTTTCGATGTCGACTGGAGCGATGTCTTTCGCGACCGATTTGCCGGCGCGCCGGTCAAATCCGTGACCGCGACAACCGACGCCGGCACCTTCCCAGGCGAGTTCGTGATTTCGAAACATGGCATCGAGGGCAGCCTGGTCTACGCGCATGCGGCCAATCTGCGCGACAGCTTGTCAGCCGATGGCAAAGCCCGGCTCACCGTCGACCTGATGCCGGGACGCAAGGCAGAACGCCTCGCAAGCGATCTTGCCCGGCAAGGCAGCAAGGCGAGCCTCTCCAGTCGCCTGCGCAAGGGCGCAGGCATCGAAGGCGTCAAGGCGGCTTTGTTGCGCGAACTCGGCGAAGACCATTTCGCCGATCCGACGCGGCTTGCCCGCCTGATCAAGGCATTGCCGATCCCGGTTCTCCGGCCCCGCCCGATCGCGGAAGCTATTTCTTCGGCGGGCGGCATCGCATGGCATGATGTCGACGACCAATACATGCTGAAGGCCCTGCCAGGCATTTTCGTCGCCGGTGAAATGCTCGATTGGGAAGCGCCGACCGGCGGCTATCTGCTCACCGCCTGCCTCGCCACCGGGCGCGCCGCGGCCAAGGGCATCGAAGCGTGGCTCGATCAGCGCTGAGCATTTTCCTTCGCCGCCGCCACACCAGCCGCGACGCTCGCGCCGAGGAACATCGTGTCGCTGGCGAGAATGAAGAAATTTATACCGGACTTGACCCATTTGCCGATATCGTCGGGAGATGGTCTGAAGATGCCGACCGTGCGCCCCGCCCTCTTTGCCGCATCGGCAATGGCTTCGATCGCGGCATTCAGCTTTTCCGCGCCCGCAGGTCCCATCGCATCGATCGAAACGGAGAGGTCTCCGGGACCGATGAAGATCACATCGACGCCCTCGACCGCTGATATCGCTTGGATATTGGCAAGCCCCTCGGCGGTCTCGACCTGAATGGCGAGCAGCAGGTTTTCATTGGCTTCGGCCAGATAATTCGGAATCCTATAGCCATAGGCCGCCGCCCTGCCCGGCCCGACGCCACGTGCCCCGATCGGCGGATAGCGCGTCGCCTGCACGGCTGCCCGCGCCTGTTCCGCAGTCGAGACCCTCGGCACCAACACGCCCGCGGCACCGGCATCGAGCACGGCGGCGATTGATTCCGGCGCATGGCCCGGTACCCGCACCATCGCCGGCACGCGGTGCACGTCGGCGGCGCGGACCAGATCCTCGATCCGCTCCCGGCTGATCTGCGCATGCTCCCAGTCGATGCAGAGGAAATCGACGCCGGCGGCTGCCGTCACCTCGATCGCCACGGGGTGCGGAATGGCCGCGAACGTGCCGATCATCGTATCGCCGCCTGTGCACTTCCGACGAAAATCCTGCATGCTGCTTCCTCGCGAACCTGTCCGTTGTTAGCGGATAAAATTATAGGCTTGAAATAATTTCTCACTGCAATACCAATATTCTGCTCAAATGATCAAGCGCGGGTCAACCGCCGGAAGGGAGCAACGTGACAGGAGGAACAATGACGCATCCGCTCAGGGGACCGAACCGGCTGAAACTCGGTGTTTTCTCATCCAACGCCGACGGCGGGCTGACGATCTCCGATGTTCCCGAACGCTGGAAAGCCGGCTGGGATGACAATCTCACCGCCGCGCAGATCGCCGACCGGGCCGGCCTTGAATTCTTCCTGCCGATCGCCCGCTGGGCGGGTTTCGGCGGCAAGAACCACGTGCGCGAATGGTCGTTCGAGACCTTCACCTGGGCGGCGGCGCTGGCCGCTTCGACCAGTCAGATCGGCATTTTCATGACCGTGCATGTGCCGCTCGTCCATCCGCTCTATGCTGCCAAGGCACTGGCCACGGTCGACCATGTCAGCCACGGCCGCGCCGGGCTGAACATCGTCTGCGGCTGGAACCCGAAGGAGTTTTCCATGTTTGGCGTACCCTTGGTCGAAAAGGGTTATGACCAGGCGGCGGAATGGATCCACGTCATCGAACAGGCCTATGCCTCCGAGCAGCCATTCGATTTCGACGGCAGTTACTATACCCTGAAGAATGCCGTCAGCCGTCCGGCGAGCGTGCAGTCTCCCCGCCCCGTCACCATGAATGCCGCCTTCGGCGGACCGGGCCGCGATTTCGCCGCCGCCAATTGCGACTATCTGTTTACGACTTTCACCGAGATCGAAGCGGCCGGCAAGCATGTCGAGGACATCCGCTCCCGCGCCGACAAGCTTGGCCGGAACGTCGGCGTCTATACCGTCTGCCATGTCGTTTGCCGCGAGACCCAAGCCGAGGCGGAAGATTATTACGAGCGCTATGCCGTGACCATGGCCGACAACGACGCCGTCGATATCCATATGGCCGGCAAGAAGGAATTCACCCAGTCGCACGATCCGCAAGCCTATGACCGCTACCGCAAGCGGTTTGCGGGTGGCGCCGGCAGCTATCCACTGGTCGGCACGCCGGACAAGATCGTCGAGGAGATGATCGCGATCGCCGATCAGGGCTATTCGGGGATCGCGCTGTCCTTCGTCAACTACACCCACGAACTGCCATTCTTCTGCGATCGCGTTCTGCCGCTGATGCAAAAGGCCGGCTTGAGAAATTGATCGCAAACACCCAGTCTGCAGGGAGATGGTAAAGGAAAACGGCACGTGAATGAAGCAGGGCTAACGAAAGTCTCTTCGCGCATGACGGTGCAGGACGGCGTCTACGAGCAGCTTCGCCACGCGCTGATGTGCGGCATGTTCGAGCCCTCGCAGGTCATCACGATTGCCTCTCTGGCCGGCGAATTCGGCACCAGCCACATGCCGGTGCGCGAGGCGCTGCGCCGTCTGGCAGCCGAGAACGGCCTCGAGATCGCCCGCAACGGCTCGGCCCGGGTGCCACCGGTATCCCGAGAACGGCTCGACGACCTCTGCCTTGCGCGCATCACGCTCGAAAGTCTTGCGACCGAACGTGCGATCCCGCGCATGAAGCCGGCCGATATCGACCGCTGCCTGCTGCTCGCCGAGGAGCATGAGGGGCTCGGCAAGTCCGGCAAGGTCTATGACATGCTGCGCAAGAACCAGGAATTCCATTTCGCGATCTACCAACTCTCCGGCTCCGAGGTGATCCTGCAGCTGATCGAAACGCTCTGGCTGCGCTTCGGCCCCTATATGCGGATGCTTTCCGATCTCGTCGCCCGGCAACTCGAAGCCGGCATCATCCATCCCTATTCCACCTATCACTATGAAATGATCGACGCCTTCCGCGCCGGCGAGGCGGAGAAGGCCGGATTGCTGATGGTCGACGATATCGAGGCGACGCAGAAACTGTTGCAGGAACTGTGCTGAAACATGCTGTGATCGCAGGTCACCAAAATATAGTTGAACTTTCAAATATCTTGTGATCAAATAATCAAACACGTCCGGAACGGGACCGACAACGACCCGTCCGCATCGATGGACCGGTGATAAAAGCAGGAATGAAAATGAGTGCAACTCAGACTGAATCGATCGCTACGGGGCGGAACGATTTTCCGGTCGATGAGATCAGAGCCCTGTTCCCGGCAATTCAGAAGGCCGGGGATTTCATCTTTCTTGAGAATGCCGGCGGGTCGCAGGTGCCACAGACCGTGGTCGATGCGGTTGCCAATCACCTCATCGATTTCAACGTCCAGCGCATGGCCAAATACCAGCACAGCCAGGGTGTCGATCGCAATCTCGATGAGGCGCGCGAAAGCGTCGGACTGCTCGTCAATGCCTATCGCCCGGAGGAGATTTCATTCGGCCTCAATGCCACGTCCTTCATCCGTCTGGTGAGCCTCGGCATTGCCAAAATGCTCGGCGAGCGCGATGAGATCGTCGTTACCGACATGGACCACGATGCCAATATCGCCACCTGGATGGCGCTGGAAGCCGATGGCGCCAAGATCGTCTGGTGGCGGATGCATGAAGACGGCACGCTGCATACCGAAGACCTGGAACCGCTGCTCAACAGCAACACAAGGCTCGTTGCCTGCACGGTCACTGCCCATTCGATCGGCACGATCGTCGATGTCAAAACCGTCGGCCGGATGGCGCATGCCGCTGGAGCGGAGGTGTTCCTCGATTGCGTCCATTACGGCCCGCATGGGCTGATCGACGTACAGGCCTGGGATTGCGATTATCTCGTCTGCTCCGGCTACAAGAATTTCTCGCCGCATATGGGCTTCCTTTGGGGCCGCTACGACGCGCTCGTCAAGCTGCCGACCTTCAAGGAGGATTTCATTCCGGACGTGCCGCCGTACAAGATCGAGGTCGGCACCTTCACCTATGAGAATGTCGCCGGCATGAACGCCGCCGTCCATTATCTCGAATCCCTCGGCCGCCGCTTTCTCGCAGGGGAAGGCCATTCCCGCCGCCAGGCCCTGGTTGCCGCGATGGCCGCCATCCGCGACTACGAACACGGTCTTTCCCGCGAAATGATTGCGGTGCTGAAGCGCCATGGCGCGGTCATTTATGGCATCTCCGACGAGGACAAGCTCACCGGCCGCGTACCGACCATCTGCTTTACCATTCCCGGCATAACCCCGCAGGAAGTTGCCGCCGAAATGGGCAAGCGGCGCATCGGCATTCGCGACGGCCACATGTTCGCCCCGCGGCTGATGAAACGGCTGGGCCTCACCATGGAAACCGGCGCCATCCGCGTCTCGCTTGTGCATTACAACAAGGTCGAGGAAATCTCCCGCTTTGACAAAGAGCTTGGAGACATCCTAGAAAAGGCAAGGCAAACGCAGAACGTCAAGAGGAGCGCCTGAGATTGTCCCTGCAGTCACTGGATTTCTCGCCGGAGGCAATGAAAGCGCGCTATGCCTATGACGGCATTCGCGCCCAGATCCGCGATCTGCACACCGAGAATATCGCATTGCTGGCGGCGCGCGCCCGCGAACTCGGCGACGTCATCCCGCTGTGGTTCGGCGAAGGCGATATCGTCACGCCGCCCTTCATCCGCGATGCCGCCAAGCGGGCGCTCGATGAGGGCACGACTTTCTACATTCCCAATATGCGCGGTTATCAGCCGCTCAACGAGGCGCTGTCGAAATACCAGTCAGACCTGCATGGTAGACACATCGCGATCAGTCGGAGCACAGTGGCGCCCGGAGGCATGCAGGCGCTCTATCTTGCGCTCAGCCTGCTGGTCGATACCGGCACCAATGTCGTCTACGTCGCGCCGCAATGGCCCAATATCCATAACGCCATCCACCTGATCGGCGGCGAGCCACGCGCCGTGTCGCTCGATTTCGACACCGACTGGCGGCTGGATCTCGACAAGCTGTTTGCTGCCTGCGATGCGCGCACGAGGGCGATCTTCCTGTCGACCCCCTCCAATCCGACCGGCTGGACGGCAAGCCGCGAGGAAATGGCCGCGTTGCTCGATTTCAGCCGCCGCACCGGCGTCTGGATCATTTCCGACGAGGTCTATAACCGGCTCTATTTCGACGGCAGGTCGGCACCATCCATCCTGCAGATCGCCGAGGACAGCGACCGGGTCATATCTATTAACAGTTTTTCGAAAGCATGGGCAATGACCGGCTGGCGGGTCGGCTGGCTGACCCATCCGACCGGCGTTGCAGACCAGCTCGGCGCGATGACCCAGTATGCCAATAGCGGCACGGCCGGCTTCGTCCAGGCAGGTGCCGCCGCCGCCATGAATGATGGTGAGTGGCTGGTCGCCGAGATCCGGGAGAAGATCAAGGCCGGGCTCGATCTGGCCTATGAAAAATTGGCGCAGATCCCGGGCATCATTCTTCCGGAAAAACCGCGCGGCGGCATGTACGCTTTCTTTGCGTTGGCCGGACAGCCGGATGCCCGCCGCGCCTGCACCATGATCCTGGAAAACTCGCGTGTCGGCCTGGCGCCCGGGCATATGTTCGGCGCGTCGTCCAGCGCCTTCATGCGGATGTGCGTGTTCCGCGACATCGAACAGATCAGAACTGCGCTCGACCGCATGGTCGACGCCTTGAAATGACGATCCGCGCATCGCGGATCGGCACGACCTGCTGGGATGCGAACCCGGCGGACAATAACCAGAGGGAGATAAAAATGAGCCTGACCCGTCGCAATCTTCTCGCATTGGCTGCCGCAATCGGCATGTCCAGCGCGGCCATGAGTGCTTTTGCCGCCGATGTTCTGAATGTCGGATCCTACCCGAGCAACCCGCCCTTCGAATTCAAGAACGAAAGCGGCACCTTCGAAGGCTTCGAGGTCGATATCGTCAACGAAGCTGCCAAGCGCATCGGCATGACCACCGAGATCGCCGATTACGGCTTCCAGGCTCTGTTTGCCGGCACGACCTCGGGCCGTATCGACGTGGCGATCTCCTCGATCACCATCACGCCGGAACGGCTGGGTTCGCAGTCCTTCACGCAGCCCTACTATGATTCCGACATGGGCGTTGCCATCAAGCAAGACAGCCCGCTCAAGGGTCTCGCCGACCTGAAAGGCAAGATCATCGGCGTCCTTTCCGGTTCGACCGGTGAGAAATGGGCGAAGGATCACCAGGCCGAATACGGTTTTGCCGAAATCAAGGGTTACAACTCGCAGCAGGAAGTGATGCTCGATCTCGGTGCTGGCCGCGTCGATGGCGTCGTCAGCGATGTTCCGGGCATGGAATACCTGTTCACCAAGATGAAGGGTTTCGCGGTCAAGGAACGCATCAAGACGGGCGAGCAGTATGGCCTGATGATGACCAAGGACCATCCGCTGCTGCAGAAGCTTTCTGACGCGATCGGCGAAATGAAGAAGGATGGCACACTCGCTGCAATCCACAAGAAGTGGTTCGGCTCGGACGCGCCGGCCGGTTCCTCGACCGTCACGGAAATGAAGATCCCCAAGGGCTGATCAGCTAGCACGCGTGGCGAGCCCTTTCAGGCGCGCTTCCGTTGCAGACTCTTTTCGCAAGTCGCCCTCTGGTCAATCCAGAAGGCGGCTTGCGGAGATCCATCTTCGGTTCCCATAAAAAAAGCGCAGCCCAAGGGCAATCTCAGCCAAATAACCCATTTTCAATTTTGCTCATCTCGCACTAGGCTCGTCGCTCAAGGCTGAATGGGTTTGCCTTTTTTTATCAGGAGCGGCCATGTCGTTGATCGACACTTTCTTCAATTCTGAAGTTCTGTGGTCCAGCATCCCGGCGCTGCTGCGGGGGCTCTGGAATACGCTGCTGCTCGGCCTCATGAGCATCGGAGTCGGGGTGCCCGTGGGTCTGGTGATCGCCGTCATCAGGCTTTACGCGCCCAAGCCCTTCCGCTTGCTGACGGTCGGCTATATCGACATCTTCCGCGCCACGCCGGTGCTGGTGGTGCTGATCCTCATCTATTACGCCCTGCCATTCCTCGGCATCCGCTTTTCCTCCTGGACGTCGGCGGTGCTTGCCTTCTCCATCGTCATGGCCGCCTATTCGGCGGAAGTGTTCCGCTCCGGCATCGAGAGCGTGCCGAAAGGCCAGTTCGAAGCCGCGGCCGCGCTTGGACTTCCCTTCCTGATTACCCTTCGCAAGGTCGTGCTGCCGCAGGCGATCCGCCTCGTCATACCGCCGATGACCAGCAATTGCGTATCAATGTTCAAGGACACCTCGCTCGCCTCGACCGTTGCCCTGCCGGAACTCTTGAAGGAAGCCCAGGATGCGCAGGCGCTCTATGCCAACCCCTCGCCGCTGATCGGCGCGGCCGTCGTCTACATCATCTTCCTCTGGCCGATGGTGCGGTTCGTCAGCGTGCTGGAAAAGCGCTACAAGTCCGAAGGCTCGCGCTAGACATGCACATCGCCATGGGCAAGTTCGCCCTCCTCGTCCGGCGTGAAAAAGGCGAGATAGAGAAGGACCGCGTAGCAGACAGCAACGCATGACACCACCACCGCGCCGGGCAGCGGCCCGAGATTGGCGTTGGTGATCGCCTCGAGCACCGAATGGACGAAATCGCCCTTCCGCCCCTCCTCCTGCAGGTTCGGCGTCGAAATTTTCAGAACCCACGCCAGCAGCAGGATGAGGAACATATAGATATAGTTCCTTCGCAGGCGCCGGGCGAAGGCGACACGTTGCGAAATCAGGAATTTCGGCGCGCGCAGGGCTTCTCCCAGTATCAGCAGCCAGTTAGAGGCGAAATCGGCCTGTGGCGAGAATATCTGTGCGAAATAATGACGCTCGAACTGCCGCACCCGCGCTCGGTATACATCGAAAAACCGATAGCGCCGCGCTTCGATCCACAGCAGCAGCAGGGTCAGCAGCATGGCGAACAGCACGACGCCGTGATGCGACGATGGCGTCGACAACGAAACCGACAGCATGGCGGCAGCCACCGTCAGCGCCCAGTTGGTCGTCAGGTCAAGCCGGTCTCGCCAGCCTGCCATGCGGGCGATTTCCGCGCGGTGATAATGTGACATAGTACCGACGAGTTCACCCGATGTGAGTGGCGCACTCGGCTTGCTGCCGGCCGGCAGGATTGGCATTTCTGGCATAGGTCCATCCTCCCCACAACGCCGCCTCGACGGCGAGACTTATGGAAGAAAGGCAGACGGCAAGGATCAGGTTCCATGCAGCGTCCGGCTAGATATCGCGGGCTTCGATACTGTCGACGCGGTCGGGATAGAAAGCCATGTAATCCTTGATGGCGCTGACCGCATCATGGGGATGCTCATAGGTCCAGATCGCGTTGTTCGAGCGGTCGCCGCCGAGCGGGATGCTGTAATAGGAGGCATCGCCCTTGTAGGGGCAGTGAGTCTTGTGATCCGTCCGCTGCAGCAGGGACATATCGACATCCTTGCGCGGGATATAGCTGACCGGCGGATAATTCGCTTCCTGCAGCGTCAGCGACTCGTTGGTCTCCGCGATTGCCTTGCCGTTCAGGAGCACGACGACTTTGGCAGGATTTGGCTCAATGGTGATCGGATGGTCGGGGCCGGGAATTTTAATTGGCTTGGCGGACATGCATATAACTCCACAATGAAACCGGAGCTTAAGACATAGGGCAGGCATCGTCTTAATCAAGGCTTGTGCTTTTCGGCTGGACAGATCGACGCGGAGGAATATGTTGGACACCATTGTCCAACCGATGGAGACCGCCATGACCGTCCGGATCAAATTGGGCTTTGCCTCGACGCTTGCCCTGTCGCTGCTTCTCCTGCCCGCTACCGTCGCCCAGGCAGCCGCGCCGCAGCCGGTGGCCGCGGAACACGGCATGGTCGTCACCGCGCAGCGCCTGGCATCCGAAGCCGGCGTCGAAGTGCTGAAGAATGGTGGCAACGCCGTCGACGCAGCCGTCGCGGTCGGCTATGTGCTTGCCGTGGTCTATCCGACCGCCGGCAATATCGGCGGCGGCGGCTTCATGACCATCCGCTTGAAGGATGGCACCAAGGCATTCCTCGATTTCCGCGAGCGGGCACCGCTGGCGGCCAGCAAGACCATGTATCTCGGCAAGGACGGCAATGTCGTCAAGGGACTCAGCACCGATACGATACTGGCTGTCGGTGTACCAGGCTCGGTGATGGGGCTGGAAACCGCCCGCACCAAATATGGCACTATGTCGCGCGAGGAACTGATGGCGCCCGCCATCCGCTTTGCAAGGGAAGGCTTCAGGCTGGAACAGGGCGACGTCGCTTCGCTCGATTCCGGCGCCAGAAAACTCGCCAAGGACAAGGCCGCCGCCGCGATCTACCTGAAGCCGGACGGCAAGCATTATCAGATCGGCGATACGCTCAAGCAGCTTGATCTGGCGAAAAGCCTTGAGGCCATCGCCAAGGATGGGCCGGACGCCTTTTACAAGGGCACTATCGCCGATGCGATCGTCAGCACCAGCAAGGACAAGGGAGGCGTGCTGGCGAAGGAGGATTTCGCGCAATATTCAGTGCGCGAACTCAAGCCGGTCGAATGCAATTATCGCGGCTATGAGATCATATCCTCGCCACCGCCGAGCTCCGGCGGCGTGATCATCTGCGAAATCCTCAATATCCTCGAAGGATATCCGATGGACAAATATGGCCCGAACTCCGCCCAGGCGGTGCATGTGATGATCGAGGCGATGCGCAATGCCTTCGTCGATCGCAATGCCGCGCTCGGCGATCCGGATTTCGTCAACAACCCCATTTCGACGCTGCTCGACAAGGGCTATGCGAAAAAGATCCGCGATACGATCGATTCGGAAAAGGCCGGCCATTCCCCCAGGCTCAAGCCGCTGGGCCTCGCCGAGAGCCATGAGACCACGCATTACTCGATTGTCGACAAGGACGGGAATGCGGTGGCGGTCACCTATACGCTGAACGGCTCGTTCGGCACCGGCATCGTTGCGGCCGGCACCGGCATCCTGCTCAACAACGAGATGGACGATTTCACCTCCAAGCCGGGCGTCGCCAATCTGTATGGACTGGTGCAGGGAGAGGCCAATGCCATCGCGCCGAAAAAGACTCCACTTTCATCGATGAGCCCGACGATCATCACCAAGGACGGCAAGTTGTTCATGGTCATCGGCAGCCCTGGCGGCGCCCGCATCATCACCATCACGCTTGAGGCGATCGTCAATGTCGTCGATCACGGCATGAATATCCAGGAAGCGATCGATGCGCCGCGTGTCCATCACCAGTGGCTGCCTGAAAAGGTTGCGATGGAGCCATTCGCGCTGTCGCCGGATACGCTGAAGGTGCTGGGCGCCATGGGCCACAATGTACAGATCGATATGAACTGGCCGATATGGGGGCAGGCAGCCGGCATATTGGTTGGCGGCAAGAGCCTCGGTGAGATCAAGGACGGCGATGGCGCGCGGCTCAATGGCGCGATGGACAGCCGCGCGGCATCGGGAGCGGCACGCGGTTACTGATTCTCCATGACGCGATCAGGAAATCAGCGTTCTATCACTCAGGTGAACGGGCGCCTGAACCAAAAATGTGTGCCGCCGCGAAGAGAATAAGGCCACCATTGAATCCGGCAATCGAAATCAGAAGGGCGCTCACGGAAGCGCCGTTCAACGCGAAGGCAACGGCAAAGACAATGCAGATCAGGAAGGATACGGCAATCGTAGCGAACAGAGAGCGCAGCATGGCTGCAAACAATCCGGTTACCAGCGACGTTACAAAAATCATAACTGCCTCCTAAGCAATCCTGCACCGCAGATTGCCTTAGGTCTCTCAAAAAAACCTTACGCTGATTTGTTGGATTTTAATGAAATGCAAAATTTCCGCATTCAACGTTCCCCCACATCCAGCCCCCGTCCGGAAGTGTGCCGTAATTCGGACGCATTGCAAGGAGATTCCCCGTAAATTTAACACTCGCTTGAATTCAAACGGCTAATTCACTTCGCCGAAGTTCTTCGCTTCGCAACACATTCACAAATGTCAAAAAAACGATTGAAGAACAAAGCCAAGATGATTCGCACATCCCCCGCGTTTTCAGCAGGCCTTGGCCAGAATTTTGAAAGGGCGTGGCCTGAAGGCGCCACGCCGCCCCTGCAACTTCCTGAAGCTCTTGTTCATAGGCATGCGCAACCCCAAAGCCGCTTCACGCTTTTGGGCTGGGGCGTTTTAGGAGAGCATTGCCCCCGGGCCGGCAACCGCGCCGGGCGGAACCTTGCCGAGAATGATCATGCCGAGCACTTCGTCCTTTGTGACATCGGATGTGCGGGCATAGCCGACGACACGGCCGTTCTTCATCACCGAAACGCGGTCGGCGAGGTCGAAGACGTCATGGATATCGTGACTGATCAAGAAGATGCCGATGCCGTCCGCCTTGAGTTGCTTGATGAGTTCGCCGACCTGCGCGGTTTCCTGCGGTCCGAGCGCGGCCGTCGGCTCGTCCATGATCAGGATACGGGCATTGAAGAGAATCGCCCGAGCGATCGCCACAGATTGCCGCTGACCGCCCGAAAGGGCTTTCACCGGCTCCTTGAAACGGCGGAAATTCGGGTTCAGCCGGCCCATCACCTTGCGTGCCTCGGCCTCCATCGCCACGTCGTCGAGCGTACCCCATTTGGTGAGGATCTCACGCCCGAGAAAGAGGTTGGCGGCGGCATCGACATTGTCCGCCAGCCCAAGCGTCTGGTAGATCGTCTCGATCCCATAACCCTTGGCATCGCGCGGATTGTTGATGGTGACCATCTCGCCATTGATGAAAATATCGCCATGGTCGCGATGGTAGGCACCGGACAACGCCTTGATCAGCGTCGACTTGCCGGCGCCATTGTGGCCGAGTAGCGCCACGACCTCGCCGGGAAACAGATCGACCGAGGCATGATCGACGGCGCGGATGCCGCCGAATGCGATGGACACATCCTTCATTTCCACCAGTGGTGTGCCGGAAGGCCGTTGATAGGTTGCAGTCATTGTATGTCCTCCCTCACTTTGCATGGCGGCGATAGATGGTGTCGATGTAGACGGCCAGGACGAGAACCGCGCCTACGACCATGCTTTGGATCGAGACATCGAAGCCGACAAGCGACATGCCCGAATAGAGCGACTGCATGACGAGCGCGCCGATCATCGCACCGTAGATCGTGCCTGAACCGCCGGCGAGCGACGTGCCACCGATCACCGCCGCAGCAATAACATAGAGTTCGTCGATGCGACCGAGATCCGCTGTCGAAGCCCTGAGGCGCGCGGAAGAAATTGTAGCGGAAACAGCGACCAAAAAGCCCATCAATGAGAAGATCAGCATCGTCAGGCGTTTGGTGTTGATGCCCGCCAGTTCGGCCGCTTCCGGGTTGCCGCCCATGGCGAACACATAGCGGCCGAATTTCGTACGCGTTGTGACAAACGTCATTGCCATCACAACGAACAGCGCTATCAACACTGGAATCGCCCAACCATGGCCGATATCGACCAGCGTCGCCGGATCGATATTGTTCGCCTTTGCGTATTCGCGAACGATGCCCTTGGGCCAATAATAGTGGTTCATTGTGTAGGTCGCACCCAGCACCACCGCCATACTGACCCCACCGATCAGATACTCCGCCCAAAGGGGGCGCATGGGAAAGCCGAAACGCGTGCGCTGCCGCCGCGCTGAAACCAGCAGGGCCACAATGCCGACGCAGGCAATCACCGCCACGACCCAGCTCGCCGTCGTACCGATCGCGCCATAGGGACCACCGCCGATAAGCGAGAAATTCGCGTCCAGCGGCGAGATGGTTTCGCCGCGCGCCATAAGCCAGGCCGCTCCTCGCCAAACCAGCATGCCGCCAAGCGTGACAATGAAGGATGGGATTTCGAGATAAGCGATCAAATATCCCTGAAAAGTTCCGACCAAGGCTCCGACCACGAGCCCGGCAATCACGGTGATGATCCAGATCGCGGGATGGCCGAGACCAAGCCACTGCGGCAGGACCCAAACCTGCAGGATGCCCATGAACATCGCGGTGACCCCAAGCATGGAGCCGACGGACAGATCGATATTACGGGTGACGATAACCAGCACCATGCCAGTCGCCATGACTGTGATGGAAGCCGTTTGTACCGAAAGCGTCCAAAGATTGCGGTAAGTCATGAACGCCGCATTGCCGTTCACGAAATATCCGTAATAATTAAAGCCCAGCCAAATTACCAGCAGGGCGCCAATCATCCCCAGCATGCGCGAGTCGATTTCAGTCGCCCGCAGGAACGTCTTGATTGGGCCTTCCTGCACCGTTGCGGGGCCGCTATGTGTCTGAACTTGGGCCATTGGATCGCCTCCCTATCCCCCGGAGATCTTGTGATCTCTTTTCTCAAAGTCTTGTTCCGGACAAATGCTTTTGTCCAGTGCACGAACTGCCTGCGTCGAAAAACTTTCCGTGAAGCTGCCGGTGCAGCATCCATGCCACGCGGTATTTTGAAAAATGCGCCGCCCTCTCATCAAAGGCGGCGCATCAAATCTCATACACCAGACAGATTACTTGCAGGCAGCAACGTCGCCAGTCACGCCGGCGCAAACAGTTGCCTTGTCAACCCAGCCGGCGTCGATGACGGCTGCCAGGTTGTCCTTGAGGACCGGGGTCGGGGTCAGGAGAACAGCGTTCATCTCGACCTTGCGCGCACCGTCCTTGAATTTCGTCACATCAGGCACGTCTTCCATCGTCTTGCCATCAGCAAGCATGAGAGCGGCTTCAGCGGCGAGCTTGCCGAGTACGCGGGAGTCTTTCCAGATCGAAACGAGCTGCGTACCCTGCGCGATGCGGTTCAGAGCGGCCTTGTCGCCGTCCTGGCCGGTGACAGGTACATCGCCAGCGAGACCCTGTGCCTGCAGGGCAGCCACGACGCCGCCGGCCATGCCGTCATTCTCGGAGAGAACGGCATCGACCTTGTTGTCGTTGGCGGTCAGGATCTGCTCCATGTTCTTCTGGGCATTTTCCGGCTTCCAGCCGTCGGACGACGCTTCGCCGACGATCTTGATCTTGCCGGCGTCGATATTCGGCTTCAGCACTTCAACGATACCGTTGTAGAGAAAGGTTGCATTCGGATCGCCCGGGTCGCCCTTGATGATGGCGAAATTGCCGGCATCCTTGACCTTGAGCATTTCCTTCGCCATCAGGCGGCCCACGCCGACGTTGTCGAAGGTCATGTAGAGAACCGAGGGATGCTCGATCTGCACGTCATAGGCGATCATCGGAATGCCTTCCGAGGCAGCCTTTTCGACAGCCGGCAGGATCGCTTCGGAATCCCAGGGGCAAATGACGAGAACGTCAGCACCCTGCGACATCAGCGATTCGATGTCGGTCAGCTGCTTGGCAGCAGAACCCTGCGCGTCGGCGGAGATATACTTGTCGCCATTGGCTTCGACGATTTTCTTGATAACGGCTTCGTCAGTCTTCCAGCGTTCTTCCTGGAAGATCTTCCAGGAAACGGCTACAGTCTTGCCAGCGGCCATGACGGGGCCGGCGACGGACATGGCAAATACTGCGCTCGCAAGCGCAATCGCTAATTTCTTCATCTTGTCCTCCCGATGCAAAATGCATCAACAAAATTTCAGTTTGCCCTGCAAATGCCCGCTCCTATCCGGACATCAGGGGCAAAACCGCTCCTGAACCTCTTTTTTTCGAGGATCGAAAAAAGTAGTGACGCACAACACGTTCCGTGTCAAGATCGTTTTTCAAATCGATTAGAGTACCCTCTGCAAGTATATTGCACTGCGGAAATAGTCATACCAGCGGGAGGAACTGGCCTGTCTATTATAGTTCGCCAGGACGATGTCCGCCGTCAGAACCAGTTTGGCGTGCTTATGGCATTGCGCCGCCACGGCTTTTTGTCGAGAACGGATCTCAGCAGCGTGACCGGACTTTCGGCATCCACGGTCACCGTGATCACCAATAGTCTGCTGGAGCGGGGGGCGCTCGTCGCCGAAGCCATGAGCGATTTTGCCGGCGCCCGGCGCGGCCGTCCACAGGTGCGCCTGTCGGCCAATCCCGCCCATGCTGCGGCGGCAGTGATTTTCCTCGGCCTGGATACGATTGAAATCACGCTCGCCGATTATGCCGGCACGGTTGTCGCGTCCGAGGTTGAAAGCACGCCGACTCATGAGTTGAGCGCCAACGAGTTGACAGACGCGGTGATATCCGTCTTGCGCCGGCTTCTCGATCGGCAAGGCTCCGGGCTCGCGCCACTCGGCCGGATCGCAATCGGCGTTGAAGGCATTGTCGATGCCGATGGCCAGACGCTGCTTTCCTCTCCCGTCACCGGCAGGTCCGATGTGCGCCTTGGCCAGGCGCTGGAAAACGCCTTCGGCGCCAGCGTGGAAATCGCCAATGAGAGCAATATGATTGCCGAGGCGCTGCGATGGAAGGCACCCGACCGCTACGGCACCGATTTTGCCTCCGTGCTGCTGTCGGTCGGGGTCGGCATGGGTCTGTATCTCAACGGGAAGCTCTTTTCAGGCGTGCGATCCTCCGCAGTTGAATTCGGCCACACCTGCTACAAGCCTGATGGCGCCCTTTGCCGCTGCGGCCGACGGGGCTGTATCGAGGCCTATGCCGGCTTGCAGGCCATTTGGCGAACGGCAACCGGCGGGGACCAGTCGAAGATGCCCAGCCAGGACCTGCCGGAAAACGCACTCGAACTGCTGATGGCGAAAGCCAGGGGCACAGACGGACCTGAGCGGCATGCGTTCCGCGAGGCAGGCAATGCGATCGGCATCGGTCTTTCCAATCTTTTCACGATGTTCGATCCGATTCCGCTGGTCTTCACGGGGCCTGGCGCGGCGGGCCTCGATCTGATGATGGAAAGCATCAAGGCAGCTCTGGCAAAGACCAGTTACGGCCTGCCGGTAACTGTCAGCATCATCGACAGCTATCCGGACTACCGGGCATTGATACGTGAAGGCGGCTTGATGCGCGCCCTGGTATTCCTCGATCACACGATGCCGGGATTGGGAGAGATACGCGAGAGGGCGGCACTACCGGACTGAACGGCGCGCCACTGGACATAAAACCTGCCGGTATCGACGCCGGCAATCTTTTCATTTGAAGCGAGGACTACTTCTCGTCTGCCTTGGCGGCGAGATCCGCCGCTTCCTTGGCCTTGCGCATTTCCTTGAGGCGAGCCGTCTTCTGGTCGCGCTCATTGGCAACCGCATCGAGCTCAGCATTGTTGCGGCTTCGTGCTAGGAACTCGGTCTGCGTCTTGCTGAAGGCCGCTTCCGCTTGCTCGCGAGATTTGGATGTGTTTGCAGACATGATTTCCTCCGACCCGGTGCGCCAGCTCAATATAAAAGCCGACTGGATATAAAAAAAGGCCAGGCAATTGGCCTGACCTCCATTGGTAATCCACTTTTCAACAGTGCCAGTACATCCGTGGTCACCGGAAAAGCCGATACCGAATTAAGCAGCGCGAAGCTGACCAGCCGACATTTTGCCGGACTTGTTGTCGCGCTCGAGTTCGAAGGACAGCTTCTGGCCTTCGACGATTTCGCGCATGCCGGCACGTTCAACGGCCGAGATGTGAACGAATACGTCGGCAGAACCGTTATCCGGCTGAATGAAGCCGAAGCCCTTGGTGGAATTGAACCATTTTACTGTGCCAGTGGTCATGATAAACCCTTTCAATTAGCAGCGTTATATAGGCGCTCACGCAAGTTGCGGGAACGCGCGGTGTCTCGATTTTTGAAAGGAAAATTCGTCATCCACGCGCTGGGCGCAGTCAGATTGAAAGATCGGTCAAACAACTATCGATGACACCGATATATGGGGTTATATACGCTTTGTCAACTTTTAGTTTTTTCCGATTGCACGAATGAGACTTTTGGTGGTGAATTGCATCCCGCTGGACGCGCGGATTCCCCACTCGTCCAGTCCCCAGCCAAAACACGATGGAAGCATTTTTATGGATTCGTGGTTCAAGACCGAGCAACTGGGCGAAGGCGTCATCCGAATCACGGAGCCCTTTGTTCATGAATTCTATCGCGCCAATTTCTACAGGATTCTTGGTCGCGATTTCGATATCCAGTTCGACTTCGGGATCGGCATACTGAGCCTGGCCGAGGTCTCTGCCGCCGATGCTCATCCAGTGCTGGCGATCGCCTCACACGCGCATGTCGATCATATCGGCAGGTTCCATGAATATTCGCGTCGCGCTGGCCATCGACTGGAGGCGCATACATTTGCGACGCTTGACGACAACGGTACGGTCGAATCCTGGTACCGAAAGCAGCAAAGGCCAGTCGAACAGTTGCCGCACCCCGGCTGGACGATAGCCGACTACAGGCTGCGACCGGCACCGCTGACCGAAATGCTGGAGGAAAGCGACGTCGTCGATCTGGACAACCGCAAATTCACGGGTGGCGAATTCTTCAGCGCCGATGCGATCTATGACGACGTGCCGGTCGACGACGTCCCGACCGCCAATATCGCAGCCTATCTCAAAACCATGCGGCGCTTGAGCGAACTCGATATTGCCATCGGCCATGGCGGCCATGGGCCAAGCTTCGACAACAAACGCATGCATGAAATTGCGCGGGACTATATCGCCTCGAAGGGTGGCTGATCGGGAGGCAACAAAAAAGGCCAGGCGCTTGCCTGACCTCCCCTGGGCTTTCGGACCATCAACAGCGCCAGTACATCCGTGGTCGCCGGAAAATCCGAATGCTTAAGACCTATCAATAAAGTGTTACAGAATTGTTTAAATCTCAAGGCATATATGGGGCGGCCAGTTTTTTTTACAAGAGCGCTCGTGTTGGATGACTTTCTGGCGCCATGCGCAGAAGCCGGACACTGCCCGCCCGGCCCCCAATCTGAATTGCCCTCAATCACTCAGTGGCTATCCCGGTTCATCGGCACGTCCGAGCCACGCTTGCCGACGAGGAAGTCGAGGTCGGCGCCGACATCGGCCTGCATCACCGTGTTGATGTAGAGCTTGCCGTAGCCGCCGGTAATCGGCATGTCCGGCTTGACCCAGGCCGCACGACGACGGGCGAGTTCCTCATCCGAGACATCGAGCTGGATGGTGCGCGCCGGAACATCAACCGCGATCATATCGCCGTTCTGCACGAGCGCCAGCGGACCGCCTTCAGCGGCTTCTGGCGCGGTGTGCAGGATGACGGTGCCATAGGCAGTACCGGACATGCGTGCATCGGAAATGCGGATCATGTCCGTAATGCCCTTCTTCAGTACCTTCGGCGGCAGCCCCATATTGCCGACCTCGGCCATCCCCGGATAGCCCTTGGGGCCGCAATATTTCAACACCATGATGCAATTCTCGTCGATATCGAGATCATCGCGATTGATACGGGCGTGGTAGTCCTCAATGCTCTCGAAGACGACGGCACGGCCCTTGTGCTGCATCAGATGCGGCGACGCCGCCGATGGCTTCAACACCGCGCCCTTCGGCGCCAGATTGCCGCGCAGAACGGCAATGCCACCGGACTGCGTCAGCGCATTTTCGCGTGGCACGATGACGTCGTCATTGTAGTTGGTGAAATCCTTGACGCCGTTCCAGATCGTATCGCCGGTGACGGTGATCGCATCCTTGTGCAGCAAGCCCATTTCACCGACGGCCTTGATGACCACAGGCAGGCCGCCTGCGTAATAGAACTCTTCCATCAGGTGTTTGCCGGACGGCTGCAGATTGACGATGGTCGGCACATCGCGTCCGAGCCGATCCCAATCGTCAAGCGACAGGTCCACACCTATGCGACCGGCAAGCGCAAGAAGATGGATGACTGCGTTGGTCGAACCGCCAACGGCGCCGTTGACGCGAATGGCATTCTCGAAGGCTTCCTTGGTCAGGATGTCAGACGGCTTCAGGTCTTCCTTGACCATATCGACGATGCGGCGACCGGAAAGTTGCGAGATCACCCGGCGACGAGCGTCGACTGCCGGGATCGCGGCATTGCCCGGCAATGTCATGCCAAGCGCCTCGGCCATCGACGCCATGGTCGAGGCCGTGCCCATGGTCATGCAACTGCCCGCCGAACGCGCCATTCCCTGCTCGGCATCCATGAACTCGTCCAGCGACATCTCGCCGGTCTTGACCATTTCCGAGAACTGCCACACGGCTGTGCCGGAGCCGACGTCCTTGCCGCGCCACTTGCCGTTCAGCATCGGCCCACCCGACACCAGGATCACCGGAATATCGACGGAAGCGGCGCCCATCAGCAAAGCTGGCGTGGTCTTGTCGCAGCCGCCGAGCAGCACGACGCCATCGACCGGATTGCCGCGAATTGCTTCCTCGACATCCATCGCCGCCAGATTACGGAACATCATCGCGGTGGGACGAAGCGTGCTTTCGCCGACCGAGAACACCGGGAATTCGACCGGAAAGCCGCCCGCCTCATAGACGCCGCGCTTCACCCGTTCGGCGAGATCTCGCAAATGGGCGTTGCAGGGCGTGAGCTCCGACCATGTGTTACAGATACCGATGATCGGCCGACCATCGAATGTGTCGGCCGGCAGGCCCTGGTTCTTCATCCAGGAACGGTGCATGATGGCATTCTTGCCGGTGCCACCGAACCAGTCGTAAGACCGCAACCGGCGCGGCCATTCTGCTTTCTTTTTCATGTGCATTCCTCTGCCCGCCATGCGGACTTAAGCTTATCCGACCGCCGTTACAGCGTACGGACGGAAATCTCTTCCTCGTCGGTGATCTGCAGCGAATTGCGCAGCGCGAACCCGAACTCGGGTACTTCGATCTCGAACACATCGCCTTCTTGCGGCTTGATGCCATCGGCAAACGACAGGGTCGCCGTGCCGAACATATGCACATGCACGTCGCCTGGCTGACGGAACAGCGGGTATTTGAAATGGTGATATTCGAGATTGGCGAAGGTATGCGACATGTTTGCCTCGCCTGACAGGAACGGCTTTTCAAAGATCACTTCGCTGCCGCGACGGATCCGCGACGTGCCGCGAATATCCTCCGGGGGTGCGCCGACGCGGATCTCCGGGCCGAAGCTTGCCTGGCGGAGCTTGGAATGTGCGAGGTAGAGATAGTTGATCCGCTCGGTCACGTGATCGGAGAATTCGTTTGACACGGCAAAGCCGACGCGGAACGGCGCGCCGTCCTTGCCGATCACGTAGATGCCGGCCATTTCGGGCTCTTCGCCGCCATCGAGCGCAAAGGACGGCGAGAGCAGCGGCTGCTCGCCGGCAACCGCTTGCGTGCCGTTGCCCTTGTAGAACCATTCGGGCTGCACGCCCATTTCGCCCGGCTTGGGCTTGCCGTTCTCGATGCCCATCTTGAACATCTTCATCGAGTCGGTAAGTGTTTCCTCAGCCGCTTCGACGGTTTTCTTGTGCATGGAATCGCGGGTCGATGCCGAGCCGAGATGCGTAAGCCCCGTGCCGGTCAGATGCAGATGCGCCGGATCGGGATGGGTGATCGGCGGCAGGAAACGGCCTTCGTCACGTGCCTTGGCAAGATCGACCGTTTCGCCCAGGCCATGCGCGGCAATCACCTCGGCAAGCGTCTTGCCACCGTTGGCGGCTTCGATGGCCAGCGCATAGACGCTGTCGGCATTCTTGACGGCACGCGCCTCGCCATCCGGCTCGCGCACCGCGACAATCGTGGCACCGAAACCGTTGTTAATCTGAGATATCAGCATGTTGTTTTCCTTCCGAGCGGCAAACCAAGCCCGTTGGCGAAAGCGTCAGCAACTCGCCCTTGCTCCGGTTTTGATGCATTTGACAGGCGAAAGCCCTGGGTTGTCGGGCTTTCCCTCAGCCCTTTTTCTTGTTGTAGACATCGAAGTAGACGGCCGCCAGCAGCACCAGGCCCTTGACCAATTGCTGGTAGTCGATGCCGATGCTCATGATCGACATGCCATTGTTCATCACGCCCATGATGAAAGCGCCGACCACCGCGCCGGTGATCTTGCCGACGCCGCCAGAGGCCGATGCACCGCCGATGAAACAGGCTGCGATGACGTCGAGCTCGAAACCGACACCCGCTTTGGGAGTGGCCGAGTTCAGGCGCGCGGCAATGATCATGCCGGCAAGGCCTGCCAGGGCTCCCATATTGACGAAGGTATAGAAGGTCAGTCGCTCCGTATTGATACCGGAGAGCTTCGCCGCCTTCTCATTGCCGCCCATCGCGTAGATCCGGCGCCCGATCGTCGATCGTGTTGTCAAGAATGTGTACAGCGCAATCAGCACGCCCATAACCACGAGCACGTTGGGCAGGCCGCGATAGGTCGAGAGCTGGAAACCAAGTGCGATCGTTACAATCGCAGTCACAATCATCTGTACCAAGAAAAATGTGTACGGCTCGTTTTCGGTCTGGTGGCGGTCATTCGCCCGACGAGCGCGGAAACCGCTATAGACCATCAGCAGCACTGCGAGCAAAACGACAGCCAGCGCAAAGACGTTGTTGATCGTCCACGTCGCCATAACGAATTGTGGATCTGGCCAACTGAAAGCCCACGTCCTCGGATCAAAGATATATTGCTGGAATTGCATCCAAGGCGAGGTGAAGGATATCGGTCCCATGAATCCCAGGAGATCTGGAATGAAGCCAGTCGAAAGCAGTTGGAAATCCTTTGGGAACGGGCCGATTGGACGGTTACCGAGTGCGATATAGGTCGATCCCCGGAAAACGAGCATGCCGGCAAGCGTGACGATGAATGCCGGTATCTTCTGATAGGCGACCCAATATCCTTGCGCTGCGCCCATCATGGCGCCGAGGATGAGGCATAGCGGCACGACAAGCACGAAATGCATCTGCCATTTGACCAGCATGATCGCTGAAATGCCGCCGATGAAGGCGACGATCGAGCCAACGGAAAGGTCGATATGGCCGGCAACGATGATCAAAAGCATGCCCAGCGCCATGATGACGATAAAGCTGTTTTGCAGCACCAAATTGGTCAAATTGACGGGTTTGAAGAGAATGCCGCCTGTCAGGACCTGAAACAACAGCATGATGACGACGAGCGCGATAAGAAGACCATATTCGCGGATGTTCTTGCTGAAGTATTCGCCAAAAGTTGGCTGCATTCTTTCCGTACTGGTATCGGAGACCATTAGTGCTTCTCCCCGGATCGCATGATGGCGCGCATGATTGATTCCTGGCTTGCTTCCTGTTTGGAAAGTTCGGCGACGATGCGGCCCTCGTTCATCACGTAGATGCGGTCGCATGTCCCCAAGAGTTCCGGCATTTCCGATGAGATCATCAGAATACCTTTTCCTTCTGCGGCAAGCTGGTTGATGATGGTGTAGATTTCGTATTTCGCACCCACGTCGATACCGCGGGTCGGCTCGTCGAGGATCAGCACTTCAGGATTGGTAAACAGCCACTTGGACAGTACCACCTTCTGCTGGTTGCCACCCGAAAGGTTGACGGCCTCCTGATAGATCGAGTGAGAACGGATACGCAGCCGCGTGCGATAGTCTATCGCAACCTTGGCTTCGGCATGGTTGTCGATAACGCCACCATTGGCCACCGCCTTGAGATTGGCGAGCGTCGTATTGTGCATGATATTGTTGATCAGCACCAGGCCGAGCTGCTTGCGGTCCTCTGTGACATAGGCGAGGCCGGCGTCGATCGCTTTTGGAATCGTGCTGACGTCGACGCGCTTGCCGCGCACTGAAACCTCGCCAGTGATCTTGTGACCCCACGCCTTGCCGAACACGCTCATCGCGGTTTCCGTGCGGCCGGCGCCCATCAGCCCGGCAATGCCGACGACTTCGCCGGCGCGGACATTGAAATTCACATTATGCAGGAACTGCCGGTCGCGGTGGTTCTGGTGGAAGACATTCCAGTTCTTGACCTCGAGCAGCGTCTCGCCGATCGCCACATCGCGCGCGGGATAGCGGTCTTCCATCTCGCGGCCGACCATGCCCTTGATGATCCGGTCCTCGCTGACCTCCTCGGTATGGGCATCGAGCGTTTCCACCGTGCCGCCATCGCGCAGAATGGTGATCTGGTCGGCGACCTTGCGGATCTCGTTGAGCTTGTGGGAGATGATGATCGAGGTCATCCCCTGCTTGCGGAATTCCACAAGCAGCTTGAGCAGCGCGTCCGAATCGGTTTCGTTGAGCGAGGCGGTCGGTTCGTCGAGGATCAGCAACCGTACTTTCTTGGAAAGCGCCTTGGCGATCTCGACCAGTTGCTGCTTGCCGACGCCGATATCGGTGATCAGCGTGGTTGCGGATTCGCGAAGTCCGACCTTGGTCAGCAGTTCCTGGGTCCGGGAAAACGTCGCCGGCCAATCGATCACGCCATTGGTTGCCATCTCGTTGCCGAGGAAAATGTTTTCGGCGATCGACAGCAGCGGCACGAGAGCCAGCTCCTGATGAATGATGATAATGCCGAGATGTTCGCTGTCGGAAATCGTGTTGAACCGGCGGACTTCGCCGTCATAGAAAATATCGCCTTCGTAGGTGCCGGCGGGATAGACACCGCTCAACACTTTCATCAAGGTCGACTTACCGGCACCATTTTCGCCGACGAGCGCGTGAATCTCACCCTCGCGGACTTTGAAATTGACATTGTCCAGCGCCTTGACGCCCGGAAATGTCTTGGTGATGCCTCGCATCTCGAGAATAATTTTGTCCATGTCCCAGCATTCCACCCCGGTCTGCCTCATCTCGAGGCAGGCTGGAGACTATAGAAGGTCACCCTTGAAGAGAGAAGGGTCCGCAATAACTCGCGGACCCCGGATGTGAAAGATCGAGGATCAGTTGTTGATCTGGTCTTCCGTGTAGTAGCCGGCACCTACCAGCATGTCCTTGACGTTGGTCTTGTCGACCGCGACAGGCTTCAGCAGGTAGGACGGAACAACCTTGACGCCGTTGTCGTAGGTCTTGGTGTCGTTGATCTCAGGCTCCTTGCCGTTCATGATCGCATCGACCATGCCGACGGTGACCTTGGCCAACTCGCGTGTGTCCTTGAACACGGACGAATACTGTTCGCCAGCGAGAATAGACTTGACGGACTGCAGCTCAGCGTCCTGACCGGTAACGACCGGCATCGGCAGATCGCCCGAGCCGTAGCCGACGCCCTTGAGAGCCGACAGGATACCGATGGAGAGGCCGTCATAAGGCGACAGAACGCCATCGACCTTGGCATCGGTGTAGGTCGATGACAGCAGGTTTTCCATGCGGGCCTGCGCCACGGCGCCATCCCAACGGAGCGTGCCGACCTGGTCCATGCCCATCTGGCCGGATTTGATGGCAATCTTCTTGCTGTCGATCAGCGGCTGAAGAACCGACATTGCGCCGTCATAGAAGAAGAAGGCGTTGTTATCGTCGGGCGAACCGCCGAACAGTTCGACATTCTTCGGCTCGGTCGCGCCATCGAGTTTCAGACCCTGGACCAGCGACGTCGCCTGGAGCACGCCAACCTGGAAATTGTCGAAGGTCGCGTAATAGTCGACATTGCCGGAGTCACGGATCAGGCGGTCGTAAGCGATGACCTTGACACCCGCATCATGTGCCTTCTGCAAAATGTCCGACAGCGTCGTGCCGTCGATGGCGCCGATCACAAGCACTTTGGCGCCCTTGGTCACCATGTTCTCGATCTGCGAGAGCTGATTCGGAATATCGTCATCGGCAAACTGCAGGTCCGGCGTATAGCCAGCGTCCTTGAACAGCTTTTCCATGGTTTCGCCATCGGAAATCCAGCGGGTGGATGTCTTGGTCGGCATGGAAATACCAACCATGCCCTTGTCGGCGGCAAAGGTCGGGGCGACGAAAGTCGCAACCGAAATTGCGGCTGCGGCGAGCAGCGAGGTAATGAGTTTCATTTAGGTTCTCTCCCTAGTTATAGCAGGCGGTAAACACCGGGGAGGTGAAGACCGACGCCCAGCCCAGCACCCGCCTTTTCAAAGGCTTGAGCCGACAATTGGCCATCGCTCCCCCACATTCCCTCCCATGCGTACGCCAGCAACCTGCCTATAAACTGTTATACCTGTCAAATAGAAAAAATACTGGATACTATATCGAAATCGGTATAATTCACAAAAAGTCATACTTTTCAAAAGGAAGCGCTGAATGGATAATCGGGAAAAATTACCAGAAAGTGCCATTGCGTCACGGCAGATCGGCTATCTGCCTGATAACGAGGGCGATTTCCTGATCAAGGCCGGCCTCAAACTCAACCACCTGAGATTGGTTTCAGCAATTTCGGATCACGGCCAGGTAAGCGTGGCAGCCGAAGTGATGAACATGTCACAGCCTGCGGCTTCCCGCATGCTGCATGAAATCGAGACGATCCTCAAGGCGCCACTTTGCGAAAGGGCCGCCAAAGGCATGGTCATGACGCGCTTCGGCGAGGCCATGGCCCGGCGGGCGCGCTCGATCCTGCTCGAGATCCGAGAAGCCAATCGCGAGATCACCGAACTCAAAACAGGCTATGGCGGCTCGGTGAACATGGGATCGGTGACGGCGCCGGCAATCGGTCTCGCAGTGCCGGCGATCCAGAAGGTGCGCAGCCTCTACCCCGCCATCCAGATCAATTGCCAGGTCGAAACCAGCAACGTGCTGGCCCGCGATCTGATCTCTGCGCGTTACGACTTCGTGATCGGCAGGATTCCCGACGATCTTAATCCGCGCCTTTTCAACGCCAAGCCACTCGGCGTCGAGAAGGCCTGCCTCATCGTTCGTACCGGCCATCCGCTCTTGAAGCGACCCGGATGCGGCCTGGAGGAACTCAGCCGTTATGACTGGGTATTCCAGCCACCGGGCTCGATGCTTAGCCGGGCGCTGGAGACGATGTTCATGGAACAGAATATTCCGCTCCCCGACAATATCGTCAGCACGTCATCTGTTCTGTTGACCATGGCGCTGATCGCCGAAAGCAATTCGATTGCTCCGATCGCCGAGGATGTCGCAACTTTCATCGCCAGCCGAGCCAACAGAATGGGGGAGATCGCTATCCTCAAAACGGATTTCGATATCGTGCTCGCCCCATTCAGCCTGATCACCGCGCGCGGCCGCGCTTTGCCGCCATCCGCCAAATTGTTGCACGACCTGATCCTGGAGGAATGCGCCAGGGTGCAGGTCCAGTCGCTCCAGCCTCGCTAAACCGACATCTGCGCAAATGCGCGTCCTTAGGAGAGCCATAGCGTCAAATGCCGGTATTTGGAAAATCCCTGTTCGAAACCGTTCTTGAAGGCCTGCACAATCAGGCCGATGAAGAGGAGGAGGACGCGCCCTTGCCTGTCCGTGGTTTCAATGGCGGCTTTGTCGGCAACGACTGGAGCGGCCGGGCCGATCCCGGAAGCGATCCCTCCCTGCTGTTCAATGGCTTTGCGCCAGATCCGGTCACCGTCGAGGCCTTTATCCCCGGCTGGATCGACAGGCTTTCGGAGACCGAGATCAAAGAAGATCTTTGTTTGAAGAATTGCCGCACGGAACTCGATCTGCGGGAGCGGAGGCGGCTCTTCGCGTTGGACAATCATCCCGACAGGGTGCCCATTGAATATCGCGAACAGGCGAATCGCCGCATGATGGCCGCCAACCAGATGATCGACGCGGCACTCGCCAAATTTCGCTAATGCATGAGCTTATCAGGTCTTGGGCTTGTCGTCGTTGGCGGGCTCTTCACGTTCCCGGATCTCGGGCACCGCAGCCACTTCCTGCTCGTCATCCTCAGGATCGGGTGGCCTTGCCACCGGCTCCTCCGGCGGCTTGTAGGACCAGAACAGCACGTAGATGCAGTAGACCGCGCAGGCGATCGCGATAACCGACCAGAACGGATCCTCGTGCCATGTCTCGAGGGCAGCCCAAAGCGTCACGGAAACGCAGATCGCCAGCCGCACCCCCATGGGTTTGTAGAATGGCGACTGGGTGTCGATCAGATAAAAGGGCGATTTGTTCTTCTTGTCAGCCATTACCAACGGTTCCATGTTCTGTATCCTGAAATTGCATGTTTGGCCCCGGGTGACAAGCGCAGCCAAAATGAAACAATGATGTCGATCGTTTCTTTATGGAACAAACATTCCATAAATTGAGAATTGATCAGTTCGTTCCGTTTTGATAGACCGTTGGCGATGATTTCCAGCCGGCGATCAAGCCGCGAAAAAGAGAGAGCGAAACACTATGACGGTAAAATTTGGAGTTCTCGGCGCCGGGCGTATCGGCAAGGTTCATGCCAAGGCAGTAAGCGGCAACCCGGATGCGAAGCTGGTGGCGGTCGCCGACGCAATGGCCGATGCCGCGACGGCACTCGCCGGCCAGTATGGTGCCGAAGTCCGTTCGATCAGCCAGATCGAGGTCGCTTCCGATATCGATGCCGTGGTGATCTGCACGCCGACCGACACGCATGCCGATCTGATCGAGCGCTTTGCGCGCGCCGGCAAGGCCGTGTTCTGCGAAAAGCCGATCGACCTCGATTCCGAACGCGTCAGGGCCTGCCTCAAGGTCGTCGAGGAAACCGGCGCCAAGCTGATGGTCGGCTTCAACCGCCGCTTCGACCCGCATTTCATGGCTGTTCGCAAGGCGATCGACGCCGGCAAGATCGGCACGGTCGAAATGGTGACGATCACATCGCGTGACCCCGGCGCCCCGCCGGTTGATTACATCAAGCGATCCGGCGGCATTTTCCGCGACATGACCATCCATGACTTCGACATGGCCCGATTCCTGCTCGGCGAGGAGGTCGCCTCCGTCAGCGCCCACGCCGCGGTTCTGGTCGATCCGGCAATCGGCGAGGCCGGCGATTACGACTCCGTCACTGTTATCCTCGAAACCGCCACCGGCAAGCAGGCGGTGATCTCCAATTCCCGCCGCGCGACTTATGGCTATGACCAGCGCATTGAAATTCATGGATCGAAGGGCGTCGTCTCGGCCGAAAACCAGCGCCCGGTGTCGATCGAGATTGCCAATGGCGATGGCTATACCCGTCCGCCGCTGCATGATTTCTTCATGACTCGCTACACAGAAGCCTATGCCAACGAGATCGCCGCCTTCGTATCGGCTGTTGAAAAGGGTACAGCGATCAGCCCCAGCGGCAAGGATGGCCTGATCGCGTTGCAGCTCGCCGACGCGGCACTCGAGAGCGCCAAAACCGGCAAGCGCATCAAGCTCTGAGCACTATTGATCGAAAGATGACACCAGGGTGGCTTCGTCCGCCCCGGTGTCATCCCAGTTCGATCTGCAGGATTTCCGGCCATGATCCGAAGCGTATGGGCAGGCCCGTGCATCCCAGTCCGCGTGACACGATGATATGGCTGCCGGCCTCCTCGATATGGCCGCCCAGGTAGCGCCTTGAGTATCGGGATGCGGATACGGGCGTCCAGCCGAACAGGTTGATCTGCCCGCCATGGGTATGGCCCGAAAGCGTGAGCGACACGCGTTGCGAGATCTGTGTAAAGATGTCCGGCTCATGCGCCAACAGGATCACCGGATTCATATCGGTCACCTGGCCCAGGGTCGCCGGCAGGTTATCGATACCGCCGAAAGAGAGCCGGTCGAACTGCCTGCCCGGGCGAAGCGCCATCTGATCGCCGAGCCCGGCCAGCCAGAAGGGGTGGCCATCCTTTTCGAGCCGCACCGACTGATTGACATAGACGGGTATCCCGACATCACGCAGCGCCTTTTCGGCAAAACCCATAATGCTGGGATCGCGCTGGAATGCCAGGTCTTCCCAGTAATCGTGATTGCCGAGAATGGCATGCACGCCGAGAGGCGCCCGGAGCCCGGCCATCGCCTTTGACCATTCCGATGAATGGACGTAATCGATAACTGCCCTCATGCCGGCAACATAGTCGCCCAGCAGAAGGGTGATGTCAGGTTCCAGCGCGTTCGCCTGGTCGCATATCGCCTTGATGCGGTCAGCGGTCATCCACGGATCGCAGGCATGGAGATCGGCCAGCGCGACGATTTTCAGCCTCAAACCCGGTGTCCAGTTCGGGGGAGTCAATTGAAAGCGCGTGACCCGCGGCGTCGCCATCGCCTCAACAACCGGATAGCCGGCCATCGCTGCGCCTGCGACGATCCCTCGCAGCACAAATTTAAGGAAACCGCGTCTTGTGAGCAATCAATCCTCATCCTGGAACAGTGCAAACTGGGTGGCCGCCAGACTGGCCGGCGGATTGAGGCCCAGATGCTTCCACGCATTTGCGGTCAAAACGCGGCCGCGCGGCGTGCGCTGGATAAATCCCTGCTGAATGAGATAGGGCTCGATAATATCTTCGATCGCGTCGCGCGGTTCGGACAGGCCGGCCGAGATCGTTTCGATGCCCACGGGGCCGCCGCCAAAATTATGCGCGATCATCGTCAGATACCGACGGTCGAGCTGGTCGAAGCCCATATGATCGACGTCCAGCCGCGTCAGCGCCATATCGGCAACCTCGCGGGTCACGGCTTCCGCCCGCGCCACCTCGGCGAAATCGCGCACCCGCCGCAACAGGCGGCCGGCAATGCGCGGCGTTCCGCGCGCGCGGCGGGCGATCTCGCGGGCGCCTTCATCGGTCATCCCAAGGCCCATCAGCCTCGCTCCGCGCCGGACGATCAGTTCCAGCTCTTCGACCGTGTAGAAATTCAGCCGCACCGGAATGCCGAACCGGTCGCGCAACGGATTGGTCAGCAGGCCGAGGCGCGTCGTGGCGGCGACCAGCGTGAACTTGGAAAGGTCGATCTTCACCGACCGCGCCGCCGGCCCCTCGCCGATGATCAGGTCGAGCTGGAAATCCTCCATCGCCGGATAAAGAATTTCTTCGACCGCTGGATTGAGCCGGTGGATTTCATCAATGAACAGCACGTCCCGTTCTTCAAGATTGGTGAGCAGCGCTGCGAGATCCCCCGCCTTGGCAATCACCGGGCCGGAGGTCGAACGAAAATTGACGCCGAGTTCCTTGGCCATGATCTGCGCAAGCGTCGTCTTGCCGAGACCGGGCGGACCGACGAACAGCACGTGATCCAGCGCTTCACCCCGGTTCTTGGCCGCTTCGATGAAGACCTTCAAATTGGCGCGCGCTTCCGCCTGCCCCGTGAACTCGTCGAGAGACTGCGGCCTGAGCGCGGTGTCGAGGTCGTCGCCGCGCTTCTCGGGCGTGAGCAGTACGTTGGCTTCACTCATTGCAGGAGTTCCATGCCGGGGACGGCTTTTGCGGCTTTCACATCAAAAGTCACCACCTTGTTGCAGCCCGAGCGGATAGCGATATGAGCAATGATATAGTCTGAAATGTCCGCAGCAAGATTTGACTCTTCCGTCAGCAAGTCATCTACAAAATACTCGTCTTCAAACAGGAATTCCTCGGCATCCAGCAGTTGGTGCAACGTCCGCGCAATGACGTCGTTCCGATATCCGTAGCGTCGCCTCAAAACCCAACATGTCTCGGCGATTACAGCAAGCGAGATAAATGCCGGATCCTCCGCCGAACGATTGGCCAAAAAAGCCTTCGTCCGTTCCAATTGGACCGGATCATCGGCGAGAATGAACCGGAGAAGAATGTTCGTGTCGATTCCAATCATCGGCTATTCTCTTATCGTCTTCGGCCACGTACTTGCCAATTGCATCGTCCATTTCTTCAATCGACATCGCCGCGCGGTTTGGATCGTGCAGCAAGCCGGCCAAATCAGCCGCCCGTTTATTCTTTACCCGAATATAGACTCGGTCACCGTCGGTCACATACCGGATTCTATCGCCTGGCTTCAGGTTTAAAAGTTCGCGCACCTCGGCAGGCACCGTCGTTTGCCCCTTCGAGGTTAGCGTGGCATAAAAAACACCCATCATATGCTCCAGCCCGCAGATTACCCCCCGAGGCGCGGGGCGGGTGTGAAAGCTGACTTCACAATCTCCTTACATTTAAATCATAGTAAGGAGATAGCCGAAAAGCAAGGATCACCGCGCCAATTCCCTCAACCCCAGCCTGATCAGCTTGGAACTGTCTGCCCCCTCCCCGCCGTTCTTGAGCGCGGCGGCGATGGCATTGGCGGCCTGATCTCGCGAATAGCCGAGATTGGTGAGCGCTGACACTGCGTCCGATACAGGTGCTGCGGCCACGCCCTCACCGAGTTCCTGCTTCAGCCCGATATTAATTGCGCCGTCCCCGGCAAACGCCGGCGCCTTGGTCTTGAGTTCGGTCAGGATGCGGATTGCAACTTTTGGACCGACGCCTGGTGCGCGCGAAATTGCCGTCTTGTCCTGCAGGGCGATGGCATTGGCAAGCTCGGACGGCGTCAGGGTCGAAAGCACCGCGAGCGCCACCTTGGAACCCACCCCCTGGACGATCTGCAAAAGCCTGAACCACTCCCGCTCCAGCGCAGTCTGGAACCCGAACAGCTTCAATTGATCTTCCCGCACATAGGTCTCGATGAACAGCACGATCGCCTCGCCGGCCGAGCCTATTCTGCCAAGCGTCCGTGCCGAGCAGAAGGCGACATAGCAGACGCCATGAACATCGACGAGCACGTAATCCTCGCCGATTTCCTCGATCGTGCCTTTGAGTTTTCCGATCATGCACGTGCCTTCAAGGGTGGGTTTCGGGAGTGATAAGGGCGACGCCTGGAAAATATGTGGTATAACGCGCCGGGTCGCGTGTCAGCAGGCGATGCCTACCGAATTCCGCATGCGCACCTATGAAGAAATCTGCAAGCGTGCGTTCCCTTGTCCCCCTGCAAGGCGATATCGCCTGTGGGCCTTTCCAGCCGTAAAAGCCGCCTCGAACGAAATTGGCTCTTTCTTCAAAGCGAGTAAACCAAGCGCCGAAGTCAGCTGCATTTCCGATAGTGGCGAAGATGCCAGTTCCGACCAGATGACGGGATTGATCACGAGCGCCCCCTCATCAAGGCATTGTTCGAGCGCTCTTATCGACCAGTTACGATATTGGCTTGCAGGCCCCAGCACATCAATGAATACATTGGTGTCAACGAGAGTCGAGATCGTCACGGTTACCTCGGAGCCAAATCATATATTCATCGGTCGACATGCTGCCGAGATCGAGCGTACCTTCAATCCGCTTGGACCATTGCTCGATCCTTCGGCGACGATCCTCCGGCGACAACGCATCGCCTTTGACCAAAAGAGCGCCCTTGTCCGAGGCGATAAAATCGACCTCGCTTCCCGGCTTGATATCGAGATGATCGCGGATTTCCTTGGGAATTGTCACTTGGCCTTTTTCTGTAACACGCATGGTAATACCTCCGCAGTATTACTTCGCATCAAAAAGCGGAACAAGTCAAGAACAAACTACAGGCCCATGGCCTTCAGCCTGGCACGCGCCCCACCCATGTGATGGGCATGACAGATGGCAATGGCCAGCGCGTCCGCCGCATCATTGCCCGAGAATACGGCCTTGGGCATCAGCACTTTCAGCATCATGTGGATCTGTTGCTTTTCTCCATGGCCGACGCCGATCACCGCTTTCTTCACCGCATTCGGCGCGTATTCGGCGACCGGAAGCCCGGCACGCGCAGGCACCAGCATGGCGATGCCGCGGGCCTGGCCGAGCTTCAGCGTCGCAACGGCGTCCTTGTTGACGAAGGTCTGCTCGACAGCCGCCTCATCAGGCTTGTGCGTGTGGATGATGTCGGCAAGTCCGTCGTGAATCTGGCAGAGACGCGAGGCGAGATCCGCCTTGTCGTCGGAAAGAACCGTCCCGGAAGCGACGAATTTCAGCGAATTACCGAGCGTGTCGATAATACCCCAGCCGGTGCGGCGAAGGCCCGGATCAATGCCGATGATGCGAATCAAAGTGCTCATGCATGACCTATAGGCGCTCTTTTAGAAGCCCGCCAACCGGATGGAGACACAGTTTTGCCACCGAGCCTGGTAATCGGCGATGAAAATCAGTTTATCGGCCGCCTTGTTTACTGTCATTTAAGCACTTTCGCATGAATGATTAAATGTTCGGAGCGCCTGAAAAAGGTGATTGCCGGCATTTCGTCGCGACCTGATCGTCAGGCGAAATCGGACCGGCTGATTGTGAGGGGTAAGGAGATGAAGATGCCTAAAATGCTACAGTCGTTGCAGGCCAAGGTTGTCGCGATTTTTCTCATCCTGACTGCCCTGTCCGTATGTGGTCTGTCGGTGCTCGGCTATTTTGGTTCGAGCCAGATCTTCATGGGGCAGACATCGGCTTCGATGCGGAGCATCCTTGAATTTCGCACCAGCAATCTCGTCAGCCAGTTGCATCAGGTTCGCGAGCAGGCATCGTCTCTTGCGAAAATCGAGGCGCTGCAGCAATCCATGGTCAACCTGAAGAATGGCTGGAAGAGCATCGACAAGACGCCGGGCGACGCCAAGAAGGAACTTCAGCAGTATTTCATCACCGACAATCCGAACCCGCCGGAAAAACGCGAACTGCTGATCAGGCCGGCAGGTCCGGGCGGCTATTACTATTCGGCCCATGAGGCCTTGCAGCCGGAGGTCCAGAAACTTCTGGCGAGCAGTCCCTTCAGCGACCTGCTGATGGCAGACGCGAAGGGCAATGTGTTCTATTCATATCTCAAGGGCGACGGCTTTGCGGAAAATGCCACCGACGCGAAACTGGCCGAAACGGGACTGGCAAAGGTCTTCGGCCTGGTGACCGACAGTGTCAGGAAAGCTGCGAACGACGACATTCCCGGCTCGTTCTCGGGGCTGATGATGAACCGTGCCAGCAGCACTTCAGACGTCTATGTCGGCGTACCGATCGCCAATCTCGGCGTGCTTCGCGGCATTATATTTTTTAAGGTTCGCGATAACGTGCTCAGTGCCCTGCTGACCATGGCAATCCCCGAAGGCGGCTCGCAACAGACCAATATCATCACCGGCGATGGCACCGTCATCGGCGTCAAGGATGGCAGGCTGGCAACCCCGGACGCAGCCGCATACGATTATCGCGATGCAGCCTTCGCCAATCCCGCCATGACCACCGCCGCCTTCCAGCGCATGGATGGTTTGGCCCGCAGTTTCACCGCGCCGGTGACAGAAGGTGGCGAAACCTATCTTCTGTCGGAAAGCGTGCTCGAGCGCGATCTGAATGCCGGCTCGCTCGAGATAGCTTCATTGCTGACGCTGTTCGGCGTTGCGGTTCTGGTTGCCACATCCGTGGTTGCCTGGTTCGTGTTGAAGCAGATGTTCGGTCCTCTCGGCAAACTGGCACTGGCGACCGAGTCGGTTGCGAACGGCGATCTGGAAACAACGATCAAGGGTGACAAGCGCAAGGATGAGATGGGGACGATGTCGCGTGCGTTGATCCGGTTTCGCGATTCGCTCATTGCCCAGCGCAGCCTCGAAGCCCAGGCGCGCGCCGCGGAACATGCCGAAGAGGAGGCCGGCCAACGCCGTCTTGCGGAGCAGGAGGCGCAGGCCATGCGCCAGGAACGCGTCGTATCGGCTCTCGGCCAGGGTCTCGATGAGATGGCAGCCGGCAATCTCGCCTTCCAGATCACCACTCCCTTCCCCCAGGAGCTCGAGAGCCTGCGCATCAACTTCAACAATTCCGTCGCTCGCCTTGCCGAAGCACTGACGGCGATCGGCAGCAATTCCATTGCCATGCGCTCCGGCTCCGACGAAATGCGCGAGAGCGCAGATCAGCTCGCTGCCCGCACCGAACGCCAGACCGCCTCGATCAGCGAGACGGCAAGCGCGATCGATGCCATCACCGGCACGGTGAAAATGCAGATGGTGCGCGCCGAGGATGCCACCAGGATCGCCCGCGATGCGATGACCGGCACCGAATCCTCCGCCAAGGTCATGGAACAGACCATCAAGGCGATGGAAGCCATCCAGGGTTCGTCGCAACAGATCAACACGATCATCTCCGTTATCGACGAGATCGCCTTCCAGACCAATCTTCTGGCACTCAACGCTGGTGTCGAGGCAGCCCGCGCCGGCGAATCCGGCAAGGGATTTGCGGTGGTGGCGCAGGAAGTGCGTGAACTCGCCCAGCGCTCGGCAAAGGCCGCCAAGGAGATTTCCGGCCTGCTGACCAAATCGACCGCCGAGGTCGAAGCCGGCGTCACGCTGGTCGAGAAGGCCGGTGGCTCACTGACCGCGATCGGCAATCATGTCCGCGCCATTGGTTCGCAGATCGAGGCGATGATGATGGCGACTCGCGAGGAATCCGAGACGCTCCGCGACATCAACCATTCGGTGAGCCAGATCGAAACGATGACGCAGCAGAACGCCGTCATGGTCGAGGAGACCACCGCCGCTATTCATCGCCTCGCCCAGGAAGCCACCGAGATGGACAACCGCCTCGGACAGTTCCGCCTGGTGGACGAGAGCCATCAACAGGAATGGCGGCGTGCTGGCTGATTTCAGCCGCCACTTTCCTTGATTTGATCCTCGCGAGTTCCTAATTGCAAAGAAATTGCGTTAGTAGCAGCCAGGATATTTCATGATACCGTTTTCCATTCTCGACCTTTCGACCGTATCGGAAGGCAGCACCATTCCCGAATCCTTCGAGAACACCCGCCAGATGGCCAAGCGGGCCGAGGAGCTCGGTTACAACAGGTTCTGGCTGGCCGAACACCATGGCATGCCGGCGGTGGCGAGTGCGGCGACTGCGGTGCTGATCGGCCATGTCGGCGCTGCGACCTCGAGAATCCGGGTCGGTTCCGGTGGCATCATGCTTCCCAATCATTCGCCGCTGGTAATCGCCGAACAGTTCGGCACGCTCGCGTCGCTGTTTCCCGGCCGGGTCGATCTCGGCCTTGGCCGCGCGCCCGGCACAGACATGCGCACGGCCCGCGCATTGCGCCGCGACCTCGAAGCCGGCGCGCAGGGCTATCCGAACGATGTGATTGAATTGCAGGCCTATTTCGCGCCACCGACTCCGGAAACGCAGATTCTTGCCGTGCCCGGCTATGGCACCAATGTGCCGTTGTGGATTCTCGGTTCGAGCCATTACAGCGCCCATCTCGCCGGAATGCTCGGCCTGCCCTATGCGTTCGCGTCGCATTTCGCGCCCGATGATCTGTTCGGCGCGCTGGAAATCTACCGCGAACGGTTCCAGCCCTCGGCGCAGCTCGATCAACCCTATGCGATGGTTGGCATCATGGGCGCGATTGCGCCGACCGATGAGGAAGCGGCTTACCACTTCACCTCGTCGCAACAGCAATTCGTCAATCTCAGGCGCAATGTCCGCGGCCCCTTCCCCAAGCCGTTAAAAAGCATGGATGGCTTCTGGAGTGAACAGGAACGCTTCGGCGTCGATCATTCGCTGCGGCTGGCGGTGGTCGGCTCGCCGGCAACCGCCGAGGCGAAACTCACGAAATTCCTGACGGACACCGGCGCCGACGAACTGATCATTTCCACGCCGATCCACGATTTCGGTGCACGGTTGCGCTCGATCGAATATTTCGCCGGCCTTGGCGACGTCATGCAGAAGGCGGCATGAAAAAAGCCCGGGTTGCTACGCCCGGGCCTTCAAAACTCTGTCTCGATGATCAAGCCGAAAGCTTGGCCATCACGTCTTCCGGAATGTCCATGTTGGTATAGACATTCTGGACGTCGTCATCGTCCTCGAGCGAATCCGTCATCTTCATCAACGACTGTGCGCGCTCCTCGTCGACCGGCACGGAATTCTGCGGCCGCCAGATCGCCTTGACCGTTTCGGCCTGCCCGAGCATGCCTTCGAGCGCTTTGGAGACTTCGTTCATCGCCTCGAAGCCGCAATAGATGAAATGGCCGTCCTCGTCGGTGACGACGTCATCGGCGCCGGCTTCGATCGCCGCTTCCATTATCTTGTCGCCGTCGCCCGCCTTGAGCGGATAGACGATTTCACCAACGTGATCGAAGGAGAACGATACGGAGCCGGTTTCACCGAGTTGTCCGCCGGCCTTGGTAAAGATGGCGCGCACATTGGATGCGGTGCGGTTGCGGTTGTCGGTCAGCGCCTCGACGATCACGGCAATACCGCCCGGGCCATAACCCTCGTAGCGGACCTGATCATAGTTTTCGCCATCGGCGCCCGACGCTTTCTTGATCGCGCGGTCGATATTGTCCTTGGGCATCGACTGCGCCTTGGCATTCTGGATCGCCAGCCGCAGCCCGGAATTCATGTCGGGGTCGGGCAATCCGGTCTTGGCAGCAACGGTGATTTCGCGCGCAAGCTTGGAGAACATTTTCGAACGAATCGAATCCTGCTTGCCCTTGCGGTGCATGATGTTTTTGAATTGTGAATGACCGGCCATGGCATCCCTGCAGTGCATTGTTCAAGTTTTTTAAGATGCGGCCTTATATTGCCTGAAAACGCGGCATTCAAGAGGGACACGCATTGATCATGTCACTGTTTTCACTGCATCCCCTGCATGAGGAGGATTTCGGGTCCGTCCGGTAAAGTCTTCAGCGATACTTCCAGACTGTTCGACAATGCGAGCTTCACATCGTAATCCGGCCCGAACATGGCCAGAAACCGCGCGACCGACGGACCCGGCCGGTGCATTGGCAGGATCAGCGAGGCGCGCAGCCGCTGCACCACGCGGCTCATGCTGACAGCCCCCATGGTCAGCCCGCCATCAACCGGCACCATCAGCACGTCGAGCCTGCCGATTTCCGCGTACTGCCCCTCGGAAAGCTCCTGATGCAGGTGGCCGAGATGACCGATGCAGAGACCCGCGACTTCGAATATGAAGATCGAATTGCCGTCTTTCTGAAAACCGCTATAGCCGCCGCGAATGTCGGAGGTCACATTGCGGATGAACGTATCGCCGACGACCAAATGATGCTGGGCTTTCTGAGCGGGATCATCGCTCCAGCCGTGCAGGACATAATCTATGCCGGGATCCGGCGTCAGCGTGTAATGCGTCGTATGCGCCCGGTTCATCGTGGCGACCCGCGGCGTCAAGGGTGGCCTGACATAGCCGTTATAGTCGGTGGCGATGGTCACGCCGCCGGGCGTCTCGATATAGAATGTCGAATGACCGATGAAGGTGAGCTTCACCGCCTGCTCGGCCATGGCGGTTTTCAACAATTGCACCGGGCCGATATCGACCGTATCCAGCCGTGCGAACATCGCGCCGGGCACTGCCTGAGCGATCGCCTGGCACTGGCTGTAATGGGTGGGCTTGTCCTGCGCCGAAACAGGGGAAATCAGCCCGAACAAGCCGGCCAACAGCGGAAGAAACCAACGCAGCATCGCATGACACCTTATCCAGTCCCGTCAAGCCCGAGAGCTTGCGAGACGATGCATGTCATGTCCAGCCGGAAAATCCGGCCGGCCGCTCACTTTGCTGTTATCGCCAGCGATCTCAGATCAGGAAATCATCGGGATGAAGTTCAGCGATCTTGATGTTCTCCAACGTCAGGATATCGCCGTGGCCAGCGTCGAGAATGACGCTGGTGCCATCCTGCGCCAGATGATGATCCCGGAGATCGGCCCAATCTTTGATGCCCGTCAGGCCTGTCAGGTCGATCCTGTCATGGTCTTTGCCTTCGCTATCGAAATCAGTGATCGTGTCCCGGCCGTCATTGGCCTTGAAGACGAACCTGTCCGAATCGGCTCCACCGCCAAGGATATCCGCGCCGCTGCCGCCATGCAGAATATCTTTGCCTGCATTGCCTTTGAGATCATCGGCACCCATGCCGCCGAAAAGCTGGTCCGCGCCGCGCCCCGCAAAGATCACGTCGTTGCCCTTCTCTCCCCGGATATCCCCGAGGATCAAATCGCCTCTGGCACTTGCATAAATCCTGTCGTCGCCGGCGCCGCCGGAGATGAAATCGGCGCCCTTGCCGGTCCGGATCACATCTTCGCCGCTGAATCCAAGAAGGAAGAGATCGCCGCTGCGATTGCGATATTCCGCGCTGTCATCGACCGAGACACCCCAGCCATTGACATTGTTGGTGCCCGGCGTGCCATCGAGCTGGTCGTTGGTGCCGAACAGCGCGATGAAATGGTCGAAGGTCATATCACCGACCTCCGTCCAGGCCTTGGAGAATTCCGTGCCGATCATCTCATAGAAATCCGCATAGTGATTGACGAGAAAATTGGTCTCGAGATTCTTGGAAACCGCGTATTGATCGATCATCGACGTCTCAAACTGGACGCGATTGTCCTCGAAATGAATATGATCCTCCAACAATGAGACGGCAAGCGCCGTGATTGGCGCCTGGGTCGGATCTGCAGCCGTATGCGCCGCGAAATCATATTGATCGGGATTGCGGACGATATCGTTTGCCTGATCGTATTGGAAATACCAGTCCGGCGTATTGAACGTGACCAGGCCGCCCAGGCCGATATTGACCATGGACTTGTCATAGTCCGGCATTTGGGTCAGCAGTTCGGGTGCGATGCCGGCAGAGGCGAGTGCGACGACCGACAGCTTGACGCCGCCGATATCGTCAAACCGCGCACCGTCATAAAGCGCGAACATGTCGGCCACGGTGCCACCCAGACTATGACCGGAGACAACAATCTCAGACACATCGTTGCTGCTGTCGCTGACATAGTCATGGACCTGCTCGATCAGCGCCGTGAGCTGCTGGTAATAGCGCATCTGGCCGTTGGCAGTACCGGCCTCGCCATCGGCCAGCGGACCGTCGGCATCCGTGCCGCGAAAGGTCAGATGCAGCGTATTGCCTTTCTCGGTTTCCTTCAGAGATACCAGCGCCACAGCCCCGGCGCCTGTAAAGGCGACTTCGCCTGCGTCGGTGGTCAAGTAGTTGTTGCGGAAAAGATCGCCGGCATAGGTGTAATTGTGGTCCAACCCGTCGCTTGCCTCGTCAGCGCCGACGACGCTGCTGTCGAAACCAAGCTCGGCAGACGAGAGCGTTTTGAAATCGAATGTCTTCAGATAAGCATCATAGCGATCGTAGACGAACAACGCGTCGCGATTGCCCACGTTATCGGGGTCACGCGCCGCATTATAGTCATCCAGGAATTTCGTCCGCAATGCATCGGGGCCGCCATAGACGGCGCGGTTGAGGAGGACGACATCATCGAGAAGGCTGATCATATGGGCTGAAAATTGCGTGCTCATCAAATCGCTCCGGTTGCCAGAACTACAATGGCCGTGAGGCCCGAAAGTTCAGCGCGATCTTTGGCAAAGCGTTGTTGCGGTCGGATGACATGAAAGCAGCGCTAGGCTGCTTTCATGAGGGCCAATATCAAAGGAAACTCAGTCCCAGAAATCCGGAAGCGTTTCCTTCAGTCTCGGGCCGATCCTGAGCGGCGCTATGTTTTCCGCCAGTCCCGTCCGGTCGGAAATCTCGACGCCGACGCCGCAGATCGTTGCCGGACCACCCGCCGCCTCGAAGCGGCCGCGTGGTACCTTGGTGAGAAAACGCTGCAGCGGCTCCTCCTTTTCCATGCCAAGCGAGGAATCGTAATCGCCGCACATGCCCGCATCCGACATATAGGCCGTGCCGCCATTGAGGATCTGGTGGTCGGCGGTCGGCACATGCGTATGCGTACCGACGACGAAGCTGGCACGGCCATCGACGAAATGACCGAAACACTGCTTCTCGCTGGTCGCTTCCGCATGGAAATCGAAAATCACCGCATCGGCCTGCTCGCCGAGCGGACAGGCCCCGAGAATACCCTCGGCCGACTTGAAGGGATCGTCGAGTTCGGGATGCATGAACACCCGGCCCATGATATTGGCGACCAGCACGCGTGCGCCGTTCCTGGCCATGAACACGCCCGACCCCTTGCCCGGCGTGCCGGACGGATAATTCGCCGGTCGCAGGAACTGGTCGTGCCGGTCGGCGAATACCAGTGCCTCGCGCTGATCCCAGACATGGTTACCGGTGGTGACCACATCGGCGCCGGCCGAAATCGTCGAATTGAAGATATCTTCGGTGATGCCGAAGCCGCCGGCCGCGTTCTCGCCATTGACGATGACGAAATCGAGCTTGAGATCGGAAATCAGGCCGGGCAAGCGGTCCCACACGGCCTGGCGCCCGGTTTTGCCCACCATATCGCCGAGAAACAGAAGGCGCATTCAATTCCCTTTCGCAAACACTTTCAGGCCGCTTTCGGTCAGGACGGCATCGAGCGGCACATCATGCGGCTCGAATGGCACAGCATCGACCTGCTGGCAATCGAAAGCGACGCCGATCAGCCGCGGCACCATCCCTTTTGCGCTGAGACGCGAGATCGCCCGATCATAGTAACCGGCGCCGTAGCCGATCCGGTGCCCTGTGGCATCGAAGGCCGATAGCGGCACAAGCAGCAGGTCGGGGTCCACCACATTGGCGTTCGGGCCTGGTCCAGCCGTCCCGAAGCCGGTTTCAACCATCGGCATACCATCGGAAATCTGGCGGAAGATGATGGTTTCCTTGTCAAGCACAACAGGCAGGCAGAGACAGGCGCCACGGCCCTTGAGCCGATGCATCAGCGGCCGGATATCAGCCTCAGTGCGGATCGGAAAGAAACCCGAGATCATCTCGCCAGGCGTGAATTCGATGACCTCGGATGCCAGATCGGCCATGATCAGGCTCTTTTCGATTCTGTCTCCGACCGGGATCGCATCGCGAGCCGCAAGCCTTTCCTTGCGCAGCTGCGCTTTCAGCGCTTTGAACTTCATGCGTCCCACCTGTTGTATCTGTCCCGGATGCTTACTAGGCGGATTTTCCAAAAGGGGCAATGTTGCCGGCGACATCAGCAGTTCGAATAGACGAACGAGGTGAGCCGATCACAAAATGCTCGATACGATATTGATGCTGAGCGCCAGAATCGTCGCATTGAAGAAATACGAGATCACGGAGTGCACCAGCACCAGGACACGCATCGGCCGCGATCGGATGGCGATGTCGGCGGTCTGGTTGGCGACGCCGATCGTCACGGTGAAATAGAGGAAATCGATATAGTCCGGCTTACGCTCGCCAGGAAAGCTCAGGCCTGACCCCTCTTTGTTTCGCATCCGCTTGCCGCCATCCGTCTGCATGTAATATTCATGCGCGTAATGCTCGGTGAAAATCACCTGGATGAACGACCAGGACACGAAGATCGTGGCGACCGACAGGCTGATATAGAAGGCGAAATCGGCGCTGTTGGCGTCCTTGATGCGGGAAAGCTCGATGACGATGGCCGCAAGACTGACGGCGGCCGCAACCATGGATGACAGCAGCACCGCAAACCGCCCCTCGTCGGTCTTCTGGGCGTGCCGCTGCATATCTTCGTCGTCGGACCGGATCATCACGATAAAAGCCATGACGAGGAAGCAACCGACGGCGATATTCCATGCCATCAGCAACCGCGTCGAGGCGTCACGCGCAAGCGGGAACACGAAATAGAAGACAATGCCGATCGCAAGCGCGATAAACAGCCTGGGACGTGCAGATATGTAGCGCAGTATCCCCTTGTCCAACAAGTTGCCTACCCCACGCGATGCGCAACCGCCGATTACTTCTTGAAAAGATTTTCCGCGACATTGCGGCTCGAGGATTTGGCGGTGATCTCGGCCTCCAACCGGCCGATCTCGTCGCTCAGCAGCCCGATCCGTGCCCTGAGCTCATCGACCGAGAGTGTCGAGATGTCGGCGCCGATCTCGTGGCTAACCTTCTTGACCGGCTTATCCTCGTCGAACAGGCTCATGCCGCTGCCGCCCCTGCGTCTTTTTCAGCCGACGGCGCCGCACCCGCGTCGTCACGGCTAACGTTACCGGCATCCTCCCTTGCCTGCAAGGGCTGCGAACGTGGGCTGAGCGCCAGCGATTCCGGCGTCGTCTGGGTTCCCGACGATACGCTGGAATAGGCGTCGCGCTCGCCGACCGGGATCGGCGCACGCAGCCGCGAGCGGACGATCGCGTGGATGGTGATCAGCGCATGCGCGCTGGCGGTGACGGCAAACAGGGCATAGGGGCCGAACTGCTGCATGATCGGCCCGCCGACCGACGGGCCGATGACGGTGCCAATGCCATAGAGCAGCAGCAGGCCGCCCGAGACATTCATGAATTCTGACGGCTTGGCGAAGTCGTTGGCATGCGCCACGGCGATCGGATAGAGCGAATTGGCCGTCGCGCCGTAGACGCCGACCAGGATCAGCACCGTGACCACATTCATCGGCTCGAGCAGGAACATCTGGATGCCGGCGAGCCAGGCGATGCCCGAGAGAATCGCCAGCACGTAGCGCCGGTCCATGCGGTCCGACATACGGCCCGCCGGGATCTGCATCGCCGCGCCCGCAAAAATGGTGATCGTCATCATCAGCGCGATATCGCCGGCCGAAAGCCCTGCCTTGGCGCCAAACACCGCGCCCAGCGTACCCCAGGCGCCATTGGCGATGCCGACCAGCAGGATGCCGAGGAACGACACCGGCGAATTCTTGTACAGCGCCGTCAGATCAAGACTGATCTCGTTGAGCGGCTTCGGCGCCTGCGCCGTTGAAATCAGCGTCGGCATCATGGCGATGCAATAGGCAATCCCGGCCACCATGAACAGGATCGGTGTATGGATGTCGATGAAGGCAACCGCCATCTGACCACAGACGATGCCAAGCAATGTGATCGAGATATAGAGCGAGAAAATCATCCCGCGGCTCTCGTTCGAGGCCCGCTCGTTGAGCCAGCTCTCGATGATCATCGCGACGGCGGCGGCGCCAAAACCGGTGACGGCGCGTGACAGCAGCCAGAAGGTCGGATGAATGAAAATCCCGGTCAGCAGCGCGGTGATGGCAACCAGCGAGATGAAGCCGGAAAATGCCCGCACATGGCCCATCCGCTTGACCAGCCGCCGGGCGAAGATGCAGCCGAGCACGAAACCAGCCGCCCAGGATGTGCCGAAGAAGCCGAGGACCGTCTCCGAATAGCCCTCAGCGGTGCCGCGCATCGGCAGTAGCAGGCTGTGCAAGCCGTTGCCGAGAAACACAAACAAGGTTCCTGTCAGGAGCGCCAAAACGGAAATCAGGTTTTGCTTCATCGACAGTCTCTTCGTCTAAATTGGCGGCACCGGACAATGCACTATGGCATAGCCGGGCGGCTTGTAAAACCGTGATATGGATTTGGCGGAGATGGCCGATTCGCTTTGGTGCGGCCCTTCGGTCCCCACCGGCGAGAACCGCAACTAATTGAATAATCACGCCGATACTATGGCAAATGCCCGAGGATTTGAATTTGACGAAAATCATTCCGGTTATGGCCATAATCCTGATGATGCTGCATCTCATCAAGCCGATCGGCTGGCCGGGTCTCAAGAGACGCAAGGATTTCTGGAAGATCGCCATCGTCATGATTGCCGCGGTCCTGGTGGCGGCAGTCATGCACGATTGAACGCGGTGCCTACCTCTCGGTCAGCTTCAACTCTATGCGGCGGTTCTGGTTGCGTGCTTCATCGCCGTCGCCTTCGGCAATCGGCTGGAACTCGCCAAAGCCTGCAGCCACAAGGCGGTTCGCCGGCACGCCTTTCGAAATCAGGAACTTGACCACCGACGTCGCGCGGGCCGATGAAAGTTCCCAGTTGTCGGCATATCGACCGTTGCCGGAAAGCTGCACGTTGTCGGTGTGACCATCGACACGCAGCACCCAGCTGATTTCGGGCGGAATTTCCCTGGCGAGGTCCAACAGTGCCGTCGCCAGCTTGGCCATTTCGTTCTTGCCGGCATCATTGAGATCGGCGCCGCCGGATGGGAACAACACTTCCGACTGAAAGACGAAGCGGTCACCAACGATCCGGATGTTTTCACGGTCCGAAAGGATTTCGCGCAAGCGCCCGAAGAAATCCGATCGGTAGCGGTTGAGCTCCTGCACCCGCTGCGCCAACGCCACATTCAGCCTGCGTCCGAGGTCGGCGATCTGCGTCTGGGAAGATTTATCCTTGGATTCGGACACCTGCAGCGCCTGCTCCACGGCCGCAATCTGCGCGCGGAGCGCCGCGATCTGCTGGTTGAGCAATTCCACCTGGTTCAGTGCCCGTTCGCTCGCTTCCTTCTGCTGGGTAAGCTCGCCTGATAAAGCACCGATGCGGGCCTTGTCGCTATCGGCGGTCCCTGTTCCCTGATCCAACATCTGCTGCAGGCGTGTGCGCTCGGTTTCTGCGGTATTCAGTTGCGCCTGCAGATTGGCGAACGAGTCCTCGAGATCCTGCTTGCCGCCCTTTTCCAGCGCCAGCAGCTGGGTCAACTCGTTGATCTGGTTGTTGAGCCTGTCGAGCACGTCGTCCTTCCCCGAAATTTCGCGGCTGAGGATGAACTGGCCAAGCACGAACACCGTCAGAAGGAACATGATGGCAAGCAACAGCGTGGACAACGCATCCACGAAGCCCGGCCAATAATCGACGGCCCGTTCCCGGCCGCGCCTGCGCCGCAACGCCATTTACTTCCCCTCGATCTTTTCGCTGAGCTTGTCGAGCGTGCGGCGGAGCAGTTTGGATTCCTCCTGCTGGGCTTCGATCCAGTCGCGCAGCATCTGCTGTTCGGTGCGCATGTTGCGAACGAGCCCCTGTATGCCTTCGGCGAGATTGGCCATGGCTGCGGTCGACCGCTGGGTGCCTCCGCCATCCTGGCTGATCTTCACCAGTTGCTCGGAAAGCGTCTTCAACTCCTCCGAAGAGCCGCCGGAAGTTCCCTCGATGACCGGTGCGACGGCGAAATCGGACGAGACGTCGGTCACCGACGACAGCCAGTTCTCGAGCTCGTTGTAGAAGCGGTTCTGCGCCCGGCCGGCCTGCAGATCGAGAAAACCGAGGATCAACGAGCCGGAGAGACCGAAAAGCGAGGATGAGAACGCGGTGCCCATGCCGGTCAGCGGCGCCGAAAGGCTCTCCTTGAGCGTGTTGAGGATGTCCGCCGTCTCGCCACTGCCGGGATCGAGCCCCTGGATGACGGTATTGATCGATGCGATGGTGCCGAGCAGGCCCCAGAAGGTGCCGAGCAGACCGAGGAAGATCAACAGACCGGTCAGATAGCGCGTCGTGTCACGCGTCTCGTCGAGCCGCGAGGCAATCGAATCGAGGATCGAGCGCAGCGAATTGGTGGAAAGCGCGCCGGTGTTGCTGGAGCCGATCAGCGCGCGCATGGGTGAAAGCATGACCGGCTCGCGGCCGGCCTTCTCCGTGCCACCCGCCGCACGGAAGGAGTTGAACCAGCGCACTTCCGGCCGCAGCGAAATCACATGGTTGAAGGCAAGCAGGATGCCGATCAGCAGCACGCCGAGAATCAGGCCGTTCAAACCCGGATTGGCAATGAAGGCATTATGCGCCTGGCGGAACAGGATAGCGCCGGCAAAACCGACCAGAATAAGAAAAATAACCATTGTCCAGAAATAGGACATCGGACTTGAAAGTTTGCGGCCGTATACCGTGGCCTGAGCGTCGCTATCATCCCGATCGAAAAAACCCGGTGCCGCCATGCGATTCTATCACCTTACGTAAATTTCTGTCGTCAAACTAAAGGAAGATTGCGCCGAATTGAAGGGGCGTTATCCCCAACCCGCCGCCAGGCACGACGCTCACTCTGCACCATTTCAAGATGTATCGATACTGTACTTCAGAATTGACATTTATCGATCCCGGTAACCAAATATTAACCTTTCCATAGCATAACTATTCACATCCAGAGCTTCTGGATTTCAGACATTTTCCGCCTCGGATTCGGTCTGATTTTTCTCCCTGTTTTACCTTGAGAGCCGCTCCTTGCGGCTCTTTTTTTATTCCGTTGTAACGCCTGCGTTTAACGGGTATTTGAAACAAACTGTGGAGATTAACCGTTTCTTAAGAATCAAGTTGCGTTGAGGCTAAACGGACGGCATGATCCTGTTATCAAGATTAAACTTGGGAACCAAATCCCTTCGGTAGCTTTTAAGTCATGCGTACACAGGATATCCAAAATGCTTGAATCCGGAGCCAACACGATCAGCTTCGCCGGCCACGCGGCCTCTTCAGCTCAGTTCAAAGGTCTTTACTCGGAAGGGATGGCTCTGGTCGAAGAAACCGCAAGCTATCTCGACGGTGCAGGCCGACTAGCCTCGAAAAGCCTGCCGCGCATGGCTTCCGTGCTTTATGCTGCCGAATCGATGCGGCTGACCACCCGGCTGATGCAGGTGGCCTCCTGGCTGCTGCTGCAGCGAGCCATCAATAACGGCGAGATGACCCGCGACCAGGTCCTGAACGAAAAGAAAAAGGTTCGCCTCGACACTTTCAACGTCGATCACGCGGCACCCGGCTGGAGCGACCTACCACAGACTTTCCGCGAACTGATCGAAAAGTCTGTGCGCCTGCAGAACCGCGTTGCCGTACTCGATCGCGAAATCTACCGTCCGACGGAAGCCCAGGCGGTGACCGCCAACCAGAATTCAGTGCAGGCCCAGTTGTCACTGTTGAAGACCGCATTCGGCGGCCACTAAGCAATATCCTGCATTGTGAGATTCTATCGAAAGCCGGCCTTATGCCGGCTTTATCATTGGAAAACAGGCTCTCAGGCCCAAAAATGTGGGGCTTTTGCGGTTGACAGAATAGGCGTCTGCCGGTACATGCCTCCCAACTTCAGGCGCGCCCTTGAAATGGCGCGCGCTTGATTTGATAAACATCGGGGCAACCCGCCAAACAACGTCGCGGATCAGAACAATGAAGATCAAGAACTCGCTGAAAGCGCTCAAGGCACGTCATCGTGAAAACCGTCTGGTCCGCCGCAAGGGCCGGATTTACATCATCAACAAGCTGAATCCGCGCTACAAGGCACGTCAGGGCTGATTGCCCTTTCGGCTGAGCTTGAGATTTTTGTTTGAATATTTACACTGGCGGGCTATCATGCCCGCCATGCGCTTTTCTGCTTATGCCACTTGTATCGTCTTGTCGGGTCTCCTCGCCGCAAATGGTTTTGCCGCTGACGACGCCATGACGTCCGACAAGCCAGAGCAGATCATCGAGAAAACTCCAGGGCAATCTCCGGAACAAGCCAAGGAAGCATCGCTGGGCCCGTTGGCTCCGCAGGATGCTCAGCTGGATATTCTTTTCGCCAGGCTCAAGACGGAACGCAGCCCCGAATTGGCGCGCGCGATCGCCGACCAGATTCGCGACAGTTTCAGGGTTTCCGGTAGCGCCACTGTCGATATGCTGATGGCCAATTCCACCAAGGCGATTTCCGAAAAACGCTATGGTGCCGCACTCGATTTTGTCGATCAGGTCACTTTGCTCGCACCTGACTATGCCGAGGGCTGGAACCAACGCGCGACGATCCATTATCTCATGGGCAATCACGGAAAGTCGATGGCCGACACAGCACATACGCTGGCGCTCGAGCCACGCCACCTCGGCGCGCTCTCCGGCCTCGCAGGTATCCTAGAAGACAATGGCCGCGATGCACAGGCACTGAAAGCCTTGGAGAGCTATCTTTCCTATTATCCCGCCGATCGCGATGCACAGAAAGAGGCGCTCGAAATTATCAACAAGCTGACCGGCCAGAAGACGTGAACCGTTTAGACCGTCGAAACGTATGATTGGACAGCGTCACAGTCTGCGATCGAAGTCCTGAATGTTGCTGTTATTGAAGATCGCCCTCTACGTCATAATGGTTTTTGCGTTCCTGCTTGTCTGTGGCTATGGCTTCACGCGCTGGCAATCGGCAAAACTGGAACAACGCTATCCGAATATCGGCGAACTGACCGATATCGGCGGCCTCAGGATCAACAGTTACCACTGGCCGAGACCTGTGGGGGCGGACCTGCCGCCACTGGTTTTCATTCACGGCGCCAGCGGCAATCTGCGCGATCCGATGGGCGCGTTCTTCGAGCCGCTGAAAACGCGGGCGGAGATGCTGTTCGTCGATCGGCCCGGCCATGGCTACTCGGATCGCGGCGGCGATGCGAACCTGACGCCGGACGGCCAGGCGGATGCTATCGCGAGGTTGATGACGGCGAAGGGCATTGTAGAGGCGATCATCATCGGCCACTCGGTCGGCGGGGCGACGACTGCAACCTTCGGCCTCAGGCATGCCGACATGACGAGGGGCCTGCTTTTCCTCGCACCGGCCACACACCCCTGGCCGGGCGGCATCGACTGGTATTATGACATCGCCAACCGGCCGGTCATCGGTCCGATCTTCTGCAGCACGATCACGCTGCCGGCAGGACTGCTACAACTTGATGGCGGCGTCAAACACGTCTTTCAGCCCAATCCGGTCCCGGCAAATTATAGCGACAACGCCGCTATCCCGCTGGTGCTGCGGCCAACCGAGTTTTGCGACAATGCTCGTGATGTTGCCAACCTGGAAGCCTATGTCCGGAAGATCCAGCCGCGCTACAGGGAGATCACCGCGCCGACCATCATCATTACCGGCGACAGCGATGATATCGTCTATGAGGAACTGCATTCCCGCGGACTGAAGCGCGATATCCCTGGTTCAGAACTCTACTGGGTGCGCAACCTCGGCCATAAGCCGGACTACGTCGCCACCGACCTTGCCATCGCCGCGATCGAAAAGCTCGGCGGCATGCCCCGTGACCTGAATCGGATGGTGCGCGTCGTCGAGAAGCGCATCGCCTCTACTCTTTGATACGCGCTGCGGAATGGATGCACGACGCTGGCCGAGTGCGTGGCGACAGAGGAACAGCGACAGCACTCCTGTGCCAAGGGCTAAGCCCTCCCCTTGTGGGGAGGGTTTAGGAGGGGTCTTATGCCGACCTGGGGTTATCTCTCAAATCCCGCTCTGGCCGTCTGAAGCGATATAGGCGATACGCAGCATATTGGTGTTGCCCGGCGTACCCAAAGGCACGCCGGCGGTGATGATCACCCGGTCGCCTGGCTTACCGAAGCCTTCGGCGTGCACGATCCGGCAGGCGCGGTTGACCATGTCGTCCAGGTCCGACGCATCTTCTGTCACCACGCAATGCAGGCCCCAGACGAGCGACAGCTTGCGCGCCGTCTCTATGATCGGAGAAAGCGCCAGGACCGGTACGAATGGACGTTCGCGGGCAGCGCGCAGTCCGGTATTGCCCGAACCGGTATAACAGACGATGGCCGAAAGCTTGAGCGTCTCGGCGATCTCTCGCGAGGCCAGAGAAATGGCATCGGCGCCCGTCGCCTCGGGCTGCGGCCGCTGCGCGTGGATGATGTTGGAGTAATACGGGTCCCGCTCGACTGTGCTGGCAATCGACGCCATGGTGCTGACGGCCTCGACCGGATACTGACCCGAGGCCGATTCGGCCGACAGCATGATCGCATCCGCGCCCTCGAACACGGCTGTGGCCACGTCGGAAACTTCGGCGCGCGTCGGAACCGGCGCCGTGATCATCGATTCCAGCATCTGGGTCGCGACCACCACCGGCTTGCCGACGCGGCGGCAGGCGCGCGTCAATTGCTTCTGGATACCTGGAACGGCCTCAAGCGGCATTTCGACACCGAGGTCTCCTCGCGCCACCATTAGCGCATCGGAAAGCTCGATGATCTCGTCGATCCGTTCGATCGCCTGCGGCTTTTCGATCTTCGACATGATGCCGACGCGATTCCTGGCGATCTTGCGCACTTCGGCGAGATCCTCCGGCCGCTGCACGAAAGAGAGCGCCACCCAATCGACGCTGTTGGTCGCGAGCACGGCATCGAGATCCACCCGGTCCTTCTCGGTCAGCGCGCCGATCGCAAGCAGCGTGTCAGGCAGGCTGACGCCCTTCTTGTCGGATATCTTGTTGCCTGCGATCACCTTGGTGACAATGCTGGTGCCGTCGCAGACCTCCGCTTTGAGATGAAGCTTGCCATCATCGATCAGCAGCCGGTCGCCGACTTTGACGGATTGCAGAATTTCCGGATGCGGCAGGTAGACGCGCGTATTGTCGCCCGGTTCATCGCGATTGTCGAGCGTGAAGGTCTGGCCGGCTTGGAGTTCGACCGAGCCATTGGCGAATTTGCCGACGCGCAGCTTGGGTCCCTGAAGGTCGGCGAGAATGCCGATCGGCCGCCCCGAACGCGCTTCCACGGCCCGGATGCGACCGATCAGGGTCCGCATCATGTCGTGGCTGGAATGGCTCATATTAATGCGAAAAACGTCGGCACCGGCCTGGTGCAGCTTTTCGATCATATGCTCTTCGCTCGACGCCGGCCCCAGTGTGGCCAGGATTTTGACTTTCCTGTTCCGTTTCATCAATTCTGGCTTTCTTGTGATGCGGGCGTATCCGTCAGCTGAACCATCCAGCTTCCCTGGCGCCCCGTGTCATATTCCTTGAAACCGAACTGCTGGTACCCGCGTGCATAGCAATCCTGTACACCGGTGATCTTGAACTCGTTCTCGGCCACGCACATGTTGACATCGCCGGTCCAGCGACCGCCACGGGCGGCGTCTTCGGCATAGAGATAGTAATAGCGGCTTTGCAATTGGCCCTCGATCAGCGTTGCGCATGTGGTGGCCGGTATCTGCCACCAGCCTTCGGAAATCCATCCGTCCTTGGCGCGATAGCCGATCGCCACGCCCACGAGGTTGGGCGTCGCATTGCACACCCGGAATTCGGCTGCAGCCGGGGTGGGAAACGCGAGGGAGACCCCCCCGAACAACATGAACAATCCGGCCAGGGTCCAGTTTCGAAGCGGACGCCCCTTGCTTGCAGTATCGTCAATACGGGAATTTGATGTAACGAGCATGACGTTCCAGTTGGCTCCCACTTGAGGCCCTTGTGCGTTGACGCGATCGGAATGTCAACGCATTTTCAATCGATTATATTGAGCAAAGCCCAAGGGTTTCATCCCGCTTCGCCCCGCTATCCCCAAGGTTGCCGGCCACCGAGGCATCCATTGATTCACATTCATATTCGCCCTTGCCAAAAGTCTCAATAACGCCCGTCTTGAAAGAGGCACCTGCGCATGCAAAGACAGTAGAATAATGTCAAAAAGTGTGACGATGCAGGACTTTCCAGCTTTTGAGATCATTCCCGGCGGTCTGAATACAGGCTGCATCTTGCTCGGAGATCACGCGACCAACCGACTGCCGCCGGAATATGGTTCGCTGGGTCTGGGTCCGGACGCTTTCAAGCGGCACATCGCCTTTGACATCGGCATCGAGCCCCTGACCCGCGCACTTGCCATGCGCCTCGGCGTTCCCGCCGTGATGAGCGGCTTCTCCCGCCTGTTGATCGACCCGAACCGCGGCGAGGACGATCCAACGCTGATCATGAAGATTTCAGATGGCGCGATCATTCCCGGCAATCATCCGATCAGCGAGACGGAATGGGACCGACGCATCGCGCTCTACCATCGGCCCTATCATCAGGCTGTCGGCGACGTCATCGCGGATGTCGAGCAGACGACGGGTGCAGCACCCCTGGTGATCTCGCTGCATTCGTTCACGCCTTTCTGGAAAGGCGTGGCACGGCCCTGGCATGCAAGCGTGCTGTGGGATGCGGATCCGCGCGCGCCGATCAGGCTTCTCCAGGCCCTTGGGCAGATGCCTGATATCGTCACCGGCGACAACGAGCCTTATGACGGCGCGCTGCGCGGTGACACCCTCTATCGTCATTGCATGAAAGCCGGCATTCCCCATCTGCTGCTTGAAGTCCGTCAGGACCTGATCGGTGATGAAGCAGGTGTCGCCTCCTGGTGCAACCGCCTCGCCCCGGTCTTCGCGGCATTGAACGCCGACCCCGAACTTCATAAGTATGAGGTCTATCGTTCGAGAACCGGACCCTACGAGGCATAGATCATGACCGGGCTTACCAAAGAACAGCAGACCGAGTTCGAGGCCGCCGCCTTCCGCAGGCTTGTCCAACACCTGCGCGAGCGCAACGATGTCCAGAACATCGACTTGATGAACCTAGCCGGCTTTTGCCGCAATTGCCTGTCGAACTGGTATTTCGATGCGGCAAACGAGGCAGGCGCGCTGCTCAGCAAGGATGAATCGCGCGAGCATGTCTACGGCATGCCCTACGAGGACTGGAAGCGCCTCAATCAGCAACAGGCAAGCGCGGCTCAGAAAGCAGCTTTCGAGGCCGGCAAGCCTGACCAATAGCCACTTCCGCCGATGGTTTTTGCTTGACCTCGCGATGCATTCACGGCACGTGATCGACCTTTGACGGCAACGAGGAATCATCGAAGGAGCAAGCATGTCAGATGCACATGGCGTAGCCCGCGATCAGCTCAGATCATTCATTGAGCGTATCGAACGGCTGGAAGAAGAGAAGAAGACGATTGCGGACGACATCAAGGATGTCTACGGCGAGGCCAAGGGTACCGGCTTCGACACCAAGGTCCTGAGGAAGATCATCTCGATCCGCAAGCAGGACAAAGACGAGCGCCTGGAGCATGAAGCGATCCTGGAAACCTACCTCATTGCGCTTGGCATGCTGGAAGGCCCGCCGGAAGAATAACCGGCATTCGGAGCGAACGCCGGCCGAGCAAAGCGCAATGCATTTCAATGGCCCAAATGAAAAACCGCCGGATCGCTCCGGCGGTTTTCTTGTATCCGGCACCTTGAAACCGATCAGTTGGTTTCGGCGAATTTCGTGACGGGCATGAAGTTGACGGCCGTGCCGGAGAAACGCGCAGGATCGATTTGCACTGCGTTCGCCTCGAACCCGTCGGCATACACTTCCGTCGGCTGCCTACGCATCGTGCGGCTGACGAAACGCGGGGCCTTCACCGGCTTGACCATCGTTTCGACACGGCCCTTGGTCAACGCCCATTGCGCGATCAGGTTCCTGGTCAGCTTCGGTTCTGTCCGGATGCTGCCGTCATCGGGTATCTTTGCAACATCGGCCTTCGTCGGGCGGGCGCCCTTCTTCACGACTTTCGGCTCTTCTATCGCCGCCTCGTTCAGTTGATCCGCGACATTGGCGGGCAACACGAAGGCACGAGTTGCAATCTTGGTGTCTTTGGGAACGTCGAGCGAAGCCATTTCAGCAAGATTGTTCTGCTGGTCGTTGTTGTCGGCATTGTCGAGACTATCGGCGATGCCGTCTTCTTCGTCGGTCGTCTCGTCATTCTGATCGGCGCCGGTCTGCGCTGCCAGAGCGGCGATTTCCTCAGGCTTCACGTCAGATTGCGGAACGTTGACGTCATCGGCGGCATCCGCGGTCACCATCTTTTCCGACTGATATTCGGGACGGATATCCGGCACGGGCACAGCTGCGAATGTCGCGGTATCGCTCGGATCGACCGAGGCCGTCAGCACCTGGTCGTCAGCGCTATCGCCGGGGCGCTTGCGCTCGCCGAGCAGTTGCGGCACGGGAACGCGATAGGATGCGAGATCGGCAAATTCAGGCGTTTCTTCTTCGGTAGCCTTGATCTCGGCCTTGATTTCATCGGCCGGCTGGGGAGTCAGCGCCGCCTGCATAGCTTCCTCGGCCGGATTTTTCTTGGCTCCGAAAAGAGCAGTTTCCAGCGTCGGCTGCTCGTCAGTGGCATAGGCCGGACGGATCTTCGGAACCGGCGCCTTGATCTCTTCTTCCGGCTTCTCGTCCACTTCGGCGGAGGCCATCACGATCTGCTGGTCGGGATCGATCTTCTTGTTGCGCTTGCGATCAGGCTTGGCAGCCGCCACGACAGTGGAATCGGCCTCTGCGATAACCTGTTCGTTCTCGTCGTCGTTGGAGAAAAGTGCAGCAAGCAGACTCTTGCTACGGCCTTTCGTATCAGAATCCGAGTTGTTGGAAGGCACGCCGGCAATCTGGATCGAGGTCGCACCGACGCGGCGCTTGTAATCGGAAAGGGCAGCGGAATAGCCTGGCATGGTGCCGCCTTCAAGCGGCCGGTGCAGGGTTTTTCCATCGGGGAACAGACGGGAAAGCTCGCGGCGCGGCAGACGCGGCCAAGCACGAACGCCGCCGACGTCCATATGCACGAAAGGCGAACCGGAGGTCGGATAGAACCCGACGCCGCCGACCTGGAACTTCACACCGATCTCGCGCAGCTTCCGCAGCGGAACGTCGGGAATGTAGAAGTCGAGCGCCTTGCCGAGCATATGCTGGCTTCTGTCGGCTACGCCCTTCGAACGGGAGCGCAGCATTCTGTTGGTTTCAGGCGCACGATAACCGCAGACGACGTTGATATAACCATGCGATCCGGATTTCTGATAGACCTCCCAGATCAGGTCGAACAGCCGTGGATCCATGCGGACCGGCTCGTTCTCGCGCCAATCGCGCAAAATATAATTGAGTTTTTTCAAGCCTGCCGCATCGTAGCGACCGTTGCGCTTGAAAACGATGGTGGCTTTTTCATGGGTGTGCAGATGATAGATCTTGAGTGCCCGAGTCTGGCCTGCCTCTGCTGCCGTGGACAGCAATGCGACAGCCAATGCGAGTGCCGGCACCGCGAGTTTCAGGCTGGAAGAGGACATCTGCATCCATGCAGCGATCCTGCCAAACACCTTGGAAACCCGGTTCTTGGTCTCTACGTTTTGATACAACTCGATCCCCGTCCACTGGTCACCGCCCCGATCGCCTAATGAAGGTTAAATACGGTCGGACGATGGCAAATGCGTTTCTTAACGTTACAACCCCATTTATAGTGAACGATCCACTAACAAGGACTAAACGCCAACCAGGTTTTTTACCAAGTTTACGCGTTATGCCGATTTTGACGCTCTTTTCCAGCGTTTTTTTACGAATCAGCAAAGTCGCATGAGGCAGTATGCCAGCTGTTTCTTGTACGAAACTGATTCTCGGGACACTGATCTATATCAAAAGCGCCTAAAAACTGGCTTTTTTGGCACTTCGAGCAACTTTCAGGCAAATTGGCAAAAAGAATCACGCCCGGCAAATTTTGTTACCAGGCGTGAACTTTTTCGAAACGGAATTGCTAATATTCGACGAAAATCGTATTTCCTTTGTTTAGATTTCCGACTCTTCGAGACTCACCTGCTTCAGCGGTTCGTCCGGATCGATGCCGTAGTCCTTGAGTTTACGGTAGAGCGTCGAACGGCCTATTCCCAATCTGCGTGCCACCTCGCTCATCTGCCCGCGATAATAGCGCAGCGCGAAGCGGATCAGTTCCTCCTCGACGGCAGCAATGTTACGGACACCTCCGTCCCTGCCGAGTCCGGCGATCATTCCGTCCGCAACGATATGGGTCGCGTAACCCTGCGTTGCCTGCTTGGGCGCAACCTGAACCTCCCCGGGACTTCCCGGTTTGGCGAAATCGGGATAGACTCCCGGCATATCGGTGATCGAAAGGCTGGGCGCGGCCATGACATCACGGTTGCCAGAAAAGATGCTCTCGCCATCATCAGTCATATAGCCAGGGATTTGTGCCGCGATCTGCGTGAAATCGTCGATGTTCAGTTGATCGCCCTGCGCCAGAACGACCGCGCGGAAGATCGTGTTTTCGAGCTGGCGGATATTGCCGGGCCAATCGAAGGCGGTCAGCAGCGCCATTGCCGGCGGCGTCAGTTCCGGCAGGTAGTCGAGCTTCTGGCTGGCGGCAAAGCGTTCGACGAAAGTCCGCGCCAGGACGGGAATATCCTCCCTCCGCCGACGAAGCGCCGGAATGGTGATCGGAAAGACATTCAGGCGATAATAGAGATCCTCCCGGAACTCGCCGGACTTGACTGCCGCGATCAGATCCTTGTTTGTCGCCGAGATCAGGCGCACGTCCACCTTCAGGGGGCGACGGGCACCGATCGTCTCGATTTCACCATGCTGGATCGCCCGCAGCAGCTTGACTTGCACCTCGAGCGGCAGTTCGCCGATCTCGTCAAGGAAAAGCGTGCCGCCATCGGCTTCGACGAATTTGCCGGCGTGCTTTTCGGTCGCTCCGGTGAACGCACCCTTCTCGTGGCCGAAGAGAATGCTTTCGACAAGATTTTGCGGTATGGCGCCGCAATTGACGGTGATGAATGGCTTGGTGGCCCGATCGCTGCCGGATTGGATGGCACGCGCCACCATTTCCTTGCCAACGCCGGATTCACCTTCGAGCACAACCGGGATGTCGGATTGCGCCGCCCGTTTGGCAAGCTCCATGACCCGCGCCATCGACGGGCTGACGGCAACGATGTCACCGAAGCGGATCGTGCCGCTGCGTGCCTTGGCAGGAGCACGCGCACTGCTGTTGCGATCGACCTTCAGGGCATTGGTGATCGCCGAACTGATGCGCTCGGGGCTGACAGGCTTGACCACGAAATCGAAGGCGCCGGCGCGCATCGCCATCACCACTGTCTCGATGCCGCCCTGGCCGGTCTGGACGATGACGGGGATTTCAATTCCCTGGTCGCGCAGAGCATTGAGGAAGGCGATGCCGTTCATTTCCGGCATCATCAGGTCGAGAATGATCACACCGATCTTGTCGCCGTGACGGGAGAGCGATTCCAGCCCCTGCCTGCCGTTTTCGGCGACATGAGGCACATGGCCGGCGCGCTCGACGGCATGCTTGAGCAGGCGCCGCTGCACCGGATCATCATCAATCAAAAGAATGTGCGTGTTCACGGGATCTCCCCCTGTTATTCCGGGTTATGCACGCAGGATGACAGGCAGGCTTGAAAATCCCGTTTTGAGAAATGTTTGCATTTTAACCAATGCGAATTCTCCCTCGGGACGGTTCAATTCAGCCACCCTTTGCTCTATGAGTGCTGGCAATTGATTTGTGAGGAAAGCCCCGCATGACCTTTATCCGCACCGCGTCCGCATCCCCGTTCACCAATCCGGTCCTCCAGGTTGCCGGTGGTGAAGGCGGCGCGGCGCCAGCCCTTGGCCTGCTGCCGACCTGGAACCTCGCTGATCTCTATCCTTCCGGGGACGGGCCGGATTTTCTGCGCGATCTCGAAAAGGCGCGCATCGATGCCGCCGCCTTTCAGGACAAGTGGAAGGGCAAGCTGGGCGACGCCTGCGCCCAAACGGGCACCGAGGGTCTGGGCGAGGCACTCAAGGAATTCGAGGCCCTGGAAGATATCATCGGACGCATAGGCTCCTACGCTGGCCTGACCTATTATGGCGATATGGTCGATCCGGCCAAGGGCAAGTTCTTCTCCGATATCAGCGCCGCCATTACCGATATCGCTTCCAACCTGTTGTTCTTCGGTCTCGAACTCAATCGTGTCGAGGACGATGTGCTGGAACAGGCGATGACGCGGGATTCGGTCGCCGGTCATTACCGGCCCTGGATCGAAGATCTGCGCAAGGAAAAGCCCTTCCAGCTGGATGACAAGCTCGAACAGTTGTTCCTCGAAAAATCCCAGACCGGAGCGGCGGCCTGGAACCGGCTGTTCAACGAGACCATCGCGGGCTTGCGGTTCCCTCTCGATGGCGAGCAGGTGGCGCTCGAAGTCGCGCTCGACAAATTGCAGGAGCCCTCGCGCGAGGCACGCAAGGCCGCAGCAGAGGCCATCAGCACTGTCTTCAAGGACAATATCCGCATCTTCACGCTGATCACCAACACTCTGGCCAAGGACAAGGATATTTTCGACCGCTGGCATGGCTTCGCCGGGATCGCCGATAGCCGCCATCTGTCCAATCGCGTCGAGGGCGAGGTCGTCGATGCGCTTGCGGCTGCCGTCAAGGCCGCCTTCCCGCGCCTCTCGCACCGCTACTACAAGATGAAGGCGCAATGGCTCGGCCTGGATCAGCTTGAATACTGGGATCGCAACGCGCCACTGCCGGAAACCCCGGCCCAGGTGGTCCCTTGGGAAGAAGCACGGGAGACGGTGCTCTCCGCCTACCACGATTTCGCCCCGGAAATGGCCCGTATCACCAAGGAATTTTTTGACAACGACTGGATCGATGCTCCCTCCCGTCCGGGCAAGGCGCCGGGTGCTTTCGCGCATCCCACCGTTCCTTCGGCACATCCCTATGTGCTCGTCAACTATCTCGGAAAACCGCGCGATGTGATGACGCTCGCCCACGAACTCGGCCACGGCGTCCATCAGGTTCTGGCGGGCAAGCAGGGTGCGCTGATGTGCGCGACACCACTGACGCTGGCCGAAACAGCCTCGGTCTTTGGCGAGATGCTGACATTCCGCGCCCTTCTTTCGAGGACCAAGGACAAGGCCGAGCGCAAGGCGATGCTGGCCCAGAAGGTGGAGGACATGATCAACACCGTCGTCCGCCAGATCGCCTTCTACGAATTCGAGCGCAAGCTACATACGGCCCGCAAGGACGGCGAACTGACCGCCGAACAGATCGGCGAACTCTGGCTGTCGGTGCAGGCAGAAAGCCTCGGGCCAGCGATCCGCATTTCCGACGGCTATGAGAACTGGTGGGCCTATATTCCCCACTTTATTCATTCGCCCTTCTATGTTTATGCGTACGCGTTCGGTGATTGCCTGGTGAACTCGCTCTACGCGGTCTACCAGAACGCCGCCGACGGTTTTCAGCAGAAATATTTCGAGCTTCTGCAGGCCGGCGGCACCAAGCATTATGCCGAGCTTCTGAAGCCTTTCGGGCTCGATGCCACCGACCCGTCGTTCTGGGACAAGGGCCTGTCGATGATCGAAGGGCTCATCGACGAGTTGGAGGCGCTTGATAAGGCCTGACAACAGGCCGGGACAACGCGAATGCATCCAGATGAACCCTTCGTCCTTCTCAGGGATGATCTCGCCGATCAGACCCTGGTTTTCGCCGAGCCTGAACGGCTGGTGGTGGCGCGCGACAGGGATTCCTTGTTCGCCGGCTTGAAAACACTTGAAGGCGCGCGGCAGGACGGCAAGTGGATCGCCGGCTTCATGGCCTATGAGGCTGGATATCTGTTCGAGGACAAGCTGGCGCCGCTCGCGTCTTTGGGGCGCGTGACGCCGCTGATGGCATTCGGCATTTTCGACGCGCCACGCGACAATCATCCGCTCGCCACACCGCGCCAGCGAACCGAGAATGAACCGTTCCTCAAAAGCCCGCGCGCCGACTGGAACTTCGAAGAGTACAGCAAGCGCTTCGACAAGCTTCATTGGCATCTGCGCCAGGGGGATTGCTACCAGGCCAATCTCACCATGCCGATCCGCGCCGAATGGAATGGCGATCCGATCACAGCCTTCTGGTCGCTGATCGAGCGCCAGCCGGTCCATTACGGAGCGCTCGTCAATCTCGGCGGCCCGATGCTTCTCTCCCGGTCGCCGGAACTGTTCTTCAATGTCGATGGTGACGGCTGGATCGAGACCCATCCGATGAAAGGCACGGCGCCGCGTGGGAAAACGCCCGGCGAAGACCTTGATATCATCGAGGCGATGAAGGCCGACGAGAAGACCCAGGCCGAAAACAGAATGATCGTCGACCTTTTGCGCAACGACATTTCCCGCATCACGGAGGTCGGTACGCTCAGCGTGCCCAGGCTGTTCGACATCGAGACCTACCCGACCGTTCACCAGATGGTTTCCCATGTGCGGGCAAAACTTGTGGGGGGCTTGACGATCACGGATATCTTCGCAGCCCTCTTTCCATGCGGTTCGATCACCGGTGCGCCAAAGATGCGGGCGATGGAAATCCTCCATCAACTGGAGCCTGGCCCGCGCGACGCCTATTGCGGCGCGATCGGCTTCATCGCACCCGATGGCCGCATGCGCTTCAACGTCGCCATCCGCACCATTTCTCTCTTCGATACCGGCGAGGCGGTGTTCAATGCCGGCGGCGGCATCGTCTTCGATTCCCGCGCCGAGGACGAATACGCCGAATGCCTGCTCAAGGCACGCTTCGCCGTCGGCGATGAGGAGATCGCCCGGTGATTGAAACCGTGGACTTCTCGCTGATCGAGACCATGCGATGCGACCCCGGTTCGGGCATCGCTCGTGCCAGTCTGCACAAGGCACGGTTGGGCAACTCGGCGCGCAAGCTCGGCTTTGTGGGATACCAGCCTGCATGGAATGCGGTATTGCAGGCGGTGGCGGCGACCTCGCAAACCACCCGACTCCGCCTCGAACTCTTCGCTGACGGCCGCTTTCAGATCGTTGCCGTGCCCTTCACTCCGCAATCGGACGACACCGTCTGGACCGTGCGTATCGCCATCAATGCCCAACTCGATTCCACCAAACCTCTCTTGCGCCACAAGACCTCGCTTCGGGAGATCTATGATGCCGCCCGCGCCGAGTTTCCGCGTGAGGATGCCGACGAGGTTCTGCTTCTCAATGAGAAGGGCGAGATCTGCGAGGGTACGATCACCAATCTGTTCGTCGATGCCGGCGATGGCAAGCTGCTGACGCCGCCGCTCTCGTCCGGCTGCCTTGCCGGCATTCTGCGCACGTCGTTGCTCTGCCGGAAAAGAGCCTGCGTCGAGAAAATCACGCCGGGAGATCTTGCAGGACGCAGTTTCTATGTCGGCAACTCGCTGCGCGGGCTCATTCGCGCCAATCTGCAGAAATAGAACCGTTTCGGCCAGATGTGACCTTGCTAACGGATAATCGGGACGGCAAGGATTCGACAATCCGGCCTGCCACCCAAATCCTCCCGACCGACGGCATTCCGGCTCGAAAGCCACCAAAGTCCTGATGACCGCCACCACCTTTTCGCACAAGACGGGCTATATCTTTGCGCTGCTCGCCTTCACTATCTTCGCCTCGCAGGATGCCATCTCCAAGCATCTCTCCGATTCCTATCCACCGATCTTCATCACCATGATCCGCTACTGGGCCTTCGCCTCATTCGCGATCATCATCACGTCCCGCTCAAAGGGCGGCCTGCGCCAGGGCGCGGCGACCAGGCGGCCATGGCTGCAGGTCTTTCGCGGTGTGTTGCTTGCCGCGCAGATCGTCGTGGCGCTGCTGTCGTTCCGCGCCGCCGGTCTCTTGCATTCGCAGGCGATCTTCTCGTCATCGCCGCTGCTTGTCGCCATGCTGTCGGTTCCAATCCTCGGCGAGGCGGTTGGCTGGCGGCGATGGACGGCGATCGTGGTCGGGCTGTGCGGCGTGCTGATCATCCTCAAGCCGGATGCGTCGGGCATAGACGGTACTTTGATCTTTCCTCTGATCGCCTCGATCATGAGCGCGGTCTATTCGGTGACGACCCGGCTTGTCAGCCGCGACGATTCGCCGGTCACCAGCTTCTTTTATCTGGGCATTACAGGTGCCGTCGTGATGATGTTCATCGGCCCGTTCTACTGGACCAGCCTGGCGCCCGGCGACTGGGCCTGGACGGCGCTGCTCTGCGTGACCGGGATCGCCAGCCATTTCTGCCTCATCAAGGCTTACGATCGCCTCGACGCGGTGCTGGTCCAGCCGATCAGCTATTTTCAGCTGGTGCTGTCCTCGTTCTACGGTATCCTGATCTTCAACGAGACGCTGCAGGCCAATGTCGTCATTGGCTCGATCATCATCGTCGGCGCCGGTCTTTTCACCATCTGGCGGGAAGCTGCAAGGCAACGCAAGCTGCGATCGACAGCGCAGGACGAATAAGGTCAGGCCCGCCGGGCGATATCGGCTGGGCCGAACATCGGCACCGCCTCATCGGCCGGCACGGCCTTGCTGAACAGGAAACCCTGCCCGCCATTGCAGCCGACGGAGCGCAGGAAGCTCAGTTGCGGTTCCGTCTCGATACCTTCGGCCACCACGTCCATGCCGAGATTATGGCCAAGATCGACGATCGCATTGACAATCGTGGTGTGCTGGGACTTGGCCCCCAGGCCGGCAATGAAGCTCTGGTCGATCTTGATACAGTCGATCGGGAAATCCTTGAGATGCGTCAGCGATGCATAGCCGGTACCGAAATCGTCGAGCGAGATGCGAATGCCTTCGTTATGAAGCTGCTCCAGAATCTTGCCGACCAGCTTGGCATCCTCGCCCCAGAATACCGTCTCGGTGACCTCGATCTCGATCATCGAATGGGGGATATGATTCTGATCCAGCCTCTTGATGAGTTGGGTGGCGAAATCCGCTGTCTGGAAGCAGAATTCGCAGGCATTGAAGCTCACGACACCGGGGTCCAGGCCTCGATCCAGCCAACGCGCGATATCCTCGGTAATCCCGGCCATGATGCGCTCGCTGATCAGCCGCGCACTCGTGGCGTCGGCGAATGCCAACCAGAAATCGGCGGGGCCACTGACCGTTCCGTCGGCATTTCGGATTCGAGCCAGGGCTTCGAAACCATATACCGACCGATCGGCTAGCCTCAGCTTGGGCTGGTAGAACGGCGTGATCCGGCCTTCGGCGCCGGCGCGCCTCACCTTTTCGATCGCCAGGCGTCGCGTGTCGAAGATCGTCGCGATCTCGGGGCTGAAATGTCCGACGCTGCCCCGGCCCGCGCGTTTGACCTTATAGAGCGCCATGTCGGCACAGCGCATCAGATCATCCGATGTGGCAGCGTCAGCCGGGTAATGCGCGACGCCCATGGAAGCAGAGAAATAGATCGATTGCTTGTCGAACAGAACCGGCTTGCGAAGCTCGGCCAGCACGTCGTCGGCGAGCCGCTGCACGTCATCGCCGGGCAACAGCCGGTCGATCAGCAGGGTAAATTCGTCGCCCCCGAGACGGGCAACATCCGCCTGGCCGCTGGCAACGCTCCGCAGGCGCCTGGCAACAGCCTGCAATACGCAATCGCCGGCGAGATGCCCGAGTGTATCGTTGATTTCCTTGAAACCGTCGAGATCGAGCAGCATCAGCGTAAGCCGGTCCGGCACAGCCTCGGAGGCGGCCAGTTTTTCCGACAGAGTCCGCTGAAACCAGTTGCGGTTAGGGATTCCGCACAGCGCATCGATATTGGCGCTTTGCCAGAGATGCTGCTCGGCGTGATACGAATCGGTAATGTCCTGGAATATCCCGTTCAGAAACGCCGGCACACCATCGATACGTTCGACATCGCCCGCGACCCGCACGCGTCGCATTCTCCCGGTAGCAGTGATGAAGTCGGCATCGAAACGGAAAGCCGAACATCCGGCGACGGCAGATTCGACCGCGGCGCGCACCATGTCCCGATCGTGCGGCGCATAAAAATTGAATCCGAAATCGAGTGTGATCGGCTCGTCGGTCTCGATCTCATGGATCATTCGCACCTGGTCCGACCAGTCCACCGTTCGTGACTTGAGATCGACCCGCCAGGCGCCAATGGCTGCGATGCGCTCGACATGGCCGAGCAACCGCTCCCGCCTTTCCGCTTTCTGCCGCTGTATCCGGGCTTCTTCGAGTGCTATGCTGGAAAGGATAGCGGCGCGATGGGCAAGCAACAGCCCTTCGACGGCGCGCGCCAACCGCCGCAATTGTTCGAGCTCGGACGAGGTTGGTGTTTTAGGCTCGGTTCCGATAACGCAAAGCGAGCCGACGTAATAAATGCCATCGATCGAAAGCGGAATGCCGGCATAGAAGCGGATGAACGGTTCACCGACCACGAAGGGATTGGCGGCAAACCGCGAATCCCTGCGCGCATCCTCGACGATCAATTCCGTGCGCGACCGAATCGTATGGTCGCAGAATGCGACTGCGCGGTCCGTACCTTCAAGCTCGATGCCGCATTTTGATTTGAACCACTGGTTGTCTTCCGCGACCAGCGAGATCAGGCCGATCGGACAGCCGAATATCGCTGCGGCGGCTTGGACGATGGCATCAAATGCGGGGGAACAGGGCGTGTGGAGAATGCGGAGGTCTGCGAGAACCTTGAGCCGCTCGATTTCGTGAATCTCTTCGAATGCCAACATGCGAACCCTGCCCCATTGCCTGTGAATGTACAGCAGGTTCGATAATTTATATTTACATTGAATATGAGAGTTTGATGAATGAAGGAAAGGGGAAATTAGGCGGGAGGAACGCCTTGAACTTGCTCGACGCGACGTCATCTAACGTGGCAAAAGTAATCGCCTCTGCGGGCGCCGGCGGCAATTGCTTGCCGCCGGCGTTTCATTCGAAATTCTACTCTTCGAAATCGAAGGTACGCGGCTCGCCATCGAATGCGACGAGGACAGCGGCATCGCGCTCCTTCTTGAGGAAATCGATGATCGCAACTTCAGTCGGATTTTCGTCTTCATCATCCAGCGCTTCGAAGAATTCGCCAACGGTCATGCCATCAGTCGGTTCAAACCGCAGGGTCTGTCCGGATGTCCCGCCGACAAGGGTGATAAAGCGGAAGGCGATATCGTCGTGGTCTTCGCCAAGCAGGACGCTCACGTCGTCTTCGCCTTCGTAGCCGTAAAGCAGGATGCCCATGGGTTCGATCATTTCACAGTCCTCATTTTATAAAACGTGGGTCGATTAACACGCCAACATGCCTATTCAATGACGATTGAATCGTCAAACCCGGATTGAACTGTGGATGATTTTTGAAACGAGTGGACCACGCTCAAACCGGACAACCGGGGAGCGGAAGAAAATTTGCGCGCAACATCACGCCTGTTGCAAACGGCGTCGAACGCGCCTGCTTACGGCTGTATTCAGAGCATGAATCGATAACCGGTATTCATGCCTCCGGTTTGCGGTTCGCGATCGATTCCAGTACGGCTTCTTCGTGATACCAGCTGCCGAAGTCATGCAGCGGCGCCATGCGCGCTTCCTCGACCAGCCGCGCCGTGCGCGATTGTGAGACGGCATTCATCCGCCCCCGCAAGGGAAACTGGATGATGGTTGCAGTTTCTTGGTTCATGCTCGTCGACATTTTAGCGTTCCGTTTCTGTCCGATATCTCGGGCGACACTCCCTTGTAACATAGTTTATGCGGCTTTGTTCAGATTGCCTAAAAAAAATTCTTTTTGATTAAATTATAGGCATATATTGCGCATGCCGATGCACGATGCTCTTCGGACAACGCCCATTTATAGTGCGTAAGCACCGATACCCGGCCACGAAACACGCCAATATGCGCCGTAAAAGTTGCGCGAAACATAACCATCCTGACAGAATGCCGCACTTCGTCCGATCTGGCACGCCATGTGCATCATGCCGATCAGCCGTCGGCGGCCGCCTGTATCGGCAGTCGACACGCATCCGGGCTTCATCGCCCCGTATCGTTAACTGAGTAGAGGTTTGAAATGACCAAATATAAGCTCGAGTATATCTGGCTCGACGGGTACACACCGGTACCAAACCTGCGCGGCAAGACGCAGGTCAAGGAATTCGATGCTTTTCCGACTCTCGAACAGCTGCCACTCTGGGGCTTCGATGGTTCGTCCACCATGCAGGCCGAAGGCCGCAGCTCGGATTGCGTACTCAAGCCGGTCGCCCTCTATGAGGATCCAGCCCGCGTCAACGGCGCCCTGGTCATGTGCGAAGTCATGATGCCGGATGGCGTCACGCCGCACACTTCCAACAGCCGCGCCACGATCCTCGACGACGAGGGCACATGGTTCGGCTTCGAGCAGGAATACTTCTTCTACAAGGATGGCCGCCCGCTGGGCTTCCCGACGCAGGGCTATCCGGCTCCGCAGGGTCCCTACTACACCGGTGTCGGCTATTCCAACGTCGGCGACATTGCCCGCAAGATCGTCGAAGAGCACCTTGACCTCTGCCTCGCTGCCGGCATCAACCATGAAGGCATCAATGCCGAAGTGGCCAAGGGCCAGTGGGAATTCCAGATCTTCGGCAAGGGTTCCAAGAAAGCCGCGGACGAAATCTGGATGGCACGCTACCTCCTGCAGCGCCTGACCGAGAAATATGGCATCGATATCGAGTATCATTGCAAGCCGCTCGGCGACACCGACTGGAATGGTTCGGGCATGCATGCCAACTTCTCGACCAAATACATGCGCGAAATCGGCGGCAAGGAATATTTCGAAGCGCTGATGGCTGCCTTCGAGAAGAACCGCGCCGACCACATCGCTGTTTATGGTCCTGACAACCACATGCGCCTGACCGGCAAGCACGAGACCGCGTCGATTCATTCCTTCAGCTATGGCGTTGCCGACCGTGGCGCCTCGATCCGCGTGCCGCACTCGTTTGTCAACAATGGCTATAAGGGTTATCTGGAAGATCGCCGCCCCAACTCCCAGGGCGACCCATACCAGATCGCTTCGCAGATCCTGAAGACGATCTCTGAAGTTGCGGCAGCAATCTCCGCTGCTGCCTGATCTATCACTCTCCTCCACGGCGCCGATGGGATCATCGGCGCCGTATTTTTATCCAATGCCAAGCATTCAGGCGTCGGCGTACTGATGCTCATTTTCGGCCTACTGGCCACTTCCCTTCCGCATCGGAAGAAGAGCTCATCCATCCCTGCAGATCTGCGCAAAACTTGGCGTCTTGACCTGCTCGTCCCGCAGACCGTCATTTGACTGATATCAATTTGCCATGTCGGTGTCATACTCGCTCACCATAAAGCCGCAACGCATGCGCGCTGTTGACGATCCTCGGGTTGCGTAGCGCCGTATTCGCGTTACCGTTTTGCAGTATTCCGGCCTTGCCCGGATCACGTTATTGTCTCGGCCGGTTGCGCATTGTTGGGCAATCGGTTCAAGACTTCAGGGAGAGAACAATGACCACTTTTACAGACCCGGTTACCGTCACCGGTGATTCCACCTACACGCTCGCAGCCGGCGACATACTCGACGTGACTGGCGATGCCGCCCTCATCTGGGAAGGCACGGACACCAATGATACCATTAACAATGCCGGCCTGATCACCGGTTCGAGCGACAATTCCCTGGTGATCGGCACAACGCCCGTGACCGGCACGCTCGCCTTCAACAATCTGGCCGGCGCCACCGTCGCCAGCGAAATGGACCTCCGCGATCTCACCGCCGGCGCCACCGTGACAATCACCAATGCCGGTCTATTCAACGCCGTTTCGAGCCACGCCATGCGTTTCGCCGAAGACGGCGGATCGGTGATCCTCAACAACGAGGCAACCGGCGTCATCACTGCGGCTGACGCCAGCGAGGACGTCCTGAAGGATGGTTCAAACACCACCATCAACAATTACGGCAAGATCATCTCCTCCGGCGACGAATTCGATGCCTTCGGTCTGCCGAGCCAGACGGGCGGCGACGCCATCGATTTCGGCGAAGGCACCAACAACCTGGTGCATAATTTCGCCGGCGGCATCATCGCCGCCTCGCATCATGGCGTTACCAGCGATTTCGGCGCGACGGTCATCAATGACGCAGGCGCCCAGATCATCGGCCATAACGGCGCCGGGCTCAACTTCGACAATGCCGCTGATGGCGATACGCTTGCCGATCTTCAGGACAAGATCCTGATCGTTACCAATCACGGCACGATCCTCGGCGAGTCCCAGACCTATGAGGACAGCGACGGCGATGCAATCGATACCGATGGGCTTGTCGACGTCGACAACTACGGCTTTATCGGTGGCCTGGGCGCGAATGGCGAACACGATGGCGGCACCAACCATTCCGAAGCGCTGGCAATCGGCGGCGGGACCGTCAACAATTTCGCCGGCGGCTCGATCTACAGCGTGCAGCGCGGCATTCAGGTGGATGACAGCGCCGAAGGCCCGGCTCTCGCAGCCACAACGATCATGAACGCCGGCACCATCCAGGCTTCGGGTGGCTGGGAGGCGATCCAGATCGTCGGCGACCAGAACGACACGCTGACGAACTCCGGCACCATTATCGGCGACATCCTGATGGGCGGCGGCACGGACAAGGTAACCCTGAAGACCGGCTCGAACATCGTCGGCGAGATCCATCTCGGCGAGGGCAACGATACGATCAAGGGGTCGGCCGGCAGTGAACTGATCTACGGCGATGCAGGCAAGGACAACCTTACCGGTGGCGCCGGCGCCGACACGTTCTTCTTTGCCGAAGGCGACAGCGGCAAGACCAAGACAGCGGCCGACACGATCTTCGACTTCACGAAATCCGATACGATCGACCTGACTGGCTTCGACGCCAACACGACGAAGAACGGCGATCAGGATTTCACCTTTATCGGCGACGATGCTTTCCACAACAAGGCTGGCGAACTCCGCTTCGTCGAAGAAAAGAGCGACACATACATCTACGGTGACACCAATGGCGACGGTAAAGCCGATTTCGCCATTCACCTTGACGACGCAGTCTCTCTGAAGGCCGGATATTTCGACCTCTGATCCAGGCAGGCCTTGCCATCCCGGCAGCCATGACCAACGAAGGCCGGCTGATAGACCATCAGCCGGCTTTTTTGTTGGCGAATTTCAGGAATGCACAGCTTGCCGGGCCGGTGGAGATCAACGCTCCAGCTTCCTCATGCAGGATCGACGGGGAAAGACGGGCGCACCCGAGAAAGTGAAATCGGGAACTCGCATGTGATTGTTTGCCCACAGATTTTTTGATGCCAGTCGCGATGGGCCGGCACCGGATCACCTGCGGTTTTCGGTGACCGGCGCCGGTGTGTGCGAGCTTGCGCGGGCGAGCGCCGCGGCGTCGGCACCTGCCGGAAAACGGAGCTGGCCTGAGACATCGTTGGTCGCCCTATGGCCTCGTCCGGCGATATGGCTTTGGTCCGGAAGGCGTGTTCGATTTCGAGGACGAGATCACCTACCTGACCATCGACGAGGTCAGGATCGTCGACGCCGGCGATAGCGACGTCATCTATGCCGACACCAAGCGCAGCCTGGCAAACGCAGAACAGGCGGTACGCGGCTTGCTCGACGCCAAGGTGCTGCCCTGTATTCTCGGTGGCGACCATGCCATCACCATGGCGACCATAGCAGCCTTTTCGAACGAGAAGCCGATCCACATCGTCCATCTCGATGCGCATTTCGACTTCATCGATGGCCGCAACGGGATTACCTGGGGGCATGGCAGCCCGATGCGCCGTGCGTCCGAAATGGCGCATGTGAAGGGCATCACCACACTTGGACCGCACAACATGGCCGCCGTCAGTCGCAAGGACTGGGAGGCTTCCAGGGCCTATGGCGCCCATGTTGTTCCGCTCCGGCTAGTTCGGACTCAGGGAGCGGTCGCTTCCGTGGAACATATCCCGCAGGGCGAGCGCGTCTACGTCTCGATCGACATCGACAGCTTCGATCCCTCGATCGCGTCGGGCACTGCCACAATCAGCCATGGTGGCTTCACTTACTACGAGGTCAAGGACATCCTGCGAGAGATTGCCAAGCGCTTCGAGGTGGTCGGCGTTGATTTGGTCGAAGTGTCGCCTCCCTACGATCCGTCCGGCGTGACCGCGCTGCTCGCCGCCCGGACGAGCCTCGACTTTATCGGATCCATCTTCCACGAGCGCATGAAACGACGGGGCTAACCTATATGTGAGTCTTGAGCAAGTTGAGGGGTATCTTCCGATTGCTTCCCGTTAGGCGACAAGCTATCGCGCAGACACGATGACGAGTTGTATGTAAAATAATTACATACATTATTTGGCGCATGTATGGATGCAGGCCGGTGTCGGTCTGCCTGCACCCATCACACCACCATCGAGGAACTGGCGGGCGATTGGTTCAGCAGATCGGCGATGGTCTGCAGGCTCCGCGTCAGCTCTTCTCTGGTCTCCGGCGCGCCAAGACCCAATCGAACTGCTTCGGGAGGCGAGGCCAGAGCGAACGCGTCGCTCGCAACCACTCCGATCCCGGCCGAGCGCAGGCGCGAAGCAAACTCGCCGCGCATCCAGGGCGACCCGAGCTTCAGCCAGATGTGGAAGCCTTCCGGGGCAGAACTGATGTTTTCAGGCGGAAGGATATTGGCTGCGATCAGTTGTCGGGCGTTTGTCTCCCGGCGAATGGCAGCCACAACCATCTCTGCCGTGCCGTCCTCAATCCAGCGTGAGGCAATGGCCGCGGTCAGCGGTGAGGCCATGGACGCCGTGGCGCGCACCGCGCCGGCGAGCCGCGCCGCCGCGCGTCCGTCAGGAACGACCAGATAGGCGATACGCAACGCCGGCGCGACGCTCTTTGCAAGGCCGGCGATATGATAGACAAGTTCGGGCGCCAGCGCGGCCAGCGGCGGCAACGGGTCGACCGGCAAGGCGCCATAGGCGTCGTCTTCGATTATCGGAACCTGATATCGTCGGGCAATTTCGACGAGCGCATGACGCCTGGCAAGCGACAAAGTGGCTGTCGTCGGGTTATGAAGCGTCGGATTGCAGTAGAGAGCCTTGGGTCTCCGTTCTGCACAAATCTTGTCGAATGCCTCTGGAACGATACCCTCGCCGTCGATCGGTACTGCGGCCAACTCGATCCGCAGATGGGCGGCGACCGAACGAAACCCGGGATAGGTCAGGGCCTCCACGCAAATCGTGTCGCCGGGCGATGCAAGCACACCTGCGACCGCAAGCAGGGCACCCTGCGCACCGGGGCAAACAAGGATGCGGTCGGGGGTCACTCCTTCAAGCCTGGAGGCGAGCCAAATCGCGCCCGCTTCTCGATCCCTCGCGGCGCCACCAGCCTCCTGATAACGCATCAGAAGATCGACGCCGCCGGTCGATTGCAGGTCGCTGATGCCATCCCACATGCGTGCGACGAGACCAGGATCATCAAACCGGGGCGGCAGGTTCATGCTCATGTTAACAAGGCCGCTGGAGAATGGGCGACTCGCTCCCAGCCGTTTGGCGCGAACATAGGTGCCCTGCCCGACCCTGCCCTCGACAAGCCCGCACTTACGGGCCTCAGCGTAGGCCCGACTGACGGTCGTGAAGTCTATTTTCAACGCCTCGGCCAAGGCACGTTGGGGCGGAAGGCGCGCGCCGCCGACGAGTTTCCCCGAAAGGATATCCGCCGAAAGGGCGTCGGCAATAGCCAGATAGACCGGCCCGTCAGCCTTGCGGATTGATGGGGTCCAGAATGTCGCAGACTCATCATTCTCCATTGCTATACCTTCAATCTACATATATATGGATATTGCATGTTTACAGATCGGACCGCAAGTCCCGTTTCGAATCTCGCGATCCGGATTTTATCAGAAGTGGGCAATAATATGGACTATGTCGCCGCCGTGGTTTCGCTGAAACCGACCGGCGGCATACCAGGCGATATTAGCGCGGACGAAATGGATCGGGTCGCCGATCTGGCCGACCGCTATTCCTTCGGCGAAATCAGGGTATCGCACGAACAGAGCCTCGTTCTTCCCCATGTTCGCCAGGACCAGCTTCACGAGCTCTGGCTCGGCCTCGTCGAGGCAGGTTTGGCAACCGGCAATATCGGTCTGGTGACCGACATCATCGCCTGCCCGGGCATGGACTATTGCAGCCTCGCGACGGCACGCTCGATCCCGGTGGCACAACGGATCGCCGAGCGCTTCGCCGATCCGGAGCGGCAGCGTGAGATCGGTCCGCTCGATCTGAACATCTCGGGCTGCATCAATGCCTGCGGCCATCATCATGTCGGTCATATCGGCCTTCTCGGCGTCGATAAGAGCGGCGAAGAAGTCTACCAGATCACCCTTGGCGGCGCCTCGGACGATACCGCATCGATCGGCACGATCATTGGTCCGGCCGTTTCCTCCGAGAATGTCGTGGATGCGATCGACGCGATCGTCGGCGCCTATATCGCCCGCCGAGATGACGGAGAGCGGTTCATCGACACCTATCGCAGGCTCGGCGCGGCTCCCTTCAAGGAAGCGGTCTATGGCGCTCATTGACAACCAGGCCAACGAGATCGACGAGATCTGGTCATATCCGGACGCTGCCGATGCGCCGGTGCAAGGGTTGAATTATATCGTTCCTTGGGATGTCTTTACGAGCATCGCCGCAGGGTCCGCGCTCGAGCGGCCAGCCGGCGTCCTTGTTGGACCCGAGGTGGCTCCGGAACAGATAGCTTCCCATCTCGAACTGATCGACCTGATCGTGGTGCAATTCCCGAAATTCCGGGACGGGCGTGGCTTCAGCACGGCGCGCGCGCTGCGTCAGCGCCACGGCTTCAGGGGCGACATCCGCGCTCTGGGTCACGTCCTGCCGGACCAGCTCCCTCTCTTGTCCCAATGCGGCTTCAGCTCCATCGTCACGCCGGGGGATCACCCCCCGCCTCAGTGGAAGGCGACATTGCCGGGCCAATCGTTGCCCGAACGGCCCCAGCAATTGCTCCGCCGCCTGGTCAAGCGCGACCTCCAGGCGCCACGCAACAGTTGATGACGGCGCGCCGCGTCCTCGCGACATTCGCCAGACAACATCTTGCCTCACCTGCCACCCGGCCCGGAGGTTTTCACCCTGCCGGAAGGATTCTTCCAATGACCCATATCTCGGAAGCACCCGTATCTTCGACAGACCAGCGGCGCTTGAAGAGCGCGATTTTCCCGTGCTTTTCACGCGCGGACGTGAGTTTCACCCACGGCGATGGCACCTGGCTGACGGCAGCCGATGGGCGCCGGTATCTCGACTTTGCACCGGCATCGCCGTGACGGGCCTCGGTCATTGCCATCCCCGCCTGGCCGATGTCATCACCCGGCAGGCACTGAAACTCTGGCACGTATCGAACGCCTTCGGAATTCCCGAGCAGGAAGCCCTGGCCGAGAGGCTGTGCGCGGCAACATTCGCCGACCGCGTCTTCTTCAGCAATTCCGGCGCCGAGGCCCTCGAAACGGCGATCAAGACGGCTCACCGCTACCATTTCGTCAACGGCAATCCGCAGCGATACCGATTGCTGACCTTTCAGGGGGATTTCCACGGCAGGACGCTCGCAACCGTCGCCGCAGGTGGCCAGCCCAAATATCTCGAAGGTTTCGGTCCGCCGGCCCCAGGCTTCGATTCCGTGCCATTCGGCGACATCGCCGCGCTGGAAGCAGCCTGCACCGACGACACAGCGGCCGTCCCGATCGAGCCCATCCAGGGGAAAAGCGGCGTCCATGCGCTCTCCCCGGCCGATCTGGCGAGGATCCGCGCATTGTGCGATCGCAAGGGGCTTCTGTTGATCTTCGACGAAGTGCAGACCGGAGTCGGACGGACCGGCCATCTTTTCGCCTATCAGGCAAGCGGCACCACTCCAGACATTCTCGCCAGCGCCAAGGGGCTGGGAAACGGCTTTCCCGTCGCGGCATGCCTCGCCATCGAAGGGGTTGCCCCCGGCATGACACCGGGCACGCATGGCAGCACATTCGGAGGCAACCCGCTTGCAATGACCATCGCAAGCGAAGTCCTCGACATCATCCTTGCCGACGGCTTCCTTGATCAGGTGCGGGCAAACAGCGTCTTATTGCGCAATGGCCTTGAAGAGCTGGCGGCAGACTACCCAGCCGTCATCGAAAGCGTTCGCGGCGTCGGCTTCCTGCTCGGGCTCAAATGCGCCCTGCCGCATCGAGAAGTGGCCGACGCGGCCCTTGGTCACGGACTTTTGACAATTCTCGCAGGCGACAACGTTCTACGGGTCCTTCCTCCCATCAATATCGAGCGCTCGGACATCGATGAAGGCCTGCGGAGGTTGCGCATGACCGCACACACCTTGTCGGCGGACAATGATGTGAAAGCGCAAGGTTCCAGCGCCTGATCATGTTCGAGCATCCGCCGGAGCCGGTCGGCGGATTGCATCCAAGCCCCATCAGCTGTGAACCTTCCGGTATCTGCCCGCCCATTCGACGGTTTCCGAAATGCCGCCGAATGGGTAAAGGTGCAACAGGATCTCTCCCGTATCCCGGCTACCGATGCCCTTCAGGAGTTGGGCAAGAAACTGCTCGGGTCCCGCCTTGCCCACGAGGTTGGCGAGAGAAAACCCGTACTTCTTGACGATCCCGCAGATGAGACCACGCCGAACTGGGCGGCAAACCGCAGCAGTCGCCTCACATCGGCAGGGCCCGGCACGCCAATTCGGATCGGGGCTTCGATACCGGCTTCTCGTACCTGCCCGATCCATTCGACAATCGCATCGGCATCGAAACTGAACTGCATCGTGATCTCGACCGTGCAGCCCGCTGCTGACAAAAGTTCGATCTTTCTGCGCAGCGCGTCCCAGAGCTTTTGGTTATCAATTCTAGGATGACCTTCGGGATAGCCGACGATCCCGACATTGCGTATCTGATAGTTGGAGATAATGTTGCTCGCGATCAGGTCAAGAGAGTCCTTGTACGGACCGGCAGGCATGGCAGGATCCCCGCCCACGAATATGAAGCGTCTCGGACGAGCTGCGCGCAGATAGCCCGAAAGCAGCGCATCGCGATCCTCCCGGGATTTCAACCGTCGTGAGGAGATAATCGGCACGGGTTCAAAGCCGAACCGGCGTATTACAGCGGCGGCCTCGATGCGCTGTTCATGGGTTTCATTGCCGAGAAAGGCGATGTTGATCTGCGTGCCCGGCGATATTTCCGACCTCGCAGCGGCGATCTGGCCAATATCTTTGCCGGTAATTTCCAGCGCGTAATTGCTGAACAACGATTTGGCCAGCTGGCGATCTGCTGTTTCGATCATTGACGAACCTTTGTTGGCGAACGTATCAATCTTTCTACACTTCGGGCTCCACGGCGACCTATCCGAGCCATGCAGCCCGCTTCACCAGGCAATCGGGTTGCGCCCTTCAAGGGCCGATGCCTCCGCCAGGGCGTTGCGCAACGCCTCGCCAACACGACTTTGGTCTGCAGGCGTAGCGGCACCATCGGCAAGCGATGATTTGCTTCAATCCTGCCGCGTTCAGCGAGCGCCCATTTCACCGGAATGGGGTTTGCCTCAATGAACATGGCTTGATGCAGCGGTGCGATGCGCCTGCTGAGACGATTGACAATGTCGAGATCCCCCACAAGGGCCGCCTTGCACAGCATGGCCATCAGATCGGGAATGACATTTGCAGTGACCGAGATATTGCCGCGCGCGCCCAGGAGTATGAGCGCGGCTGCGGTCGGGTCATCGCCGCTGTAAACCGCGAAATCGTCAGGCAGGCTTCGCATAAGCAAGATTCCGCGGCCGATGTCGCCTGTGGCGTCCTTCAGTCCGACGATGTTGGGGATATCCGATAGCCGCAGGACCGTTTCGTTGCTCATGTCGGCAACCGTGCGGCCGGGGACGTTATAGAGGATTACCGGAATATCGACGGCTTCGGCAATTGCCTTGAAATGCTGGTACATGCCCTCCTGCGTCGGCTTGTTGTAATAGGGGACGACGGAGAGCGCTGCGGTCGCCCCCCATTTGCGGGCATAACCGGTCAGCTCGATCGCCTCGGCTGTGGAATTGGCGCCCGTCCCCGCAATGATGGGGATGCGGCCGCCTGAATGTTCGACGGCCACGCGAATGAGCTCACTGTGCTCCTCCATGGAAACCGTGGCGGATTCACCGGTCGAACCCATCACGACGATCCCGTTCGTTCCCGCCTCGACGTGCCAGTCGATCAGGCCGCGGTAGTTCTTCCAGTCGATCGCTCCATCCTGAAGCATCGGCGTGACGAGTGCCGGAATGCTTCCAGCCGGCAGCTGGTCGAAGTAGACAGTCTTGCGCGTTGGCATGTTGCATGGCCTTTCTCTGGTATAGCCGCCAACCCTCCTCAGGGGCGGGCGCCAGAAATCATGCGGTTCATCGCCCTTGCCGGTTCCGGATCTTCGGCGAAGCCGAACCTGCGTTGCCCGCCATGCCGCGACCAGAGCGTCGGCACGTTCCCGGACTTCCGCCACGGAACGGCCGGGCGCATAGAGGCCACCCCCGGTGCCGAAGCCACTCGCTCCAGCATCCACCCACGCCTGCATCGATTGCGGCGAGATGCCGCCGGTCGGCAAAAGCGGGATATCCATCGCGAACACCGCCCGCCATGCCTTCAAGACCGCAGGCGAGATTGCTTCTGCCGGAAACACCTTCAGCCCGTCGGCACCAGCGCCAAGTGCTGCAAAGCCCTCGGTCGGCGTGGCAACGCCTGGGAAACAGGCCAGGCCTTGCTGCTTTGCGGCGCGGATCACCGCGACATCAGCGTGCGGCATGACGATGATCTGCCCGCCCGCATCGCCGACGCGGCCGACCTGCTCCGGTGACATCACCGTGCCGGCGCCGATCAGCGCATGGCTCCCGAAGCGACGAGCGGCGCGTTCGATACTCACAAATGGCTCGGGCGAATTCAGCGGCACTTCGATCAGGCGAAACCCCGCCTCGATCAACGTCTCGACGATGGACTCGACCTCGCTGGGCGGGATCCAGCGCAACACCGCAATGAGGGGGCATTCCTTCAAGGCGTCCGCGAGCTGGACGGTAAATGTGGGGGCTACTGCGTTGCGGGAATTCGTCATTGTATGGCTTTTCCTTATTTTCCCATACACTATGACGTATGGAACGCTCATTATCTTACATCTCGTATGCGTATGATACGTACAAATTGTCGCGCACACCTTAATTTCCTTATGTATCTCTCATTTTTACGATAAACATCGGGAATACAAATGTATGGTATTAATCCATACATAATTGCCATAAATGTCTTTGTCTAAATCGACAACAGTGGCGATATCAGGAAGCGGAAGGGTACGGCGCGTGCGAGACGAAGTTTCACCAATCTTCCCCGACAGGGGAAAGTCCCCTGCCAAAGGCGGATGGCTTTCAACAACGGTGCGTCTATCGTCGCCCTTGCTGCTGGCGCTTTTGCTCAGCGGTTGCAGCGACATCGCACTCTTCAGTCCGAAGGGCGATATCGGGGAGCAGGAGAGGAATCTCATCCTGATCGCGCTGGGCTTGATGCTGGTCGTCGTCGTCCCGGTGATCGTGCTGACGCTCGTGTTCGCGTGGCGCTACAGGGCTACCAACACCCGCGCCACCTACACACCGAAATGGGCGCATTCCACCAGGATCGAAGTGGTGGTGTGGACCATCCCGTGCATTATCGTGGCCATTCTTGCAGCGCTCATCGTGAAGACTACGCACGAGCTCGACCCCTACAAACCCATCGAATCCGCGAACAAGCCCGTGCGCATCGAGGTGATCGCGCTCAACTGGAAATGGCTGTTCATCTATCGCGATTACGGCGTGGCGTCGGTCAACCGGCTCGCAATCCCTGTCGACACGCCGATCGAATTCAGCCTGACCGCGGAATCGATCATGAATTCCTTCTTCATCCCGCAACTCGGCAGCCAGATTTACGTGATGGCGGGAATGCAGTCGAAGCTGCACCTCATTGCCAACAGCGAGGGCACCTTTGCCGGACAGTCCTCTGCTTTCAGCGGCCAGGGCTTCTCGGACATGCGCTTCGATACCATATCCACCAGTCGTCAGGCCTTCGACGCGTGGATCGCCAAGGCCCGCTCATCATCGCTGAAGCTGGATGAGGCCACCTACGGCGCCCTCAAGCAGCCAAGTCTCAAATCACCGGTGGCGATCTACGCCAGCGTCGCCCCGGGTCTCTTCAAAACCGTTGTCAACCAATACATGCACGCGCCGTCTATGGACATGGCTTTCGATGTCTCCGCCGGCATCTGCACAGCCGATGGCCTTGCATTGCGGAGTATCAAATAATGTTTGGAAAGCTGTCTCTCAACGCCATCCCTTTCGACGAGCCGATTATCGTCGGCACGGGTGTCGTTGTCGCCATCGGCGGCCTCGCACTTCTCGGCCTCATCACATATTTCCGGCTATGGGGCTATTTGTGGCGTGAGTGGATCACGTCAGTCGATCACAAGAAGATCGGCGTCATGTACATCATCCTTGCGCTGGTCATGCTTGTGCGCGGGTTCGCGGACGCAATCATGATGCGGGTGCAGCAGGCGATGGCCGCCGGCGACGCTGCCGGATATCTCCCTCCGCACCACTACGATCAGATCTTCACCGCACACGGGGTGATCATGATCTTCTTCGTTGCCACGCCCTTCATCCTTGGCTTGATGAACGTCGTGGTGCCGCTGCAGATCGGCGCGCGTGACGTCGCCTATCCCTTTGTCAATTCGCTCGGCTTCTGGCTGTCGGCTGTCGGCGCGGTTCTCGTCATGCTGTCAATGTTCGTCGGTGACTTCGCCGCGACCGGCTGGGTCGGCTATCCGCCGCTTTCCGAGCTCGGATACAGTCCGACGGTCGGCGTCGATTATTACATATGGTCGCTTCAGGTCTCGGGTCTCGGTACGACGCTCGGCGGCATCAACTTCATCGTCACCATCCTGCGCATGCGCGCGCCGGGTCTGAATTTGATGAAAATGCCGGTCTTCGTCTGGACCGCGCTGATCACCAATATTCTCATCGTCGCTGTCTTCCCGGTCCTGACGGCAACGCTGGTGCTGCTTGCCGCCGACCGGTATCTCGACATGCATTTCTTCACCAACGAGCTTGGTGGAAATGCCATGATGTACATCAACCTGATCTGGATCTGGGGCCATCCCGAAGTCTACATCCTGATCCTGCCCTGTTTCGGGGCCTTTTCGGAGATCATCGCCACCTTCTCCGGCAAGCCGCTCTTCGGCTACAAGTCGATGGTCTACGCGACTTCCTCGATCGGCATTCTGTCTTTCATCGTCTGGCTGCACCATTTTTTCACGATGGGCTCGGGCGCCAATGTCAACGCCTTCTTCGGCGTGATGACGACGATCATATCGATCCCGACCGGGGTCAAGCTCTTCAACTGGCTCTTCACCATGTACCAGGGGCGGATCCGCTTTCATTCGGCGACCCTATGGACGATCGGCTTCATGTGCACCTTTGCCGTGGGCGGCATGACGGGCGTGCTGCTTGCCGTGCCGGGCGCGGATTTCGTCCTGCACAACAGCCTGTTCCTCGTCGCACACTTTCACAACGTCATCATCGGCGGCGTCATATTCGGATGCCTTGCCGGGCTGAGCTTCTGGTTTCCCAAGGTATTCGGTTTCACGCTCGACGAGTTCTGGGGAAAGGTCTCGTTCTGGTTCTGGCTGATCGGCTACCACCTCGCCTTTACGCCACTCTACATCCTCGGCTTCATGGGAATGACACGGCGGATGAACCACTACGATCATCCCGAATGGCAGCCCTATCTGATCGTCGCCCTGATTGGCGCGATCATCATCGGCCTCGGCATTCTCGCGCTGATGATCCAGTTTGCCGTCAGCATCCGGGATCGCAAGAAAAATGCCGATCTCACCGGCGACCCCTGGGATGCGCGCAGCCTCGAATGGTCCACGGCGTCTCCGGCCCCTTTCTACAACTTTGCCCATGTCCCCCACATCACGTCTCTGGAACAACATTGGGACGACAAGCAGAGCGAGGACCCGCCCGCTCGCCGCCGGGATTATGAAGACATCCACATGCCGAAGAACACCGGCGCTGGCTTCATTATCTCGGCTTTCAGCCTCGTCCTCGGCTTTGCGCTGGTCTGGCACATGTGGGCAATCGCAGCGATCGGTCTCATTGGCATGATCGCCACCTTCATCGCTCGGACCTACGACAGGGACGTCGACTATTACGTGCCCGCCAGAGAGGTCGAGCGCATCGAAAACGCGCGCTATGCACAAATCCAGCAGGCAGCTTCACGATGAATATAGCCATCGCCATAGACAGGGCCGGCGCACAAGAACATCACGCGCCCGGCCATTCCCACGACCATTCCCATGACAATGGATCCCAGACCACCCTCGGTTTCTGGATCTACCTGATGAGCGACTGCATCATCTTTGCAGTCCTCTTCGCGACCTTTGGCGTCCTTGCGGCAAACACCGCCGGCGGACCGACGGCCGCTGAACTCTTCGATCTGCCCTACGTTGCCGCCGAAACGCTGCTTTTGTTGATCACCAGTTCCACCTTCGGCATGGCTGCCATCGCGATGCAGGCAGGGCGCAAGCAACAGGTGATAACCTGGCTCGCCGTCACCTTTCTCTTCGGCCTCGGCTTCGTTGCCATGGAATTGCATGAGTTCGGCTTGTTGCTGGCAGAGGGAGCCGGACCCGGCCGAAGCGCATTCCTCTCGGCCTATTTCACCCTTGTCGGCACGCACGGTCTGCACGTCACGAGCGGCTTGCTGTGGCTTGGCGTCATGATGCATCAGGTCAACAAGTTCGGCCTCGACGGGATCGTCCGCCGCCGCTTGGCGTGCCTCAGCCTCTTCTGGCACTTCCTCGATCTCATCTGGATCTGCGTGTTCACATTTGTCTACCTGCACGGGGCTGCATCATGAGCCGCATTTCCGCCAAACCCCGACCCAATCACGATTCCGGTCACAGCAGCGTTCGGTCCTACGTCATCGGTTTTGTGCTTTCGCTCGTCCTTACCGCCATGTCCTTCGCCAGCGTCATGAGCGGCATGGTGCCGGCAGCAATGATCCTCGGGACCATCACCTTTTTCGCCGTGATTCAGCTTCTGGTCCAATTGGTGTTCTTCCTGCATCTCGGCACGGCGCCGGAGCAACGCAACAACACGGTGATCTTTGTCCTCACCATCCTGCTGATCGCGACAATCGTCGCTGGCTCCCTGTGGGTCATGCACAACGCCAACGTCAACATGATGCCGACCGATATGTCGATCGAACGTGCCCGGGCAAAGGATTAGGCCGGTCGCGATGCTCATCTGGCTGAGCAAAGCCATAACCAGTCAAAGGAAAATCAATGACCATCATAACCGACAACAACATCGATCTTGCAGCCATGATCGACCACATTGCTGAAACCCGAAGCGACGGAGAGCGAGGTGTTGCGCTATTGCGATGAAGCAATCCTGCATCATTTCTGCTCGGTGGTTGTCAATCCGCTCCACGTCTCACGCGTCCACGAAAGGCTGGCGCGATCGGGCGTGCGAGCCGCGGCGGTCATCGGCTTCCCTTCGGGGCAAACCTGACGGCCATCAAGGTGCACGAGGCCGAGCAAGCAATCTCCGAGGGGGCTGACGAGATCGATATCGTCATCGACATCGGGGCGCTCAAGGAAGGCAGGATTGATATCGTTCAGGGCGAGCTTCAGACCATACGGCAGGCAACCACCGGTACGACGCTGAAGGTCATCATCGAAGCCTGCCTCCTTGCCAGGGATGAGAAGGTCGCGGCCTGCAACATCTGCACCTTCGTTGGCGCCGACTTCGTCAAGACATCCACCGGCTATTCGTCCGGCGGCGCCAATGTTGCCGATGTTGCCTTGCTGCGTGACATCGTCGGCTCGGAAATCGGTGTCAAGGCCTCCGGCGGCATCCGCACGCGCACTATGGCCCTTGCCATGCTCGCGGCCGGAGCCTCCCGCATCGGCACGAGTGTGGGTCCAGCACTTTTGGCTCCGGCAGAGACAGGGAATTTCGTCATATGAATGCGACCATACCTCCCCCGGTTCGGAAACCGGCCAATCCGAATTTCTCGTCAGAACCCTGCGCCAAGCGGCCGGGGTGGACGCCTGATGCGGTGAGTGGCGCGGTCCTCGGACGCTCGCATCGCGCGGGTGAAAAAATCTGATGGTCTATGTCGTCACCGAGAATTGCATCCGCTGCAAATACATGGATTGCGTCGAAGTATGCCCTGTCGATTGTTTCTACGAGGGCGAGAATATGCTGGTCATCCATCCCGACGAATGCATCGATTGTGGCGTATGCGAGCCGGAGTGCCCTGCCAAGGCGATCGTTCCCGACAGCGAGCCGTCATCGAGCCAATGGCTGGGAATCAACGCAAAATATGCGACGCTGTGGCCGAACATCTCAGTGCGCAAGGAATCCCCGGCCGATGCGAAAGACTTCGACGGCGTGAACAATAAGTTTGCTGAATTCTTCTCCGTAGAAGCCGGCGAAGGCGATTGATGCGGCTGGATTGACCATCAAACATTGCCGACAATGATCGCCTATGTTGCCGGCGGTCGGCGCGCGTCGCTGGAGCTTCCGTTGCAAAGCAAGACATGATAAGTCACGATGTAGGCTGGATTCACCTACGGATTGATAAGAATGTCTTTATGGCGACCCCGATTGGAAGGAAGTGCCCGGCTGAAATACCTCGGCATCGTTGAGGCGCTGGAAGCGGACATTCGTAGCGGTCGGGTTCATCCCGGTGATCGCCTGCCGGCTCAGCGGTCGATTGCGGAAGCGCTGGGCGTCGACCTGACAACGGTCACGCGCGCCTTCAACGAAGCCCGCAGGCGTGGTCTCGTCGACGCGCAGGCCGGCCGGGGCACCTTTATCAGAGAGGTCGTGGACAGCGGCGGAGCGGGCAGGTTCGACAGCGCCCCGTTGCTCGATCTGAGCATGAACATTCCTCCGCAGCCGGCGGCTGCCGATCTGCAGCGGCGGATCCCCGCGGGAATTGCCGAGTTGCTCTCCAGTCCCCGGGGGATGCTCCATCTTCACTACCAGGAAAGCACTGGCAGCGATCCGGACCGCCTCGCCGCAACGAACTGGTTGGAACATCGGATAGGCGCGGTTGCGCCGAGCAGGATTTTGGTGGCGGGCGGTGCACAAAGCGCACTCTTCGCCGTTTGTGAATATCTCGCCAGGCCCGGCGACGCTATCGCTGCGGGCACCCTCACCTATCCGGGGTTGAAGGCCGTGGCGCAGCAGCGCGGCCTCATCCTGAAACCACTGACGATGGACCAGGATGGGATCGTGCCCGAAGCTTTCGATGAGTGCTGCCGGAAAGCGCCGCCCAAGGCGATCTATATCGTGCCGGCAATGGACAATCCCACAACCGCAACCATGCCCGAAGAACGTCGGCATAGAATCGTCGAGATCGCACACCGCCATGGCGTCTCAATTATCGAAGACGACCCCTATTCACCGCTGAGAGCCAGCTCCACTCCAGCCTTCGCCGCTCTGGCAGGCGATCTCACCTGGCATATCGCAACGCTTTCGAAATGCGTCACCCCGGCGTTGCGCGTCGCCTATGTCGTTGCGCCAGACAATACACAGGCGCGGCGACTTGCGGGAATACTACGAGCGACCAACCTCATGGCTCCACCCCTCAACGCCGCATTGGCATCTCGCTGGATCGCCGACGGCACGTTGGCATCGATCGCCAAAGCAATCCGGGAAGAGAATGCCGAGCGCCAGAAGTTGGCAGCGGCGGTGCTCGAGGGAACAAGTTTTGCCGCCGATCCTTTCGGACATCACCTCTGGCTCTGGTTGCCCAGTCATTGGCGCGCCGCCGATTTTGCCCAGCACGCCGATCGATCCGGCGTAGCGATCGTGCCAAGCTCCGCATTCTCCATAGCGGCACAGCCTCCGGAGGCTGTGCGCATCTCACTCGGAGTGGCCCCGGATCGCCCCGCTCTCGAAGACGCCTTGACACTTCTCGCTTCACTGATCGACCAACCCTCGCTTGCAACAAGAGCCGTCGTCTAGCCGCATACTCCTGGTCGCCCGTTTGCCTCCAAGCCGCCAAGCTGAAAGTTGAGGTATCGCCAACAGGGGACGGAGTTCGGCGCGAATTGACACATATGCCGGTTCTCCCTTCGACCGTCAGGTAGGTGATCCGAAGCGTTCGCCCACCATCTCCTCGCTCTTGGCCCAGAGTGCCCTGGCGTGCTCCGGATCGACGGCGTAGGGCCTGACGCCGCGGCTCACCGGGCTGATCGGCCCGTCGGTTACCTCTGACACCTGGCAATCCTCGCAGTAGCGACCTCCAACCTCGTTGGCCGTGGCCACGAAGGCGGCCCAGATTGAGGTCGCCGCTCCCTGAGGGATCGTCTTGAACTGGAAGGGTTCCCGCCCCTCGGCCGCCAATTGGGCGTTGATCTGTTGCACAGCAATATCGAGCTCGTCAGGCTTCATGTGGCGGTCGAGTTCGGTTTTGATCACACCCGGGTGCAGCGCCGTCGCCCGCACATTGTTTTCCCGATGTCGGCGATCGAACTCTACCGCGAACAGGACGTTGGCGGTCTTAGACCGGCCATACGCGATCATTGGGTCGTAGGGTGTACGCTCGAAATTGGGGGCGTCCAGGTCAACGTCCGAATAACGATGGCCGGAGGACGCCACGTTCACCAGCCGCCCGCCCGGTGCGATAAGCGAAGCGAGGCGGTTCACGAAGACGAAATGGCCGAGATGATTGGTGCCGAACTGCATCTCGAAACCGTCGGCGGTATGTCCGAACGGCGTCCGCATCACGCCGACATTGGCGATCACGACGTCGAAAGGCTGCCCCTCGGCGACCAGCTTGTCGGCGCATGCGCGGACACTTTTGAGCGAGGCAAGGTCCAGTTCCACCAGTGTGAGCCCCCCGCCATTCGTTGCCCGCGCCTGAATTCCCGCGGTCGCCTGCTCCGCCTTTGCGAGATCACGCGCGGCGCCAACCACCTGCGCGTCATGGGCGGCGAGCGCGCGCGCCGTCTCGACACCCAGGCCGGCCGACACGCCGGTGATGAACACGCGCTTTCCGCGCAGATCTTTGCCCGAAAGCACGTCGTCCGTGGTGGACGTCGCCCCGAATGTTCTTGTCATATAAATTTCCTTTATCAATGGACACGCCTCTCCCGTCACAAAGCAGTTGCGTGTCGTTAATTTTACCTGTCTTGACGGCGTCGCTTGACTGGCTCGTTATTCAAGTGAGCCGACGGTGAGCACGATCTTGCCTCGGACGTGGCCGTCGCGGCTCGCCGCCAGGGCCTGGGGGGCTTGCGTCAATGGAAGAGTCTCGCTGACGATGACCTTGAGTGCGCCGGTTCCGATCCCTCGGGCGATCTCGGCGAACGCCGCCATGTCCCGTTTGACGCTCATATTAACGTAAGACAGGCGAACGCCATGACGACCTGCGAAGGCCTCGCACTCAGCCTGGGTGTCCGGAGATGGTACGATCGAGACCAGCACGCCACCTTCGCGAATGACGGGGATCGACCGCAACGGACGTCGCCGCCGACCAGATCGATGACCGCGTCGACGGGATCAACAACGTCTTCGAAGCGCGCCCCCCTATAGTCTACGACCTCGTCCGCACCGAGTTTGCGGAGCAGATCATGGTTGTGCGCGGAACTGGTGGCGATGACATAGGCGCCGCATTGCTTCGCGAACTGGACCGCGAATGTTCCGGTGCCTCCGGCGCCCCCTTGGATGAGAACACGATTGCCGGCACGCCCGTCGCGTTGGGCTGCATTGAACGTGGCCTCCCACGCCGTCAGTGCGGCGAGAGGAACCGCTGCGGCGATGCCCAGCGGTATGTTCTCCGGCACGTGCGCCACAATCGCAGCTGGCGCCGTCACATATTCCGCGTAGCTCCCGCCCCGAGTGATCAACGTGGCTCCGAAAACGCGATCGCCGACGGCAAAGTCTGTCACCTCGGAACCGACTTCACGAACGACTCCGGCGAAGTCCATGCCGGGCGTGAACGGCATCGGAAGATCGAATAGGCCACGTGCCTAGCCCGCGCCGAGCTGCCAATCCGCCGGATTGACGCTCGTGGCCGCTACTTCGACGAGAATTTCGTCCTCTGCAGGATTCGGTCGCTCGACAACATCATCCCGGAGACATTCGGGGCCTCCGTACTCGTGATAGCGCATCGTTCGCATTCAACACTCCGATCAGCCGATGAAGCTCGACGCCCTGACTGCGGACGCGATTAGTTCGGCTGTGGATTAATCTAGCGGAGATTGGACAGACTATGAATGCTTATAAATCTTGATTATATGCGCAATAGTGCGGCTGGCAAAAAGGTGATGAGCGATGGCCCAAAAGCCTTGCCCTTGGAAAAAGCTAACTCCCGCGCAAATGGACTTGATGGAGCGTTTGGCAGCGGCCGGCGGATCACTTCCGTACAACAAGCTCGAATATCGTGACCTCGTGGCTTTCGAAGAGCTTCGCAAACTTGGTTTCACTGATATGCGCCCGAAGGGACGAACGAAGCTGGAAGCTGCGCTGACAGAAAAAGGTGAGACGCTCAGGGCCGAAGGCTATCGGACCGAGCAAATCGTGGTACGCGTGACGGGTCCGCAGATCGATTTACTCCGACACCTGACCGACTCACCAATCGATGATAGCGTTGGCCAGCCTTTAAATGCGCTCCCGGGCGTGATGCTGGATGTCTGCCGGCGCATGTCACTTCGCGGATGGGTGGAATGGTATCAAGGATGGGACGGATCTCGGTGGGCAAGACTAGCGCCTGCCGGGCGCGAAGTTCTCGAGGCGATTGACGCCTTGGATGAGGCTATAACGCAGATGGCAGAAGCCCGGCGACGGGGAAGGCTACAATAGATTTCCTCGGAGCGGCCGGAAGATGGACGCCCGCGGCAACGGTTGAAAGTCGACAGACACCATCGGTTAAGGTCGACGCCGGTTTTGGTACCTTACTGAGCCTGTCCATTCATGCAGCCAACTAAGTCCTCCCCGGCCTTTGTGGAACCGCGCGCGCTTAGAAGGTATGGCCGGTCACTTATTCCATCTTTGACGGCTACCTGCTTTCGGGCGCCAGCAAACGCGGCGACAAATGTCTCAGCATTTTCCTTCGTCAGCATCGTCTGGGCCACAGCAAGGTTGTCTCCGACGGCACCTGTCTGACCGATCTGACCCAATATCCGGACACCGTCGATAGCAAATTCGATTTCAGGAGTCGCAGCAGACAAGGTGTCTTCAAACACAAATCCGGGTATCGCCCGCACCATTACACCTGTCTCTTTGGTATCACAGATTATCAGGACCCCGGACCTTATTGATGACATATAGTCAACGGTCACTCGCTTTCCCCCAGAGAATGGATCCTGCTCCGTCTCTGACGACCACCGATTGAACCCCGCCGCGGCCGGACCCGCAAGCGATAACCCAATCAGCGAAGAAATAATGAATTTGCGCATGATATCCCCCTCGCAACCCGAAGCCAATTTTTCAGTTGCGACTTGGCAAGTCAACACGGAATGAGCGTTGAACACTGTTGAGATGCATGGGCGACAATGAAAGTCGGACCACTCGCACATCCGTTTTCATATGCTGCTCTCCACAGACGTAGCAACAGCGGCCCAGAGGGACGCCGCGTTCATCAGGGGCCATGTTTTCGACGCCCTGCAGGCTTGATGTGATTTTGGCGAAGCGCTGAAGCGTCAGCGCGAAGTTCTCGGCATCCACGACTATTTGGGTTGGGTGAAGAAGGAATTTGGCTGGGACAAGCTGACGATTTCAGAGTTTATAGGCATCCACGAATACTGGTCTCCAAAGGTTGGGATATCCCAACTTTCGTTGGCTGCGGGTTTGACCAAAAGCATCGCCCTAGAAATCTCCCGCAAAAACACCCCACAAGACGTCCGCGACCGCGTCGAGTCCCTTGTGGTCGACGGCCAGAAGGTCACGTCGCCGATACGATGAAGCGCCCGGGCAAGCGCGACACGCACTCTGCCGTGCCACCGGCGTCTCGGCATGGTCGCATGCTCATGCATGATGATGATCAGGGCAAGACCAGGCCGCCAGCTGGGGCAAGGCATGCGCCACCCTCACGCATGACCAGGGGCAAGGCCAGCGGTAGGGCGGGGCCGAGGGTAGGGAAGGCAGACCGGTGACGATGCTCGACAACCCCTCGACGATGGCCGCGCCATCACCACGCGCCCAACAGGGCTTTGCCACAGAGAGGGCACAGGACGCACGCGCCGCGACCCATCGCATGTCATCGATGCCCACGGGCGGCCTCAGGCCGCGCCACACGATCGATTTTAGGGACCGTATGCGGGGCACATCGCCTGCGGAGCGCAGCACCTCGGATAATCGGGCAAATTTTTATTTTCTGAAAGGGGTTCATCCCTTCATCCATTTTGAGGGCAAAAGCGCTGTAGATCCAGGCTTTCGCGTCGTCAGAAGCTGTCATTTTCGGCGCGATTTCGGGAACTCGCGCGATGCTTTTTGCCGACCTGACCTATCCGAACGGAACGAAAGGGGTCGTCTATAACGACCCGACGTATTCCGGCATCTACTTTAAGGTGGGCGCCGCCGGAGTCGGTGCATGGGAGTTTTCCGCGCCGCTGGATTCCACCAACATTTTCTTTGATCTCAACGAGGACGATGCTCCAGATCTCGCGTTTATCGCTATGCCGTCCCGCCGCGCCGGGCAAAGCTACAAGGTCAGCGGCGCTCAGTTTGCCGATATGGTCAACGCGAAACTTGGTGTCGCTGATAGCGCGACAGCGGGCGTTGCCAAAAGTATCAGCGTGACCGCTGCGGGCGAGATCGTTCAGGGTAATACATTCGCTGTCAACGCTTGTAACCATGGCGTCAAGGCGACGAACACCCGCGCTGAAAACTCTGCACGCCTACAAGAGGTCGCCGACATTGTTCGCGCACAACCATATGGTGGACGAATTATTTTGCCTGCCGGGAACTTTAGTTTCGACCCTGTATCGCAGGTCCAGTTCGAAAAAAGCAGTGGCAAATACATCAAACTTGAGGGCGAATGGGGTGCAACGACTATTGACGTTGGATCTTCCGCAACGCCCGCATTCTACGTCGGCAGCAGCGACACTCCGGGCGGTGGAACCAACTTCTTCTGTGAGGGTATAAAATTCACAGGAGGATCTTCGACCGCCGGCAGGGCGTTCGAGTTTGAGAATGCCAACGGTGCAAAGTTTCACCGCTGCCATTTCGGTACTATGCAGCGCGCAATCACTATGGACGCTTCTTATGGTGTTCACGTGACGGGGTGCGAATTTGTCAACGTCGGGAGCTACAACATCTTCTCCAGCACCCATTGCCACCATCTCGTGATCGACAAGTGCGACGTGTATAATGCTGGTGTCGCGGGAACAGGCTGTGTCCTTTTCATCGACGCCGGGCACACTGATAATCTTGTCATTCGAGATAGTGATTTCGAATTCTGCCGCCAGATCGTGAAGGCAGACGACGGTTTGTCTGCGCCCATCGCCGAAGGCAATTACATTGAGTATTGCACGGCTGATCCGTTCGATTTCGGCACTGGTTCGTACGGGATTTCAATGAGTGGCAACTGGCTCGCGCTTGGGATTGCATTCACCTTTCATAATTGGATCGGCGGCGAGTTTTCACGCAACGGACGTACGATCAGACCATCGGGTTCGCTGCGGATTGCGTCGACATCCATCTCGCTTATAACAGAGTCACAGGCACCGGCGCGCTCAACACAGCGTCCCTCATGCATACCATCTCGGCATTTTTGAATGGCGCGACAGCGAACGCGACCTATCCCCCCAAATATTCAAAGAGCGACGGGTTCGTGCAGCTTCACGGACAGGTCGATAACTGCCCTGGTGGCGGCATATCCGTTTTTGCCTTGCCGGCAGGGTACCGGCCACTTCAGACAGGGACATGGCCTGCAGCATGGGCGGGGCCCGGCGTGCCGGGGCGGCGTCGGCGATCCGGCTGCTTCAACGCTTTCCAAGGTCGGATCGGTCTCCGGCGTGAAGACATCTGCATCGGCGCCGGGTGTCCCCAGCTGCGTCCCCAGATAGCCGTCCGCCGGCGCGCCGGCGGCGCGCGCCGTTTCCTCGTGCGGATCGCCGCCAACGAGGCCCTTGATCTTGTTGATGATACCCATGTTCGAGATTTCCTTCTTGCTCGAATGGGAAACAGGGAATGAGGATAAACGTTCCTCGGTGAACTGAGCCCACGTCGAGATGGTTCCGAGAATCTCCGGGGGTTTTCCCGCGCATTTCCGCATTTTGACCGAGGCCGCGCGAGCGCGCGCCAACTCGGCAGGCACACTTGCCGACTTAGGACACGTATGCCCACGGTGGCGCGCGGCTACATTTTTGCAATCCGTCTCAACATTTCCGCTTCATCCAGATCTTGTCCGACGCGCACTGCCCCGCCCGTCTCAGCATCGATCCAGGCGTCGATCGCGTGAATGTCGTAATTTCCCAAGATCTGCATTGGTTTTGGAAAGCCAGCCCGTTCGAGATCGGCGCGCTTGATGTTGAAATCCATGAGCGTTATCCAAGCCGCCTTGCTACCTTCTTGGGTGAATACAGTCGAGGCTCGACTTTGTAGCGGATGTCTTTTGACATCGGATTTCCTGTTTTCATCTGCCGGTTTACCGGAGCACGAGTAGGCCCGAGAGAACAATTACAGCCGCCCCGATGATCGTGTACAGGTCGATTGTGGCCCCGAAAATGAAGTAGCTGAAGAGGCTGCCCCAAAACAGCTGGCTATA
>JAQGJP010000034.1 GCA_028290545.1 Rhizobium sp. | reverse complement strand
CGCGGGCGGGTGACGCTGGAATCCTTTTCGCCCGTACCACGCGGCTATGTTATCTGAAACTTATTGCAGGGAGGAATATTGATGAGACTGGAAGGCAAACGGGTTATTATTACTGGCGGTTCGACGGGGATCGGTGCGGGAGTGGCGCAGCGCTTCCTGAAAGAGGGAGCCAAGGTTTCGGTCTGGTGCCGCAATCCGGACAATGCGAAAGCCGTTGCCCAGGAACTGCCGGGCCTTACGCACGTCGCCGCCGTTGATGTGGCCGACGCACCGGGGGTGGATGTTGCATTTGCAGAGTCGCTGGAAGCGCTTGGCGGCCTTGACGTGCTGATCTGCAACGCCGGCATTTCGATCCGCAACAACTTCGTCGATATCGATCGCGAGGAGTTCGACCGGGTGATGCGGGTCAACGTGCATGGTGTTTTTTATGTCAGCCAGCTTGCCGCCCGTCACATGCAAGCCCAAGAGAATGGCGGCGCGATTCTGATAACCGCCTCGACCTCGGGCGTCACGGCCTATCGGTATTATGCCGATTACAATGCGAGCAAGGGTGCGTTGCTCGCAATGATGCGGACGATGGCGATCGAACTGGCGCCGAAGATACGCGTCAATGCCGTCAATCCGGGCTATACCATGACCCCGATGCAGGAGGCGGAATATTCGCCCGAAATGTTGCAGCGGGTGAATGGCATCATTCCCATGGGGAGACATGCGAGGCCGGAAGAACTTGCCTCCCTTTTTGTCTATCTTGCATCCGACGAGGCGGCCTATGCCTCCGGCGGGGTGTTCACGCTGGATGGAGCCGAGAGCGTGGCATCAGGAGCGGCAACGCTATAAGCGCAGGTCTGCGTTCAAAGGCAAGCTACGCGCTTTAAGTCCTTGTTTTGATGCATGTCGCTATCCCAGGACACTTTTGGGCGGCATGCATCAGACGACCGAGCCGGACTGCAGATGAAAGCGATACCTGTCCGAACGGAAATAGAGGACGGCATATTCGATGGAAGCTCCATCCTGGCTGTCCGACCTGCGGCGAACAATGAGTACTGCCGAGCCGGCGGAGACTCTGAGTTCCGTCGCCATTTCTTCGCCGACAATCGCGGCTTCTATGAATTCACGCGCATTGGCGACCTTGACGCCGCATTTCTCCTGAAGCCACGCGTAAAGCGAACTGGTGCTCAACTCTTCCGCCGTAGGAGGCTTGATGCCCTTTAGGAGTGCGGGGGAAAGCCAGGAATAAGCGACACCGATTGGCCGGTCGTCGGCGATCAACAAACGCCGCGAATGATAGACCGAGGAATTCACCTTGATACCGAAAGCCTCGGCGACTTCCGCCGAGGCGCGAACGCGGCCCGCAAACAGCGTTTCGTAGGACGGGCGCAAACCCCTGCGGCGCATATCGTCGGAAAAACCGTACATTTCGTTTGCGGGCTGATCGACGCGCGGGCTCAGCACCACCGATCCTACTCCCGATCTGCGCATGATCAGCCCGTCCTTTTCCAGGCTGTCCAAGGCTGTCCGCGATGTCGCGCGGCTGATGCCGAACGTGGCGTTCAGTTGGGCTTCCGAGGGAAGGACATCGCCGGCGACAAAATCCCCATCGACGATCGCCTGACGCAAGCGATTGGAAATTTGAAACCAAAGCGGAATTGGGCTGGACTCTGGGAGCGGTTTGTTCCACATTGCGGTTATATCGTCCGAACGTCATGACATTTGAAATAACAGCAGATCATGAAAACACTCTCATGGCAACTCAGTTTCATAGGCAAGTTGTTCCTCACGATTTTCGACGTCGCATCACCGCGCTCCTCGACATGCAGCCATAGCGCAAAGCAACAGTGGATGGAAGGCAAGTAGTTTCATGTCCGATCCGATCAACCTCCTCTTCGCCGGTGAATCATGGATGACGCACAGCATTCATGTGAAGGGTTTCGATTCATTCGAGATGTCGTACTATCCCGAGGGCGGGACGCAGATGATCGCAGCCCGCATTGGGGGCAGCCGGCCTTCGTGAACCGGGAAGGCTTTTCCAGGCTCCATGTCAATCCGGCGACCTGGCTCACCGGCCGCTGAGCCGGAGATACGTGTAATCACAATAAAGAAGGGCGAACCACGCTCTCGAAGACTGTTCAAACATCAACGTCATCAACGCAAAGGGGAACTACCGCATGTTGAAACGTATCCTACTAACCCTGTCGGTCGTCATATTGGCGCCCGCGGTCACAGCACTCGCCGAAGACAAGCAACCGATCTCCGGAAAAACCTGCACCGAGCTGCTCGCTCAGTACAAAAAGCTGCCCTTCACCAATATTCTGCCGCTCGAAGAGGGTCCGATCAGCGTCAATGGCGAAGCCAAGGACATCACCATCGGCTTCTCGCAGACGGCTTTCAACCATCCTTGGCGTGTTTCCATGCTGGAGTCACTCCAGGCTGAGGCTTGCCGGCACACCAATGTGAAGCTGGTCGTTCTCGACGGCAACGTCGATGTCGCCAAGCAGAGCAATGACGTTCGCGACCTGCTGGTCCGGGGCGTCGATGCCGTGCTCCTGAGCCCGGTGGAATCGGCAGCTCTCGTTCCGGCGGCGCGCGCCGTGCAGGACGCCGGCATTCCGCTGATCGTCATGGACCGCGACGTCCCGGCGGAAAAGACGCTGTTCATCGGCCAGAGCAATGTCACCATGGCCGAGCAGGTGGCCGAGAAAATGGCCAAGGACCTCGGCGGCAAGGGCAATGTCGTTGTCCTGACCGGCCTCAAGGGTTCGTCACCGGCCGTGGACCGTAACAAGGGCATGGAGAATGTGCTCGCCAAATTTCCGGATATCAAGGTGATCGCCGTCGGCGATGCACAATGGATCCGCGAGCCCGCCGTGCCGCTGATGGAAGACTTCCTGACGGCCAATCCGAAGATCGATGCCGTGTTCTCGCATGCCGAAGAATCGTCATGGGGTGCGCAGCTGGCCATCGCGCGGGCGAACCGTTGCGGCGACAAGATCCGTCACTATACCTTTGACGGCTCCAATGCCGGTTTCAAGGCAGTCAAGGCCGGTACGTTCGGCGCGGACGGCAACTACACGCCGTTTATCGCCGATATCGGATTGCGCGCAGCCCTCTACAAGCTGACGGGCAAGGAAATTCCGGGCATGGCCACGTATGATCTGCCGGGACACCGCCTGCTGCTGCCGGATTCGCCGACGGTCGTCGCGGAAAATGCCGACGAATGGATCGGCCGTGGCTGGGGCGATTTCGAGCCTACGCCAGATCCCTGCAAGAAGTAGTGATCCCACGCCTGCACGAGCCGAAAAGACTCGTGCAGGCGCCTTCCTTCGACATCGAAATCCGGAACATGTCATGGCTGTTGAGACGAACAGAATTGTTCTCGAAGCCCAGGGGCTGACCAAGGCTTTTGGCGGTAATATCGTACTCAACGGCGTGGATCTGACGCTCCGCGCCGGTGAGGTTCATGCCATCGTTGGAGAGAACGGCGCCGGAAAATCGACGCTGATCAAGACGCTCGGCGGCGTACATCGGCCCGAAGCCGGGCGGCTGATGATCGAGGGGTTGGAAACGACGCTGCGATCGCCCCGCGATGCGATCGTCCGCGGTCTCGTGGTTATCCATCAGGAGCTGTCGCTTGCGCCGCATCTGTCGGCGGCAGAAAATATCTTCCTCGGCCACTTTCCCCGCAACCGCCTGGGGTTCGTCGACCGCCATCATATGCACCAGCACACGCGGGAACTTCTCGATCGGCTCAATATCGATATCGATCCAGCGCGTCCGACGGGCGAACTCAGCATCGCCCAGCAGCAGATGGTGGAGATCGCCAAGGCCATCTCGTTCAACGCGCGTATCCTCATCCTGGACGAACCGACCGCCGTGCTCGATGAATCGATGGTCGGAACGCTTTTCGATCTTATCGGAAAACTAAAGGCGGAGGGCATCGGCATCGTCTTCATCTCGCACCATCTGGAAGAGATCTTCCGTATCGCCGATACGGTCACTGTACTTCGTGACGGCAAGCGGACGGGCGTCAGCCCGGTCTCCGCGATCGACCAGAACTGGCTGGTCTCGAAGATGATCGGTCGCGATTTTCCCGAACACAAGGCCAGGGCCCGCAAATCCGGCGAGCCTGCTCTCGAAGTCACGAATCTGAGCCTCGACGGCAGTTTCGAGGACATATCGTTCTCCGCGCGGCAGGGGGAGATCGTCGGGCTGGCGGGTCTTGTCGGGGCGGGCCGCACAGAAATCGCGCAGGCGATCGTCGGCATAACCCGGCCGACCTCCGGCGCGGTCAAGGTATTCGGCCGGACCGTCCGCCTCAGAAATCCCAATGCCGCGGCTCGCCTCGGCATCGCCTATGTCAGTGAAGATCGCAAGGCGCTCGGTCTTTTGCCCAACCGGCCGGTGCGGGAAAACGCGACCATCTCGAACCTGTCGCGCTTTCGGCGCCTGGGCTTTCTGCGATTGAACCGGGAACGGGACTATGTGCGGAACATCATCAAGAAGCTCGATATCCGCCTGTCGGGTATGGACGCCGAGATCAGAACCCTCAGTGGCGGCAACCAGCAGAAAGTGCTGATCGGCAGGGCGCTTGCTGTCGAGCCGCGCATCCTGATCTTCGACGAGCCGACACGCGGTGTCGATATCGGCGCCAAGGGCGAAATCTATGCACTCATCGAGGAACTTGTCGCTTCGGGTATGTGCGTGATCCTCATTTCTTCGGAGATGGAGGAAATCCTCCGGCTCGCCGACCGGATTGTCGTCCTGCGTCGCGGCAGGGTCGCAGCGACATTGTCGCGCGAAGAAGCAAGTGAAACCTCCATCATGAGAGCCGCAGCCCTCGCAGGCTGATCAACCAATCGGACCCAACCCATGTCGACAACATTCTCCTCCAATGTCGCATCCTTCACCAAAATCTGGCGCAGAGTGGGCGTTTTTGCAGCCCTAGTCCTGTTGGTGATCGCGGCCTCGTTTCTTTCCGACCGCTTCATGACGGTGCCCAACCTCCTGAACATCCTTCGGCAGGTGGCGATCGTCGGCATTCTCGCCATCGGCATGACGTTCGTCATTCTGACGCGCGGCATTGATCTGTCGGTGGGTTCGTTGCTCGGGATTTCAGTGGTTCTCTATGCCGGACTGCTCGAAGGCCACAGTATGGCGGTGGCCATTCCGCTCGGTCTCGCCGCCGCCATGGTGGCCGGTCTGATCAACGGCATCGGCGTCGCATGGGCGGGAGTACCACCTTTCATAATGACGCTCGGCATGTTGTCCTTCGCGCGTGGATTGGCCTTCATCTATACGGGCGGCACGCCTATCCCGATCCTCAATGAAGCCTTCTATGATCTCGGCAATGGTTACATGTTCGGAGTCCCCATTCCCTCGATCATCCTGCTTGCCGTGCTGGCGGTCAGCGCCATCATTCTTTCGCTCACGGCCTTCGGCCGCAGCATTTATGCCATCGGCTCGAATGAGGAAGCCGCACGGCTCTCGGGTGTGCCCGTCAATGTCTACAAGATTATAGTCTATGTCATTTCCGGAGGCGTTTCCGGATTGGCAGGTCTGGTCTATGCATCCCAGCTCAGCATCGGCACACCGATCGCGGGACAGGGATACGAGCTCGATGCGATCGCTGCCGTCGTCGTCGGCGGTACCTCGCTGTTCGGCGGCAGGGGTACGGTTGCCGGAACCTTCGTGGGCACGCTGATCATCGGCGTGTTGGCCAATACTCTCAATCTGACCGGTGTCGATCCCTATGTGCAGCAGCTTTTCAAGGGCGCACTGATCGTCGTCGCCGTCTACGTGATGTCCCGTACGGACAAGGCCTGAATGCAATGCTGAATATAAATCACCTCTCCGATCGTTCCATACCCGATTATCTCGAAGGCTTCGCCGAGAGGCTCGCCGCCTTGCGGCCGGCGATCGACGCGCATATCACGATGGAACGCATCACCCGCTATGTCACGGCGATCGCCGACACGCCGGCGCCATCGACCACCGCCAGCGCCATGCGCGCGCCGGTTCTGCGCGAGCTCCTCGTCGCGGACGGTGCGCTGGCCGACGCGAGGATCACACTGGACGTCAATTTCCGCAATACCGCCAGCACGGTCATGCTCACCGGCGATCCGGCGATCGACAAACCCCTCTGGTATTTCGGCCATCTCGATACGATCAGCTATCTGGTGAAGCAATTCGACGGAGAACGGTATCCGCTCGTGCCGTTCTGCTATCATCTCACCACCAATGGCAGGCGAGACGCGCGCTGCTATCGCTTCGATCTCTGGCACCGGCGCTATTTTATTGCCGCCGAGGGCTCGCTGGAATCGCGTGACGGCACTGCCTTTTTCCGTGCCGCCGATCCGGCCATACGCCTCCAGCCTGGCGATCGCGTGGTCCCCGTCACAAACTGTGCGCCGGCGCCTGACGGGCATTGGACCGGTCATTTCGATAACGCCGGCGGCGTCGCCGCCCTGGCTATTGCCGCCCCCATTCTTGCCCAGGCCGGCATCGACGCGATGCTTGCTTTTCCGGACGAGGAGGAAGGGCCGGCGGGCTCGGGTAACCAGGTCATGGGCCGCGGCGGCTCGCGCATCATTGATCGGCTTGCGCCCCCCGACCTCGCCATCATAGCCGATATGCAACAGGCCGCCGATCCCGGTGGCGTGGTGAATTCGGACAATAATACGCAACTCGGCAAAGGCGCGGTGCTCAGCGAATTTTCCAGCCTGGCACGCGGGGCAGTGACGCCGCCGCCGCTGCTTGCACTTGCCCGGCATCTCGGAGGCCTGCTTCCGGAACTGGGCGTGCAGATGCAGGAATCCAACAACGCCTACACCTCGCGCAGCGACGATGTCAGCGTGCTGTTGAAAACGCCCAATATCCTGTTGCTCGGCTTTCCCGGCATCAACCGCCATTTCGACGCGGCCGAACCAAAGGCCAACCTTTCCGACATCGTCGATCTTTCGAAGGCGCTGGTCTACATGGCCTTGCTGCAACCCGCCTTGCGCGTGCTGAACGATGAACTCGGAGGCATGCGATGATCGATATCACGACGATCGGCTGGCTGACGATCGACGACATCGTGCTGACGGATGGCACATGCCGGCAGGGCGTGAGGGGCGGCGGCGCGCTATATTCAGCCGTCGGCGCCCATATCTGGAATCCAAAGGTCGGCATACACTCCGTCGCCGGCAAACCTTACTACACCGACACCTGCGCCCAGATTGAAGCACGCGGCATCGACGCCTCCAGCATCGGCCGCAGCGAAGGAAATGGCCTCGAGCTCTGGTTGCTGCATGAGAGCGAAGTGCATAAGCAGCAGGTTCCGAAGCTCTCTTCGTCGAATGCATTGGGGCTCGATACCGAACGCGGCCCGGTCTCCGGAATGCATGCGCGGGCAAAAGGCTTTCATATCGCACCACAAGGACCGGAAAGCTCGGTGGCCAATGCCCGGCAGCTCGCTGCGCTGACGCCCCGCCCGCTCGTGACGATGGATATCCTTGCCGACGGCTTCATAAACGCGTCCGCCTATCGGGACCTGGCTTTTCTCGAGCACATCACGGCCTTCATGCCGAGCGAAGCGGAGATCGCGCGCATCTGGCGGCCATCGTCCATCGAGACATGGCTCAAGGAAAACGCCATCCGCTATGGCTGCCATCTGGTCGCCAAGCTCGGCGAACGCGGCGCGCTCGTCTGCGAGGCCTCCACGGGCGCGCTCAGCCACGTTCCGTCATTCCCCGCGCAAGTGACCGACACGACCGGAGCCGGTGATGGTTTCTGCGGCGGCTTCATCGCCGGACTTGTCGCCGGAGAACCGCTTGTCGCCTGCGCCGCGATGGGAACGGTTTCCGCATCCTATGTGGTCGAGGCCTATGGCGCGCTCGAAACGCATCAGCCCACTCTTGACGAACGCACCGGACGGTTTGAACGCGTTCGATCCGGCGTTCGCGGGATTTCCTACTGACAGGCATTCGCCACAACCGAAACTGGACGATTTACATGCTCATATCCGCGACAAGGCCGTCACCACTCGACGCAATTTTCGGCATCCGGAAACCGCTGATCGGCGATATCCATCTGCCGCCTCTCCCCGGCACGCCGCGCTATCGCGGCGAGCCGATGACCAGCATCATCGATCGGGCGCTCGCCGATGCCGACGCTTTCATCAGGGGTGGAATGGACGGAATCATTCTTGAAAATCATGGCGACATCCCTTTCCTCAAGCCGAGCGAGATCGGACCGGAGATCATAGCCGCGATGGCCGCGATCGCCGGCCGGGTGGCCGATGCCGTCGACGCCCCCTTCGGCATCAATCTGCTGGCCAACGGCGCGATCGGCGCGCTTGCGATCGCCAAGGCGAGCGGCGCGCGGTTCATACGCGTCAATCAATGGGTCAACGCCTATGTCAGCAATGAGGGCCTGATCGAAGGAGAAAGCGCACGCGCACTTCGCTATCGCAAACAGATTGATGCGTTGGACGTCGCGATTTTCGCCGACGTTCATGTCAAGCATGGTTCGCATGCGATCGTCGACGATCGATCGGTGAGCGAGCAGGCCGGCGATGTCGAGTTCTACGACGCCGATGTTGCGATCGCCACCGGCAACCGGACCGGCGAGGCCGTTCCCGAGACCGAAATCGCAGCCGTCCGTGCGGGCACAGGATTGCCAATCATCGCGGGCAGCGGCATAACACCGGCAAATGCGCGCGCGATCCTGAATTCGCTCGACGGTGCCATCGTCGGATCAAGCTTGAAGACCGACGGAGTCTGGTGGAACCCGGTGGCGATCGACCGCGTGCAGGCGCTTGTCGAACAGATGAAGCCGCTGCGCGACATGCCGTGAAAGAAGACCGCCTAGCCGATGAAGGAAATACGATATGGTGACTTCCGATTTGAAAGAACTTTATACTGAAAGCGATGCGCTTGATCTTGCGGAACTGGTGCGGACCCGACAGGTCACGCCTCTGGAACTGGTCGAGACGGCGATCGCCTTGATCGAGGAACTGGACCCGAAGCTCAATGCCGTCGTGGTCCGCACTTTCGATATCGCCCGCCAGACCGCCCAGAATCCGGCGCCGGGGCCGTTCGCCGGCGTGCCTTTCCTGCTGAAGAATATCGGTTCGATGTGGAAAGATGCGCCGCTGACCAACGGCTACAGCTTTATGAAAGATTTCATCTGTGGCTATGACACGGAACTCAGCCGTCGCATCCAGGCGGCCGGCTTCCTGCTGCTCGGGCGGACCAATACGCCGGAAGGCGGATGGTCGATCGGAACCGAGCCAAAACTCTACGGCCCGACGAAAAACCCTTGGAATCCTTCGGTCACGCCGGGCGGATCGAGCGGAGGCGCGGGGGCAGCGGTCGCCGCGCGGATCGTGCCTCTCGCAGAAGGCTCGGACGGCGGCGGCTCGATCCGCGTACCGGCTTCCTGCAACAATCTGGTCGGCCTCAAGCCATCCCGCGGGCGCATTACCTATGGGCCGCAGATCCCGGATTTCTGGCATGGCAGCGTGGCAACGTTCGGCATCACCCGCACGGTGCGCGATACGGCCGCCTATCTCGACGCGGTCGCCGGCAATCTGCCGGGCGATCCTTATGTCCTGCCGAAGCCTGAAACCTCCTGGCTCAGCCAGATCGCCGCAGGGCCAGGGCGATTGCGGATCGGCTACACGCTGAAACAGGCATGGGGCGAACCGTTTGCGCCCGAAGTGAAGGAGACGCTGCTTTCGACGCTCAAACTGCTCGAAAGCTTCGGCCACATCGTCGAGGAACATGATCTCGGCGTCGACCTGAGATCGGCCTGGCATCATTACAACGTCATCAACGCGGTCGAGATGGCGGCTGAATTCGACCAGCTGGCGGTCACGATCGGAAGGCCGGTCGAGGAAAGCGAAGTCGCGGCCGTCAATTGGTCTCTGCTCGAGCATGGCCGCGCTCTGTCGGCGATCCAGTATTCGACGAGCATCGCCGCGGTCCGCAGCGCCACCCAGCACATCGCCGAGGACCTCGCGCCTTATGACGTGTTCCTGACGCCGACGCTGACCCAGAAACCGCGCCCGATCGGCTACTGGTCGATGGATGAAAAGGACTTGCAGGCCTATCTCGAGCGTTGGAGCGATGCGGGTTATATGTTCGCCTTCAACATTTCCGGCCTGCCGGCGATGTCGGTACCGGTGGCCGTCACTCCAGACAATATCCCGATCGGCATGCAGCTTGTCGGCCGCCTCGGCGATGAGACCACGCTGTTGCGCCTCGCCCAGCAGATGGAACAGGAGCTGCAGTGGCATAAACGCCGGGCGCCGTTGGCCTGAGTGGTTAAATCCGCGAAAACAATGTCATGACAGCGATGGATCGCAAGCGACCACTGCTGTCATGACCTGGAATTGGTGATTGCTCCGTGCCGATGCAAACCGCCGTGACGGTGGGGCCGAAAGCGTTGTCCGAGGCAAGCGCCGCCATCCTCCAATGCGCGATGGATATCAGAGCGTCGTGACGACGACGTTCGATGACATGAATTTTGACATATTGTTGATTGCCAACGCCGGGCGTGATCAGAATTTTCGTCGCACAACCGGTCGCTTGTCACCGGCGTGTCGGCAGCCGCCCCGCAGTATTCGGGCGCGGCCGAGACGTCCTCGGTTCGGCCCCCGCCACGCGGTTGCGCCAGGTGACCGCCGTGTCGGTTGGTCGAAGAGAGCGGACCCGTGATTTGCATACAATCAGCGGGTCCGCTCCTGCCATCATTTATTTGAAATTCAGCGATTCAACCGGTGGCCGCGAGCCGTGAGGGAGATCGGCGATGATCCGCTTTCCGTACATGATCTTGCGGGAGGACTCGTCGATCAGATTTGGCAGTGTGGATTCCACATACGCCATCCCCTCGCGCCGGCACGTTTCCATCCAGGCGTCGAAATCCTCGACCTCGATGTCTTCCACGATCTGAACGAAAGGCTCGCCGTTGTCCGCGCCGATCATTTCGTAGACTTCAAACCGAATCATTCCGGGCTGTCCCGGCGTAATCCGTTGGTCGATCTCTCGCGACCAGAGCTTATACTGCTCCATCGTGACGCCCGGCTTGAGATTATACATCACATACATCTTATGCATCGAAAGACGGCCTCCAAACCTTATGTAATCGATTTCATACGCAGATTATGGCACTATTGAACACGCTGTCAATCCCGCGATGCTAAATTTATCGGTTAATAGGGGCCGTCTTCGATTGTCGCGCCAGCGCTCACCGCATTCCGCCAAGCCTGGATCCGACTGCGCTGACCGCGCAGGATCGTATCGAAAAAACGAACAGTCAGATGCCGTCGCGCGCTACAAGCTCTGCCTCAAGGACCATATGAGGGGACGGCTCGCGCCCGGCGAGACAGTCGATGAGCAGTCGTGCCGCCTCCTGGCCGATACGATAGGCGGGCTGACGTACGAGCGACAGATGGGGATGCAATTGGAGGGCCCAGGGAAGTTCGTCGAAGCCGATGACGTTGATCTCGTCAGGGATGATCACTCCCCGCTCCTGCAGCGCGCGCAGCACGCCAACCGTCATGCGGTTGTTGGTGACGAACAATCCATCCGGCCGATACGGGAGATCGAGGAGATCTTTGGCAGCGTGATATCCGCCATCCTCGAGGTAATTGGCGTAGATGATCAGATCCGGATCGACGGGAAGTCCGGCAGCGGCGATGGCGCGACTATACCCGTCCAAGCGATCCTGGGCCGTGGAATTCTCCGCCGGACCGGTGATGCATGCAATCCGTTTGCATCGCTTCCCGACGAGGTATTCGGTCGCGAGAGCGCCCGCATCCCTGTTATCGACGAGCACCGAGCCGGTCGCTGCAGCAAGAGCCATATCGACGGCGATCACCGGCAGTCCGCGGTCGATCAGGTTCGATATGTCGGTCTTGCGTGCGGAAGCCGGGCTGATTATGACGCCCGATGCGTTCTGGTCTTCAACGACCCTGAGATATTCACGTTCCTTTTCGATATCGCGGTCGGCATTGCACAGGATCACCGAATAGCCGGCGAGCCGGGCGGAGTCTTCGACGCCCCGGCAAACCGCCGTATAGAACGGGTTTTCGATATCCGTGATGATCAGGGCGATCACCTGACTTACCTGACGTCGCAACCCGCGGGCAACCAGATTGGGCCGGTAGCCGAGCTTCGCCACGGCCGCCAGCACGAGCTTCTTGGTGGCCGGTTCGACTCCGGCCGAGCCCGTAAGCACACGGGATACTGTCGCTGACGACACCCCGGCTTCGCGGGAGACGTCCATCATCGTTACCACTGAGGTTCACTCCGTCGTTGGGCAACGGCGTTCACCCGGAAATGGACAAACGCCCCAGCCGCAACTATCACATTTGGTTACGACCCGGCTAGCCATCCCGTCAGCTGTGACCAGAATGCCGAATAGTGCCGCCAGGCCATGAATTCCGGGCTTCCCCAATGCGGAGAACAATCGGAAGCGAATGCGGCAACCCTTCCCTCCCCATGCTGGCCGACCACAAGGAACGGGTCTTCCGCCACCGACAAAAGCACCTGACTGCCAGGCTTGGCCTTGAACTGGTTGTAGCCAAGGAAGTACGGCCAGTCGCCCGTGATGCCGTTGAGAATCGGGTGGTCCTGGGAAACGACGGGATTTACGCCTTCCGGCTCCTCGATGCGGTCGTCATGGCGGCTGATCTCGACGGGCAAGATGTCTGCGAGGGGAGTGGACGCGTAGCGCGCACGGCTCTCGAAGCCCGCGAACGACATGAAGCCGCCGATCATGAGCAGGCCGCCGCCCTGTTCGACAAATCTCCCAATCGAGCGGAGCCTGTTCGGGCGCTTCTCGCCTCGGACGAAGACCGCATGCGGAAGTAATAGAGAGTCAGCCGGAATGTCGCTCAGGATGACGGCGTCGAAGCGATCGGCGATTTCCTCGGTCGTATAGGGAAAGCTTTCGACGGCCTCGTGGTTACGGAGATAGGTGACGTCGAAGCCTGACGCCTGGAGAGCGGCGAGCAGGTCCCTGGCGCCCTCCTCATAGCCTGAGGTCGTGTAGGAGCTCGCGCCCTTGGTGTGCACGCCATACGTGTTCCAGCTCTCACCGGCAAATAGTATTCGGGCGGATTTTTTTGACATCGTATATTCCTTCTTGTCCAGCCGTCCGGAAGGTGGAAATTCCGCGACAGCGTCTGATATAAGCAGTATTCTTTCGTTGCCTTGAACCGCTGGTTCCCGCGACGAGTTGGGAGACAGTTCAACCAGGATCGATGCCCGATGAAAGGAACTTCTCGAGCACCTTCGCATGAGCGACGACTTCGGCCACCTCGACCGCCTCGTTGATCTTGTGAATGCGGGAAACATCACCCGGACCGAAGATGACCGTTGGGGCACCCAGCAATCGGCTGATCAGACGCCCGTCCGAGCCCGCCGGAAATCCACGAGGGTTAACCGCCTCCCCTCCCAAGGCACGGGCAAGTGCCTTGATCGGACCAAGTGCGGGGTCCGTGGAGAATGGGTGGACGTTGTGTAGTTGCCGGACCTCCAGGCTTATCGCCGGATTTTGCCGATCCCGCCAGGCCGCAATGAGGGCATCGACCTCGGCAATAAGCAGCGGTTCGTCCGGAGGATGGTAGGTGAAGCATACCTCCATCTCGCAGTTCGGGGCGACGCTGGTCGCGCCGATGCCACCGTCGATGCGGCCGATATTCACCGAGGCCGGCGCCAGCAGCGGATGTTCGCTGCGGTGCGGCATTTCTGCCCAGCCCGACAATTCGCGGGCAAGGTCAATGGCGGCCTCCACGGCACTCACCCCCGCATGCTTCATATTGGCATGCGCTTGGACGCCGCGAATACTGAAGTGCATGGCGCGGCTGCCGATCTGCGCCGTCGCAATTTCAACCCGCGTCGGCTCGCAGACGACCGCCAGGTCAGGGACTCGCCCTGCGTTGAGCATTTGGTGCACGCATGCGAGCGTCCCCGTACCGCCGCCATCCTCTTCGTCTGGGACGGAGTGGATTTCGACGTAGCCTAGTAAAGTGCCGGCTGCCTTGGCGCGCGCCACACCCGCAATCGCTCCGAGCAGTCCCGCCTTCATGTCGGCGGAGCCCAGCCCGTTCATCCAGCCGTCCGTGATGCGCGGTTCAAGCGGGTCGATCGTCCAGCCGGCGGTCGCCGGAACGGTGTCGATGTGGCCGTTGAGCAGGATGAACGGCGATGCCGCCGGCTCTCCCCATGCGCCGACGACGGCGAACATGCCTTCAGTCGGCGTCGGCGTCTCGAACCCGTAGTGTAGCCGCAGCAGTGCGGCATCCACCGGAACTATGCGAACGCTGTCAGCACCAGCCTCAAGCATCAGGCGCTTGACCACTTCCTGCGCCGCAGCCTCCTGTCCAGACAGGGACGATGTAGAAACAAGCGCGGCGAGCGCACTCTCGATCCAGGCCTCGTCACCGATCATCGTGCAGATCCCGCGCGGATGCGGTCGAGCAGCACCGCAAGAATGATGATCGCCCCGGAGAGGATCTGAATTATGAACGAGTTGACGCCGATCAGGTTAAGACCATTCTGAAGCACTGCCAGGATAAGCGCGCCGAACAGAGTGCCGAACACGCTGCCCCTGCCACCGAAAAGGCTTGCACCACCGAGAATGACGGCGGCGATGGCGTCGAGCTCAAGCCCCTGCGCTGACGTCGGCAGGCCGGCGCCCAGGCGGCCGAGCAGGACGACTGCTGCGAGGCCGCAGAGGGCGCCGCTGATCACGAAAGTCAGGAATTTGGTGCGCGCGACTGGAACGCCAGCGATATGCGACGAAGTTTCGTTGCCGCCGATGGCGTAGATGTGACGGCCTATAACCGTCTTGACAAGAAGAAGTGCGACCAGGATGAAAACCACCGCTGTGACGATCAGCGGGACGGGGATGCCGCCGACGATGCCGAAGCCAAGAAAGCGCACGTCATCCGGCACGCCGGCGATGGGATATCCGCCGGTGAAGCTTAGCGCTGCGCCGCGAAGCACGGTCATCATGCCGAGCGTGACGATGAACGAATTGATCCCGACCCAGGCGACGAGAGCACCCTTGATGGCGCCGACGACGGCCCCGAGCGCGATCACGGCGATGATGGTCAAGGTCGGATCCAGCCCGGCGCTCGTGCTGAGGCTTGCGCCGACGACAGCGCAGAGCGCGAGCGCCGACCCCACCGAAAGGTCGATATTGCCCGAGATGATGACGAGGGTCATGCCGCAAGCGACGATGACGAGCACCGAGGCCTGTCGCCCGACATTGAGAAGATTGCTTGGTGTCAGGAACTGCGGCTCAAGCAGGGCGAGCACGATGCAGATGATGGCCAGCGCCGCCAGGGCGGTTCCTCCGAACGCGTCGCTTTTCACCAGAAGCGAGCGAAATGAGAGCGGCGACCGGTTAGTGTCATTCACAGCCGAGGTGCTCATGCCGCCACCGCCGTCATTGCTCGAAGCAGGTTTTCTCTGTTCATGTCCGTTTTTCCTATTTCGGCGACAGAGGCGCCGTCACGCATGACGACAACTCGATCGGCCAATCCCAACACCTCAGTCAAATCAGACGAGACGATCAGGCAAGCGCCGCCTGCAGCGGCATAATCGTCAAGCAGCCGATAGAATTCGGCGCGTGCGCCGACATCGATGCCGACCGTCGGCTCATCGATGAGCAGCAGTTCAGTGGAGCGCGACAGCCAACGACCGAGCACTACCTTCTGCTGGTTACCGCCGCTGAGCGTGCCGACTTTCGTCTTTGCCGAAGACGTCTTGATGCGCAGGGACTTGATCGCCTGCTGGACCACCTTGCGCTCCCGCTCCGCAGACAGGATACCGAACCGCACAAGCGGACGCTCGTTTCCCAGGATCAGGTTTGCCGCCACGCCGAGATCAAGAACCAATCCCTGCTGCTTGCGGTCTTCGGATACGAAACCCATGCCGGCTCTGATGGAATGCCGGGGGGATTGCGGGGTAAATTCAGCTCCCTTGAGCGTGATCTTGCCGGAATCGAAGTTATCCAGGCCGAAGACTGCTCTCAGCAGTTCAGTTCGGCCCGAGCCGACGAGGCCCGCGATGCAGATGATCTCTCCCCGGCATACCCGCACATCCACGCCGTTGAGGCGGGACGAGCGCAAGCTCGAAACGTGCAGCACCTCGTCGTTCGAGGCTGTCCTGGTGCGTGGGTAGCCTGCATCGAGGGTCCGCCCGATCATGTGGCGCACGACGATCTGAACGTCCTTGAGCCCCACCTCATGGGCGACGACCGCACCGTCGCGGAGGACCGTGATCTCATCGCTGAGCGCCAGAGCATGCTCGAGGTCGTGGCTGATATAGACGATCGCAATGCCGCGAGCCTGCAAACGCCGGATCTGCCCGAACAGCACTTCGCACTCGGGTGGCGTGAGGGAGGTCGTCGGTTCGTCGAAGATAATGAAGCGCGCTTCCCGCCCGATGGCCCTTGCGATTTCGAGCAACTGCTGGGCGGCGGGGCTCAGATCCTTGACCAGCGTCGCGGGATCGAGATCGAGCCCCACTGCCGCAAGCAGATCGTGCGCACGCCGGATCAAGGAATCGCGCCGAAAGATCGACCATTCCGGCCCGAGATGCCCGAGGAAAAGATTTTCCGCAACCGACAGATCGTTGACCAGGGTGCGGTGCTGGTGGACGACCGCGACGCCTCGTCGCTCGGCATCGACGGGCGCGTGCAGGCGCACGGGGTGCCCGTCGAAGAGTATCTGGCCGTCATCGGGCGTGTAGATCCCGCTTATGATCTTGACCAGTGTTGACTTGCCGGCCCCATTCTCACCGAGCAAAGCGTGCACTTTGCCCGGCAGAAATGAGATCGAAACATCCCGGGCGGCTGTGACGCCCGGAAATCTCTTGGTGATTCCACGCAATTCGACAAATGGCGCAACATCGGTCATGCGTTCTCTGCTCCCTGCGTTTTTCACTGAATACTCGTTACTTGGCGTATTTGGTGTAGTTGGACTTGTCGACAAGCACGACCGGCACGGGGATGAACTTGTCTACCTTCTCGCCCTTCAGCACCGCAAGCGCGGTACGCGTGACGATTTTGCCCATGCCAACCGGATCCTGCGCGACGCTCGCCTTGAACGCCGAAGTTCCCTTGGCAATTTCCGAGATACCCTCGCTGCTGGCATCGAAGCCGATGATGTTCATCTTGTCCTGACGGCCGGCGGCAATGACGGCCTGCAGCGCACCGAGCGCCATTTCGTCATTCACGGCGAAGATACCGGTCGCTTCAGGGTGGGCCTGGAGCAGATCCTCAGCGACCGCCTGGGCCTTTTCGCGCTTTGAATCGCCGCTCTGGCTGGCGACGACCTTAATGTCCGGCGCGATCTCGGCAAGCTTGGCGACGAAGCCTTTCTCGCGCTCGACCACGGAAACGATCGCCGGATTATTGATGACGAGAACTTCGCCCTTGCCACCCAGGAGTTCGGCCATTTTCTTCGCGGCAATCTCGCCGCCAAAGTGGTTGTCGGAGGCGATATGGGCGACTTGGCCGACGTCCGCCGTGATGGCGATATCGACGGTGATGAGCGGGATACCCGCGGAGGTGACCAGCCGGGCCGCAGCCTCGCCAGCCTTTGAATCGATCGGAACCATCGTCACCAGCTTGACGCCCTTGGCGACGAAGTCCTCCATCTGAGAGGTTTGCACGGCGAGGTCGCCGTTCGGATCTTTGAAATCGAAGTTGACCTTGTCTCCGCCCTCCTCCTTCATGCCGGCCTCGATATCCTGGTAGAATTCGAAGCTGCGGCTGTAGGTGGTGGCGCCGATTGTAGGAACATCCTGCGCCGATGAGAGGCCTGGTAAACCCGTCAGGGCCAGCGTGGTCGCGGCGATAGCCGTGGAGAGTTTGATGTTGAATCTCATTACTCGTTACCTTTCATATTGGCTGTGGATGATTGACGTTTGACTACAAAAGTCAGGCGGACAGCTATATGAAATCGATTACATGGCATCTGTCAACAAGGTTTTTTACTTTTTGTTAATTTGTGATCGGCTGCGGCGGACGCCGAGCAACTGCAGCATATCGCTCGTCTGATCGTTCGGTGTCGTCATTTGGTGTCTGTTCCGCGACATGCTGTGCGTGGTAGCGCATCCTGCAGCGCTCGTCCAATCAGCAGGTCAAGCGGATGAACCGCACTGTCAACGAAACGACTGTCAAATGCTGGAGTATGCTGATCTCACGCGGACGCACAGGCTGGGGTCCCGGGATAGTTGGCGCATTCAACTAAGGAGAAATAGGCCGTTTCTCCAGCCTTTCGCCAAGCGGCTTGGACTGAAACCGTCCATCGGAAATGCTTTCCGGGCAAAGCGCCATGTGCGGTCAATCGGATATTCGCAAAGATCGTGCCGTTCGAGCCCGGCATTACAACGTCGGCACGGTCAAATATCCATTTCCAAACGCATGTCCTTGTACCAGTCCGCAAAAGCCTTTATGCCGGTTTTCAGATCCGTACTGGGCACATAGCCGGTCAATGCCTGAAGCAGGTCTGGAGCAGCATATGTGCGAGGGACATCCCCTTTTTGCATTGGCAGCATCTTGTGTTGCGTCGACTGTCCCAGCACCCTCTCCAGCGTCGCGACGAACTCCATGAGTTCCTGTGGTTTGCCGCCGCCGATATTGACCACGCGAAACGGCGCGACCTTCGACAGGGTATCGATGCAATCCGGAATGCACACCCGGTTCGCCTCCGAGGGAATTACCGGGATCAGCCGGACGATGCCTTCAATGAGATCATCGATATAGGTAAAATCGCGGCTCATCTGGCCTTGGCCATAGATCTCGATTTCGCTATTTTCAATAATTGCCTTGGTGAACTTGAAAAGCGCCATATCCGGCCGGCCCCATGGACCGTAGACGGTGAAGAAACGGAAGACAGTGGTCGGAATCCTGTGCAGATGTGACTGGCAATGCGCCATGACTTCCATGCTTTTCTTCGTCGCGGCATAGATCGTCAGGGCTTCGTCGGCGCGGTCCGTCTCGCGGAAGGGGATGGAGTCATTTGCGCCATAGACCGAGGAAGTGGAGGCCAGCAGCAGATGCTTGCACCCCGTGCGCCGCGCCGCTTCCAGGACATTCCACGAACCCATAATGTTGGAGTCGAGGTAGGCGTCGGGATTTTCAAGGCTGTAGCGAACACCAGCCTGAGCGGCCAAATGAAGGATTACATCGGGCTTGGCGTCGAGGATTGCCTCGCTAAGCCTTCCTCGATCCTCGAGCATCGCGACATGGCAATCGAATTTTCCGAACTGCTTGAGCGCTGCATGACGTGCCTCCTTAAGGCGCACATCGTAATAGGGCGTCATGCCATCGAAACCACATACGTCATGCCCGTCCTCAAGAAGGCGGCGTGCCAGATGAAAGCCTATGAAGCCGGCGGTTCCGGTTATGAAATGTTTCATACTCGACACCTATCGCCCGACACCGACATAGGTGAAGCCGTTTTGCACGACTTCGTCGCCCTTGTAGACATTGCGGAGATCCACGAGAACCGGGCTTTTCATCAACGTTTTCAATCGTGAAAAATCCAACGCCCTAAAGATATCCCATTCGGTGATGATTACGAGAGCATCGGCGGCGGCGGCAATGTCGTAGCCATTGGCACCGTAGGTCACCTCTTTGAGAAATTCCCTTGCTGGATCCATGCCCTCGGGATCGTAGGCATGAACGTCAGCGCCCGCATCCTGAAGCGCCTGGATGATCGACAGGGACGGCGCTTCGCGCATGTCGTCCGTATTCGGTTTGAAGGTCAGGCCAAGGATGGCGATCTTCTTGTCACGGACATTACCCCCGCAGGCGGCAACGATCTTTCGCGCCATCGCTCTTTTGCGCTTTTCATTGAAGTCTACCGTGGCCTCTATCAAGCCCAGCGACATGTCGTGGTCGTTTGCAGTCTTGACCAGCGCCAGTGTATCCTTGGGAAAACAGGACCCGCCGTATCCCGGACCGGCATGCAGGAACTTGTCTCCGATCCGCTTGTCAAGTCCTATGCCCTTCGCAACCTTCTGAACGTCTGCGCCGACTTTTTCACACAAGTCCGCCATCTCGTTAATAAAGCTGATCTTCATGGCCAGGAAGGCGTTGCCGGCATATTTGATGAGTTCCGACGTTCGGCGCTCGCAGATGAGAATGGGCGCCTCGTTCAGATATAACGGCCGGTACACGGCCCGCATGACTTCCTCGGCACGTTTGCTGTCAGTGCCAATGACAATGCGATCCGGGCGCTTGAAATCGGATATTGCCGCACCCTCGCGCAGGAATTCAGGATTGGAAACGACATCTATATTTGCGTCTGGGTTGAAGCGCTTGATAATGCGTTCGACCTCATCCCCGGTTCCGACGGGTACGGTGGATTTTGTAACGACGACGGTATAGCCCGTCGACGCAGCGGCCACTTCCTTCGCCGCGGCGTAGACATAAGCAAGATCCGCATGGCCGTCACCGCGCCTGGAGGGGGTGCCGACGGCAATAAACACCGCATCTGCACCCTTCACTGCGTCGGCAAGATCCAGCGAGAACTTCAATCGTCCGGCGTAAACATTGTTCCTGACGATCTCTGCTAGCCCAGGTTCGAAGATCGGCATGATGCCCTTGTTCAGCGCCTCGATCTTTGCCGCAATTTTGTCGACGCATACAACGTCATGGCCGAAGTCCGCAAAGCAGGCGCCGGAGACTAGTCCAACATATCCGGAGCCGATCATCACAAGCCGCATCTCAACCTCCAAATCCTGGAAAAATTCACATTTGATACTGGATAATTTTGGATAAAGTTGCAGTACATCTCATTTAAGAGATTAGAAATATACTATTAAGTTATTAATTCCAACCTCTTTTTTCTGCCGTTTGCATTTCCTCGGGCAATATCGCTGGCAAAAGATACGGTAAAGCCGCCACTACAGCTAAATCCCTTCGTGACCCGTGATTATCGATTTCCCTGTCAGAAATCGACCATTAGCATGATCTTGCGAAACTGTCACAACGTGCGATACTGGCCTTGAGAATTGCATTCACAGATATGCCAGCCAGCTTCGACAGATACCCGCGCGGGAGAACTGGGGCCTCTTGTTCAATGCGGCAGGACCGACAATCGTAGTTACGCGCCTTATGGAGCGCCAGTAAGCTGCAAAGTTTATGTGCTTAAGCCGCATCAGCGAATGACTGTGGCGTCTCGGTGTACCGATGAAATGACAGGGGGCGGGTGAATGCCGAATATTGATGAGCGGGACGCATGGGTATAGCGGTCGGCAGGGATGTTCCGGCAGAACTGTCGTTTGATATCTGCATCATCGGCGCCGGTGCCAGCGGTCTTACGATCGCTTCCAATTTCCTTGCCAAGAATTTGGTCGTGGGCATTCTGGAAAGTGGAGACGCCGGAGACAGGCCGCTCGCGTCGGATCCCGGGGAACCAGCGAAATATGGATTGCCATACGCAAAGCTTTCCACAAGCCGGCTGAGGGGCTTCGGCGGCAGCACCCAGAAATTGGGCTGGGGAGGCGTTTGCAAGCCGCTCGATCCCCAGGACTTCCTGCCCAGACCGTGGGTCGCCAACAGTGGCTGGCCTTTTGGGTTCGAACAAATGCGCCCCTATTACGACCGCTCTCGCGAGACGCTCGGCCTCGGATGTATCGATACCCTCGCCAGCCGCCGGACCATCTTTCCCGGACGCTCCGATCTTGTGTCATCGGACACATTGGAACTCTGCCGGCACTATCGGCTGGGAGGCCACCTCCGGCGGCCGGTGGAGCAATCCAAGGCTGTCAATGTTCTTACCAACGTCACCCTCCTCTATTTCGAATTCGGCGGTGACGGTACGGCCATATGTGCAGCTCATTGCGTGGATGCCGAAGGTCGCCGTTTCCGCGTGGTATCGAAAGCCTTCGTGCTGGCGGCAGGCGGCATTGAGAACGCCAGGCTGCTGCTGCTGAGCAATCAGGCCGCCGAGCGCCCCCAAGGTCTGGCTGGGCGTTACTTCATGGATCACCCCCGTTTCACGATCGGCACGCTGACCCCTGCCGACAGCAAGGTTCGAAAGATATTCGCCTGCATGGACCGCATTCGCGTCGCGCGCATGCAACGCATCGTCCGCAAGCTGAAACTCGATAGTAATCGTCGTTTCCACCTCAGCGGGCTGACGTTGCCTTTCAGCGTTCAGGAAGATGAGGGCCTACTAAATTATCGCGCTTGGGTTGAGCCGTGCTATATCGGGCAGGATTCGCAAGCTCTGGACAAAATGAAACTGTCGCTGCTCGACTATCGTGACAAGATCATTCAGAGCGGCCAGCCGCAGGGCTGGGGGCAATTGCTGAAGGAAATGAACTGGACGAAGGGCATGCACATCGCAAGGCCTCTGTCATTGGCCAGAAGTTTCAGACTCCACCATTTCATAGAACCGGAGCCACTTGCATCGAGTGCGGTTTCCTTGTCGTCGAACAAGGACCGCCACGGACTTGCGCTGGTATCGCTCCGCTGGCAGTTGTCATCCAGCACCCTCGACAGTCTGAGGAGGACTATTCAGATATTGCAACAGGAACTGCTCAGATCTGGATTGGGACGGCTGGATGTTGCCAGCGACGAATGGGCGCTGCTTGAAAGGCCCATGTGGACGTGGCACCACATGGGCACGACACGCATGCATATCGACGCGTCAAAGGGTGTTGTCGATGAGAATTGCCGCGTTCACGGCGTCAGAAATCTGTTCGTCGCTGGCAGTTCCGTCTTTCCCACAGTTGGCAATGATACGCCGACCATGACAGTCGTTGCCCTTGCTCATCGTCTTTCGGATCACCTGCTTCAATTCGTTACCTGACGATGCGCCGCAGGGCCGCGATTGCCCGCCTTCGCCTTTTTTCCTGCTCGAAAAGCTGCTTCCGGCTGTTTGTGCGTTATACATCCACCGCCGTCAATGAGTTCACGTCTGACGTCGCCCTCTCGATCACGTTTCGCAGAACCGCGCCATTCCGGCGTGCCCGATCCTCGTCGATCGTGGGATCGACAAGAAGCGCGACACTCGTTTCCCCAAGATTTCTGGCAATCGGCAAGCGTTCCTTCGGACCAAGGCCTAAATCGACGAAACACTTTTCAAGGTACATTTCCGAGCAACTACCGGAGAAGCAAGGTACGCCGGCCGCATTCACCTCCGCCACTATGCGATCCCGATCGTAACCGGGCTTGAGCCGCTCTGGGCGCACAAACGTGTAGAAGCGGTAGTACGCATGCCGGATACCAGCCGCCGGCATTGGCGTGCGCAGAGCGTCGAGGTCCTTTATCGCCGCATGAAGTAGTTCGGCGTTGCGGGTTCTGAGGCCGTGCCACGCTTCGAGCGAAGAAAGCTGACGCAATCCGAGGACAGCTTGAATGGACGTCATCCGCCAATTGGTGCCGATCGTCTCGTGCAACCAGCGAAAGCCCTGTGGATGCTGCTTGTTAAATACGGTGTCATGGGACTTTCCATGATCCTTGCGAGCCCAGGCTTTGGCCCAGAGGTCGGGATCATTCATGGAAATCAGACCGCCCTCACCGCCTGTCGTCAGGATCTTGTCCTGGCAAAACGAAAAGGCGGCGATATCGCCGAACCCCCCCACCGGTCGGCCGTCGATCTCCGCGCCATGTGCCTGTGCGCAATCCTCGATTACCCAGAGACCCTTTTCCCCTGCCAGCGCCATGATCGCCGGCATGTCGCACGGCCAGCCGGCAAGATGAACGACAATGACCCCCTTGGTCTTCGGCGTGATCTTCTCCGCGATGGAAGCGGCCGTGATGTTCTGGCTGTCAGCATCGACGTCGCCGAATATCGGCACGCCGCCATTGAATGGAACGCAGGCGCCGGAGGCAACGAAGCTGCGCGGTGTGACGATCACCTCGTCGCCGGGTCTGAGGTCGAGCGCATGCAGCGCAAGGTCCAGGGCGACCGTGCCATTCGCAAGCGCGATCGCGTAGCGATTGCCGAGATACTCGGAATAGGCTTCCTCGAACCTCCGGACATGCGGCCCTGTCCAGGCGTTCACTTCTCCGGACCGAAGGACAGCGACGACATCCTCGATTTGTTGTTCATCATAGACAGGCCATCGTGCCATGATCGTATCCTCTCTCCTTGTGGTCCGGATATCCCCCGACCCGAATGGTTTTCCGAATTCATTGCGCCTCAGAGCACGTGGCGCACAAGTACGAAGGCTTCCGCGGCGGACCTGAGGACGGTCGCACCTCTCAAGGTCGCAAGTGCTTTCAGCGTTGCGATGGATCTCTCATGTGGAGCCTCGCGCAGCTGCGAAGAAAAGCATTTCATCGCTTCGAGCTTCCGATCAATTTCCGTTGTGATATCGACGAATACATTCGGCATGAAATGTGGCGTCAGGTAGGGTGCGTTCCAGTTCGTCTCGGAAAGTGTCTCGTAGGCGAGAATCAGCTCCGGATACCCTTCGTGATGGGGTCGCGATGCCACCAGCGCCGAGGTGAAGATCAATTGGTGGTCTACATGTATATCGCCGACGAACGGCACCAGAAGCGTCTTCGGGCGAAGCTTCGAAACAAGCGTCAACAGAGCCGCGTTTAACTCAGAATGCGGCGTCTCCGTCAGTGACGCAGCCGGCAGGCCCAACCAGAACGTTTCCTTGACTCCGAGAATCTTGTGGGCCTCCCGCGCTTCATCCTGGACGCGTGATACCGCCTCACGCGAATAGACCGGCGGTTTGCCTTCCGTGACAACGGCGATATAGACTTCGTTGCCGGCGCCCGCCAGTCGAGCAATCGTGCCGCCTGCTCCAAGGACCTCGTCATCGGGATGGGGGGCAATCACCAGCGTCCGGCCGTACATATCCGCGATGGATTTCATCAGTTTCTCCCAATACGATAGGCCGAACCGGATCCCGGCCGCCCGGCATCTTACGCAGGTCATCGGCCGATCCGCGCCAAGCGATAAACCATCCTCTGGGCCGCGCCTCTGCGCAACCGGTCGTATCCGAACGCAGTCCGGCCTTGTAGACAGCATGATCCAGACCGGCCAATGGCCGCTTATCCGTACCGAAACGGATCTCCGGAGCAAGTGTCGTTGGTTTCGAGCACCAAAGTGACAGACTGCATTCCATGCTCACGTATGGAACGAAGCGTTGAGGGCGCCGCGCCGCCAGAGGTGCATTTGTGCTTTCCTGAGATTTTCGGCATCGACTTTCTCGCCAATGGCAACAGTCCGGAGCGTCATCAGCAATATTCGAATATCCATCTTCAGGTCGCGATGGTCGATATACCAGATATCCAGTGCAATCTTTTGCCTGGCCGTAAGCAGTGTATTGCCGTTAACCTGCGCCCAGCCGGTCATTCCCGGGCGGACGGTGCAACGTGCTTGGCCCAATTCCCCAAAATCACGCACGGCATTGCAAGGAAGTGGACGCGGACCAACGATAGACATATCGCCGCGAAGTACAGCAAGCAACTGCGGCAACTCATCCACGCGGATTCGGCGCAGAAAAAGCGTGGTCGGCGATTGCCTGAGATGGTCCGGAAGCAGCGTGCCCGTGTCATCTCGTTCATCAGTCATGGTTCTGAACTTGCTGATTTGGAAAGGCAGCATACGACGCCCTGCCCTCTCCTGCCGGAAGAAAAGAGGGCGGCCGAGCGCCAGATAAACCGCAATAGCGGTCAAGGCCAGCAGAGGCAGGCATAAGATGAGAAGCGCTCCGGCGATCAGGATATCGAAAAAGCGCTTGACGATCATCGATTTCGCATCAATGGCCGCCAGGGGCTGCGCAACAGTATCCGCGCGTGTTGGACTCATCGCACTCTCCTTTGCCGCAGGCAGGCTAAGATATCCTTCAGATTCCGGAAATCGCTACGATGACGACGTCGCCCGGATTGACCTCGGAGGTCACTTCGGCGCCGATGCCTTGGCGCTGGCCGTTGACAATCCTGCGGATCTGATACGTGAACGATATCTTGTTCTTCTGGGTTTCTTCGGCAGCGACCGCCGCCATGAGGAAAAACTGCTCCTCCGACGAATGCCTTTGCGCGATCAGCTTTCTTATCGCCACATCACGCTCCTGCAGTTTCACAAGAATGTCCTTGACACGATCCGCCTGCAGTTTAGCGAGTTCCAGCCGGAGTTTGCCCAACTCGCGTCTTGATTCAGACATCTGCGCATAAACTTCCAGGAGACGCGCCTTTTCGTTGGATAAAGACGTTTTTGCACGCAGCCACTCCGCGATCGTGTTCAACTCACGCTTGCGAAGCGAATCCACACGCGAAAAATCCTTGACGTTGGAGTCAATGACTTCCTTTTGCGTGCCTTCGAGCTGCTGCAGAATGCTCAGTCCGCCTTCCGCTTCAACGATGCCCTGCGATAGAATTTCGATCTGGGTCTTGCTGGTCGACAGGTCGGTATCGAGTATTCGCTGCTCGATTTCCAGCAGCGATTTCAGCGATACATTCTGCACGAAGTTGCGTGCCAGCTCCGGCACGTCCTTGATATCGACTTTTGTGCGTCCATCCAGCTGGGCGATAAGTCGCGCCGCATAGATCCCCTCGTGAACGATTTCCGCATCCGCGCCATCCATATCGCCGCGCAACCGCGCGCGCGCCACGATCCGGTCCGAAGGATTTGTCGTATCTGTCTGGTTGCCGCCGGCAAGTCCGATCGCTTGCTCAACAGTCAGGCCGGGATAGTAGGGAAAAGACCCCGGATTCTTAACCTCGCCGAGCACGAATACGGGTCTGAATGTCGTTATATTGAGCGCGATTTTGGGATCCTTGAGTATTTCCTTGCTCTTGTACTCGTCACGCAACTTCGCCAGGGCTTGCGTGACGGTGATGCCGGCGATCCGAACATCACCGACGAGCGGAAATTGCACGTCGCCATCTGAAGTGACGGTCAAGGTCACCGGAACCTCCGCGTCGTCAAGAAAATCAAATGCCAGAATGTCGCCGGGCGACAATATGTAGTCATCCGCACCCGCTCGCGCGTATGGTGAATTCATCAGCAGGGCTGCGACAAATAAAAACTCCACCGCTATAGTCAGCATTCTCCGCCCGGTCACAATTGGATACCTCATACCCACCCCCCGACCTTAATAGCCTGATAGCTTTACATTGTATTTTAGCAATCTCAATATTGAATGCTAGCAGACATTTGACAATAGCGGAATCATAAGATTTGATGATTGAGGTGAACGCGCGTTATTTTGTTGATGCAACGAAGAAAGTTCCTGCAAAGCCATCCCGGTGAGGAAGGGACTTACGGACGAAAGCTGACGGGCTGCGATTTCGAAGCCGTGCCCGATTTGAATGCGCACTGCGAATGAAATTTGGCAAACTCGCCCTCACACGCCTCATGAACGAAAGACAATCCGTTGTCGCTAGTAGCCAAGATCAGGAAAAAAGCGGCAAAACGGGTTACCCAATGGCGAGAGCAGAAAGACTTCGTTCTGCGACTGAAAAACATCGGCCATCTCCTCACCGGAAATTTCGCGGGTGCGATTATTGGGCTTGCGGGTTTTGCGTTGACGGCGCGCGCGCTCGGCCCAGCCGATTACGGCGTTCTCGCGTTGTGCTTTGCTTTCACACGCGCAATCGAACGTATTTTCAGCTTTCAGTCATGGCAGCCCTTGATCAAGTTCGGAGCGCATGCGCTCGAAACCGGCGAATTGGATGATCTGCGCAAGTTAATGAAGTTCGGCTTGCTGCTCGATATCGGCGCGGCGCTGGTGGCGTGGCTTGTCGCAGTGCTGTTGATTGTCTTCGCATCGTCCCTTGTGGGGGTCGGCGTCGAAGCGCGCACTTTCGCCCTGATCTACTGCACTGTCTTGCCTTTCCAGATATCCGGGATGCCGACTGCTGCTCTTCGGCTCTATGGAAAGTTCTCCGCACTGGCTTATGGGCAGGTGGTTGGCAGCATCATCCGCGTTGTCCTCTGCGGGATCGGCGTGTTCCTGTCTTGGGGACTCTTCGAATTCACGCTGATTTGGATGGGAATGCAGATCTTCAGTTCGCTTGCCATGACCCTGATTGCTTTCTTCGAACTAAAAAGGCAGGGGTTGACGAACGTATTCTCTACATCATTAAGAGGAATCACAAGCCGCGTTCCCGGCTTGTGGCAGTTTGCCATATCAGCGAACATTTCACTGACGATCCGCGCGAGCGCGAACGAGTTCGATACCCTTATCGTCGGCTTTCTCGCCGATCCGGCTTCGGCGGGCCTTTATCATATCGCCAAACGGGTCGGTCGCATAGCCCAGCAGGGTGGAGTCCAGGTCCAGGCCGTCGTCTATCCGGAGCTCGCCAGACTTTGGGCCTCCAAGGGCATCGCCAAATTCACGCAGATCGTTCGCCAGACCCAGTGGATCCTGCTTGCATCCGGGATAGCGGTCGTATTGCTCGTCTACGTGCTGATAAACCCTCTGCTGTTTTACACGGCCGGCCCCGATTTCCTTGCTGCAGGACCGCTCGTCACCGTTCAAGCGGTAGCAGTCATGATGACTTTGTCAGGTTCTGTGCTGCGATCTGCGCTGCTCGCCATGGGACGCGAAAACGCCGTTTTGCGAAGCGTGCTGATATCGACCGCCGCTTTCCACGTGACCGCCTTCAGCCTCATCCCACTCACAGGTGCCATGGGCGCCAATGTCGCTCATATTGTTATGTCGACCATTTGGATGGCGACAATGATGCTGAGCTACAGAAGTGGTATCGCGCGCGAGAAAGACTGAACGGTTGCGACGCACCTGCGCTGGGCCATGAAGTGACCGCCCTTCACTCGGCAGGGACATTAACCGACAATGTCGGCTGCACCCGGCTATTTCTCTTCCTGGCGGAGAGTGTCCAGCCCTGGGGTTTGCCGAAGAAGTTGGTGATGCCTCCGACGAGAAGCGCGCGGTTGAGATTGAAGCGCTGGATCATCTCACCCAGCCGCCTTTGCTTGGTTCTTCCAGACGATACCACGACAAAGATCGAATCGACATGCGAGGAAAGCCAAACTGCGTCATCGCTCTCCTCGATTGCCATCGTATCGACGATGATCAGATCGTACTCGTTTCTGAGTGCGGAGAAAAGCCGGTCGTAGTCGCGGACGACCTGCGGTACAACGACCATGTCCAGAAAGGGATAGTTCGGTGACGGAACCACGATGGCGCCGATGTCGCATCTTCCCTCCAGGAAGCCATCGATTGCGCCTTCCGTCCCACGCACGCCGGAAATGCTGGCGGCCCCCCTCGGAGAGGGGTTGAGATCAATGACGACCGTGCGAAAGCCATTGGATTTACCCATTGCCGCCATTGACAAGGAAAGTGTCGTCTTGCCATCCCCCACGGAAGTTGACGCGAACATCACAACCTTTTCGCCTGCGGAGTTGTCGATTGTCCGCCAGGCAAGGCAAAGGGTTCGAATAGCCCTCGCGTAGGGCGAATCCGGATTGCGCAGCAGCGTTCGATAGGGATCGGAGAGCGAAGCGCGGCCCTTTCGATAGTTGGGTATGCTGACCAAATTGGGCCTGTTGAGAAGTTCGGCGACCGCCTCCGGCCGGTATAGCCGATCATCGACGCTGTGCCTTATCAGCATGAACACGACGGCAAGCATCAGAGACCCGACAAAACCTGCTCCGATCACAAAAACGGGCTGGGGAAAGGACGGCTGTACCGGCACCTCAGCATATGAGGCGATCATGGCCGTTGCCTTGACTTCTTCCTGCTTCGGGTCCAGCGAGCCCAGACGCAGGGAGATCGCGTCATATCGCTTCTGTTCGCTCAGGAGGTCGCGCTCGAATTCACGGCGTCTGATTTCAGCCAGATTACGTGACTGTATCCGCTTCTGCAGCAGGGCCACTTCGTGCTCGAAACGCTCGACGCGGATGGTCGCAACCTCGGCATCGCTCTGCAGCGTCTGCAATAGGCGCTGCACCTCGTCGTCAAGCATTTTGCGATTGGAGGACAACTCGGCAGCGGCATCGACGACAAGGGGGTGATTCTTTCCGAATTTTGAGGTCAGTTGTGCAAGCAACCGTTGAAGCCGCGCCTCCTCCGTTCTCAAATTCGTGAGGAGTTCCGAGGTGAATATCTTGCCGACGCCATTTTCACCGATTGACGCCAGACGTTCCCTTCCCTCGTTCACTTTTGCCCGGGCACCGGCCTCATCGACGCGCGCCAGCGTGAACTGCTCGTTCAACTGCTCCATGCGGGCGCGCAGGAGATCATCCTTTGGGTCAAATGTCAGATCGCTATTTTCGGTGAAACTGGCGATTTCCCGCTCCCGACTGGCGATGGAAATCGCAAGGTCGGCGGCCGTCTTGCGCAAATAGCTGACTGTATCCCTGGTCGCGACTGCCTTCAGGCTCGAAGTCCATGCCACGTAGTGTTCAGCGAGTTTGTTGGCGATGACCGCGGCTTGTGTCGGATTTGTCTGCTGGACCTTAATCGAAAGTGCGAGACTGTCGCCCTTACGGTCCACTGTGAAGGTATTCAACAATGTTGAGATCGCTCTATCCCGTTGAGCATTTTGAGAAATCATGCGCGCCTTGAGCGCTTTTTGTTCGTCGGCCTTGGTTCCGACCACGAATTTGACCAGACTGCTCAAACGGGACCGCAGCCAGCTATCGCTCGGTATCTCGCCTGCCGGCAGGTATGTATTATAGAAGGGGTCCTCGGTGAGCTTCAATGCATCCACGACCACACCGATGAAAATCCGCGACGTTATTATGTCGAACTCGGTGTCCATGGTGGACTTGTCGCGCTCTTGCTTTTGCGCCTCGACGACTGCCTCATAGGGCCTGGTGTCGTTTCGATCGAACACGATTGCCGAAGTCGCGGTATAAAATTCGGTCAGTGACATCGCGATGATCAGGGAAATCAGAGTTCCCCCGACGATGATCACGGCAAGCAGGCCCTTGTAGCGCCATATCAGTTCCCAGATTTCAGACGGCCCGTTGGTCCGGGGGAAACCGCCCGGCGATTGGCTGACGCCGCCGGATTGCCCGCGCATCATGAAGGATTCAATTGGACGCTCTGTCGTAAGCATCATGCCTCCACCTCACCAAACGTCGCATTGTGCACCTCAATGACGGCGGCTACCCCTGCGATCGATCAATCATGCCTACCTTGGCTTTGAAAGCCGCTCAAAGTCAAACATGAAACCAATATATGACGTCTGAACGACGATATCCACTCATGCGTTTAAAATCTATTGTCAATACTCATCAAATATAATTAGTTACCGTTTCTAATTTAGATTATTGATATCTTGCTCCAAAATCGTTCCGGGGGACGAGCCATGTTTGAGGAAAGAAGGGTCAATAGCCATTCCAATGCGCCTTCCATGGCAGAATTCGCCAACCTGCACGATTTTAAGCAACCGCGAGGAATGCAACGTGCGCTTGATCGGATAGAACTAACGATTGCGATCTGCGTGGTCTTTTTCTCGCCGATGAACTTCCTGAGACTTCCACTCTTCTATTTTACTCTCAGCGATGCACTCGCCTGCGTTTGTTTTTTCTTACTTCTTATGAGAGGCCGGCTGTCGCTACACCCGATAGGCCCCGCAAGCACGTTGATCTGGCTCATCGGCCTTTCAATGCTGTTATCAATGCTTCTTTTAAGCAGCCTGGTGAACGATCCTATTCGTGGAGCGATCTATGTAACCCAGTATTTCTTCGCCTATTTCATTATCCTGTGTGTTATCGGCGGCCGGTCCGAACGACAGTTGTACATACTCGCCAAGATTTACATCCTATCCATCATCGTCATGTGCATTCACGGTGTCTATCTCATCAACATAGACGGCCAGCGCGCCACATCGTTCGTAAGCGGCAACGGGAGACTAACCGGGTTTGTGGAGCGTGAAAACGAATGCGCGGCCTTGATTGCTCTTGCCACTCCAATACTGATGCTGCTTGTCGGCACCAAACAGTTGCCTAAAGTGGCGCTGCTCGGCTTGGCACTCATGGGCTATGGAGTGATGCTGACCGGATCGAATACCGGTCTGGCCTCTTTTGCCGCGGTCGTCGCTGTCTTTGCGCTCCTCACGGTGAACTGGAAAATGCTCGTTCCGCTGGGAGCGTTTTGTGTTGGCATCGTGCTCATGGTAGATCGGTTCGGGCGTGATTATCTCCCTGTAACCTTTCAACGCCGCGTTCTAGGCGCGCTTGAGAGCGGCAATCTCTCTGAGGCAGGCAGCTTCGATCACAGGGTGGAACTCATTTATGAAGCCATCGGACGTACAAGACATGCCATGTTTGTAGGAATGGGCGCAGATCAATATACGATTACCAGTTTCTTAAAGCAGCCGGTTCACAATCTTTACCTGCTGCTTTGGACGGAGGGGGGTCTGCTATGCATGCTTGGCTTCATCGTCATGATTTCGGCGGGATTTGGGCCTGCGCTCGTGGCACTCAGGCGGCCCGGCGGCCGCATTTTCGCGGCCTGTACACTCTGTACGGTCGGTCTCTTCATGCTTTCGATCAACGCATTTCCCAGCGTCTACGGCCGGTTCTGGACGATGCCAATCTTTCTCGCCATTTCCATGTCATGCGCGTTCCTTGCGCGCCGGACATCTCCGACTGCCAGTTCGTTTCCGGATCAGAGAAGACCCATTCTCCGCATGAGCTGATGATTGACCTGATGAACGTCGAATTTTCGTTCCGCCAATTCGCGTGAACTGCGTCCCATGGTGCGCGCACGTTTCGGATCACGCACGAACTCAAGCATGGCATTTGCCAGCCTTTGCGCATTCCTCGGTGGAACGAGATACCCGTTTACACCGTGTTCCACGGTGTCGCTACACCCCGGCAAATCGCTGGTGATGACCGCCCGTCCGCTCGACAGAGCCTCGAGAATGCTGCGCGGAATACCTTCGCGATAGTAGGACGGCAGCACGAAGACATTGCAATCCGCGAGGAAGGGGCGGACATCACGCGTTTCGCCGAGATAATCGATCACGCCCTCCTCGACCCAGGATGTTATGTCTTCCCGGGAAATGGCCGTGGGATTGGGATCGAAATGACCAAGAAGGCGGAATTCGGCATCAGGAAAGCTACGCTTCACGATGCGCGCGGCTTCCACATATTCCAGGATTCCCTTATCTTTAAGCAGCCTCGCAACCAGCAGGAATTTTGGCCGGCCTTCAGACGCTTCACTGAAGTGGTAATGCTGTAGATCGACACCCGAACCAGGCACGAGCTCAATGAGCGACTTGTCCTTGAGCATGTTGTGCCGCCGCAAATCCTCGTCATCCGCATTATTATACGCAAAAACAACATGCGCGCCGGAGAAGGCCAGCTTGTAGAGCAGGACGCTGAACATCCTTACCAGCCGCCCCTTGAACGACGCCGCGCCGGCATCCGAGAACACGTGTCCCAGTCCAGTCACCAGGAAACAGCGATGTCCGACGCCGGCAATCCGTGCGGCTATTCCCGCATAAATGATCGGTTTCATTGTATAGGGCAGTACCATATCTGGCTGAAGTCGACGAAACTGCCGGATCAAGAAAGACAGGGTGGCGAAATCCTCGACCGGATTGAGACCGGTCCTCGCCATCGGCATCAGCACGAAATCCACCCCGATACTCGTGAGGTCCGCCTTGACGACCGGATCATCCTCTGGAGCGAATGCCGTTACCGAATGGCCCGCTTCCACCATGCGCTTCAGGAGCTCAAGGCGAAAATTGGTCAGCGATGGCGTATAACTTGCAACAACCGCAATCTTTCTCGGCAGTATCGGTGCATCGAAATGTAACGGCCCCGTCAAGTCAGCGTCCGCGCGCATCGCCTGTGATGTAACGTTCCTCTTCATCCCCCACTCCCGTCCCGATGCCGACCGGCAAGGGCTGCTTCGTAAAGCTGGATATGGCTGTCAGTGTATTTTCGTATTGAAAAATTCTGGAGAATGCGTGTCCTGCCCGCCATCCCGCGTTCCCGACGCTCTGCCGGCATCAGATCGAAGTGGTTACGAAGAACGGCTGCCTGTGCTTCAGGGTCCTTCGGTTTCGATATCATCGTATGGTCTCCAACAAGCCAGGCGCAATCTCCGACATCCGTCGCAACCGCCGGAACACCGGAGGCCATGGCTTCGGCGACGGAAAGCGGAAATGCCTCACCCCAAGCCGAAGACAGAAGAAAGACATCAAGGCCAGGCAGGAGATCGGCTATGTCAGACCGCGGACCTGGTGTCGCCAGACGGTCGTCGATGCCAAGCTCGCGCGCCACTCGCCGAGCGGGGCCCTCTTCGTGTCCGGCGCCGATGATCAGGCCGTGAACATTGTAACCGTCGTGGTAAAGGCGTGCGACAGTTCGCGCGAAGCCTTCATGATTCTTCATCGGATGGGCGCGCGCTATGTTGCCGATAATCAGACGATCGGTTGGAATCCCGAATGTGGAGCAGAGGCGTGACCGCGCATCGGCACGCGGTTGGAATTCGTCGCAATCTATGCCGTTTGGGATGATGACCCGCTTGGAGGGATCAAAGCCCAATTCCTCGTGCTGTTGTGCCGAAACGCTTGAACAATAGGAAATCGCACTGGTGCTGGCCGACATCCTCGCCAGGAGCCGGATTATCATCCGCGTCAGTCGCTTCTCGGCTGTAATATCATCGATAGAGTGATGAATACTCCATATCACTGGCTGCTTGCGGTCGAGATAAGCGGCCAGCGATGCCGCCACATTGCCGTGATACATCCAGCCGTGCACAATATCGCAGCCGGTTTTTCTGACGGTGGCCCTGAGACGAGCGAACGCTTGGAAGGAAGGCCGCCCTTCATTCATTCTGAGGGTTTCGACCGGCACGCCATCGTTATCCAGCATAGCCCCTACGACGGATCCGCGCGGCATCAGCGACAGCACCTTGGCCTCATATTCCGTACTAAGAAGGCTTCGTGCAAACCTCGCAAGCATCAATTCCGCGCCGCCAATGTTCAGACCCGTAATGCAATTGAGAACCTGAAAATTTTTCAATGCGATACAATCTCCATTAGACTATGGCGATAACGATGATGACTGCCGGAAAATGGTGTCAGCCACGCACAGCGGCACCCAGATCTCCCGGAATGCCCGGAAATCGACGGTCGGATGCTGCGGGAACCGCTGCGTTCTCGTTTCCTGCTGCCAAGACCGGGACAAAGGTCTTCGAAACCGGCGGCAACTTTCTTTCATAGCCGGGAATAAGACTATTGACGATCTGCAGGACGGTCGTCTCCTCGCCGATCTCCGCATAAAGCTGCAGGCGTGCGAAACTTTCCTCAAGCAGCGCAAGCGGCATCGGCGACGGTACAGCTCCGAGAACGCTGGGCACCGGAGACGGCACTCTCTGCTCGGCCGTGTCGAAGAGTTCCTCGTACAGCTTCTCGCCAGGGCGCAAGCCGATGATTTTGATCTTGATGTCAACGTCGGCGGTAAGTCCTGCCAACATTATCATCCGCCGTGCGATGTCGATGATCTTGATCGGTTCGCCCATATCGAGCACGAAGATTTCGCCCTGTCCGATTTCGCCTTCCAGGCCATAAGACGATGCCTGAAGGGTCAGTTGAACGGCCTCACGGATCGTCATGAAAAAGCGCGTCATCTCGGCATCCGTAACTGTCAGTGGGCCGCCGGCCGCCAGTTGCCGCTTGAACAGCGGAATGAGCGAACCGCTGGACCCGAGTACATTACCAAAGCGGACGGTCATGAAACGAGGGCCGTGATGGGATTCAAAGCCGCTCAGGTCCAGTGCCTGACAATAGAGTTCGGCCAACCGCTTCGTGGCGCCCATGAAGCTGGTCGGGTTAACAACCTTGTCGGTCGAAATCTGAACCATGGCCAGCACGCCCGAGCGTTTGGCCGCGTTGGCTACGTTCATCGTGCCGATGACGTTGGTTAATACGCCCTCGCAAGGATTAAGCTCCACCATGGGAACATGCTTGAGAGCGGCAGCGTGAAACACAAGCTCGGGCATGTGCCTGTCGAATATGTCACTTACCCGCTTCGCGCGGCGGACGTTGCAGATGTGTGCCGTGCGCGGAATGTTCGAAAAACGCTCCGCAAGCTCCATATCTATGGCATAGAGATTGTATTCGGAATTCTCGATCAAAATAATCTCGGCAGGCTCGCAAGAGGCGATCTGAAGCGTGAGTTCGCTGCCGATCGATCCACCGGCACCTGTAATGAGCACGCGGCGACCGCGCACGAGCCTATCGATTGCAGCATGATCCAGCGAAGCCTGCGGACGCTCGAGAAGATCGGTCAATTCAATCGCCCGCAATTCGAAGCGGTTGTCACCTTTTGCATTCCTGAGTTCGGTCAACTGCGACAGGCGGGACACGGTGATGCCCATCTCCTCCGCTTCATTGAGAAATTGCGCGGCGCGCGCTTCTCCGAAGGTCACGGGCGCCTCGGTGAAAACGATATGCCTTGGAAACTGGCCCAGATGCTTTAGCTCGTCAACGACGGCGCGAAATTCCTCAATCGAGCCCATGATCGGCACGTCGCGCAATGTCTTGCCCTTGTGCTCCGTCGTGGCATCCAGAATCGCGACCGGACTATAGGGACAATTCTTTTCGCATCTGATGGCCCGAAGATATAGATCCGCGGCATCACCGGCCCCGATCACAAGGGTGGGAATGCGTTTTTCTTTCCTTCCTTCAGCAGAGCCGAACTCCAGGCCCAAGAGGCGCAATTCGTCCAATCTGAAGCTGAGGCGCGATGCAGCTAAAAATGCTGTCAGAAGCAGTGCGTCTATGAGTATGGCGCTGCGCGGTATGTCCTGAAGCCTGGTAGCAAAGAAAAGCACGCAGACCAGGATTACCGTAGTAAGGGCAACCGCCCTGACAATTGCCAACAGGTCGGAAACCGAACCGTAGCGCCAATTTCGGCTATAAAGTCCCGATAATGGAAAGATGAGGGCGCAAACTCCGATATACCAGGGACCGGTCCTGAGGAGTGTGTTCACTATGTCTGGCTGAAGCACCGCAGTATCGGTAGTATCAATGCTGTAACGCAGCGCAAATGCGAAAAACAATGCCAGCACAGCCGAGCTGATATCCGCGAAGAACAGCCCCGGCGACCTGCGTACGCTGTAGACGCACGTACTCACCCGCTTTCGTATCATTCCGTAAATTCGGTGCGATATATGGTTGTACGTCGAGAGTGTTGGCCCCGCTTTACCACTAGCGGCAAGTTGTCCGTCGTCCGCACGCGCCTTGCCGGCTTGTGCTGTAACATCCCCGCGTCCCATGGCAATTCTCCTCCTCATCGCACCGCACACAACATCGCTTTCCGGATTCAACGAAACCGGACCCTCTCCATGCAATCTGAAATCGCGCATAAAATAATAGCTAGGTTATATCACCTGCCATAATGCCCGACGGGCACATGCTGGCATGTCTCAATGCCATCAGGCATAAGCAGCAACGGCAGTCATTCAGCAATCAGCTTAATGAAAGCTTACTTAAGAAATCTGACATATGCAGAATAACTTGTAAAGTATTTTTTTTCATAGTATTTGCTAATATATTAGTCTTCTACCCCCAGTCAATGAGCCACGGCGCATAGCGTCGATGAGCAGAACAAAGTCTCCTGTTAGTCTGATATACCCGCATCATAATATCCGCGTTTTGATATATCCATATCTGAAATAGTTATGCGCTGTTGCGCACCCATCGATGCAGCGAAGATGTTTGGACGCCTAAGCATTCGTCCGTAAATTCTGTTACTCTGGTTGAGGAATAGAAATACCTATGTGGTATGGGCGTTCATAAGCTGTCCCGTTCCAGGACGAGGTAAAGCCCCGAATAAGTGGAATTTTTCCTGATTTTAGGCTGAGATGCCGGAACAGGATAGATCATAGCGGGACTGCCGCGCCGGGGACGCTCTATGCTTGTATTCTGCACAAACTGTCCATCAACTGGTCACTATCGACTCACAGCGATTTTTAGAAACCGGAATCGACATCTCGGTGGACGGCGCGTGGCATAGCGGCACATTGCCGACGTCAATCTGATCGAAATGGCCTTCCGCAAGCTCGCTGCTCAGTTGAGAGCATGGGCGTTTCGAGCCATCACGGGAAGGCATCGAGATGTCTGTTCACTGCTCTCATCAGGCGAATGCCGAACCTGGTTTTATGAAACAGGTTATGGATTCATTTGAACAACAGATGCGCTAAATGACTCCTTTGCGCCTTGCCGTTCTCCACAAAGCACGAAGCAACTTGATCGCTATGAAAACGCTGATTGCCGCAAAAAACATGCCGCTGAAGACATAGATCAGGTTGGGCGACGGCGGCACACCGGGCGAGAATTGTTGCCAGTCAGCCAAACCGACGCGCACTATCGCCAGTAAAACGATTGCAATGGCACCGCCGCTCCAGCTCAGTGTCGCGCCGGCGATAAGCGAAAGAAGCAGGCAGGACAAGAAAGCCGTATCTCTCAGCGACCCCTTGATGACCCCCACATTGGCGTTGAAAAAGGCGAGCATGTCCTGCATGTCGATCCCTCTGAATAGGTAATTAAATCCGGCCTGCGGCGCGGTATTCCCCGCCTTCAGTCTAACAGCAGTTCGGCCAGATACGAAGACCGAATTTAGGAACGAGATAAGTGCCTCAATCTATCCGTGTTACGCAGGAAGCAACATTCCCGTCGCAGCGATGAGTTTCTTCGCCGCAACGGAAAGGCCTGCGTTGCATAGCGCCTCGACGCGGTCGACCAGCTGTGCATCGAGATACTCTCCATAAGCGCCGGCCTGCCCGCGTCTCATGCGCAAGCTTTCGGTGTCGTTGCGGTCATAATCGTGTGCCGGTATGCCTTCGGCCCGTTCGCGATCCTGCATGGCTTCGAATTTTCCGGCCTCGACGGCGTTCTTCAGCGCCACGTCATCCACGGAGCAACCCAGAAATTCCAGCGCCGATCTTGTATCGGCCTCGGTGTTGGCCGATAGCGCCTCGTAACTCAAGATGAAATGCGGCCGACCGATAATTCCGCGAGCCCAACCGTTGAGATAGTGGCACATAGCCGGAACGCCCTGAGTTTGGTCTTCGATAAATTCAGCCAAGGTACCCTGGTACCTGTGCTTGTGCCGTGTCGCGTGAAAATAGGCCGAAACGATTACATCACGCGGATCCCTCACCATCATTATCACCGGCCGGTTGAGAAAAAGACTGGCGCGGTATTCGAGATGGCTGACCCAGACTTTAGGAACACCGCCAGGTTGTCCGGTAAAGCGGTAGGACGGGACGCCGCGCACAGGATCGAGATCGAAATTCGGCACGATCGAGAACATGTTGTGCAGGTTGATTGCTTCATCGACTTTCGCCACGGCCGCGAAATAATGCGACAGCACGTAGCGAAACCAGGTTCGCCCCGATTTCGGATAGGAAACCAGAAAACTGTCGGCCCGGGCGGCATGGACGGTCAGGCTGATCCGCCGCCGCGCGCGCCTGACAATTCGCAAGGGAAGCGGGATCATGCCGTCACCTTTTGAATGCGATCAGCGAGCACATCACGAAGCACGCCATCCCATTCGGCGAGCACGCACTCGGGTGTATAGCGCAAAGCGGTTCGGACAGCATTTGCGGAAAGGCGTTCACGCAGCTGCTTGTCACGCAGCAGTTGAGCCATGGCTTCGGCAAGTGCGTCCACGTTCTCAGGTGCAACGAGAAGCCCGTCCTGCCCATGCTCTACCATTTCGCTGGGGCCGAAGTCGCAGTTGAAGGATACGACGGGCAAGCCGGCGGCCATTGCCTCGAGCAGCACGATACCCCAGCCCTCGTAGCGGGACGACAGAACGAAGACGTTCGCCGTTTCGACCCACTGCCCAGGCTTTGCGGTGATGCCGGGCAGGTCGACGCGGCCCTCCAGACCAAGAGTCTTGCGCCTGTCCTCAAGCTGGCGTCGGTCCTCGCCCTCCCCCCAAATAACCAGTGTCCAGTCGGGAAAAGACGCCGCTATTTTCGCAAACGCGTCGAGAAGGAGGTCAAATCCCTTTTGATGCGTAAGCCGCCCCACGGCCGTGAGCACGTTGCCGCCACGCCTGTTAACCCAGGTCGATGGAAGGTCGACCGCGTTCGGAATTACCCACGAGCGTTTCCGCATACGCGGCGGGAAAAACTCAAGAGCCCCCCTGGTCATCGTTATCAGCCCGAAGGCGCGCGGATAGAGCCACTTCTGAAGCCATTTCCACAGCGCTCCGAAAGGTTGGACACCCGGATTGTTGCGCTCTGAAACAATCGTCGCGATACCGGTTCCGAACGTCGCTATCAGCGAGAGAACATTTGTGCGCGTCAGAAAGCTCAGAACGAAGTCCGGCCTGATGGAACGTATTTCCCTGCGCATCCGGCGGACGCGCTGCAAGGCCAGCCACGCCGCTTTCCAACCCGAAGCGCGTTGAGGCGGAACGCCCAGTCGAATAACGCGAATGCTCGGCGACAGAGCATAGTATGCATAACTGCCCGGTGGCTCCAGCGTCAGGATCGTTACATCATGACCCAGATGGGCCCAATGATTGGCGATAATGCTGACAACGTGCTCGCTTCCGCCTGCGCCAAGCCCGGGCAAGACAATGACGAGCCGAGCAATACTGCCCCCGGTTTCAGCACCAGACAATTTGACAGCCCGATCCATAGTAAATCTCGCGCCAGTACAAGACCGCCAGAGTATCCGTATTCCTCGTACTGGCAAGGGTCCTAAAACATATTTCCCTAAAATAACAACTTAACGTTAAGAGTGAATGTGGGCCAGCAGTGGCAATACTCCCGACTGTGAACTCGGGATGTTCACATCACGGCAAACCAAAACACCGTCACGTGCGACATGCGTCCTTTGCGGGTGATCAATTTGGATACTTTCCGGCCATGCGGTCTTCTGCCAGCTGCTGCATGAATTGATCGAAGTTCGACCAGCCGTCGTGGTCGGAATCTTCCCAGGGGTCGCTGACCCCCGGTCTGGCGCCCGATGCCGCTTCGGTGCTGTCTGCCATTCCATCGGCGTCTTCGTCGATAAAGGACGGGCCAGATGGGATGGAAGGAAATTTACGGGCGGTCCTGATCATCTCACCCTCCCCGCGTTCGTCTATCGCCCCCATCCGGTCCATCAGCGTTCGGTCGAAGTCGTCCCGCGGAAAAGCGCCTGCAGTTTGCCGGACATCGGCATAGGCATCTCGAGCCGTCATGATCTTGGTGACCGAGAGCGGACATGGGGGCGTTGACACGAGATATTTCTCGGTGTCGGGCGCAATCAGCACTATGGATTTTGATTTTGGACTCCAGACCTCATTGTCATGCTGGTATATACGAGGTCCATCGACAGACTCTGATTCATTCCAGTTTATGGCATAGGTCGTCTGTTCTGTGCTCGGACCCGCCTTGAAGAAGTTTCCAACGAAGGAAATCGGCGTGCCGCCTGGATATTGCGAGAAAACTTCGCCCCACTCAGTCCGCGCATTGAAGAACACGTTATTGATGATATCAATGCAGGACCCGCCGAAATGGTTGTCGTCCGGATTACGGTCCCGGTTCGAGACGCAGGCATTTCTCCAGAACGTGATCTTCTGCGGTATCCGCGGATCGGAGCCCAGGAGCGCGCACTTGCTGTGCTTGTTCAAACCTTCGCCGAACAGCGAATTCGCTACGGTAAGCTCGGTGGTGTTGGCATGGGAATTGAAGTTTTCGTCCGTCGCCCACGATCCGGAAATATGATCGATATAGATCCGGGTGCTGCTTTCGACTGTCAATGCATCGACATTCTTGACCCAATTCGGCACATGGGGTCGCACACGGATATGCCTGATGATAACGTCTTGCGCGTTCTTCACAATCAGTGGCGTATAACTGTCCTTACTGGTATCGATCTGATCGACGGTCAGCAGGATGCCGCCGCCAGGAGCAGTCTGCCCCAAAATGGAGAGGTAACTGTTGGACTTCTTTATCACGATGGGATTTTTCAGATGGATGATGCCGCCCACCGTAAAGATACAGTTCCTTGGACCTTCTGCTTCGACACATGACCGCAGGCTTCCGGGGCCGGAATCCTTCAGATTGTTGACCATGACGATGGCACCTCCGCGTCCACCCTGGCTGAATTTCCCGTAGCCGTCGGCGCCTGGAAAAGCCAGCTGCTCCCGCTCATTTGCAACAGCCACTGGAGCACAGGAGAACGCTGTAAGAAGCAAAGCCGCGAACTGAAGGAAACCTGGCTTCCGGCGCGCCCTGCCTGCTGGATGCGGGCTGGTCTTGAGACTTGTATAAGCCACATCGCCGCGAAGATGCGATGCACTGTTGGCAGTAAAATCGCGCATTGTCGGTCCTCCTACTTTCAGTATAGTCTGATCAGTGAAGTGTTTAAAGGCATCGATACTTGTTTTTCTGACGTCGGCCGACGTTTGCCACCATGTCTTTTCCACGTTTAGGCAACTCGCTCTACACGTAGTTGTTTCATTTTGGATCGCTGGAATTGCCTCACTAATAAAGCGTAAAGCTAATATTGACAACACGTTGCGAAACGCAGCATCATGTATTCAAGTTGTTGGTTTTCCGAAGCCTGGTTTACGAGCTTTGCAAAGTATCGAACCAGAAGAAGATTCTGAATACTGTTCGGAAGTCCATCGGACGGCTACGATGAGGATAGAGTCGCGTGAACACCAAGCCGATCGTCGTCGCATTTCCATTTATCGGTGATGAAGTCGGTGGAAGCCATATATCCGCCGTCAACCTGATATCACGCTTAGACCCTGCCAAGGTTCGTCCAATCATCGTGCTTCACCAGGCCGATGGCGTATTGTCGACATACCTCGCCGAAAGGGGCATTCCCTACGTCGTCGGGCCCGCCACCAAAATCCTCGCTCCGGCTCATCGGGTGCAGACAGACAATCGCCTCTTGGCCGCCATCGGCTATATTGCATCTCTTCCACGGCTCGTTCGATTCCTCAGGAGTCAGCTCGTTGAAATCGTTCATACGAATGACGGCCGGATGCATGCGACCTGGGCTTTGCCGACCCGCCTTGCCGGAGCGCGGCTCCTCTGGCATCATCGTGGCGATCCGGAGGCGCGAGGAGCGAATTTCCTTGCGCCATTGCTCGCAAACCATATTGTGACAGTCTCGAAATTTGCGCGGCCCTGCAGGCCGATCTTTCCGATCGAGCGCAAAGTAACCGTGTTGCACAGTCCATTCGACCATCCGAGTTCGCTGCCAGACCGGGATGCCTGCCGCCTCGCTATCGCCTGCGAGCTCGGGCTGGAGAAAAATACACGCTTTGTGGGATATTTTGGCGTACTGGTGGAGCGCAAGCGTCCTCTCCTCTTCGTCGACATTGTCGCGGCCTACCTGAAGCGACATCCCACAGAACCGCTGCACGGTCTGTTGTTCGGGTTGCCTGAGCCGGGCGGCCCTCGCCTAGACGAGGCGGTTGCTGCACGCGCCAAGCAGCTCGGAATTTCAGACAGGATACATCTCATGGGCTTCCGTTCACCCATCGCACCCTACATGTGCGCGGTCGTCGGCCTTCTTGTGCCTGCGGTCAGCGAACCGTTCGGCAGAACTCTGATCGAAGCAATGCTGCTCGGAACGCCTGTGATTGCGACAGATCATGGTGGCAATCCGGAGGCAATTACCGATGGCGAAAACGGCTACCTGGTTAGGCCCGAAGACCCGGAGGCGTTCGTCGAGCCGCTATATCGGTTGCTGGCAGAGGATGCCGAATGGCAACGTATCAGCCAGGTGGCGCGCAGCCAGGCACTCGACCACTACGGCGTGAACGCCCACATAAATGGCGTAACAGACATCTATTCGCGGATGGTCAGACAATCCTAGGCGGAAGCGATTGCCGGCAAACCTCCGGTCGGACCCGTCTCAAGGATAACCAGGAGATTCGCATGCGTTTGCAGGAGATTGATTTTCTCATCATCGGCGCGACCAAGAGCGCCACAACCTGGCTTCAGCAGTCGCTTCAGCAGCATCCCGCAATCTATATGCCGGATCCTGAACTCCATTATTTCAGCCGCTTCTACGATCAGGGTGAAGCCTGGTATCTATCCCAGTTCAACAAAGACCCGGATCACAGCTTGGTCGGTGAGAAGTCGAATTCATACATGGACACGCCACAGGCGGCATCGCGCATCCGCAGCGATCTGCCGGAGGTTCGCCTGATTGCACAGCTGCGGAACCCGGTGGAACGGGCCTATTCCGACTATTGCATGCTCTACCGCAGGGGTGAAGTGGGAAAAGATGTCGTCCAGTATCTCGATCCGCGAAAGGCGGATGGCAGCCGGTTCCTGAACGGCGGTCTTTACTATGATCAGCTCAGGGGTTTCCTCGATCTCTTTCCTGCCGACCGTCTGCTCGTATTGCTCTACGAGAACATCAAGACCGAACCGCAGAGGCAGCTGGACACCGTCCAGAATTTCTTGAAGCTCGATACTAGTCTGAAAGTGCCCCCCGTGACCGAAAAGATCAAAGACAAGACCCAGGCTTCGATAGGCCCCGGTCTCCGCAAATTGCTCGCCCCGCTCAAATCCACCGTTCGACCGTTCCGTCGGAGTGCGCTGTTCCAGCGTGCGCGCTCCCTGATTGCGCGGGAACTCCGTTACACCCCGCTCAGCGATGATTTGCGGCGGCGCCTGATCGATTACTATACGCCGCAGGTCGAAAAACTTGGTGCTGTCGTCCAGCAGGATCTGTCCTTATGGCTTAACAATGTCCTGCCGTCGCGCCAGATGGATGCATGAATGTATGCGATGGCGCGACGTCGGGTATGTTCATTCGACCGGGACCGATTTCTCCAGCTTCCTGGGCTGATCGACATTGGTGCCCATGAATACCGCAGTGCCATAGGCGGGCAACTGGATCGACGGGCGAAGATTATCGGCGGATCGCCGCGTCGACATCCTGCAGCACGATCGTCGCCGTTGGGGGCAAGAGCTGGGAAATCAGTCCGTCCAACTCGATACGGAACCTGTGGACAGTCTATGGCATTATTGATACGTGTGCAAAAATTTGCGATACAACGTGTTTCGGCGCGCATACACTTGCAAACTTTGGTAAGCCTCGCGCAAGCCTCGCCTATTAGACTGTATGCCAACTCTGCAAACAAGTTTGCATGCGATGCGACGCCTCGACCAGATCGTCGCGGTCGTGGACAGTTTTTCCGTGCCCGGCTACGCCAACCGGCGTTATCGTGGCAGAAATTTGTTTACATGGAGAATGCCCAATGTCAGCCTTCCATGTGCGTACGAAAATACTTGAACCGGCGTCGCCTTCGCAGCGGACACTTCTGATTATGCAGCAGGAAGAAAAGTTGAGTGTCGGTCAGGTCTTCCAATCCAAGCGAAGCGGCCGGCAATTAACCATTACAGTCGTGGACGAGGATCGCGTCTACTACACCGTCGAGGGCTTCACGACGATATCGCCGCTGTTCCTGTCAAAGGCCCGTTTCCTCCACCTGGTCGGTTTGGACGAAGAGTAAGGCTTGCCAACGCATATCAGGACGGCAAAATACCGAGCCGGAAGGGGAGCGTAAAATCCACGCAACCAGCCCGGAGGGTGCCGTTAAGTCTTTCTCTGGTTGTCATTTTCGAAAATTTTATCGGCGCAAGCCCAGTCAAGCTCTCTCTCTCTCTCTCTCTCTCTCTCCTGCATCTGCCGAACAGGCCGCGATCCTGAAAGTGCGCTTACCTCTGCCAAGCCGGCTCGATGCGTCGCCTGGCCCAGAAAGGGTCCAGCCTCGCAAGGCAATCGTCCAATTGGTCGAAACTTTCGATCCTCGCATGCGGTTTGTGGGCAGGGTCAGGGGCATCGATCATATGGACCCTTTCCTTCCGCGCGACCTGCACAGTCCACCATCCGCGCGCGCGCGGGGTAACAAAATCCTTTTTCGGGTTGTCTGCAACGTACACCATGTGCGCCGGGTCTCCTTCCGACCACGTCTCCACAGCTTCGAAAGCGCGAACATGGGGCTTCCAGAACTCCCTGCCCCAAGCATCCGTGCATATGATGTAGTCGATCAGGTTCTCCAGCCCGAGCGCCTTGATCTTCGCCAATTGCGTTGCCACCGGGCCGTCGGTGATGACGGCGCGTCGCGTTTGTCGGTTAGAGCTTGTCAGATATCGTTCGGCGTCAGGTGCCAGCGAGATGGTCGCGGCATGGCCGCGATAGAGATCGACAAGTTGCGCCACGATATCCGTTCGATCATGCAGCCCTAGTTCGTCGAGTGCCTCGTTGAAAATCCGTGCCCTGGTTCCACGGGCGAAAATCGCTTCGCAACGTTGCGCGAGCGAGTCGATGCCCATCGTATTCTTCAGCCAGTCACCCGTCGCCCGAAACCCGCTGCGCGCAAAATCCCGTTCCAGGTAGAGCGTATCGTCCAGATCGAAAACCAGGACGGCAGTGTCA
>JAQGJP010000100.1 GCA_028290545.1 Rhizobium sp. | reverse complement strand
TCATGGTCGCGAAATACACCGGTCTGCATTCGCTGCGCCACTATCATGCGTCCTGGCTGATCAATCGCCCCGAGGATGGCGGGCTCGGATGGCCCCCAAAAGCGGTGCAAGAGCGCCTCGGGCACGCCAACATCAGCATCACGCTTGACACGTATTCGCACCTGTTTCCGCGTATCGAAGGAGCGGCAGAAATGGCAGCTGCGGAGAGGGCATTCTTGGGGTGAAAATATCTCGACGCGACATAGACGCAACATAGCGGCGTCCAGGCGGTGGTAAACCAGCATTCCGAACGGATTGAAAATCCGCGTGTCGGTGGTTCAAATCCGCCTCCGGGCACCATTTTTCATTCGGTAATCCCCCTGCTGAAAGACCGGGTTTAGAAGCGGAATTTTCTCACAATGATTTTGGAGAAGATTCCGGTGAAGACATCACGATTTAGCGACGCGCAGATCCATGTTCCTTGGCGTGATATAGCTTTGACATCCACGGTGCTTCCGCATTTGGCCGGAGGGGAGAACAGCGAGCCACTGCAGGCAGCCTGAGCGCCGATCATCGCTGATTTGGCCGATTGTTTCCAGCGTCAAGTATAGAGCGCGTTGCACGGCTCATTCATTGCTCTGTTTGCGCAGGATCGCGCCGACGAGGCGGATGATGGCGTCGTCGTTGGGAAAGATGCCTGAGCCTGCCCTCGGGCGGGCAAAGCCCGACCCGGGGGACCTCGGTGCGGCGCTTGATCTCTCCGCTGAGCCGCTCGATGGGTTGGTCCTATGAGGCTTGGCGCAATGCTTCTTGGGAAAGGTCTGTAAACCAGCACATCGGTGCCGCCTGGTCCACGGATGGTGGCGAACACAGGTTCATCATCTCGTCGGTCATCGGTGGTGTCCTTCAGTCTGGACTTTGACAACCCGATCCTCCGGAAGGCACCTACGGCTATGAAATCCCGGCTACACCGCCTGCCGGGACACGATGTGATATCCTGTTTGCCAAACGTGTCGCGCGGCAGGTCATCTCAGCCTGAACGCATTCTCCCCCGGCCTTGCGCGCGGATGAGCGGCTTTATCAGTTCGGCTGGTTTCCGATGGTGGCAACATGGCCGTGCCCCAGGTTCTCGTAATAGGAAAAGCCTGCCGAGCGGGCGCTCTTTGCGTCATACATATTGCGAAGATCGAGCATACGCGGCGTCTTCATGACTTTCGCGTAGTCGGCAAGATTGAAAGTCTTGAAAATCATCCAGTCCGTCAGAACAACCAGCAGCTCGGCATCCTGAGCTGCATCGGTCGCACTTTCCGATAGCTTTACCTCCGGCAGGAGCGCGCCGGCCTCGCGTGGAAAAGAAGGATCATATGCCGTCACCAACGCGCCCTCCGTGCAGATCGCCGAAAGGATATCCAGGCTGGGGCTTTCGCGCATGTCATCGGTCTGTCCCTTGAATGTCAGTCCGAAAACCGCAATCCGCTTTCCGCGAAGGTCGCCAGCAAAGATGTCACGGACACGCTTGGTCATCGAGCCCTTGCGCGCCTCGTTTGCGTCGATCGCCGCCTGTACGATCCGGGCGGGAAGCTCGGAATCGCGTGCCGTCATCAGCATCGCTCTGGTGTCCTTGGGGAAGCAGGAGCCGCCCCATCCCGGTCCTGTTCGCAGGAATGACGCGCCTATCCTGTGGTCCATGCCGATGCCTGTCGCAACGTCGTCGATTTTTGCGCCGACTGCCTCGCAAAGATCGGCCACCTCGTTGATGTAGCTGACTTTCACCGCGAGAAACGCATTTGCCGCATATTTGATCATCTCGGCGGTTGCGATATTGGTTATCAGCAGGCTGATGCCGCTGCCAGTAAACGGAGCGTAGATCCGTTTCATGATCTCGGCAGCCCGCTCGTCCTCGACGCCGATCACGATCCGGTCAGGTTGCATGAAATCCTGAATTGCCGCTCCTTCGCGAAGGAATTCGGGATTCGAAGCGACAGCGACCTCGATCGACCTCGACAGGTTATCGACAACGGTCTGATAGATTTTGTGATTCGTCCCCACTGGCACCGTGGATTTCGTGACCAGCACAGCAAATCTTTCCAGTGCAAGGGCGACTTCCGATGCAGCTTTAAAGACGTAATCCAGGTTGGCTCTGCCGGTTACCGGATCTGAAGGGGTTCCGACCGCGAGGAAGATTGCCTCCCGGTCCTTCACGCTCTCCTCGGTGCTGGTGCTGAAGCGCAGCCGGCCTGCGGCAACATTGCGTTGGACGAGGTCATCCAGCGCCGGTTCATAAATCGGTATCTCGCCGGCGAGCAGCATGGCGATCTTGCGTTGATCTGAATCGACGCAGACCACGTCATGGCCAACTTCCGCGAAACAGGCGCCGGTCACAAGACCGACATAGCCTGTTCCTATCATTGCGATCTTGACACTCATGAGATTAAATATGCCTCTTGCGTATTTGGGGAGCTGTTCTTTGAAATCTGGCGGATGCGCCGGAAGCGCGGCTAGACCCCGTCCGCGAAGATCCGGCTGCGGAAATAATCGATCGTGGTCTCCAGACCATCGCTCAGCGCGATCTTCGGCTCCCAGTCCAGGAATTCCTTGGCGCGGCCGATATCCGGGCATCTTTGCAGGGGATCATCCTGCGGCAGCGGTCTGTAGACCAGCCGGGATTCGGACGGGATCTTCGAAAGGACGATTTCGGCCAATTGCCTGATGGTAAATTCGTCAGGATTGCCGATATTGACCGGAAAGCTCACATGATCCGGTGCATCCATCAGGCGGATAATGCCCTCGACCAGGTCGTCCCGATAACAGAACGACCGGGTCTGGCTGCCGTCCCCGTAAATGGTGATATCAGAGCCGCGTAGTGCCTGGCTGATGAAATTCGAGACCACGCGGCCGTCTACCGGATTCATCCCGGGCCCGTAGGTGTTGAAGATCCTCACAACCCGGACATTGACCTGATGAAAGCGCTGGAAATCATACATGAGCGTCTCGGCGCCGCGCTTTCCCTCATCGTAGCACGATCTGATTCCGATCGAATTGACATTGCCCCAGTAGTCTTCGTGCTGGGGGTGGACCAGCGGATCGCCGTAAATCTCGGACGTCGAAGCCTGCAGCACTTTCGCTCCACATGTCCTGGCCAGTTCCAGCATGTTGAGCGTACCCAGGACGCTCGTCTTGAATGTGAAGATCGGGTCGGCCTGATAATGCGGGGGCGAAGCAGGGGAGGCGAGGTTGTAGATCTCGTCAAAGGATTCCGAGACCGGGTCGCACACCGACTGCTTCAGGACGCTGAAATTATTGTTGCCGATAAAGCGGGCGATATTCGCCTGCGCGCCGGTGTAGTAGTTGTCAAGGCAGGTTACGTGATCTCCTCGAGACAGAAGCCTCTCGCAAAGGAAGTTTCCCAGAAAGCCTGCGCCTCCGGTAACCAAAATCCGCTTCATGAAATTCCATCCCAAATATTCGCTTTTGCCAGCCCGTGGAAATCCATTTGCAGCCAGCCTTGGCGATTCAATACAATGCCGAAGCGAATCCGCAAATACAGATCAAACGGTATCTCCCATAGTGACCGGGCTTGCGAGTGGAATTTCGTTGCGGATGTCAGTTTTTTTGTCCGCGCCGAGCTTGCCCCCCAGATTTATGCAGTTGGAGTTGGTCCCGGGGAGATCTTGACGTGCTCCGGGATTTTCAGTCGGCCTGTCAGCGGCCGCATCCTGACGCGCCGAGTGCGCATGCAGCGGATCCGGTCGCTGTAACTGTTTTCCCTGACGTGCGATCCTGTGCGTGAATGTCCGATGCCGGATCTGGCAGGCCGGTGCCTCCTGGTTGTCAAAATCTGTCGCCATTGCTAAAAGATGTGCGCCTCGGCGCCAGCCCTCGCCCGGCTGGTGAACGAGGGGCGTTCGAACCGGCCGCGTGGACATGACATGCAGTATTTTTCAACGGACCATGTGCCTCAAAGAGATCGGCTGACGGTCTTGCATGATTTTGTCGGCCGCCATGTCGCGCGGAGACAGTTCACCCCTGTCAGCGATAGCGATGTCCGCATCGAGCTCGCCGCCCTCGAGTTGCCGGGAAAAATCACGATTGGATCCGCTCTCTATTCTCCGCTTGTCGGTGAGAGAACGCGTGAACTCCTCGCCGATGGCCGCGACGACTACCTGCTGACCATGCATACCGCTGACCACGAATTGTCCATCGACGGCGGACCGCCGATCAGGGTGCTTGCCGGTGATATGATGCTGGTCAACGAGGCCATCCGGTCCGAATTCCGCCTGCCGCAGGTCGCTGTCAGCGTGATCTCGCTGGGACGGTCCCGTCTGGCGGGACTGATACCGCGTATCGATACGAAAGCTTTTCATCACATTCCTGCGATCGCGCCTGGCCTCGCGCTGGTAAAGGGCTATGCGGATCTTCTGCGCAAGCACCCTCCGGGAGGCCAGAAGGCACGGGAAGCGGCGGCGAGCCATCTCAATGAGCTTGTTGCGCTGGTTCTCGATGGCTGCATCCCAGGTTCGACCGGACGAAACGAGCGCAGCGTCGGCGTCGCCCGTCTGGAACTCATCAAGCAAAAGATCATCGAACGCCTGCGCGAGCCGGACCTCGACGTCGGGACGATCGCAAGGAGCCAGGGTGTTTCACCGCGCTATCTGCAGCGGCTGTTCGCGACCGAGGGGCTCACTTTCTCCGAGTTCCTGCTCGCCAACCGGCTGGAAATGGCGCTCCGCCTGTTGCGGGCGACCGATCCCCGTACCACGACAATTTCGGCGGTCGCCTATGATGCAGGCTTCAACGATCTCTCGCATTTCAACCGTGGTTTCCGGCGGCGATTCGGCATGACGCCCTCGGAGGTTCGTGCGGATGCGATCCGCAACCGCGGCCGCTGACTGAATATCCATCCCGGCCAAATTCAAACTTTGCCGCGACTGGTTCGTTTCCAGCAGCATTTGTTCGCCTTCGACCAAGAGGCATCTCCGCCGGCGCTATATACGAGCCAGGCGGTTGTCGGGACATGACCGCTCATGATCATCAAGCGGAGAGAACCGAATTGTCCAAACCAACCTTTTCCGGCGCCTCATATCAAGTCAATCCCGACAGCCCGAACGACAATCAGCACTCGGTTGCCGTCGCAACGCTCGCGGACGGCCGTTTCGTCGCCGTCTACGCCAACAGTGGCGTCGATAGCGGCAGCATACGCTACGTCATCCACAATCCCGATGGCACCGTTGCCAAGGCGGAGACGGTCGTCAATCCGAAGGACGAAGGCTTCATCGACACCGGCAATATCGATGTCGCGGCGCTCGATGGCGGTGGATTCGCGATTGTCTGGGCCTCCCGCGAAAGTGCCGACCGCGACATATATCACCGCGTCTTCGATTCATCGGGGACGGCGGTCACCGGCCAGATGCATACCAACGCGGATGCGACCGACGGCCTCGCCAACAGGCCGGATATTGTCACCGATGGCAATGGCGGCTTCTATGTCGTCTGGGACGACAGCGGCTATGATCGCGATCCGGGCCCGCAACAGAACTTCACCAACAGCGTCCGCATGAACCAGTTTGGCGCCGACGGCAAGCCGCTGACAGCCTCGACCCGGATCAGTGACGATTGGGGCGCCGATTCCAACGCCTCGATCGCCATCACGCGGGATGGCGAGCGGATCAATGTCGTCTGGGACGACGATCTCGGCCAGTCGGAAGACACCAACAATACTGATGGCATCTATGGCACCGAATATGCCGGCATTGGCAGTTATCGCGTCGATGGTGGCGAATACAGCGAATTTCACACCGATCCCGATGTGGCCTACTCGACAGGCAACAATTTCATGGCCGTCTGGAGCGAATTCATATCGCCGGGAGCCTACACGATACATGGCGCGGTCAACGCCGGCGTGGAATTCCAGATCAACTCATCGCAACACACGCTTTCGGAGACGAGGCCGCAAGTCGTCGGGCTGCAGTCCGGAAATTTTCTGGTCGTCTGGAACGATGGCGGCTTTGGTGGAAATGACGACGTTCTGGGTCAGCTGTTCAGCGCCTCTGGGGAAAGGATCGACAACGAGTTCCAGGTTTCCGACCGGCAATCGAGCTATATTTCCCGGATCGAGGCATCCGAAATGCTCGACGGCCGGGTTGTCGTCACATGGGATGCGATGGACGGCCCGAGCGAAATCTTTGCGCGCGTGGTGGACCCGCGCCAGGCGCCATCGGATTGGGTCGGTACCCGCGACGAGGATTATTATGTCGGGACGACATTTGACGACAAGCTGGACGGCCGGATCGGCGACGACACGCTGGAAGGCGGCCGGGGCGCCGACCAGCTTATCGGCGGCGCGGGCCGCGATACCGCGTCCTACGCCTATGCATCCCGTGGCCTGACGGCCAGTCTTGCCGGCAATGGCATCAACACCGGCGACGCCTTGGGCGATGCCTATTCCTCGATCGAGAACCTGGCCGGAAGCCGCTTTGCAGACGTGTTAACCGGTGACGACAAGGCCAACACGCTCGATGGCCGTGGCGGCAATGATATCATCGACGGCGGCATTGGGCGGGACATGCTCGTGGCTGGCCTCGGCACCGACAGTCTCACCGGCGACGCAGGCGCGGACAGGTTTATTTTCGCCGCCGGCGATACATCGAAAGCAAGGGACAAAGCCGACACGATCAGTGATTTCGGTACCGGCGCCGGCGACGTGATCGACCTCAGCGTGATCGATGCCAACGACAGGAAGAAGGGGGATCAGGCGTTCGACTTCATCGGCGGCGACGCATTCGGCGATCACGCCGGGGAATTGCGCGTCGTCAGGGAAAACAGCGATAGCTGGGTGATGGGCGACATCGATGGCGACGGCAAGGCGGATTTCACAATCCACCTCGACGGCAACGTCAATCTCGGTGCCAGCCATTTCGATTTGTGATCAGGCAGAACGGTTTTCCCGCGCCGCCAGGAATGCAAGCTTTGCCGGCGTCGCCAGCAGGCTGGATTTCTCGACGCGCTCCGGCGTGTAATGATGCTCGGCATCGAGGCAGTTGACGGTGCCGAGCAGCCTGCCACCGACGAACACCGGAATGTTGATCACCGAGCCGCAGCCGAGCGACCAGATCGTCTCATGATCGGCAAACACCTTGGCGATATCGCCAATCGTGTTGGCGACGAAGGACCGGTGCTGCGTGTGGACGATGTCGAACCACTTGTCGTAGTGCACCGGTTTTGTGCCGGAGACAGGATAGCTTGAGGCGTCGGACGTATATTCGCGCCGCGCCACTTCGCTCTTCATATCGACTGTCATGATGGTGAACAGCTTTGCGCCGATTATCGTGCGGGTCAGCGTCTGCAGTGCCAGCCAGGGCGCGTCGGCGCCGGCGTCCTCGGCGATCGACTTGTCGAAAGCGGCGAGTGCTGCGGCAATCTCGTTGTTCATCATGCTCATCCTTAAGGCGTTTGCTCGCCGGCGTCGGCCGTGGCGATATCGATCAATTCGCGGGAATAGGGGTCGTTCAGTGCCCCCTGCTTGAGTTGCGCGACATCGGCGATCTCGACAATCCGCCCATGCCGCATCACGGCGAGACGATCGCAGAGGAACGAGACGACGGGCAGATTGTGCGTCACCATCAGGTAGGTCAGGTTGCGTTCGCGCTGCAGGCGTTTCAGCAGATTGAGGATTTCCGCCTGTACCGAGACGTCGAGCGCCGAAGTCGGTTCGTCGAGCAGCATCAGCTTCGGCCCCAGGATCAGCGCCCGGGCAATCGCCACGCGCTGGCGCTGGCCGCCGGAAAGCTGATGCGGAAAGCGGAAACGGAATTTCCGGTCGAGCCCGACGGCGACCAGCACCGCCTCGACCCGTTCGTTCTGATCGCCGATGCCATGGATAGACAGCGGCTCGCTGAGGATCGCGTCGACCGTCTTGCGCGGATGCAGCGAGCCGTAGGGATCCTGGAACACCATCTGGCAGATTTTCGAGAAGCTGCGGTCGATGCCATGGCCGCGCGGCTTGCCGAACGCCGAGATCGAGCCCTTCCATTCCGGGGCGAGGCCAGCAATCGCCTTCAGCACCGTCGATTTGCCCGAGCCGCTTTCGCCCACCAGCGCGAAGCTCTCGCCCTCGGCGATCTCCAGATCGATGGCATGGGTGATCTGCGAGCGGCCATAGAAGATATCGAGATTTTTCAGCGAAAGCGCATTCATTGGTCGGCCCATCCGCTGCGATCGAGCACCGGCAGTTCCTCGCGGGTTTCATTCAGGCGCGGCACGGCGGCGATCAACGCCCGCGTATAGGGATGCGTCGCGTTTTTCAGTTCGCCCGCTCCGCATTCCTCGACCACCCGGCCGGAATTCATGACGAGAATCCGGTCGCAATAGCTGGATACGAGATTGAGGTCGTGGCTGATGAAGATCAGCCCCATGCCCTTGCGTGTCACCAGATCGTCGATGATGTCGAGCACCTGTTTCTGCACGGAGACATCGAGCGCCGAGGTCGGCTCGTCGGCGATCAGCAGGTCCGGCTCGGGGATCAGCATCATGGCGATCATCACCCGCTGGCCCATGCCGCCCGAAAGCTCGTGCGGATAGAGCCCGGCGACGCGGTCGGGATCGGAAATGCGCACGGCTTCCAGCATCGAGCGGACACGCGCCCGGATTTCGCCGCGCGGCAGCCGCTGATGCGTCACCAATGCCTCGGCAATCTGCTCGCTGACGGTCATCACCGGATTGAGCGAGAATTTCGGGTCCTGCATGACCATGGAAATGCGGGCGCCGCGAATGGTCCGCATCGCTTTCTCGGATCGCTTCATCAGGTCGATGCCGTCGAACTCCAGCCGTTTCGCCGTTACCTTGCCGGGCGGGCGGATGAGCTTCAGGATCGAGCGTCCGGTCATCGATTTGCCCGAGCCGCTTTCGCCGACAATGCCGAGCCGCTCGCGGCCGAGCGAGAAGGAGACGCCGCTGACCACGTCGACCGGGCCGCGCGAGGTCGGGAAGGTGACGCGCAAGTCTTCGACAGTGAGGAGGGGAGTACTCAATGACCTTCTCCGCTCTTCGGATCGAGCACGTCACGCAATCCATCGCCGAGGAAGCAGAATCCCAGCGAAACGACGATGATTGCAAAGCCCGGCATGGTCGCCACCCACCATTGGTCGAGAATGAAGGAACGGCCACGGGCAATCATCGCCCCCCATTCCGGCAGTGGTGGCTGCGCGCCCAGCCCGATGAAGCCGAGACCGGCGGCGGTGAGGATGATGCCGGCCATGTCGAGCGTGACGCGGATGATCATCGACGAGGTGCAGAGCGGCAGGACATGGCCGACGATGACGCGCAACGACGATGCGCCCTGCAGGCGGACCGCGGCGATGAATTCCGAATTCTTGAAGGTCAGCGTTTCGGCCCGCGCGATACGGGCATAGCCGGGCCATGAGGTGATGGCGATGGCGATGATGGCGTTTTCGATACCCGGCCCCAAGGCTGCAACCAGCGCCAATGCCAGGATCAGCTTCGGCATCGACAGGAAGATATCGGTGATGCCCATCAGGATACGGTCGATCCAGCCGCCGAAATAGCCGGAGACGGCACCGATCAGCAGCCCGGCCGGCGCGGCCAGTACGGCCACCAGCATGACGATGGCAAGCGTGATGCGCGCCCCGTAGACGACACGCGACCAGATATCGCGGCCGAGTTCGTCGGTGCCCATCCAGTGGACGGCACTTGGCGGCAGCAGGCGCGCGCCCAGATCCTGGGTAATCGGATCGGACATGGCAATCCACGGAGCGAAAATCGCAGTCAGGATCAGCACCAGGACGATGACCGCGCCGACCATGGCCAGAACATTGCGGCTCAGCGCACCGCAGATACGGTAGAGCCGGATCAGCCGCGCCTGCATGCGTGAGGCGGGACTGTCATCGGTGAGCCAGCTGTGGACATCGGCCAGTGCCATCAATGGTTCCTATCGTGCGCGCGGATCGAGGAAGCGGTAGAGTGCGTCCGAAATCTTGTTGATGCCGATGAACACGGCGCCGATCACCAGCGTCGCGCCAAGCACGGCGGCCATGTCGGCATTCAGCAGCGCTACCGTGAGATAATTGCCGATGCCCGGCCAGGAGAAGATCGTCTCGATCATCACCGACCCCTCAAGCAGCCCGGCATAGGAGAGGCCGCAAACGGTGATCAGCGGCACCAGGATAGGCCGGAAGGCATGCCGCCAGATGACCAGCCGTTCCGGCACGCCCTTGACCCGCGCCGTCGTCACATATTCCTGAGCCAGCTGGTCGAGCATGAACGAACGCGTCATGCGGGCGATATAGGCGAGGCTGAAGAAGCCGAGCACGCTGGCCGGCAGGATGAGATGCGAGATAGCATTGAAGAATATCTCGGTTTCGCCGGCGAGCAGGCTGTCGATCAGCATCAGCCCGGTGACGGGATCGACCAGCCCGTCGTAGAAAATATCCACACGGCCGGGTCCGCCCACCCATTGCAGCCGCGCATAAAACACCGCGAGGCCGACCAGCCCGAGCCAGAAGGCGGGAACCGCATAGCCGAACAGGCCGATGACGCGGATCACCTGATCGCTCAGGCTGCCACGGCGGCTGGCGGCATAGACGCCCATGGGAATGCCGAGCAGCATGCCGATGATGATGCCGATCGTCGCCATTTCCAGCGTCGCCGGAAAAACCCGTTTCAGGTCCTCTGCCACGGGACGGCCGGTGGATACCGAATTGCCGAAATCGCCTGAGAGCACGGCGCCGACATAGTGGATGAACTGCACGATCGCCGGCTTGTCGAGCCCCATTTCGAGCTTTGCCGCTTCGTAGACTGCCCTGGGGGCGCGATCGCCGACCACGGCCAGTACCGGATCGATCGGCACGACGCGGCCGATAAAGAATGTGATGGCGAGCAGCCCCAGAAACGTCAGCGCGACGGACAGCACGAAGCCGGCAATGCCGGCTAGAAGACGAAATCCCCGTCCGCTGTTCACGGGCAACTTGATCGCCCCGGTCGACGGCAGGGTGTCGGGTTCAAATGCCAAATCCGCATCCCTTGTTATCCGGACAATCTCCGGGGCGCCCAAAATTTCGCTTGGAATATACAAAAAATTTTGCTTGTATCAAATAAATTTTACTCACTGTGGACAACGTCATGCCGACTTTGCCGGGAAACGCAATGGAAGCCACGCAGCCGAAAGTCGGTGCGCTGATCCGTGCGCGGCGGCGGCAATTGCACATGACGCTGCAGGAGATCTGCGATGCGGCCGGCATCTCGCTCGGCTATCTCAGCCAGGTCGAGCGCGATCAGGCAACCCCCTCGCTCGGCACGCTCGCACAGATCGCCCGCAGTCTGGATGTCGGCATGGATTATTTCATCTCGACACCCAGTGCCAGCGATGCGCTGACGCGGGAGAGCGAGCGGGAGAAATTCTCCGTCGATGGCTCTTCAATTCTCTACGAGCGGATCGCCGCCGATTTCGCCGGCAACGTGCTGTCGTCTTTCGTGCTCAACATCCCGCCCGGCTACCGATCCGAGGTCGTCAGCCACGAGGGCGAGGAAATTCTCTATGTGCTTGAAGGCACCATCACCCAGCGCCTCGACAACGAGGAAATGGTGATGACGGCGGGAGACAGCCTGCATTTTCGCGGCAACCGCCCGCATGCGTGGTGGAACGATTCCGGCAAACCGGCCCGACTGCTCTGGACGGGTACGTTGCCGCTTTTCCGGGGCCGGCAGGCCCTGGCGGAGACGACTGCAAAATCCAGAACCAAAACAGGCAGATCGCCCAAATAAGAGGAGAACGACCAATGAAGATCTTCAATGCCGCCCTAATTGCGGCCACCATGCTGGTGCCGGTCTCGGTGACGCCGGTGCAGGCGGCAACACCGGCGACGGCGCTCGTCGTCGCTGAAAACATCGACGATATCGTCTCGATCGATCCGGCAGAGGCCTACGAGTTCTCGTCCGGCGAATATGTCACCCAGACTTACGACCGGCTGGTGCAATACGATGCGCCTGATGTCCAGAAGCTGGCTCCCGGCCTTGCCACGGAATGGAAGGTCGACGACGACGCCAAGACCATCACCTTCACGCTGCGTGACGGTGTGAAGTTCACCTCCGGTAATCCGGTGCGTGCCGAAGACGTGGTCTATTCGTGGAAGCGGGTCGTGGTGCTCAACAAGGCGCCGGCCTTCATTCTTACCCAGCTCGGCTGGACGCCCGAAAACTTCGACAGCATGGTCAAGGCGGACGGCAACACGGTGGTCGCCAAATATACCGGCGACATGTCCTCCGCCTTCGTGCTCAACGTGCTGGCCTCGCGCCCTGCGTCTGTCGTCGATGAAGTGACCGTCAAGGCCAACGAAGCCAGTGGCGACATGGGCAATGCATGGCTGAAGGCCAATTCCGCCGGCACCGGCCCATTCATGCTGAAGGCCTTTCGTCCGGGCGAAATCCTCAATCTTGCCGCCAACCCGGATTATTTCGGCGGCGCGCCGGCGATGAAATCGGTGATCATCCGCCATGTCGCCGAGGCTGCGACACAGCAGTTGCTGCTCGAGTCCGGTGACGTCGATATCGCCAAGAACCTGACGCCCGACCAGATCTCCGGTATCACCACCAAGGGTCAGTTCACCGTCGAGACCTATCCGCAGGCCGCCGTGCACTTCCTGAGTCTCAACCAGAAGGACGAGGCGCTGACCAATCCGGCGATCTGGGAAGCGGCGCGCTACCTTGTCAACTACAAGGGCATGACGGAAAGTTTCCTGAAGGGGCAGATGGAAATCCACCAGGCGTTCTGGCCGAAGGGCTTTCCCGGTTCGCTGGACGACAATCCCTACACATACGATGTCGCCAAGGCCAAGCAGATCCTCGCAGACGGCGGGGTCAAGACGCCGATGGACGTGACACTCGATGTCATCAATTCGACGCCGTTCACCGACATGGCGCAATCGCTGCAGGCAGGCTTCGCAGAAGCGGGCATCAACTTCAAGATCATACCGGGTACCGGCAGCCAGGTGATCACCAAGTATCGTGCCCGTACGCATGAGGCGATGCTGCTCTATTGGGGCCCGGACTTCATGGATCCGGATTCCAATGCCAAGGCGTTTGCCTTCAACGAAGACAATTCGGATGGCAATTACCAGTCCACCACGACTTGGCGGAACGGCTGGGCTGTGCCCGACGAACTGAACAAGGAAACCAAGGCAGCACTCGCCGAGGCCGATCCGGCCAAGCGCAACGAAATGTATATCGACCTGCAGAAGAAGGTGCAGGCGAAATCGCCCATCATCGTCATGTTCCAGGCAGCAACCCAGGTGGCAATGGGCAAGAATGTCTCGGGCTATGTCAACGGCGCCACCTCGGACTTCGTGTACTACCGGCTGGTGACGAAGAAGTAGGATTTGGGATATCGGCCGCCCGGTGTTTATCGGGCGACCCCTCTGAAGATATTAGCGATCGTCCTTTGAACGTTGACCGCTCACCTGCAATTTCTGTCGTTTAGCCGTTGCGTCGGCTGTCGTATTTGACCGGGGTGCCTTTGGGCGCAACGCTAAGCCGATGAAATTGCGGGTGAGGGGCTCATGCTCAGTCCCAGTCTGAAAGTCACTCAACCCCGAGCCAAACATGGCCCTCCTCGTCCGCGCCATCCGTTCCAGCGATATCGATGACGTCGCATCCATCTATGCCCACGAATCCGTCATCGCCAATACGGGCCAGATTCCGCATCGCGACGCAGCCTTCTGGCAGAATTTCTACAAGAGCCGCGATCCTGGCGGCGTCGAACTGGTCTGTGAAATCGACGGCCGGGCAGTCGGCCATCTCGGGATGATCCTCAATCACACGCCGCGCCGGAAGCATGTGGCAAGTTTCGGCATTTCCGTCCATCCCGATTTCCAGGGGCGAGGCGCCGGCAATGCGCTGATAACCGAAATGCTCGACATGGCCGATAACTGGCTGAACCTCTTGCGCATCGAACTGGTGGTATCGTCCGAAAACCACAACGCCATCAGGCTTTACCGGAAGCACGGCTTCGTGGTGGAAGGCGAGGCGCGATTTGATTTGTTCCGCGCCGGAAAATATTGTCACACCAGCCACATGGCGCGACTGCACCCTCGATGTTCCGCAATGCTCAACGTCTGAGCGCTCGATCCCTGACCATCTCATGCCGCACCGGACGATTTGCGGCGGCGGCTCGGAACCTCGGCTGTTCCGCGCTTCTCGGCGGCGCGAATTCCGCCAGCGCCAGATAGACCTCGTCGAGCGCTTCGAGCACGTGGTCGAATGCATCGATGACTTCGCCGGCATCGCAGGCTTCGGCCTGCTCGTCAATATCGTCGCGGATGGCGATTGCCTGTTGCATCGTTCGATCTCCTTCCACTGAAAACGGTAAATTTCCCGATCGGTTCCCCGACCGTTCAAGATGCAGCCTACGAAAATCTATTTAACACAATCCAAACGTGAGACATCCGGGCAGGAAAACCCGTCCAGCAAGCCTCACTAAAGTTTCACCGCTTAAGACTTCGTTAACCAGACGAAAATCCGCGAGACGGCCCGTTGGCACGCCTTCGCGATCGCCCGCCGCGCAATTGCCGGGCCAAAGAAGGATCATGACGATGGCCCGAGCCAGAGCTGCGAGCACCACGATAACCGTTGGAGACGTGAGTACCGTCGTCGGTACGGGCGGTATCGATTTTATCACTGTGTCGACATCGGTGAGGGGCGATGACCTTGACCTCGCAGGCGGTATCGACAGGCTGCGGCTGAACGGTGTCGGCAACACCATCGACATCTCAAATATTGAATCCGTGCTTGGATCGAGCGGCGTGGATATCGTCACGGCACAGAACAGGTTCACCGGCAGGGTCGATCTTGGGGCTGACGACGACAAGCTGAAATTCTCCGACGAAGGCGCCATTGCCACCGTCCTGAACATAGAGACCATCGTTGGCGGCGGCGACAGCGAATCCATTGTCTTCGGCGGCAAGGCGAATGGTGTCGATATCGACCTCGGCGATGGCAACGACAAGATCCTGCTGGGCTCGTTCGTCAACCGGCTCACCATTGCGAATGTCGAAACTGTTACCGGCGCCGCCTCGAGTGATTTGGTTACGATCACCGGGGAGGCCGATGGCAGCCGCATCGATCTCGCAGCTGGCAAAGACCAGATCGATTTCGACATGAGCGCGACACTGACGCTTCTCAACATCGAGACCATCAACGGCAGCGCTTACGACGACGAAATCACTATTGCGACAATCGCAACAAGGTCGATGATCGATCTTGGCGATGGCAATGATGTGCTCAGGCTCGGCAATTTCCTCAACAGCCTCTCGGTTTCGGGAGCTGAATCGATTTCCGGCGGTGCCAATGTCGATGTCATTATTCTCGATACCCGTTCCGTCAATATCGAGATCGATCTGAACGCCGGCAAGGACAAGCTGATCCTCAGCGATTATTCGAATACCGTTTCCGTTATTGACATCGAGACGATCGTTGGCGGTAATGGCGTTGATAAGGTTATCCTTCAATCGGCAACCGTCGGCATCGACGTCGATCTCGGTTCCGGTTCCGACACGCTCGTCCTTTTCGAGAGCGGCGGTACGATGACGATCGGCAACGTCGAGACGCTTATCGGCACGGATGACGGAAAAGATGTCATTTCCCTCGATACCCAGGCGACCGCAATGTCGATCGACCTTGGCGACGGCGACGACCGCCTTGTCCTCGGCAAATTTGCAAACACGCTCAGTCTCGCGGGCGTCGAGACCATCACCGGCAGCATCAAGACAGACGATCTGGTCGTCCTGGATCAATTTGATGGCGGGCTGGTCGATCTCGGTGCCGGCGACGATCAGCTCATCCTGTCGGACTTCGAAAACCTGCTGACGATCGCCGCGATAGAGACCCTGACAGGCGGGTCCTCTGACGACACGATCACCGTCACCGGGATCATGACCAAGGCAACGGTCAATCTCGGAGGCGGACTGGACAGCCTGACGCTCTCCAATCTCAAGAACTCGATGACGGTCAGCAGGACCGAGACCATCACCGGTGGAACCGGGTCGGACTATATCGTCCTTGGCGCGCAGCCGACCGGTGGTGAATTCACCGTCAATCTTGGTGCGGGCCTTGATACGTTGCTGCTGGCTGCGGCGGGCAATACGCTGACTGTCGCTGGTGTGGAGACGCTGACGGGCCTGGCAGGCGACGATATGGTTTATGTCATGGGAGCGGCAACAGCGCCCTCTATCGATCTTGGCGGCGGAATGGATACGCTTGACATCTCGGACGGCGGCGGAACGCTGACGGCGCTGAATATAGAGACGATCATTGCGACCGACACCGAAAGTTCCAGCATTATCACCTTTGGGTCGGCGGTGACCGCGGGTATGGTAGACCTTGGCTACGGCAAGGACAAAGTGACACTCGGTTCGTTCGTCAATACGGTCACGATGTCGGATGTCGAGACCATCATCGGTGGCAAGTCGTCGGACACGGTCATCGTTGCCGGCAAGATAACGGAAGGTACCGTGGACCTTGGCGGTGGTGCCGACAGCCTCGATCTGTCCGCCGCAACCAAGGCAGCCACGATCACCGTGACCAGCGTGGAGACACTGACGGGCACTGCCAATGGCGATCAGATTACAGTCGTCGGTAGCCAGACGGGCATGATGATTGATCTCGGCGCGGGCAGCGACGACCTCTACATCAACGCCACTGCGACGGTAACGGTCGCCAATACCGAGTCAATCACGGGCGACCTGAACAACCAGCGGATAGTTCTCGTCGATGCCTTTGCTGGCGAAATCGACCTCGGCGATGGCAGCGATATCCTGCTTCTTGATGAATCGACGACCGCGAGTTTCAATACGGTTACGGTCAAGGGCGTCGAAACGGTGACCGGATCCACCGACAGCGATGTCATTTTCCTGGCCTCGAGCGTGAGCGCGATGCGGCTCGATCTCGGGGGCGGCACCGACAAGGTCGCCATCGATGTCAATGGCGGCACCGTGACGCTGACTGGCGTGGAAACGGTAACTGCGGGCGGTGGCGCCGATCTGGTGACGTTTGCGGCCCAGGTGGCGGGAGCGACAATTTCGCTCGCCGATGGTCTCGACACGCTGATTTTCGGCAGTTTCAACAACACGGCGACGGTCTCTAATGTCGAATCCATCCTGGGCGGCGCATCGTCGGATATTCTCACGCTCGCCGGCGAAGTCACCGGGATAACCATCGACCTTGGCAATGGCGGCGACTCCGTGACGTTCGGAACCACAGATACGACTGTCACCATGATCAACGTCGAATCCGTCACCGGCGGCACGGGCAATGACGTTGTCTATATAGCCTCGGCGCTGACCGGGGGCATCTATAACCTGGCCGGGGGCTCCGACCAGCTGATCATTAGTGATCAGGGAGCGACGCTGACGGTTTCGGGTGTGGACTCCGTCATGGGCAATATCGGCAGCGACAGGATAATCCTCGGATCGTCCGATGGCAGCGAGATCGATCTGGGCGAAGGCAATGATACGCTCGCGCTGTTTTCGGGTGGCAATACCGTCACCATCTCGAATGTGGAATCGGTGCTGGGGGGCGCAGGCGACGACACAGTCATCCTGACGACGGTCTATACCGGCGGCACGATCAATCTGGCGGGCGGCAACGACGTTCTTCGGATCAATGCGGCCGGCGCGACGCTGACGCTGATCGACGTCGAATCGATCGTGGGCGGAACAGGTACGGACATCGTCAGCTTCTCCCAGGCGTTTACCAGCGGCTCCATCGACCTGGCTGCAGGCACCGATCAGGTCATCTTCTCCAATTTTGACAATACCGCGACGATCATCAATGCGGAAACAATATCGGGCGGCTCGCGCTCTGACCGGATTGTGCTCGAACAGGGCTGGACGGCAGGCGTCATCAGCCTGGGTTCCGGCAACGACTACCTGAGCTTCATCAATGGTGGCAGTGTCACGGTCGGTGACGTCGAAACCATCGTCGGTTCAAGCGATGCGGACAGACTGACGATCGGTACGGCGGGCGCCATCGCTCTCATCGATCTCGATGGTGGCCACAACATCGTCAACTGGTCGAACGTGGCGGTCACTGCAACGATCACCAATGTCGAATCTTTGTCCGGCGGCACCCAGTCGGACATCATCACATATGCTTCGGCGCTGACAGGCGCGTATGTCTTTCTTGGCGACGGGGCGGACAAGCTGACCCTGTCCGGCGCCGGCAGCAACAATCTGACGATAGGCGGCGTTGAAACCGTGATCGGCGGATCAGGCGTCGATACCATCTTCGCCGGCACATCGACCTATTTCGGCTTCATCGATCTCGGCGGCGGCATCGATACGCTGGAACTGGGTGTTTCCGGCAATACGGTCACGCTTTCCGGTATTGAGACCGTGACTGGCGGCGGGGGCGACGACAAGGTGGGGCTCGCCGGCGCCGCCCAGGGCTATACGCTGGATCTCGGCCTGGGCGACGATAGGCTCACGCTCGATAACTACGTCAACATGGTGACGGTCAACGGTGCCGAAACGGTCTCCGGTGGGACATTCGCCGACATGGTTACGATCAACTCAGACATGACCGGTGGCGCCATATCGCTGGCGGGCGGTTATGACAGCGTCACGTTCACAGGCGGCGTTACCGCCACGATTACATCGGTCGAGACCATCACCAGCGCTGCCGAAGACGACTCCATCATCATGGTGACGGGCTATACAGGCGCCGAAATCAACCTCGGCGGCGGAACGGATTACCTGACTTTTGCCTCATCCGGCACGGCCACGATCGGCAACGTGGAAGAGATCGTCGGTGGCACGGGCGTCAATCGCATCGTTCTCTCAGGCACTTCGGACACCAATATCGATCTCGGTACCGGTGATGACTCCATCACCATGGGTGTCGGCCAGGACAATGTCACCGGGGGCGGCGGAACCGATACGTTTATCTTCAATGATATCAGCCAGTCGACGCTCTCCTCGGTGGACGTCATCAACGACTTCGCCGCGGGCACCGACTATATCGCCTTCGAGGGTCTGCTGAGCGGCACGTTCCGCTATCTTGTCGGCACCACAAGTTTCACTGCGGCAGACACCAATTCGGAAGCCTATTTCGTCAATTCGAGTCATCGGTTGTTCGTCGATACGAATGGCGATGATACGGTCGACATGGTCATCACCCTGAAGGGCATCAGCGACGTGGACCTGACGACCGGCAGCTTCCAGTGGACCTGACGACGGTTGGAATACATTTGGGACCGGCGTATTCGCCGGCCCCACATTGATCCCGCACCCCAATTCCTGCCGATCACGGGGCACGCCCTCACCGAGCGGCATGGCGGCTAACCTGATTCTGACGATGTGCCTGCGGCCGCTCCGCGCCGGATAGGGTGCCGAGATCTCCATAGACTTTCGAGATGAGTGGATTGGATTGCGTTCTCCCGCGCACCGACAGACTGGGAGCATGAGAAAAAAGAAATCGCAACACTGGTCTTGAAAGACTTGATCTGCCTGCTCTCCGACCTACATGTTTTTGAGCTGCAGTGACAAGCACGCCTCCGTACCTGTATCCTCCCGCCTTTTCGACCTGACAAAGGTCCGCGTCCCACCGCAGCTTCCGAACGAAACATTCAGGGACATTCCGATATGCGTTATAAAACATTGGGCAACACTGGTCTTGCCGTTTCCGAAATCTGCCTCGGCACCATGACATTCGGCGGCAAAGGCTTCTGGACCAATATCGGCACACTTGACCAGTCCGTCGCTGACGGCATCGTTGCGCGCGCGCTCGATGCCGGCGTCAACTTCATCGATACGGCCGACGTTTATTCCGAGGGCCTTTCTGAAGAAATCACCGGTCAGGCGATGAAAAATTCCGGCCGCCAGCGCTCCGACATCGTGCTCGCCACCAAGGTCTTCGGCCAGACCGGGCCAGGCCATAACGATCGCGGCGCCTCGCGCGGCCATATCATGGATGGGGTGAAGGCCAGCCTCAAGCGCCTCGGCACCGACTATATCGATCTCTACCAGATCCATGGCACGGACCCGATCACCCCGGTCGAGGAAACGGTGCGCGCCATGGAGGACCTGATCCGTCAGGGCCATATCCGCTATTGGGGCATTTCGAACTGGGCCGCGTGGAAGATAGCAAAGGCGGCCGGCATCGCCGACATGCATGGATGGACCAGGCCGGTGACGCTGCAGTCCTATTACACCATTGCGGGTCGGGATCTCGAACGCGAAATCGTGCCGATGCTGGAGTCGGAAAAGCTGGGCCTGATGGTCTGGAGCCCGCTCGCCGGCGGCTTCCTCTCGGGTAAATATTCCAGGGATGGCGGAGGTCCGAACGACGCCCGCCGCGTCACCTTCGATTTTCCGCCGCTCAACAAGGATCGCGCTTTCGATTGCATCGATGTGATGCGGGAGATCGCCGAGGCCCGGGGGGTATCGATCGCCCGCATAGCGCTCGCCTATGTGCTGCACCGGCCTTTCGTGATGTCGGTGATCATCGGCGCCAAGACGCCCGAACAGCTCGATGACAATCTGGCGGCGACGGAAATCGTGCTGACCTCCGAAGAACTGACCAGGCTCGACGACGTCAGCAAACTGCCGTCGGAATATCCCGGCTGGATGATCGAACGCCAGACGGATGCCTCCCGTGCACGGCTGAAGGCCAATAATGGCTGAGGTTAGCCACGCCTCGAACACTGCCGTCGGGGATGGTCCCTCGACGGCTTTTCTCACCCTGATCGCGATCGCAGTCGGCACGCTGGTCGCCAATCTCTATTATGCCCAGCCGCTGATCTCGCAGATCGCCCCGGAGATTGGGGTTGGACCAGATCTGGCCGGCTCGCTCGTCAGCATCACCCAGATCGGCTATGGTCTGGGCCTGTTTTTCCTCGTCTCGCTTTCCGATCTGGTCGAGAGCAAAAAGCTTGTTCTCGTAACGTTGAGTATCGTTGCCGTAAGCCTGGTCGGCATGGCGGTATCGACGTCGGCGGCGCCGTTTTTCGCCGCGTCGCTGCTGATCGGCGTGTGTTCGACCGGTGCGCAGGTGCTCCTGCCGCTGGCGGCGCACATGGTTCCCGTCGAGCGCCGGGGTCGCGTTGTCGGCAATATCATGGCCGGCCTGCTCACCGGCATCATGCTGGCGAGACCATTGTCGCTTTTCATTGCCGCGAGTTTCGGTTGGCGCACGGTGTTTTTCGCGTCAGCCGCCGTCATGGTGGTGATTGGCCTTGCGCTGTACCGGATGTTGCCGCAGCACAAGCCGAAAGGCGGCATGCATTATGGCCAGATACTCTGGTCGATGGCTGGCATGTTACGGGAAATGCCGGCGCTGCGCTGGCGGGCGACATATCAGTTCATGATATTTGCAGCATTCAATCTGTTCTGGACGGTGGCGCCGGTCATGCTCGCGGAGCGCTTCCATCTCAGCACGAGCGGGATCGGCCTCTTCGCGCTCGCCGGGGCGGGAGGCGCTCTGTCAGCGCCGATTGCCGGACGACTGGCGGATCGGGGCTTGAGCAAGATCGTCACCGGCGCGGCGATGCTGGCCCTGGCCCTGTGTTTCGCCGGAACGATCGCTGCGGTCGATGCGTTGGCTCTGATAACGCTCGCTGTTCTGACGATCATTCTTGATGGCGCGGTGCAGGCCAACCAGATCGTCAGCCAGAGGATCATCTTCTCTGTATCGCCCGAGCGGCGTGGCCGGGTGAATGCCCTCTATATGACCTTCACCTTCATCGGCGGCGCGATCGGGTCGATCGTCGGTACGATAAGCTACCATTGGGGCGGCTGGAACGCAGCGGCGACAGTCGGCGCGCTCCTGGGCATCGTGCCATTCCTGCTGTTCATGATCGAGCTCAGAACATCCAGGGCCGTCGTCCGGTCTCACTACTCGACGCCGTAGACACCGACGAAACTCGCCATGCGCCGCATGGCGAGTTCCGGCTTGTCGAGCACGTCGGCCTGGTCCGCCAGCCGGAAGATATCGGCATAGTGCAACAGACCGCGTGAGGATTGCAGCCCGGCCGGCAGGCTGAAATGGCTCTGGTGGCCGTTCAGCCAGGCAAGGAACACCACGCCCGCCTTGTAATATTGCGTCGGTGCCTCGAAGATTTTTCGCGACAGCGGCACGGTCGGCTCGATGACCGAACGGAAAGTCTTGACATCGCCGGCCGCCAGCGACACCAGTGCCTTGGAGGCCGAGGGTGCGACCGCATCGAAAATGCCCAGCAGCGCGTGGCTGTAACGGCTGCCGTCCCCCTCGATCAGTTCCGCGTAATTGAAATCGTCGCCGGTGAAGCACAAGACGCCTTCCGGCAGCCGGTTGCGCAACTCGACTTCCTTGGCATTGTCGAGCAGCGAGATCTTGATGCCTTCGACCTTGTGTCTGTTCTCGTTGATGATCCGGATCACGGAGTCCAGCGCTTCGTTGAAATTCGCGCCGCCCCAATAGCCCGCCAACTGTCGATCGAACATGTCGCCGAGCCAATGCAGCACGACTTTGTCCTTTGTCTGGGACAGGATGCGGCTGTAGACTTTGAGGTAGTCGTCCGGTGATTTCGCGACGCGGGCGAGCGCCCGGCTCGCCATCATGATCGCCCGTCCACCATGCTTTTCCACGAATTCTATCTGCGTCTCGTAGGCGGCAACGACATCATCGAGGGACCGCGTATCGGTAGGGGTAAGATGATCGGTGCCGGCGCCGCAGGCGAGATCGGCGCCCGGCACGCTGCGGGATTCCGCGAGCGAGCGGCGGATCAGTTCCTGCGCACCCGTCCAGTCGAGGCCCATGCCGCGCTGGGCGGTATCCATCGCTTCGGCGATCCTGAAGCCCAGACTCCAGAGATGATGTCGGAAGGCCATGGTCGCATCCCAATCCACCGCCGGGCGGTTCCAGGGATCGAGATCCCTCAAGGGATCGGAAACGACATGGGCGGCGGCATAGGCGATGCGATTGAATCGCGGCGGCGTTGCCGGCCGTGCGATCGGCTGGCCCACAAGCCGGTAATCCTCGACCGGGCCGGTTGATGTCGGCAGTTTCAGCGTCAATGTCATGATGACCTCCCAGATTTCGCAAAGGCAATAATTTAGATCGTTCCAAATTTCAAGTGCCAAATTGTGGCGGAATTGAATGTTTCTCGCCCGGCCTCGCTTCATGCCGGCTGCATTAAACAAAAACGATTGAAAATATTATATAAAAGACAAATTATAGACTTACAGAATGACAGAGAGCACAACCTCGTCCGTCGCAAGCGTCCAGAATTCTTCTAAAAGCCGCTTGACAAATTTGGATCGTTCCAATTAAAACCCATTCAGCGGGCAGGAAGCCCCGGGAGGAAATCATGGCCAAGGAGCGGGTGACCGTTGTCGAGATTGCGCACGCCGCCGGCGTGTCGAAGTCGACCGTGTCGCTCGTCCTGCAGGGTTCGCCGCTGGTCAATGAGACGACCCGCGCCAAAGTCAGCGCCGTCATCCGCGATCTCGGCTATGTCTATAACCGCGGCGCCGCCAACCTCCGCCAGTCCAATTCGAAGTCGAAGATCATCGGCATCGTCGTCAACGATCTCACCAACAGCTTTTTCGCCGAACTTGCCGTGGGCGTCGATATGGTCGTGCAGTCGGCGGGCTATGTGCAGTTCCTTTCCAATTCGGGCGAGAATATCGACCGCCAGCGCGAGGTGATCGCCTCGATGCGCGAACACGGCATCTCCGGCCTGATCGTGTCGCCGGCGCGGGGCACGGAGGCCGCCGATCTGAAGCCGCTCGTTGCCAGCGGCATTCCGGTGGTGGTCGTCGTCCGCAATGTGCCGGGCGCAAAGGTTTCGTCGCTGATGTCGGATAATCATGCCGGCGTCATGGCTGCCGTCGAGCATCTGGTCGGGATTGGCCACCGGCGGATCGCCTTCCTCGGCGGATTTGCCGACACGGCGGTATTTGGCGAACGTCTGGAAGGCTATCGCGACGCCATGCGCAAGGCCGGGCTCGAAGCCGCAGACGATCTGGTAATCGGTTCTGCCCCCTCGCGGGCCGGCGGCGTCGATGCGGTCACCCGTGCGCTGGCGATCGTCGACCGGCCGACGGCTGCCGTCTGTTTCAACGATGCTGTTGCTTTCGGCGTCTGCGACGGGCTGCGCGCCAAGCGGCTTGAGCCGGGCCGTGACTTCGCCGTGGTCGGCTTCGACGATGTGATCGAGGCCAAGACGGCGGTTCCAGCGCTGACGACGATTTCGGTCGATCCGCAGGGTATGGGACAGCGCGCCGCGCAACTGCTGCTCAAGCAGATCAGCGCCGGAAAAGTGGATGCCGAGGCGATCGTCGCTTCAGTGCGCCTCGTGGTGCGCCAGAGCTGCGGCGCAGGACGGCTGAACGACGGGAAGAGGATTGCATCATGACGGTAGGCTGGGGTTTGATCGGCGCAAGCACGATCGCGCATGAATGGGTGATCGATGCCATTCGCGCCACCGGCGGCGAGATCGTCTCCGTCATGAGCACCAGCGCCGAACGCGGTGCGAAATATGTCGCCGACCACAAGATCGGCAGGTCGGTGACCAGGCTCGCCGATCTGCTGAATGACCCGGAAATCGATGCGGTCTATATCTCCACCACCAACGAGCTGCATGTCGAGCAGGCCATCGCCGCCGCCAGGGCCGGCAAGCATATCCTCTGCGAAAAGCCCTTGGCGCTGACGCTCAGCGATGCCCATGCCATGGTCAAGGCGGCGAACGACGCCGGCGTGGTATTGGCCACCAATCACCATCTCAGGAATGCCGCCAGCCACCGTGCGATGCGCGATGCCATCGCTTCGGGCAAGATCGGCAAGCCGCTGTCGGCCCGCGTTTTCCACGCCGTCTACCTGCCGCCCCATCTTCAAGGCTGGAGGCTTGACCGCCCCGATGCCGGCGGCGGCGTCATCCTCGACATCACAGTGCATGATGCCGATACGCTCCGCTTCGTGCTCGGTGATGATCCGGTTGAGGCCATCGCCTTCGGCCAGTCGGGAGGCATGGGGCAGGGGGGACTGGAAGATGCGGTCATGGGCGTGCTGCGCTTCAAGTCCGGCGTCATCGCCCAGTTTCACGACGGCTTCACCACCAGATATGCCGAAACCGGTTTTGAGGTGCATGGCAGCGAGGGTTCGCTGGTTGGCCGTAACGTCATGACGCAGAGTCCGGTTGGCACCGTCACGCTACGGAATGCCGATGGGGAGAAGGTGCTGCCGCTCGATACCCGCAATCTCTATGAGACCGCTCTGGATGCCTTCCAAAACGCTATCGCGGGCAAAGGCAAGCCCTCGGCCACCGGCGAGGACGGCATCTGGTCGTTGGCGACAGGTCTCGCTGTTGTCGCCGCCGCCAAGACCGGCACCGCCGTCAAAATTGAATCCGGACTTTGAGACAACGAGAATGAACAAGCACATCACCTTTTCCGAAGCCGCAGCCCTGATCCCGGATGGAGCCATTGTCTCCGTCTCGTCATCGAGCGGCCTCGGCTGCCCGGATGCGATGCTGAAGGCGATCGGCGAGCGTTTCGACGCGTCAGGCCATCCGCGCGATCTGACGACGCTGCATCCGATTGCGGCGGGTGACATGAGCGGCATCAAGGGCATCGACCATATCGCCAGGAAGGGTCTGCTCAAGAAAATCCTCGGCGGTTCCTATCCGTCCGGCCCATCGACATCCGAGCCGCCGCTGATCTGGCAGATGATCGGCGCCAATGAAATCCCGGCCTACAACATCCCGTCCGGCATCCTGTTCGATATGCATCGCGAGGCGGCCGCCAAGCGCCCGGGTGTGATCACCAAGATCGGCCTCGATACCTTCGCCGATCCGGACCGCCAGGGCTGCGCGATGAATGATGCGGCAGCGGCCGAGCCGGTCGTCAGGAAGATAGAGTTCGAGGGTGAGGACTGGCTTTATTTCCCGGCGATCGCGCCGCAGGTGGCAATCATTCGCGCCACCACCGCCGACGAGCACGGCAACCTCACCTATGAGCATGAGGGCGCTTATCTGGGCGGCCTCGACCAGGCGCTTGCCGCCCGCAACAATGGCGGCATCGTCATCGCCCAGGTCAAACGCATCACCAAGCAGGGCTCGCTCAAGCCGCATGACGTGCGCGTGCCGGGAATGCTGGTCGACTATGTCGTGGTCGATCCGGACCAGAAGCAGACGACACAAACGCATTACGATCCGGCGATTTCCGGCGAGATCTTCCGGCCGCTCGAAACGTTCCGAGTGCCGGAATTCAACATCCAGAAGGTCATCGCCCGCCGCGTGGCGCAGGAACTTGAAGCCAACAGCTGCGTCAATCTCGGCTTCGGCATTTCGGCCAATGTGCCCCGCATCCTGATGGAAGAGGGTTTGCATGGCGCGGTCACCTGGGTCATCGAACAGGGTGCGGTCGGTGGTGTGCCGCTCCTGGATTTCGCCTTCGGCTGCGCCTCGAATGCCGACGCCTATATGCCCTCGCCTTATCAGTTCACCTATTTCCAAGGCGGCGGCTTCGATGCCTCGCTGCTCTCCTTCCTCGAGATCGGCCGCGATGGCTCGGTCAATGTCTCCAAGCTGTCGTTCCGGCCGCATGTGACGGCGGGGGCAGGCGGCTTTGTCGACATCACCGCGCGGGCGAAAAAGATTGTCTTCTCCGGCATGTTCAATGCCGGCGCGAAACTGGCCATCGCCGCCGGCAAGCTCGTCATCGAGAAGGAAGGCAAGCTGAAGAAACTGGTCAACGAGGTCGAGCACGTGACGTTCTCCGGCAGGCGTGCGGTCGCGCAAGGCCAGGACATCACCTACGTCACCGAACGCTGCGTTATGAAGCTGACGTCCGAGGGGGTCGTGCTCACCGAAATCGCGCCGGGCGTCAATCTCCATACTGATATCCTCGACCAGTCCGAGTTCGCGCTGATCGTTGCCGACGATCTGAAGATCATGGACGCGGCCTTGTTTGCCGATGCACCGATCGGCCTTGCGCTGCCGACAAAGCCGATCCGGACTCTGGAGGGCACCCATGTCTGACAAGCAGGTGAAGATCGATATCGACGGGCCGATCGCTGTGATGACCGTCTCGCGGCCGGAGCGACTGAACGCGCTCGATATCGACATGCTGAAGGCGCTGGGTGTTGCCTGCGACGAGGTCGAGGCCAATCTCGATATCCGCGTTGCCATAATCACCGGCGAGGGCAAGGCATTTTCGGCCGGCGGCGATATCAAGGCCTGGGGGGGCATGTCTCCGCAGGAATTCGGCCATGGCTGGGTGCGGTTTGGTCACCGGGTGTTCGAACGGCTGGCAAGCCTGCGGATGCCGGTGATTGCCGCGCTCAATGGCCATGCGCTGGGCGGCGGGCTGGAACTCGCGGCCTGCGCCGATATCCGCATCGCCGAAAGCCAGATCAGGATCGGCCTGCCGGAAACCGGCCTCGGCATGGTGCCCGGCTGGTCTGGCACCCAGCGGCTGGTCAGGCGTTTCGGTCCGCAGATCGTCCGCCGCATGGTGCTGGGGGGCGAGATGTTCGCGGCCGATCAGGCCTTGGCGCATGGGCTGGTCGATGCCGTGTTCGATACGGGCTCGTCGCTTGCTGAAGCCAAGACCTGTGCCGCGCGGATCGCCGATCGCGGCCCGGCAGCACTCGAAATTTCGAAACTCATGATCGCGGTCGCCAATGGCGAGGACAATGGTTCGGGCGTCGAGACGCTCGGCTCCATGCTCGTTTCCAAGACCGGCGATCTCAAGGAAGGGGTCGCAGCTTTCACGCAGAAGCGAACAGCGACCTTCAAGGGAGAATGGTAATGACGATCCAGATACGCCCGCAGGCAATCAGCGACCTGAAAGTCCGCGAATTCCAGATGCTGATCGACGGCCAATGGACAGCCGGCGCGGAGGGCAAGACGATAGAGCGCCTGGCGCCAAGCCATGGCGTGCTGGTCAGCCGCTACCAGTCGGCGACCAAAGCCGATGCCGAGCGCGCGATCGCCGCTGCGCGCAAAGCTTTTGATTTTGGCCCCTGGCCGAAGATGACCGGCGGCGAGCGCTCGAATATCCTGCTCAAGGCTGCCGACCTGATCGCCCAACGTTCCGATGAACTCGCCTATCTCGATGCGATCGAGGCCGGCAAGCCGATCAGCCAGTGCCGGGGCGAACTCGGCGGCGCGGTCGATATCTGGCGCTATGCCGCGGCTCTGGCCCGCAACCTGCACGGCGAGAGCTACAATACGCTGGGCGAGGGGACGATGGGCGTCGTGCTGCGCGAGGCGATCGGCGTTGTGTCGATCATCACGCCGTGGAATTTCCCTTTCCTGATCGTCGGCCAGAAGCTGCCCTTCGCGCTGGCCGCCGGTTGCACTGCCGTCGTCAAGCCATCGGAACTGACCTCCGGCTCGACACTGTTGCTCGGAGAAATCCTGATGGAAGCCGGCGTGCCCGAAGGTGTCGTCAACATCATTGTCGGCACGGGTGCAGAGGTCGGCGCGGTCATGACCAGCCATCCTGACGTGGACATGGTGTCGTTCACCGGCTCCACCGCTGTCGGCAGGCTGACGATGACCAATGCGGCACAAACCTTGAAGAAGGTCTCGCTGGAACTCGGCGGCAAGAACCCGCAAATCGTTTTCCCCGATGCCAATCTCGACGAATTCATCGATGCCGCAGTGTTCGGCGCCTGGTTCAACGCCGGCGAATGCTGCAATGCCGGTTCGCGGTTGATCCTGCACAAGGATATCGCCAGGGACGTCACGGCCCGCATCGCCGAACTTTCCGCGAAAGTGAAAGTTGGCGATCCGCTGGATCCGTCGACACAGGTCGGCGCGATCATCACGCCCCAGCATCTCGAAAAGATCGAGGCTTATGTCTCGGCCGCGTCGGAAGGCGGGGTGACCGTTTCCCACGCCGGCGGCACGCTCGATCTCGGCATGGGCCAGTATATGGCCCCGACCATCCTGTCGGGGGTGACCAGGGATATGGCGGTGGCGAAGGAGGAAGTGTTCGGCCCGGTGCTGTCGGTGCTGACATTCGAGACGCTGGACGAGGCGATCCAGATTGCCAACGCGGTGGATTACGGCCTTTCCGCCGGCGTCTGGAGCAGCAATTTCGATACATGCATGACCATCGGCCGCCGTGTTCGCGCTGGTACGATCTGGATGAACACCTTCATGGACGGCACGCCGGAATTGCCCTTCGGCGGCTACCGCCAGTCGGGCCTCGGCCGTGAACTCGGCAAGCATGCCGTGGAAGATTATACCGAAACCAAGACGCTCAACATGCATATCGGCAGCCGTACCGGCTGGTGGATGCCGCGGTAAGGTTGGGCTCTGGAGTAAGGCAAACAAGGAAGGGAGGGAGAAGATGCGGAGACGACTGTTTGATTGTGGCACCACAGCCACCCCACACTCCCTCATTCCTGTGCTTGTCACAGGAATCCAGCCACGGCGCGTCTGCGCCGTGAATGACTCCCTTCAACGGACATCTTTCACGCAGAAGGACTTCGGCGCACTGGATTCCTGTGACAAGCACAGGAATGGGGAAGTAAGTCGAACAGGCATCATTCCAACCATGGCTTTGGAGCGGCCCCTCTCACCCGCCCTTCCTGCTCCCAAAAAACGGCGGCTGCGGCGACAGCAGTACCTGAAGCTGGCTCATGTCCGTTTCCCCCGCGATACGCTTCTGCAGGATGCGGCCCATGTCCTCGCCGGTGGCCTTGAGGTCCTCGTAGATGCTTTCGACCTTCGGCTGGATGGCCGAAAGCAATTGCGAGGTCTGCTTGGCGACGATGTCGTATTCGACGCCCAGCGTCAGGCCGCAATCGCTCATGCCGGTGATCGTCGCCAGGGCACAGACTTCGCCGCCGCACATATAAGCATCCGGCGGGTCGCCCTCGCGATAGCGCCGTGCGATGCGGTCGCGGATCGCGCCGGCCTGGTGGTCGAGGTCGATATCCGGAATGATCTCGTAGGCGCAGCCGGCCTCGCGCACGGCGGTCATGAACCCGTGCAGGATGTGGCCGCCGAAGGTGAAGCGCGATGGGCCGCTGATCAGCGCCGGTTTGCGCCGGCCCTTGGCGATCAGCCGCTTGGTGGCCTCGTAGGTGAAGGTGAAATTGTCGTAGTCGACGAAGGGATGGGGCGTCGAGAGCTCGGTACGGCCATGGGTGACGAAGGGAAAATCGTGCTCCATCAGCAGCTTGACGCGCGGGTCGAGCGGCTCGGTGCGCGACATGATCAGCCCGTCGGCCATGTGGTTGCGCATGATGTAGTTGACCGCGGCGATATTGCTGGCGTGCGGCAGGTTCGGCATGACGATCAGGTGATAGGCCGTTCCCTGCAGGGCCTTGGCGATGCCGGCCATGATGGAGGTTCCGTAGCCGAGGATTTCCTCGTGCGGTTCCAGCAGGATGGCGATGACATTGGTGCGGCCGGTCTTCAGCCTCTGGGCGGCGCGGTCAGGCGAATAGCCGATCTCGGAGGCCACTTCGCGTACGCGCTTGCGCGTCTCGTGATTGATCACCGGATCGTCGGACAGCGCGCGCGAAACGGTCGTGACCGCAAGTCCGGTCAGGTCCGCAATCGTGCGCAGCGTCGGCCTTCCGGACTTCCGGTTGCGTCTGTTGGTCGGCGTCGGCACTTCGATACTGGACACGCGTCAGGTCTTTTCCAAGAGCATTCGATAAGCGGAGACTAACGCCAGCCGGGCACCGACGCAATGCCGAACTGGAAACGTTTTAAATCCTTCATTCGAGATGTCGGAGGATTGGATGATGCAAGAAAAGAAAGTAAAAACAGACAGTAAGCGATATAAACTTTACAGCAAAAAGGCGAAACGACGCACTTGACTTGTAAGGGTTTATAACGTTTTAAATTATCCAAGCGGCGACGGCGCCGTGGTTACAACCGCCCATCGCACGGGGAGTGCGGCGGGCTCCGAACAGCGGATCATCCGCTCTATTGAACTTGCAATCCGGGAGGAAAACGATGCGCAAGTTATTGATGACGACAGCAATGGTAGCATTGGCAATGGGCGCGGCGAGCGGGATCGCGCGCGCTGATGACGTCAAGGAAGTCCAGATGCTCCATTGGTGGACATCGGGCGGCGAAGCAGCGGCGCTCAACGTGCTCAAGGGCGATCTTGCCAAGGAAGGCTTTGCCTGGAAAGACGTGCCGGTTGCCGGCGGCGGCGGCGATGCGGCCATGACGGCGCTTAAGGCGATGGTTGCCGCCGGCACCTATCCGACCGCCTCTCAGATGCTCGGCTATACCGTGCTCGACTATGCGGCTGCCGGCGTGATGGGCGATCTCACCGAAACCGCCAAGAAGGAAGGCTGGGACAAGTCCGTTCCTGCCGCCCTGCAGAAGTTCTCTGTCTATGACGGCAAATGGGTTGCAGCTCCGGTCAACGTCCACTCCGTCAACTGGCTGTGGATCAACAAGGCTGTCATGGACAAGATCGGCGGCACCGAGCCGAAGACCTTCGACGACCTGATTGCGCTGCTCGACAAGGCCAAGGCAGCCGGCGTTATCCCGCTCGCTCTCGGTGGCCAGAACTGGCAGGAAGCCACGATGTTCGACTCGATCGTGCTGTCGACCGGCGGACCTGAGTTCTACAAGAAGGCCTTCAACGATCTCGACGAAGAGTCGCTGAAATCAGACACGATGAAGAAGTCGTTCGATAATCTTGCCAAGATCATCCAATATGTCGATCCGAACTTCTCGGGCCGCGACTGGAATCTTGCCACAGCCATGGTCATCAAGGGCGATGCGCTTGTGCAGGTCATGGGCGACTGGGCCAAGGGCGAATTCGTCGCCGCCAAGAAGACCCCGAACACGGACTTCCTGTGCTATCGCTTCCCGGGCACGGAAGGCAGCGTGATCTATAACTCCGACATGTTCGGCATGTTCAACGTGCCGGATGACCAGAAGGCTGCCCAGATCGCGCTCGCCACTGCGACGCTTTCGAAGAGCTTCCAGTCGGCCTTCAACGTCGTCAAGGGTTCGGTCCCTGCGCGTACGGACGTGCCGGATACCGACTTCGACGCTTGCGGCAAGAAGGGCATCGCCGACCTGAAGGCGGCAAACGACGGCGGCACGCTGTTCGGCTCGCTGGCACAAGGCTATGGCGCGCCTCCGGCTATCGCCAATGCCTATAAGGATGTCGTTTCCAAGTTCGTCCATGGCCAGATCAAGACTTCGGATGAAGCCGTGGCGGAACTGGTCAAGGCGATCGACGACGCTCGCTGATATCCTGACGAAGTCGAGCCTTCCCCGTATTGCGGGGAAGGTTTTCAAAACCGATGACGGCCCTGGGAGGGGACGAATTTCATGAGCACTGTCGCGACCACCGAACCCAGCCTGACGCCGGAGCGCGCGATGCGTACCTCCGTTCGTTCGCGCCTGCAGGATGCGCTGCCCAAGATCGTGCTCGCACCGAGCTTCGTGATCACGCTGATCTTCGTCTATGGCTTCATCATCTGGACCGGCTACCTGTCCTTCACCAATTCCAAGACATTCCCCTCCTATGTGCTGACGGGTCCGCGTGCCTATCAACGGCTGTGGCGCTGGACGTTCGAGAGCGATCCGCCGTCGAGCTGGTACACGTCGATCACCAATATGGGGATTTTCGGTTTCCTCTATATCGGCATCTGTCTGGGTCTCGGTTTGTTTCTGGCAATCCTGCTCGACCAGAGGATCCGCGGCGAGGGTGTACTCAGGCCCATCTACCTCTATCCGATGGCGCTGTCATTCATCGTCACCGGCGTCGCCTGGAAATGGTTTCTCGATCCCGGCCTCGGCCTTGAGCAGACTTTGCATCAATGGGGCTGGACGAGTTTTCACTTCGACTGGATCAAGAACAAGGATTTCGTCATCTACACGGTGGTGATCGCCGGCGTCTGGCAGGCCTCGGGCTTCGTCATGGCGATGTTTCTCGCCGGCCTGCGCGGCATCGATGGCGAGATCATGAAGGCGGCCCAGATCGACGGCGCCACCACATGGCAGCTGTATCGGCGCATCGTCATCCCGCTGCTCCGTCCGGTCTTCCTCTCCGCCTTCATCGTGCTCGCCCACATGGCAATCAAGTCCTACGATCTGGTTGTGGCGTTGACCAGCGGCGGCCCGGGCGGCTCGGCCTGGCTGCCGTCCAACTTCATGTATGAATACACCTTCAAGCGCAACGAGATGGCGGTTGGCTCGGCCAGCGCGATCATCATGCTGATGACGATTTCGGCAATCATCGTGCCCTATCTCTATTCCGAACTGCGGGAGAAATCGCGATGAGCGCAACGAACTCGTACGCCTCCGGGGCGCGGCGCACTGCCGGCGCCAGGATGCTCAACCGCATGATCATCTATGGACTGCTGTTGTTCTTCGCGATCCTCTATCTCATGCCGCTGTTCGTCATGCTGGTCACGTCGTTCAAGACCATGGACGAGATCCAGAACGGCAACATGCTGGCTCTGCCCAGCGCGCCGACCTTCGAGCCCTGGATCAAGGCCTGGGGCGAGACCTGCGTTGGGCTTACCTGCGCCGGCATCAAGGGCTATTTCTGGAATTCCATCAAGATGGTGGTTCCGGCGGTGGTGATCTCGACACTGCTTGGCGCACTCAACGGCTATGTGCTGACCAAATGGCGCTTTCCCGGCCACACGCTGGTGTTCGGGCTGATGCTGTTTGCCTGTTTCATTCCGTTCCAGTCTGTGCTGCTGCCGATGGCGACGATTCTCGGCAGCCTGGGGCGCTTCGGCATGACGCTGCGGAACACGTTCGGCGTGTCTTTCGGTTTTGGCAATCCGACGGTCAACCTGGTCTTCGTCCATGTCGTCTACGGCCTTGGCTTCACGACACTGTTCTTTCGCAATTTCTACGAGGCATTTCCGACCGAACTGGTAAAGGCCGCCCAGGTTGATGGCGCCGGCTTCTTCCAGATTTTCCGGCGGATCATGCTGCCGAATTCGCTGCCGATCATCGTCGTCACGGTGATCTACCAGTTCACCAATATCTGGAACGACTTCCTGTTCGCCTCGGCCTATGCCGGCACCGGGGAATCGATGCCGATGACGGTGGCGCTCAACAACGTCGTCAACACCTCGACCGGCGTCGTCGAATACAATGTCAACATGGCTGCTGCTATGATCGCGGCCATGCCCACGCTCCTCATCTATATTCTCGCCGGCCGCTACTTCGTGCGTGGCCTGATGGCGGGCGCCGTCAAAGGATAAGACATGGCTTTCCTCGAAATCTCCGGTCTCAAAAAGCGCTTCGGCGCGGTAGAAATCCTCAAGGGCATAGACCTTGAACTCGAGAAGGGCGGCTTTCTGGTGCTGGTCGGCCCATCGGGCTGCGGCAAGTCTACGCTGCTCAACACCATTGCCGGGCTCGAATCGATCACCGAGGGCGATATTCGCGTCGATGGCCGCACCATCTCCGATCTGCATCCGTCCAAGCGGGACATCGCCATGGTGTTCCAGTCCTATGCGCTGTATCCCAACATGACAGTCGCGGGCAACATCTCCTTCGGCATGGAAATGCGCGGCGTACCGGCAGAAGAACGCAGACAGGCCATCGACAAGGTCGCCAAGGTGCTGCAGATCGGCCACCTGCTCGAGCGCAAGCCGAGCCAGCTTTCCGGCGGACAGCGCCAGCGCGTCGCCATGGGTCGTGCGCTGGTGCGTGATCCCAAGCTGTTCCTGTTCGACGAACCGCTTTCCAATCTCGATGCCAAGCTGCGCGTCGATATGCGCATCGAGATCAAGCGGCTGCACCAGTCGACCGGCACGTCCATTGTCTATGTCACCCATGACCAGATCGAAGCGATGACGCTGGCCACCAAGATCGCCGTCATGCGCGACGGCGAAGTCCAGCAATTCGGCTCGCCGGCGGAGATATACAACAACCCCACCAACCTGTTCGTTGCCGATTTCATGGGGTCGCCGGCGATGAACCTGCTGTCGGCCACCATCGAACGCGGTGATGCGGGGCTGGCGATTTCTCTCGACCGTCCGGAAGGCGGGCCGCTGAAACTGCCGGTCGGCGCTGCGAGCGACAAGCTCGCCGGCTATGTCGGCAAGCAGGTGATCTTCGGCATCAGGCCGGAAGCCCTGACCGATCCCGATGGCGCGGACCGCAACGCGAAAAATCTCGTGGAAGGCGATTGCCTGATCGAAGTGGTCGAGCCTGCGGGTTCTGACACATTCGCGATCACCAAGCTTGGCAGCAAGGAAGTCGTCGCCCGGCTGCGCGCCGACGCCCGGATCGATGCCGGTCAGACCACGCGGCTGGCCTTCAATCTCGACAAGGCGGTGTTCTTCGATCCAGCCACGCAAGCCCGCATTGCCTGAGGCTTGACATGGAATCGACGCCCGACATCGTCATTATTGGATCCGGCATCGGTGGCGCGACGGTCGCTGCCGGCCTTGCGGCATCGGGTGCCGATATCCTGATCCTCGAGGCCGGCGATCACATTGCCGACCAGCCTGAGAACCGTGACCAGCGCGCCATTTTCCAGCGCGGCCATTTCCGCCCGAAGGAGATGTGGTACGAGCATGGCGGGGTGGCATTCAATCCCGGCAATTACTACAATGTCGGCGGCAACTCGAAGTTCTACGGCGCGGTGCTAGTGCGCTATCGCCGCGAGGATTTCGAGGAGATGGCGCATGGCGAAGGTGTCTCGCCGGCCTGGCCGTTCCCCTATGAGGAACTGGAGCCCTGGTATAGCCGCGCCGAACAGCTTTTCCAGGTGCGGGGTACGCTGGGCCAGGACCCGACCGAGCCGCATCATTCCCAGCCCTATGCTTTTCCGCCAGTCCCCGACGAGCCGGCAGTCGCCAGGGTTCGGGCGAAGCTCAAAGCAAACGGCATGCATCCCTATTCGCTGCCGCTCGGCATCGATATCGACCAATGGCTGAAGAAGGCCAGGACGCCATGGGACGCGCATCCCAACAGCTTCGACGGCAAGATGGATGCCGAGACCGTGTCGTTGACACTGGCGCTGCAGCACCAGAACGTACGGCTGCAGACGAAATCACGGGTGACGCGCCTCGATACTTCTCCCGACGGCAGCCGGATCGAGACGGTGCATTACCTCCGGGATGGCGTGCCGCAAAAGGTCTCGCCGAATCTGGTGATCCTGTCGGCCGGCGCGGTGCAATCCGCCGTGCTGCTGTTGCGCTCGGCCAACGACAAGTATCCGAACGGATTGGCGAATTCGTCGGATCAGGTCGGGCGAAATTTCATGAACCACAATTCGAGCGCCATTCTGGCGATCTCGCCCTTCTTCCGCAATGACGCGATCTACCAGAAGACCTTCGGCTTCAACGATTTCTATCTCTCGGACGGCGAGGGCGGCCCGCCGCTCGGCAATGTGCAACTGCTCGGGCGCGTTTCCGGCACGATCCTCAAGGCCAATATGCCTAAAGTCCCCGAATGGCTGCTCAACCGGATCTCGGCGCACGCGATCGATTTCTACGCAATGAGCGAAGATATCCCGCATCCCGAAAGCCGGATCATGGTGGATGGCGACAGGATCGTGCTCAAATGGCACCGCACCAACTGGGATGCGCATCTCGATCTCGTTGGTAAACTGAAGGGTGTGCTGAAAAAGGCGGGTTTCCCGATCGTGCTGTCGCGGCCGTTCGACAAACGCACGCCGTCCCATCAATGCGGAACGGTGAAGATCGGCACGGACCCGCAGACCTCGCCGCTCGATGTCTGGTGCAGGTCCTATGACCACGTCAATCTGTTTGTGGTCGATGCGAGCTTTCTGCCGACGTCTGCGGCGGTCAATCCGGCACTGTCGGTTGCGGCACAGGCGCTGCGGGTGTCCGATCATATCAGTCGGAAGGAACTCTCCGCATGAGTGGCGAACGACCCGTGGCGCTGATCACCGGTGGCCGGCGAGGCATCGGTCTGGGGATCGCCAAAGCATTGGCCGCCGATGGCTTTGATATCGCGCTGACCGGCGTCAGCGAGGCAAATACGGATGATCCGGTGCTTTCCGAACTTAAATCGACTGGCATCGAGGCGATCTATGTCCGGTCGGATCTGGCCGATCTCACAAGCCATCGATCGGCTATAGACGCGGTGACCGACCACTTCGGCGCGATCGATTGCCTGGTCAACAATGCCGGCATAGCCTCGGTGGTGCGGGGCGATTTCCTCGACCTCGATCCTCGGAATTTCGACACGATCGTCGGCACCAATCTGCGCGGCACAATCTTCTTCACCCAGGCAGTCGTCAGGGCGATGCTGAAGAACGAACCGGGATTTGCCCGTTCGGTGATCAATATCACGTCTGTCTCCTCGACCATGAGTTCGCCGGAACGGCTGGATTACTGCGTCACCAAGGCCGGGCTTTCTGCTTTTTCGCAAGGGCTGGCGCTGCGATTGGCGGAAACCGGCGTCGGTGTGTTCGAGGTGCGGCCGGGCGTCATCCGTAGCGACATGACGGCGAAGGTTTCGGAGAAATACGACGCGCAGATCGCCGCCGGCCTGGTGCCGATGAAGCGATGGGGCGAACCATCAGATGTCGGCGCGATCGTCTCGAGCCTCGCATCGGGAAAATTCGGCTTTGCCACCGGCTCGGTCATCGATGCCGATGGCGGGCTGTCGATCAGCCGGCTCTGAAAGGCCGGGGAGGATTTATGACCTACGACTATATCATCACCGGCGCGGGGCCTGCGGGCTCGGTTCTCGCCAATCGTCTGACCGAAGACGCCGATGTCAGGGTTCTGCTGCTCGAAGCGGGCGGCAGCGACTGGAATCCGCTGTTCCACATGCCGGCGGGCTTCGCCAAGATGACCAAGGGCGTCGCCAGCTGGGGTTGGGAGACCGTGCCGCAGAAGCACATGAAGGGCCGCGTGCTGCGCTATACGCAGGCCAAGGTGATCGGCGGTGGTTCATCGATCAATGCCCAGCTTTACACGCGCGGCAATGCGGCTGACTACGATCTATGGGCCTCCGAAGACGGCTGCGAGGGCTGGGATTATCGCTCGGTTCTGCCCTATTTCAAACGTGCCGAGGACAACCAGCGCTTCGCCGATGACTATCATTCCTATGGCGGGCCGCTCGGCGTCTCCATGCCGGTCTCGGCGCTGCCGATCTGCGATGCCTATATTCGCGCCGGCCAGGAACTCGGCATTCCTTACAACCATGATTTCAACGGCAAGCAACAGGCGGGCGTCGGCTTCTATCAGCTCACCCAGCGCAACCGCCGCCGTTCGTCGGCTTCGCTCGGCTACCTTTCGCCGATCAGGGATCGCAAGAACCTGGAGATCCGGCTCGGCGCCCGTGTCGCCCGCATCGTGCTCGAAGGCACACGCGCCGTCGGCGTCGAGGTGGTCACCGCCAGGGGGACGGAAATCATCCGTGCGACCCGCGAAGTTCTGGTCTCGTCCGGCGCCATCGGCTCGCCGAAACTGCTCCTGCAATCCGGCATCGGTCCGGCCGATCATCTGCGCTCGGCCGGCGTCGAGGTGAAGCATGACCTGCCGGGCGTCGGCGGCAATCTGCAGGACCACCTCGACCTGTTCGTGATTTCCGAGTGCACGGGCGACCACACCTATGACGGCGTAGCAAAACTGCACCGCACGCTGTGGGCCGGGCTGCAATATGTGCTGTTCAGATCGGGACCCGTGGCCTCCAGCCTGTTTGAGACCGGCGGCTTCTGGTATGCCGATCCGAATGCGCGCTCGCCCGATATCCAGTTCCATCTGGGGCTGGGCTCGGGCATCGAAGCCGGTGTCGAGAAGCTGAAAAATGCCGGCGTGACGCTCAATTCCGCCTATCTGCATCCCAGATCGCGCGGTACGGTGCGGCTGTCATCCGGTGATCCCAACGCGGCACCGTTGATCGATCCGAACTACTGGTCCGATCCGCATGACAAGGCCATGTCATTGGAGGGATTGAAGATCGCCCGCGAAATCTTCCAGCAGGCGGCGCTCAAACCATACATCATGGCCGAGCGCCTGCCGGGGCCGAAAGTGCAGTCCGACGACGAACTGTTCGACTATGGATGCGCCAATGCCAAGACCGATCATCATCCCGTCGGCACCTGCAAGATGGGCACCGATTCCATGGCTGTCGTCGGCCTCGATCTCAGGGTGAGGGGGCTTGAGGGCCTGCGGGTCTGCGACAGTTCGGTCATGCCACGCGTGCCCTCCTGCAACACCAATGCACCGACGATCATGGTCGGCGAGAAAGGCGCGGACATCATCCGCGAGCGCCAGCCGCTGCCGGCGGTGATCTTTGCCCATGAACGCAACGACCAGCGACCTCGGGCCGGCGCCAGCATCCGCTAACGCTTACCTGCTCACGTCTGCGCCTTGCGCGTTCTTGCCTGGCGGGTCAGTTCGAAAGCCACAGCTGCGACGATGGTCAAGACGATCAGGATGAGCCCGAGAGCGTTCACCGCCGGCGTCAGGCCGGTGCGGACCTTGGTGGCGATATAGACGGTGAGCGGGGTTTGCGTGCCCCGGACGAACAGCGTCGTGTTGTAGTTTTCGAAAGATTGCAGGAAGGCGATGAACGCTGCCGCGAGCAGCGAAGGCCGCAGATAAGGCAGCAATATCCTGCGGAATACCTTGAAGCGCGATGCGCCCAGCCCGATGGCCGCCTCCTCCAGCGTCCGGTCGAAGCGCTGCAGCCGCGCGACCACCATCAGCATGACATAGGCGGCAATGAAGCTCGATTGCGCCAGGATGATCAGGAAGGTCCCACCGCCGACGCCGGCCTGACGCCAGAGCACCAGCGTGGCGATGCCGATGGCGACGCCGGGCGTCAGCAGCGGCGACACCATCAGCGCATAGAAGAAGCCCCGGGCGCGACTGTGCAGGCTGTTGAGGAACAGCGCTGCCGCCATGCCGACGGGAAGCGAAATGGCGATGACGCCGGCGCAGATCACAAGCGAAAGCCGCAACGATTGCCACATCGCCTGATCGGCCCATAGCGCCCGGAACCATTCAAGCGTCGTGCCGAGCCAGGGCGTAACCGTCGGAAATTTGCTGGTGTTGAATGTCGCCGCCGCCATCACGGCGAGGGGCAGGAACAGATAGGCAAAGAACAGCACCATGTAGATGGCGAAAATGATCCGCGGCAGCACATCCGCAATCGCCGTCAACCAGTTTTGACCCGCGCCGCGGTCGCGCTGCTTTGTGATTTCGAGCGCCGCCGTCATTTCGCGACATCCGCGAGGTTGACGCGAAAGAGGCGGAGCGTCGTCATCACCACCAGCATGCAGAGCGCCAGCAGGATCAGCGCATAGGCAGCACCCCGGTTCCAGTTTCCACCTTCGAAGAACCAGTTGTAGATGATTTCCGTGAACCAGCGGCTGCCGGGCGCGCCGAGCAGCGCAGGTGCGACATAGCTGCCGGCGGCAAGCATGAAGGTGAAGACACAGCCGGTGGCGATGCCGGCCTTGGCATGCGGAATGACGATGCGGCGATGAATATGGATGGTCGAGGCACCGAGATTGCGGGCGGCTTCGATCTGCGTCGAATCCAGCGTCTCGATCGAATTGTAGATCGGAAACAGCATGAACAGGATATAGGCATAGGTCATGCCGATGAGCACGCCGAAATCGCCGAACCACCGGACCGGCTCGTCGAGCAGGCCGAGCCAGACGAGAGCGACGTTCAGCGGCCCGTTGAAGGCGAGCAGGATATACCAGGCCAGCGTGCGCAAAACCTCGTTGATCCAAAAGGGAATGATGAGCGCGACCGTCACCAGCGCCACGCTGCGGCGCGTTGCGACTTTGGCGAGCCAGAAGGCCATCGGATAGGTGACGATCAGCGTTGCGGTCATCACCAGCGCGCTTGCCCAGATGGTCTTGAAGAAGATGGCGCGATGGACGGGATCGCTGAAAAGTGCGGCGAAATTCTCGATCGTGTAATGGTCGGTCGGACCGCCGATCTGGTTCGGCGTCAGATTGGGACGCAGGGAGAAATTCAGCATCATCAGATTCGGCGCCAGCACCATGCCGAGCAGCCAGATGGCGACGAGGATGACGATGACGCTGCCGAGGCCGAAGCCGAACCGCTGGGTGAGGCTACGCATCTGCAAGCACCAATGCTTCGGCAGGCGCGAAGGAGAGCCAGATCTTTTGGCCGGCGGTCGGAGCGCTGGTCAGCCGCTGATTGGGCACTGCGGCCAGCAGATGTTCGCCGCCCCTGGCCTTTGCGTGCAGCATGCCGACCGCACCTTCGAATTCCAGTCGCTCCGCTTCCGCAGGCAGCGCATTGGGCTGCTGGTCCGATGTCAGCGACATCGCTTCCGGCCGGACGTAGACCGCGGCATTGCTGCCGGCCCTGACGCCCGGACCGACCCGGCCGGAGAGCGGGCCGTATCTAGTCTCCACGACCGCAAGCCCATCGGCGATCGCCTTGACCTTGCCGGAGAATTCGTTTGTTTCGCCGACGAATTTGGCAACGAAGGGTGTCGCCGGATTGGAATATAGCTCCCGCGGCGTGGCGATCTGCTGCAGCACGCCGGCGCTCATGACCGCGACGCGATCCGACATGGCGAGCGCTTCGGACTGGTCATGGGTGATATAGATGAAGGTGACGCCGGTGCGCTTCTGCAGCGCGCGCAATTCGGCGCGCATATGCTGGCGAAGTTTCAGGTCGAGCGCCGAAAGCGGCTCGTCGAGAAGAAGCACCTGAGGCTCGACTGCAAGCGCCCGGGCAATGGCGACGCGTTGCTTCTGGCCGCCGGACAGCTCGTGCACCATCCGATCGCCATAGCCTGGAAGCGCAATCAGTTCCAGCAGTTCCTCCGCCCGGCGGCGGCGCGCGGTCTTACCGATATTGCGGACTTCGAGGCCGAAGGCGATGTTTTCCCAAACCGGCATCAGCGGAAAGAGCGCGAGCGACTGGAAGATCATTGACGTCGGCCGCTGGTTGGCGCCGATTCCCACCATATCCTTGCCGCCGATGAGGATCCGTCCGGCTGTCGGCTGGGTAAAACCTGCCACCAGGCGAAGGATCGTGGTCTTGCCGCAACCGGATGGCCCGAGAATGGAGAAGAATTCGCCGCCCTCGACCGCGGCGGAAAATTTCTCCACGGCGCGCGTTTTGCCAAAGGCCATTTCGATGTCGACGAGTTCGACCGAGCGAGACATGTGAAATCCGTTCTTCAAACGGAACGGCGGGGTTCCATAGCCCCGCCGTTCCAAGTGTCATGAAGGCGATCAGGCCGAGAGGAACTTGTCCTGGTATTCGTTGCGGATGGCGACGAACCAGTTTTCCTGAACCGGCCACCACCAAAGCTTCTCGAGCGCATCGCCCGGATAGGCTTCAGTGAAGAATTTCTGCGATGCTTCCGACAGGAATTTTTCAGCGCCGACGGCGGTGGTGTTGATCGAGGTGTGGTTGGCGTAGAGCGCACCGGCTTCCGGCGTCAGCACCCAGTTCAGGAATGCGTAGGCCTGATCGACATTGGCAGCGCCGACCGGGATCGAAACCCCTTCCATCCAGGTGAGAGCGCCTTCCTTCGGTGCGACGAAGCCGATCGGCAGGCCTTCCTTCTTCAATCCGGCAGCCGAGGAATCCCAGGTCTGGCCGATCTTGCAGCCATTGGCGCGGAAGGCGCCCTGCGCTTCATTTTCATTCGACCAGAACTGGGCGATATTGGCCTTGCGGGCGATGGCTTCAGCGATGATCACGTCGTAATTGGCGCGCATCGTGGCTTCGTCCTTGAAGCTGTCACGCATCGGCTTCGGCAGCTTGCCCTGGGCTTCGAGCCAGAGGCCGAGGCCGACGAGACCGGAATGACCGCGAACGGTGGCCTTGCCCTTCATTTCCGGCGCCCAGATATCGCCATAGGATGCCGTGCCGTATACGAGCTGCTTCTCGTTCTTGTCGAAGGAGATCGCTTCCGTACCCCAGTCGGTCGGAACCTGGTAACGCTTGCCGCCGACGACGGCGCCCAGCGTTTCAGAACCCTTGACGGCGCTGGCGAGCGCGCGGTCCCACATGACCTTCTTCTCGTCGATCGGCTGAACAAGGCCGAACTCGACGTAATTGGGAACGCGGTCGACTGCCGGCCAGATGACGTCATAGCCGGTGCCGTTGCTGGCACGCATCTGGTTCAGGAGTTCGTCATTGGTACCATAAGGCGTGTAGACCGGCTTGATGCCCGTGTCTTTTTCGAAGGCGGCAAGCATTTCGTCCGAGATATAGCCCGCCCATGCGAAAATGTTGACGGAACCCGAGGATGCGAATGCCTGACGGGTGATGAAAGGGGCGGCAAGCGCAAGACCGGCCGTGGCGGCGGTGCTCTTCATGAGTGTACGGCGGCTAATATTCGACATTGAAACGATCTCCATTATACTCGGCGGACTGGCCCGCCTTTCGATGTCACCGCTCCTATTCTCTCCATGTAACAGTAGTGTGAATGCGGTTGATACTTATCAAATCCTCAAGCAATGCCATAGGGAATGCGTTTTATTGTTGAATTTCGACGGAAATTGCGGAATTTCGCTTGGAGAATGGTCCTGGCAAGACGGCAGGATCCTGCCTCAATGCACACGTCCTGATTGAGAGTCGAATGGAGAACCGGCCGCACGCCGGCCAGCCGCTGAAACGGCTCTACGCGCCTTTGTTCTCCGCCTGCGGCTTCTCGACAACTTTCTTGAGATCTGCGTCGGAATAGGGCTTCAGGAGATAGGCGCTTCCCGGCGTGACACTGAGGTCCGGGATCTCGCCTGAAGCATACACGATATGGATTTCCGGCCGCCGCCGGATCGCCTCTTGCGACAGCTCGACGCCGGACATGTCCGGCAGATTGATATCGGTCAGCAAGACGTCGACATGCGAGCGATCGAGTATGTCGAGCGCTTCGCGCGAGCTGCCGGCCTCATAGACTTCATGTCCGAACTCGCCCAGCATTTCGGCGGTGTTCATTCGGATCAGGCCGTCGTCTTCGACAAGCAGGATCTTCAGGGGTGCGGATATCGATGTCATCTCTGTTTCCTGTTCCGATACGGGTGACGCCCGGTTGATCGGGTGACTGTTGCGCTGCTGCTGATTGCCGAGCAAATGCCGCAGTTTCCGGGCGAGACTCTCCCGCCGATAAGGCTTGCTCAGAAGTTCGATTCCCTGATCGAGGCGGCCGGCATGCACGATTGCATTGTCGGTATAGCCCGAGGTGAAAAGCACGGCGATGTTGGGCAGCCGCTCGCGTGCCCTGCGGGCAAGCTCTGGGCTGCGCAATGGTCCCGGCATGACCACATCAGTAAACAGAAGATCGATCATCATGCCGCTTTCGATGATGGCAAGTCCGCTCGCAGCATCCCTGGCCTTCAGTACTTTATAGCCGAGATCGGACAGAAGATCGACGACAGTCGCCCGGACATCCTCGTCGTCCTCGACCACCAGCACCGTCTCGCTGCCGCCGGTGATCGGTCCGGTTTCGGTTTCCGAGACACGGTCCTCGTCCTGCCTGACGCGGGGCAGATACAGGCGGATCGTCGTGCCGTGGCCACTTTCACTGTAAATCTTGATATGGCCACCGGATTGCTTGACGAAACCGTAGACCATGCTGAGGCCGAGGCCGGTGCCCTGGCCCTCGGGCTTGGTGGTGAAGAAAGGCTCGAACACTTTCTCCATCACGTCGAGCGACATTCCCGAACCGGTGTCGGTCACGGCAACCATGACATACTGCCCGGCCTGCACATCAGCATGGCGCGCTGCATAATCATCGTCCAGCGAAGCATTTCCGGCCTCGATGGTCAGTTTACCGTGCCCGCTCATCGCATCGCGCGAATTGATCGCCAGGTTGAGTAAGGCGTTTTCCACCTGGAATGGATCGATCAGCGTATTCCACAAACCGCCCGAAATGATCGTCTCGATTTCGATGCCTTCGCCCAGCGTCCGGCGCAACATGTCATCGAGACCGCGAATGAAGCGGCCGAGATTGACGATCTTGGGCGCCAGCGGCTGGCGACGGCCGAAGGAAAGAAGTTGCGACGCCAGCTTGGAACCGCGCGTAACGCCGGCCAACGCATTCTGCACGCGCTGTTCGGCCTTGTCATTGCCCCCGACCTCTTTTGCCAGAAGCTGCAGATTGCCGCCGATGACCTGCAGCAGGTTGTTGAAATCATGGGCGACGCCACCGGTCAGGTTTCCGATCGCCTCCATCTTCTGGGCCGATCGCAATGTCTCTTCGGCGTGCCGCATCACCTCGTCAGCTGCCTTGTCGGCAGTGATGTCGCGGCCGACCCCATGCAGCCGGTCTCGTGCCGGATCGTGCGAGATCGTCCACGCGAACCAGCGCCAATCACCATCCACAGTCTTGAGGCGGCTATCGAAATGTGCCGGTGTACCGGTCAGGCGCGATTTGGCCAGTTCGGCCATCACGTCCTCGACTTCGTCAGGATGCGAGATCTTAAAGTAAGGGGTGGAAAGCAGTTCATTCTGCACATAGCCAAGCCGGCGCTCCCAGGAGGGGCTGACCCGCACCAGACGGCCGTCATAATCGGCGATGACCAGCAAGTCCTCGCTAAGGTCCCAGAGGCGGTTGCGCTCGGACACTGCATCTCTCACCCGCTGCTCCAGCGTTTCATTGAACGATTGAAGTGCCTCCTCCGCCTTCTTGCGTTCGGCGATTTCGGCCTGCAGCGTTTGCGCATCCTGTCTCAGGCGCTGTTCCGTCTCGCGCCGAAGCCGTGCAAGCTGAAGGTTGCTGGCCACGCGCACAGCAAGTTCGCGCGCCGAGAAAGGCTTGGTCAGGTAATCGTCGGCGCCGGCGGAAAGACCCTCGATCTGCGCCTCCTCACCAGCCTTGGCGGAAAGCAGCAGGATGGGGATGTCGCGGAGCTCCGGATCCTGCCGCAATTGCTGCAACAATCCGAACCCGTCCAGGCGCGGCATCATCACGTCGGAGAGGATGAGCGCCGGGCGGCACGCGCGAATTTTTTCAAGCGCATCGATGCCGTCTTCCGCAGTGTCGATCGCATAGCCATCCGCCGTCAGCAACCCCGATATGTAGGCACGCAGGTCGGCATTGTCATCGACGACGAGCACCCGCTCGCCTCGCGGCGAATTGCCGGTCTTCTCCGATGGATTCGGCGCCCCGCCTTCCTGGACAGCGCTTTCAGGCAGCCATTTCAGCGCCTCTTCGGCGAAACTCTGCTGCCGCGCGCTGCCGCTGGCTTGCCCGGCATTCTCGATCACGGTCTGCCCGGCGAGATGCGCCGTGCCGAAGGGAATGCAGATGGTGAAGGAACTGCCGCGCCCGACCGCACTGGAAACCGAAATCGTTCCGCCATGCAGCCGTACGAGTTCCTGGACCAAGGCCAGGCCGATGCCGCTGCCTTCGATCGTGCGTCCCTTCGAGCCTTCGATCCGGTGGAAACGTTCGAACAGGCGCGGCAATTCCACCTCGGGAATGCCCGAGCCGGTGTCGGTAATGGTGATCTCGGCCGCATTGCCGTCCGGCGATTCGGATACTTCCACGCTGATCGAACCGTCGAATGTAAACTTGAACGCGTTCGACATCAGGTTGAGGATGATCTTTTCCCAGCTGTCACGGTCGACATAGGTGAATTTCGAAAGTGACGGCGTCCTTACCTCGAAAATCAGCTGTGCCTTCTCCATCGCCGAGCGGAAGGTGGAGGCCAGGTCGGCTGTGAACGACGAAATATCGGTCGCCTCGAACCGCATCTGCATACGCCCGGCTTCGATGCGTGAAAAATCGAGCAGGCTGTTGACCAGCCGCAACAGCCGCTGGCCGTTGCGATGGAGGATTTCGAGCAGCGGCAGGTCGTCGCCATGCTGCCTCGAAATAAGCTCCTCGACAGGGCCGAGCATCAGGGTCAGCGGCGTCCGGAATTCATGGCTGATGTTGGAAAAGAAGGTCGTCTTTGCCTTGTCGATTTCAGCCAGCGCCTCAGCACGCCGCCGCTCGGCCTCATAGGCCTGGGCATTGGCAATCGCAGTGCCGATCTGGCCGGCGATCAGGCCGGCAAAGCCACGATAGCCCTCATCGAACAGCCGGTATGGATTGAGCCCGATCACCAGCACGCCGCCATGGCCGCTTTCGCGCGTCTCACCGATGGGAACCAGCGCCACTTGCCGGGGCGGTATCTGCCACGGGCCGCCCGGCAGCCTTTGAAAAGGCAGCGAACCGGCGGCGACAACCTGAATTTCATGCGCCGCCAGTGTGCTGGCAATAGGCCAGCCGCCGTTGCCCTCGACAGCCGGCATCGCCGCGGGATGGTCGCGTCCGATCCCTGCAAGCCCCTCGAGCGTCGCGGGGTTGTCTTCATCGCCTTTAAGATAGAGCAGGACGAAGGGGAGGTCATGAGCATTTGTCGACAAGGCATCGACACTCACTTGACAAGCCTGCTGCAGGGTTCGCGCACCGATGGAACGGGTTGCAAGTTCGCTCAGCAAGGTCAGCTGGCGCTCCCCGATCACCCGACGCGTGTCATCGCTATTGGCGCAGATGATGCCGCCGGCATCGCCGTTGTCGTCGGGGATGGGGCTGTAGGAAAACGTATAGTATGTTTCTTCCGGATAGCCGTTCCGCTCCATGATCAGGAGCTGTTCCTCGACATAGGTACCTTCGATACCGGTCATGGCGGTCGCCAGCATCGGGCCGATGTCGTCCCATATCTCCTGCCAGACGATCTTGGCGGGTTGGCCAAGCGCCACCGGATGCTTGCCGCCGATGATGGATTTGTAGGCGTCGTTGTAGAAGTAGATAAGGTCTTCGCCCCAGCCGATCCAGATCGGTTGTCTCGACGTGAGCATGATGCGAATTGCCGTTTTGAGGCTCTGTGGCCAATTCTCCGGCGGTCCCAATGGGGTATCGGACCAATCCCTGCCCCGCAGCAATGCTCCCATTTCGCCGCCGCCCACCAGAAAGCGTTTGCCGATATCATCCGGCAAATCATCCCCACCCTCGACTATGCTCAACTTTGCCTCTCCAGAAGTCAGCCGCATATCGCCCAGTTTCAAACGGCGCCCATCAAATTGCAAGCTCCCGCCGGCCAAATAAGGAATGAAGGATCAATTGGTTCCAAGGTCCAGGACAATATTTCCTTGATGGAAGTTTGTCCTGGAGGGAGCATTAAATATCCTTCTCCCGCATTGTCGGATTTTATTCTCGCCATGCGTCCTCCGGTCAATTCAACGGAGGAAAGCCGCCATGACCGGAAACGACGCCATCGAAAACCAAATCAATGCCATGCTGCTCGCCCGTGCCGACGCGCTGGGAGCAAGGAAGGCAGCCGAGACCGTATCCTATTCGACCGAGGATGCGGTGCAGTTCGCGCTCGCGCCGCCGCTCGTCATCACCGGTAAGGATGAGCAGGGGCTGCAAGATTGGTTCGACACCTGGAAGGGGCCGATCGGCGGCGATGTCCGTGATGTGAAACTCACGGCGGGTGAGGATGTCGCCTTCTGGACCGGGCTCGTCAACATGACCGGCACCAAGGCCGACGGCACCAAGGTCGATCTCTGGTTCCGGCAGACACTGGGCCTCGTGAAAACCGGCGATGGTTGGAAAGTCGCGCATCAACATGAATCCGTGCCCTTTGCCATGGACGGCAGCGGCAGGGCGCTTCTCGATCTGAAGCCTCGGTAGCTGGCAATTGACAGCGTTTCCCAAACGCGCATACTCCTTCGTACACATATGAATGAAGGAAACAGAGAGTTCCGGTGTGGGGAAGTGACCTTCAGGGTTCCGCTTGCGTTCGATTTTGCATCGACATAGGTTCAGATTACAAAACTGGGGAACGCCAAAATGACAAGATCCATCTTCTCAGTAGATTCGGTGCTGACGCGCCGCGCCGCGCTCAAGGGTATTGCGGCCGGCGCAACGCTGCTCGCGTCGCCCTATGTCGTTCGCGCCCAATCAGGTGGCACGATCAAGCTCGGCGCCCCCTTCCACCGCACGGGTATCGGTGCGTCCTACGGCCGCTGGTATGAGCGCACGGCGCAAGCCGCCGTCAAGCTGATCAACGAAGGCGGCGGCATCAACGGTCGCCAGATCGAGATGATCGTCGAGGACGACGGCACCGACCCCAAGCGCGCGACTGAAGTGATCGAGAAATTCGCCGCCGAATACAAGGTCGATGCGGTGTTCGGACACCTGTTCAGCCACGTCGTGGCCGCGGCCGGCCCGCGTGCCGGCGAACTCAAGCTGCCCTATCTCGTCTGCTCCGAAGGCCATCAACTGGCCGCCGGCGGGCTCAATCGCTACACGTTCCAGCCCGGCATCACCGATGTGAAATCGCAGGTCTCGTCGATGGCGCCGTGGATCGCCAAGAATCTCGGCAAGAAGGTGACGATGATCTTCCCCGATTACGCCTTCGGTCACGATCACCGCGATTATTTTTCCGCCGCGATCAAGGCGCAGGGCGGCGAGATTTCGGCGCTGATCCCGATCCCGCCGACGGAAAGCTCGTTCACCCGCTATTTCCCGCAGATCCCGACCGATACCGAGGTCATCTATCACGTCATGGTCGGCCCGGCCGTGCTGACCTTCGTCAAGGAACTCGGCGATCATTTCGGCAGCCAGCGTCCGCAGATATTCGGCTTCATCGATTCGCTCGAAGCCGTTGATCTCGCCACGCCGCAGCTCGAATATCTCGAAGGCACCTATTTCTGGGAAGGCAATCCGCGCTATGCGCAGGCGGACCAGACGGAATTCGACAAGTTTTTCCGCGACAAGGTCGGCGTCGATGCCAATGGCGCCAGCACCAGCGACCCCAAGGACATCTCCACCTATTCGCATATGTTCTCGGTCTGGGAAACGCTGTTCGTCATCAAGCAGGCGATGGAAATGGCCAAGTACGAGGGCCCCAATCAGAAGAAGGATTTCATCGTTGCGCTGGAATCTTTCGATAAATTTGCCGCGAGCAACGAGCATCCGCAGGGCGACAAGATCTTCGACGGCAAGAGCCATCAGGTATTCGGCAAGCAGCATATTTCTCAGGTGGAGGGCAGCAAGCTCAAGGTGGTTCATACGACCTCGATCGAGGACGGCATGTACGAGCCTGAGGTCGATTACACCAAGATGGACTTCTGATCTCCAAAACCGTGTTTTCCTCGCCGATGTCTGGTCGGCGAGGGTATCTTGCCATTGCCTGAAGACTGAAAGTGCCTCCGCTCATGGGTCTGGGCCCCTATCTTTTTCTTGCGATCCTGGAAGGTCTGGTGCAGGCGTCGGTGTTGACCGTCACTGCGGTTGGACTGTCGCTGGTGTTCGGTGTCATGCGGGTCGTCAATGTCGCGCATGGTGAGTTTTTCATGCTGGGCGCGGTGTTCGCCTGGTTCATCTCGAGCCAGATCGCCGGCCATCCGGCCCTCGGTTTCATCGCAGCCCTCATCGTCAGTCCGCTGCTGGTCGGGGCGATTGCCTATGCCAGCGACCGGCTGATCCTCAAGCGGCTGAACTACGATCCGGAAGCGACGATCGTCGCCACCATCGGCCTGCTCTATGTGCTCCAGCAATCGGCGCTGATCTTCTTCGGCCCGAACGCGCAGGCGGTCGAGCCGCCATTTTACTACACGATCCGCTTTCCGTGGTTCGGTTACTCCGCCTATAAGTTGTTCATCATTGCCGCCGCGATCCTGTTGATGCTCGGCATCTGGTTCGTGGTGCGGAAGACCAAGGTGGGCCTGATCATGCGCGCCACCCAGCTGGATCGTGAGACCGCGCAGGCCTTCGGCATCAATGTCGATGGCGTCTCAGCCACTGTGTTTGCAATCGGCGCGATGCTGGCGGCGGTCGCGGCGGTGCTGGTCGTGCCGACCCAGCAGGCGCATTACCTGATGGGGCTCGATCCGCTGTTGCTGTCGTTCATAGTGGTGATCATCGGTGGCCTCGGCAGCATACAGGGCACGGTGGTCGCGGCGATCCTGATCGGCCTGTCGGACGGCATATTGTCGGTATTCTTCTCGCCGACGCTGGCGAAAATGGTCTCGACATTGCTGGTGGCACTGGTGCTTGTCTTCAAGCCGAATGGCCTGTTCGGGAAGGCCCAGCGATGAGTGGGGGCATGGTCCGACGCAATCTCGTCCTGCTCGTCGTCGTGCTGCTGGTGCTGTTCCTGCTGCAATTCGTGCTGCCGGAATATTATGTACTGACGGCGACCCGGATGATGGTGCTCGCCGTCTTTGCTGTCGGCTACAACATGCTGCTCGGCTATGTCGGGCTGTTGAGCCTCGGGCATGCGATGTTCTTCGCCGCCGGACTTTATGGCGCGGGGCTCGCCAGCTATCATCTCGGCGTCAGCGTGCCGCTGGCCTTTGTCGGGGGCACCGCCGCTGCTTTCATGCTGGCGCTGGCCATCGGCTTCGTTGCCCTGCCGACCATGCGTGTCTCGTTCATGATCGTGACGTTGATGTTCTCGCAGGTCGGCTTTCTGACGACGCTGTATTTCGCCGAATATACCGGCGGGCAGGACGGCCTGTCGATGCCGCGCGCCGCGCGCAGTTTTGACGTCGCCGGTTGGACCGTCGATCTTACCAGCGGCATGGTCCGCTTCAATCTGGCCTTCGGGCTGCTGCTGATCGCGCTGATGATTTCATTTCTCGTGCTGGTCAGCCGCAAGGGCCGGATTTTTGCAGCGATCCGCGAAAACGAGGGTCGGACGGAAATGCTGGGCTTCAATGTCTTCGCCGCCAAGCTCGAAGCCTTCCTCTATTCCGGGGCGATCGCCGGTGCCGCCGGTGCGGCCTACGGCCTGCTGTTCGGCTATATCGGCTCGACCTTCGCCTCGATCCAGTATTCGATCGAAGTTCTGCTGTTCACGCTGCTTGGTGGAGCCGGAACGCTGCTCGGGCCGTTGATCGGCGTTGTCCTGATGATGACGATGATCGACCAGCTGAGCGAACTCACCAGCGCCTATCTGCTGGTCGTCGGCGTGGTGCTGATCGCCCTGGTGCTCTGGTTCCCCAAGGGCATACTGGGTTCCATCCGGGAGAGGTGGTTGCCATGGCTGATGTGATCCTGGCGACCCAAGGACTGAAGCGATATTTCGGCGGACTGCGGGCGGTCGACGGCATTGATTTCAGCCTGAGGGAAGGCGAGATCCGGGCGATCATCGGCCCCAACGGCGCCGGTAAGACGACATTCGTCAGCCTGTTGTCCGGCCGTACGCCAGTGACGGATGGCACGATCAGCTTTCGCGGCGAGGACATTACCCGTATGCCGGCATTCCGGCGGGTGCGGCGTGGCATCGCCTACACGTTCCAGATCACCAATATCTACCAGAAGCTCACGGTTGCGGAAAATGTCCGGATAGCCGCGCTCGGGCGGGCACAACGCGAAAGGGGCGGCAAGCTCGATTTCGAGCGCGAGACGGCAAATGCCCTCGAAGCTGTCGGCCTCGGCAGCCGCGCCGATGAGCGTGCCGGCGAAATGGCCTATGGCCATCAACGTCTGTTGGAAGTGGCGATGGGGCTGGCATTGCAGCCGCAGCTTCTGATCCTCGATGAGCCGACGCAAGGGCTGTCCGATTCCGAAATCGCCGATTTCTGCACGCTGGTGAAACGAATCTCGGCCACATCGACGATCTTGCTGATCGAGCACAATATGGACGTGGTGATGACGCTTGCCGACCGGATCACCGTGCTCGATCGCGGCAGGATATTGGCGGAAGGCACGCCGGCTGAGATCAGCGCCAATGGGGGAGTCCAGGCCGCCTATCTGGGAACGGCCGCATGATGCTCAGGGTCGATGGCTTCAACACTTTCTACGGCGATCTGCAGGTTCTCCGGAATTTTTCGATTTCCGTCGCGTCAGGCGAAATCCTCTGCCTGCTCGGCCGCAATGGCGCCGGCAAAACCACGGCGATCAAATCCATTCTCGGCCTGGTGCCGCCGCGCAGCGGAAAACTGCTGCTGGATGGCAAAGACATAACCCGTCTGCCGGCCGAACAGATCCCGCGTCAGGGCATCGGCTATGTGCCGCAGGGCAGGCGGCTGTTCAAGGAATTGTCGGTTCGCGAAAATCTCGAAATCGGGCTGATGACCCGCAAATCCGGCACCGCCGCGCTGCAGCGCGCGCTTTCCTATTTCCCGGCACTCGCCGACCGCATGAACCAGCAGTCCGGCACGCTGTCCGGTGGCGAACAGAGCATGGTGGCGATTGCCCGCGCGCTCTGCGTCGAGCCGAAGGTCATCATGCTCGACGAACCGACCGAAGGGCTGATGCCGTCGATGATCGCTGCGATCCGCGATGTCGTGACCCGGCTCCGCAAAGATGGGGTGGCGGTGTTGCTGGTCGAGCAGCGGATCGACGCGGTGCTCGCGGTCGCCGATCGCATCGCCTTCATGGACCAGGGAGCGGTGCAGGCGGAATTCAGCGTTGATGCGGTACGGGCGGATTCGTCGATCGTGCGGAAGTATCTGGGTGTCGGGCATGGGTGAATTCAAATCCGCGGTGTCGCCAGGAGCCACAATCCGAACGCCGTATAGAACACCATCAGGGCTGCAAGCGGGATCTGGCTGACAACAGCCTGACGCGGATTGTCAAACATCCGGAGCGCGATCAGATGCGCCATGATGATTCCGACGATGTGGCCGAGTGCGATGGCGACGGTTTCGGTATTGAAGATCAGCGTCACGCCGCTCAATGTATTGAGGAACGATGTCGTCGTGTGCCAGTGGGCGGTGCCGAACAGATTCCAGCCGAACGAAAACGGATCGGAGAGTGCGATCAGCACATTCTGTCCGTCGACCAGTATGCTCGTCAGGTAGTGCGCCGCCTGGAAAGCCAGCGCGATCGGAACGATGCTGTGGATCAGTCTGCCAGAGGCCTCGCGCCATATGGCCGATCTGCCGGCCAAGGCACAGCCGAGCGCGACGGCACCGATGAAGCCGATCGACAGGGCGATGAACATCCCGACCATTCCCAGCGTTCCGGACATTTCCACGGCGCTGCGGCCGGGAAACTCCAGCGGATTGACGCGGATGGCGCTCAGCCAGACGAAGGTCCGGGACAGGCCGTCGAACGATACTGTCGAGAGCGCCAGAAGGACAAACAGCACGCCGGTCAGCGGCAGGGCCGGCTTCTGGATCAGGCTGTAACCCGGCCAGACAAGCGCGATCCGCGTGCGGCTGGGGCTCTCGGGCCTCCGGTCAAATATCGACAGCAGGCCTATCAGGCCGAAGAAGATGGAGAAGGGTTCGGCCCGCCGCATCCATTCCCGCTCGCTGAAAATCAGCGCGCCGGCGAGATTGAACAGCCAGTAGACGATGATGGCGATCGCCAGCCGGTCCGGATCGCTGGGTGCCGGATCGATCAGTTCGAACCAGGCAAAGGCAGCAAATTGCAGCACGGCGATCCGATAGCCGATGCGCTCGGGCAGCTTCGCAAACGCTGTCTCGCCGAGTGGCTTTCCCGTAAGCAGCCGGAGAAGGGCAATCGGCCCCGTCCATGGATTGAGATGCGGCCAAAGTGGCCCGGTGATCGCCTGCAGCACCGTGAAGCAGACCCACCAGATGGTCCAGATCATCAGCGGCAGCGGATTTTCCACCGGATCGCGCGTGCCGAAAATACCGGCCGGCACCAGCAGTGCCAGCAGAGCAAACGCAAAGGTGCTGGTGGCTGCATGCGGAATGTCCACCACGGTCCCCAGTTTCAGCCGTATCGTCGCAAGCCGGGCCGAAAGCCACGCAGGAAGCAGTGCCAGCAACAGGAATGAGGCGGCGACCGCGATTGCAGCGCCTGCCAGATAATAGCCGGTCGGTAGCAGGAGAACGATGGAGGCTTCGCTGCCGTGAGCATGGGCGGAGGAGGCGAGGGTGAGGAAAGCCGCTGTTGTCGCGAGGCGAGAAAGGACACCCCCCTCTGTCAGCTTCGCTGACATCTCCCCCTCAAGGGGGGAGAGTAGAGCCGCGACGCGATCTTGCCACCAGTTCGATCCTCTGTGTTGATGAGGGAACATATCCGCGAGTCTCTGCTCTCCCCCCTTGAGGGGGAGATGTCGCGAAGCGACAGAGGGGGGTGACGTCTCGCGGCTACTGACCAATGGTCCGTACTCTTGCCGACGCATCCCGCAAGCCCGCCCACGGAGCCTTGTCCGGCGCGAACCGCGCCCTCAAATAGGCGGCGAGATCGGCAAGCTGCCGGTCGCTGAAACTTTGCCTGAAGCTCGGCATCGACATGATTTCAAGCTCATCGGCCTTAACCTCTCGCGCCAGAAGGGCAGGCGCGTCGGCCCCGTTCAGGATCGCCTGCAGCACATTGTCCGGCCTCTCGCTATGGAGTGCGGTGTTGAGCGCCAGGCTGGCGAGCGGGGTGCCGTCGGCGTGGCAGGCGGTGCAGGCGCCGTCGAAAATCCGCGCGCCTTGCGGCTCGGACATCGCGGCGGCCGTTTTCGCCTGATCAGCGGCGGTGATCGCGGCCTGTTTCTGCTGGCTCGCGATGTCCTCCGGAACCGCGCCGGACAGATAGGCCGCCATCGCGCGGATATCCTCGTCCGGCAGTGCCGACAGCGATTGCACCACATGCGCCATCGGGCCGTTGGCGCTGCCGTGATCGGTGGAATGTCCGTCGCGGAGATAGTCGTAAAGTGCTGTCTCCGTCCATCCGACAGGGCCCTTTCCAGCGCCGAGGATGGCGGGCGCTTCCCAGCCATCGGCGAAACCGCCCATCAGATGCGCCTTGCCGGTCAGTTCCGCGCCCATCACATTGCGTTCGGTATGGCAGGCGGAGCAATGGCCGAGGCCTTCGACCAGAGAGGCGCCACGGTTCCAGGCCTCGCTTTTTGCCGGATCGGCGGTCGCCGTGGTCGTCAGGAACAACGTGTTCCAGCCGGCCATCATGGAACGAACATTGTAGGGGAAACTCAATTTCGTTTCCGGGGCTTTCGCCGCGACGGGAGCCTCGGCCATCAGGAAGGCATAGAGCGCCTGCAGGTCGGCATCATCGGCATTGATGAACGACGTATAGGGATGCACGGGGTAAAGGTGGCTGCCGTCGCGATGGATACCCTGCCGCATCACCCGTTCGAACGCCGGGTAGGACCAGGCGCCGATGCCGGCCTTCACATCCGGCGAGATATTGGTGGCATAGACCTTGCCGAACGGCGTCTCGAAGGCCCGCCCGCCGGCAAATGCCGTCCCGTCGCTGCCGACGTGGCAGATGTTGCAGGCACCGGCTGCCGCCGCCAGCCGGCCGCGCTCGATCGTGGCACTGCTGAACGCGGCTGGATCGGGTCTCGGGATCTCGGGATAGGCAGGTCGTATGGGCGATATCACGGCCAGCCCACCGGCGGCGATGCCGGCAAGACCCGTGATGCCCAGCCCCAGTTGCCACCAGCGTTTCACTTTTGATTTCGTCGCGGCATTCTTCTCACGCTTGCGGCCGTCGAGCGCTTCCAGCACCCGGTCCGGCGTCAATGGTAGTTCGCGAAAGCGGATGCCGGTCGCATCATAGACGGCGTTGACAATCGCCGCGGCACTCGGCACCGAGGCGGATTCGCCGGCGCCGCGCGGCTCCTCGTTCTGGCGTGGCAGCATGACGACGTCGATCTCGGGCACTTCCGGGAAGGTAATGATCGGATAGCCACCCCATTCGACGCTTTCGACCTGCGTCCGGGAGAAATCCACCTTCTCCTTCAGCGTGCGGCTGATCGACTGGATGACATTGCCGTGGATCTGGTGACGGACGCCTTCCGGGTTGATCATCATGCCGGTGTCCTGGCCGACCGTGATGCGCGTCACCGCGACTTCGCCGGTCTTCAGGTTGACCGCGACATCGGCGACCCAGGCCGACCACGCGGCCGGCGTGCCCGGAAATTTGCCATGCACATAAAGCGCATAGGCAAAGCCGCGTCCGTGGAGCAGGTCGCCTTCGCCGCCGGCGGTTCCCCATTTGGTGCGGGGCTTCCATCCAGCCTTCCCGGTGACGGCATGGACCAGATCGATCGCGCGGGTATCGGTCAGATAGCGCAGCCGGTACTCGACCGGATCGACGCCGGCGGCAGCCGCAAGCTCGTCGATGAAGCTCTCATGCGCGAACGAGTTCGGCATGGCCGAGACGCCGCGAAACCAGGAGGCCCGGGCGATTGGCGGCATGTCATGCACCTGGACGCGCAGATTGCCGAACGCGTAGGGTGGGATCGCCGTTCGGTCGCCCATCTCCATCGTGTCGTTGGCGGTCACCTTGCCGGTCAGCACCAGTGCCAGCGTCGGCGCGAGATTGGAGGGATAGCGCGTCTCGAAATCATAACCGACCGGCCCGCCCTCCAGATCGAGCCCGCCGCGCACGTCGATCACCTGGCCCGCGCCCTTCGGCTCCCAGCCATGCTCCTGCTCGCGGGTCAATTGCACGCGCACCGGCCGGCCGACGGCGCGGGAAAGCAGCGCCGCATCGGCGGTCACGTCATCGGCACAGTTGCGGCCATAGCAGCCGGCAGCCTCCAGTCGCTCGACGACGATGTCCTCTTCCGACATATCCAGCAGGAACGCCAGGTCGCGCCGCATCCAGTGCGGGTTCTGCGTTCCCGACCAGACGGTCAGCTGCCCGTCCCGCCAGTCGGCGACGGCGCAGGAAGGGCCGATCGAGCCGTGAATCTGGTAAGGCCAGACATAGGTGCGGTTCATAGCCGGAGAGGCGCTGGCCAGCGCCAGCTCGATATTGCCTTCATCGGCAAGCACACGGGTCTTTTGCGCCGGGTTGTCGCGCAATGCCTGCTCGACATCGTTGAGATCCGGCCGGTCCGGCTGTTCGCGCCAGAGCACTTTCAGGCGCCGCATCGCCCCAATCGCGTTTTCCTCGCGCGTCGCGACCACGCCGACGAAATCGCCGACAACGACGACGCCGACCACGCCGGGAATATCGGCGACCGAGCTTTCATCGACGGAAATCAGGCTGTTGCCGACTAGTTCGCCATGGTCGAAGCCGGCATGCGGTGGGCGGATGACGCGGCCGTGCAGCATGCCGGGCACCCGCACATCGTGCACATAGGTCCATTCGCCGGATGATTTGGCGGCAATATCGTTACGGCGCTGCGACGTGCCGACGATCCGGTAGGCCTCGACCGGCTTGACCGGAACGTCGCTGTCGATCTCGATCCGCTCATGCTGGCCCAGAACCAGATCCGCATAGGCCATCGCCCAGTCGCCGCGACGGATCACGCCGTCTTCGACGCGCAGTTCGCCGATCTCGACGCCAAGCCGCCGCGCGGCTTTGGCGAGCAGATGCTGTCTTGCTGTCGCGGCCGCCTGCCGGAGCGGAATGGCGGTGATCTGGATCGTCTCGCTGGCGATCGTCGGACCCTGGTCCGGCGCCACCGATGTCGTGCCCAATATTATCGACACTTTGTCAAAAGCGATGTCGAGTTCTTCGGCGACGATCTGGGCGAGCGCGGTGCGGATGCCGGTGCCGAGATCGACATGGCCGTTGAAGGCGCTGACCGCGCCATCCGCATGCATGGCGAGGAAGATTTCCGGCTTGTTGTGCGTGCCCGGGCGAATGACGAGCAGGATATCCGGCGAATCCAGATAGTCGCCGCGCGGTGTTTCCTGCAGGCCGTTCATGGCGCGAACTCCTTGGCCGGCCTCATCAGTTCGGCAGCACGGCGGGCGGCGGCGAGGATCTCGATATGCGTGCCGCAACGACAGAGATGGCGGCTCAGCGCCGTGCGGATCGCGGCCTCGTCCGGATCGGGATTACGGTTGAGCAGACCAGCCGTGGCTATGATCATGCCGTTCAGGCAATAGCCGCATTGTGCCGCCTGCATTTCGATGAACGCCTGCTGCACGGGATGCGGTCTTTCGGATGTGCCGAGGCCTTCGAGCGTGGTGATCCGGCGATTCTCGACGGCCGCGACGCTGATCGTGCAGGAGCGCACCGAACGGCCATCGACCAGCACGGCGCAGGCGCCGCATTCGCCGAGCCCGCAGCCGAATTTCGGGCCATTGAGTTCGAAATCGTTGCGCAGCATGTAGATCAGCGGCGTTTCGGGCGAGACGTCCAGCGTTCGGCTTTCGCCATTGACATTCAGGGTCACGGAACGCGTTTTCATGCCGCGTACTCCGCGCATGACGCATCCCTCGCTCGCGAACTGCTCGCGCGCTGAAGACCGATGGCTGAATTCCCCTTTGGGCTTTTAAGCTGCGTACCCATTGCCGATATCTTATCCAACAATCATTGGCATGCAAATGAATATTGCGCTCGTCGACGCCCGTTGTGCACGCGCGAACAGCTCAGCAAATCTTCCGCAGAAGCTCGATCAGCATCATCCGTTCGCCCGAGGTCAGCGGCGACAATGTCTCGTCGGTCACCGCGCTGGCGATGGCCAGATTGCGGTCGATCGTCGCGAGCCCCTCTTCTGTCAGCGACAGCACCAGCCGCCGGCCGTCCCTGGGGTCCGCCTCGCTTTGGACGAAGCCGCGCGTCACAAGCCGGTCGATCACGCCCTTGATCGTCGCCACGTCCATGGCGGTCTCCCGGCCGAGCTGGTTTTGCGAACTTGGCTGGATTTCCCTGAGCTTGCTGAGCGCCGCCCATTGCGTCGTCGTCAGCCGGTCACCCATCATGCCGGTGAAGATCGACACATGCCGCTGGTTGGCCTGGCGCAGGAAGAAACCGATCTGCTGATCGACGCGATAGTCTGCCGTTTCGACGCCGGTGCCGTCCTGTGCCTCGTTGATTTCCTCGCTCTCGGCCATCTGGGGTCTTTCATTCGGCATTGTCAGTTGTTCAGCAAGTGGTTTAATTGCACAGACTCATTTGTCAACGAAGCATCGGCGCAAGGTGCGTCCCGCTTGACATCAGGCACTTCGAGTCTGATACTCGTTTGTATACGAATGAAACTGGACAGGAGTTTCGAAGTGGTCAAACAAATCGTCGAAGCCGCTGAAAACGGAAAGATCCGCTGTGACGCCTGTCCGGTCATGTGTTTCATCGCCGATGGCCGATCCGGCGCCTGCGACCGCTATGCCAATCAGGCCGGCGAACTGATCCGCGTCGATCCGCTGACCATCATCGAGGGCACTGTCTCCGCCGGCGGCAAACTGGTGCCGTTCCTGCCGGACAATCCCGGTGACGACTGGAACGGCGATCTCGTCAACGCGCGCAAGCCTTTCATCACCGCCGTTGGTGCCGGCACCACCTATCCGGATTACAAGCCCGCGCCCTTCATCGTCTCGCAGAAGCAGAACGGCGTGGACATGGTGACGGTGGTCACCGAAGGCATTTTTTCCTATTGCGGCGCCAAGGTGAAGATCGACACCGATCGCTTTCTCGGCCCTGAAGCCGCCGCCGTCCGCGTCGATGGCGAGCAGGTCGGCCATGTGATGACGGGTGAGTATGGCTCGCAGATGCTGTCGCTCGGCGGTGTGCACCACCTGACCGGCGGTTCCAAGAAGGAAGGCCGCGTCACCTGCGATGCACTGCTGCGGCTCTGTAACAGCGACATGGTCACGCTCGCCATCGATGGCGGCGCCACCGTCGAGATCCGGGCGGGACACGCTCCGGTCATCAACGGCGTGCTGGAAAGCCGCATGCGCGTCGGCTGCGGCTCGGCGACGATCGGCATGTTCGCCAAACAGTGGAAGGGCATGGTCGAGGAAGTGGTGGTCGTCGATGACCATATCACCGGCGTGCTTTCCGAGCACCAGGCTGGCAAGCTCCTGAACATCCCGGCGACCGGCATCAAGATCAAGGGCCGCCGCTCGACGCCCGGCCGTTATTTCCAGGTGGCTGAGCCCGGCACCGGCTGGGGTGGCACCAATATCGACGACCCGCTGACGATCCTCGGCGATTTCGATCCAAAGACCGCCTATCCCGGCATGCGGATGCTGATGGTTTCCACCACCGGCGAGCAACACGCCTATTACATTCTCGACGACAATCTGAAACCCGAGCTGCAGTCGCTGCTGCCGGCGCCGGTGCAGCAATCGGTCGAGATCATCGCCGAGAACTGCGAGCCGGCGCTGGCGACCGTGTTGTTCATGGGCGGTGCCGGCGGCAGCCTGCGGGCGGGGGTGACCACCAATCCGGTGCGGCTGACGCGCTCGGTCAAGGAGGCGCTGACGCATGTGTCCTGTGGCGGCGCGCCGGCCTATGTCTGGCCCGGCGGCGGCATCACAGTGATGGCCGATGTCACCGAAATGCCGTCCAATTCGTTCGGCTATGTGCCGACCCCCGCATTGGTGGCGCCGATCGAATTCACAATGCGACTTGAGGATTATCGGGCGCTCGGCGGCCATATGGAGGCCATAATTCCGATCGAACAAGCGATCGAGCTTGCCGAACGCAAGATCGCGCCGGTGGCGCAGGGCGCCTGGCCGACGTCGGAGCGCAATTTCAAATGGGGTGCATGATTTTGATGAACGCTGCACATTCCGGCGGGTGGGAAAGATTCCCCTCCCCAACCCATCCCCACAAGGGGGAGGGGCTTGATGTGTTGCGCCTCTCTGCCCAATCCATCATTGCAGTGGGTGAAGACGTCCTTGTTTTGGATCGATGGATGTCGCGGGCTAGCCCCTCCCTCTTGTGGGGAGGGGTTGGGGAGGGGACGTATCCTGACCTTGGAGAAACGGCGATGCTGGTATGACCGGTCCGACTGCCAATTATCTCGATGGTGACCAGAACGGCCGGCTGCACCTGCAGCACGGGCCGATAGATCTGATCATCGGCGTCGATGGCGCGATCTCGCTGGAACTCGAAGCCTATTTCAGGAATCATGCCTTTGCCCTGGCGAACCGCCGTTTCAAGACGGTGCTTGATGAACTGGTAAGCGAACTGCCGCTGCTCAAGAGCCCGGCGCGGGTCGATAGCCCGGTGCCGGAAGGTGCTACGGCCCAACGGATGTTGGCTGCGGTGCGCCCCTATGCTGAAACCCATTTCATCACGCCGATGGCGGCGGTGGCCGGTTCGGTGGCCGATGAAGTCCTTGCCGCGATGCTGGCCGGCTTTCCCGGCGAGCAGAGACCGCGCCGCATCTATGTCAACAATGGCGGCGATATCGCCCTCCACCTCGATGAAGGTGCGGAATTCCGCATAGGCATATCACGCGAGGATGGAACAGCATTGGGCACCTTCGCGATGGACGCGGCGCATCCGTCACGTGGCATTGCCACAAGCGGCCGCGGTGGACGGAGCCTGTCGATGGGCATCGCCGATTCCGTCACCATTCTTGCCCGCAATGCGGCTGACGCCGACGCGGCGGCATCGCTGGTCGCCAACGCCGTCGATCTTCCCGATCATCCCGCCATTCGCCGTTCGCGGGCGATCGATGTCGTTGATGACAGCGATCTCGGCGAGCATCTCGTGGTCACCGGCTGTGGCGATCTCACGGATGACGAAATCGACGCGGCGCTGGCATCCGGTGCTGCGAAAGCCGAGTTGTTCATTTCCCAAAGGCTGATCCAGCGCGCCGGCCTGTTCCTCGGGGATCGTGGCCGCATCGTGGGTGGGATGACCTCCGAACAGACTGAACTGCCGACATTGGAGACGAGACGCTATGCCTGAGCCTAAAGTTCGCAAATTCCTGACCGTGGTCGAAGAAATTTTCCATGAGGGCGGGCCGGTGGCCGGGACGCCGCTGAAGCGCGGCGCGGTGCTGGCGGTGATCGAAAACCCGTTTGCCGGCCGCTATCATGAGGAGATTTCGCCCTTCATGAAGGATCTTGAGCCGCTTGGCCTTGAGATGGCCAGGCGCCTGATTGCCGCGCTCGGCGGGACCACGGACGCGATCCAGGGCTATGGCAAGGGCGCGATCGTCGGTCAGGCCGGCGAGCTCGAGCACGGTGCGCTCTGGCATGTGCCGGGCGGCTACGCGATGCGCGAAACACTGGGCGATGCCAAGGCGATCGTCGCCTCGACCAAGAAGGTCGGCGGTCCCGGCACGCGACTCGATGTACCTGTTACCCACATCAACGCTTCCTATGTCCGCAGCCATTTCGATGGCATGGAAGTTGGCGTTCCCGATGCGCCGCGCGCCAACGAGATCGTCGTGGCGCTGGTGATGACCACCGGTTCGCGCATCCATGCCCGCGTGGGCGGCCTGAAGGCAGAGGACATCAAGGGCGAGGACGGCCTCCGGTGACCGGCGTGAGTGCCGAAATCCGCAAGCTCGTCGTCTTCGTCGAGGAAACCCTGAGTGAGATGGGGCAGACGGTTTCGCCACCCACCCGCAAGGCGGCGGCAGTGGCTGTGATCCGCAATCCCTTCGCCGGTCGCTATGTCGAAGATTTGGCGCCGCTGATCGACATTGGCGCCGAACTGGGCGGGTTTCTGGGCCGGAAATGCGTCAAGGCGCTCGGCATCGAGCCATCTGAAGCGCAGAGCTACGGCAAGGCGGCGATGGTCGGCGAGGACGGCGAACTCGAACATGCCGCCGCGATCCTGCATCCGTCGATGGGCAAGCCGTTGCGCGAGGCGGTGGAACATGGCGCGGCGCTCGTGCCTTCCTCCAAGAAGCGCGGTGGGCCGGGACAGGTGCTGGACATTCCTCTTGGCCATAAGGATGCCGCCTATGTGCGTTCGCATTTCGACGGCATGGAAATCTGGCTGAACGATGCTCCGCGCGCCTGCGAAATCATGGTCGCCGTGGCCGTGACCGATAGCGGCCGGCCGCTCGCCCGTGTCGGCGGGCTGAAGGCCAGCGAGATCGAAGGCAAGGATGGGTTGCGCTAGGCGATCCTTGCAATAAAAGCCGGGATCGACTATCTTCAAGGA